>NZ_BBJB01000057.1 GCF_016584665.1 Pseudanabaena sp. lw0831
GCGTCGCCTTTGCGCCCGATGGCAAGAGCGTAGTCACGGGGAGTGGGGCAGTGCTGCGGGGAGATGGAATAAATACTTATGGAACGGCGAAGTTGTGGAGCATAGACGGACGCTTGTTGCAAACCTTCCAAGAATCTCGTGTCACGAGCGTCGCCTTTGCGCCCGATGGAAAAACTATTCTCACGGGCAGTAGTGATAATACAGCGAAGTTGTGGAGCATAGACGGACGCTTGTTGCAAACCTTTAGAGAGCGTGTATCTATCTTTAGCGTTGCTTTTGCGCCTGATGGCAAGAGCCTTCTAACGAACGGTGGAATTAACTCTTTCAGTGGCAGAGGGAGAGGGAATAGTATTGCAAAGTTATGGAGTACTGATAGTAGATTATTGCAAACCTTTCAAAATCCTAAAAATTCTATCATTAGCGTTGCGGTTTCACCCGATGGTAAGAGCATTCTCGCTGGGAGTAGATATGAAAGAAATGTATCTATGATAAAAATCAAGCAATATAGCAAGAGTATTCTCACTAGCGTTACAGATAGTAATTTGAATCTGTGGAGCATTGATGGCAGATTATTACAAACTTTTCAACGGTATCGGTCTGATGTCAATAGCGTTACCTTTGCGCCAGATGGCAAGAGCATTCTCATAGGTAGTGGGGATTTGATTGGAGGTGGAGAGAAGGCGGCGAAGTTATGGAGCATTGATGGTAGATTATTGCAAACCTTTCAGAGTGAAAACCAACGTCCTGTCGATAAAATTGCCTTTGCACCCGATGGGAAAGCCATCCTTACAGTTAGCGGGGATGAAGCGAAGTTATGGAGCATTGATGGTAGATTATTGCAAACCTTTCAGGGGCATCAAGATTCCGTCGATAACGTAGCGTTTGCGCCTGATGGAAAAACCATTCTCACGGGTAGCAGGGATAACACGGCGAAGTTGTGGAGCATTGATGGCAGATTGCAAACAACCTTTCAAGGTCACCAAGATACTATCTTTAGTGTAGCGTTTGCGCCCGATGGAAAAACCATTCTCACGGGTAGCAGGGATAACACGGCGAAGTTGTGGAGCATTGATGGCAGATTGCAAACAACCTTTCAAGGTCACCAAGATTACGTCACTAATGTAGCGTTTGCGCCCGACGGAAAAACCATTCTCACTGGCAGCAAAGATGACACGGCAAAATTGTGGAGCCTTGACGGTCGCTTGCTGCATACATTCCAAGAGCGTCAAGATCAAGAGCGTCAAGATCAAGAGCGTCAAGATCAAGAGCGTCAAGAAGAGCGTGAGCGTCGAAATCCTCAATATACTGTCTCTAGCTTGGCATTTACACCTGACGGCAAGAGTATTCTTACGGGTAATACAGATGGACTAATAACGTTATGGGATCTCAATCTTGATCATTCGCTCTCAGCAATATGTGAGCATCTGCGGGATTTCGCCTCCCTCAGCAACGATCGCACCATCCCCGAAGAAGACCGCAAACTCCGCCAACGCGCCAAAACCGCCTGTGAAGGCATCCCTCCACCCAAGACCTCCTTCAACTTCCTAAAAAATGGAAACCTAACCCTTCTCTCCTCCATTTTTATCGGTAAGAGAGATTAAGAAGGTATTTGAGAAAATATGAAAAGCTCTAATCGAATTCGTGGTACTACAAGAGAGATCGAAGAATCTGCCCGTCGCTTACGGAAACAGTTAACACCTGCTGAAGAAATATTGTGGCAATCATTGCGAGGACGAAAAATCGGTCAACTTAAATTTCGTTGTCAGCATCCTGTTGGAAGATTTATCGTTGACTTTTATTGTCCTAGCGCCAAATTGGTAATAGAAGTCGATGGTGGCATTCATAGTCAACAACAATCCTACGATCAAGCACGAACAGATGAACTACAAACCTTTGGTTATCACGTTCTCAGATTTACCAACGAAGAAGTGATTAATGATTTATCAAACGTCCTGCTCCAAATTGCTAAATTCGCTCAAATAGAGTTCTTCCCATGATTGAACTATCTAGCCCCCCTAGCCCCCCAATTCTGGGGGGAACAAGATAAATCCAAACTCTTCAAGTCCCCCAGAATTGGGGGATTTAGGGGGCTAAACACATCAAACCGAAGCCAAAGTTCACCCATCCATAAACCCATGACCTTCGACCCTCTCAAATTTTTCAAAGCTTGCAACCCCAACAAAACCCTCATTGTCTCCAACGAAACAGACCGCAGCTACTACATCGACTTCACCGCAGCCAGAAGCGGCAAACGCAAAACCGTCAGCCTCATCGACGAACTCTATCGCACCATTACCCGTAGCGACGATCGCAGCCACCAACTCTTTACAGGACACATCGGCTGCGGCAAATCCACCGAACTCGGCAAACTCAAATACGAACTCGAACGCGAAGGCTTTCACGTCGTCTATCTCGACTCCAGCGAAGACCTCGTTATGACCGACGTAGACATATCCGACATCCTCCTCACCGTCGCCCGCCAGATCGGTAAAAGTCTCACCGCCGCAAAAATCGAACTTAATCCCACAGGCTTTCAGGGACTCCTCCAAAAAACTTGGAGCGTCCTCCAAAGTGATGTCAGCATCTCAGGCGAAGGGAACATTCCCCTGATTGGCAAAGTCTCCGCCAGCACCACAGGTGAAGTCTCCGCCGACCTCCTCGGCATCGGCAAATTTAGCGCCAAACTCAAAGGCAACCCCGACGCACGCGCCCGACTGCGCCAACACCTCGAACCCCAAACCGATAACCTACTAGAACTCATCAACAAAGAACTCCTCGAACCCGCCAACAAGGCACTCCAAGAACGCGGACAAAAAGGGATAGTTGCCATCGTCGATAGCCTCGATCGCCTCGAAAACACCAAAGAACGC
This sequence comes from Pseudanabaena sp. lw0831, assembly GCF_016584665.1. GTDB lineage: Bacteria > Cyanobacteriota > Cyanobacteriia > Pseudanabaenales > Pseudanabaenaceae > Pseudanabaena. The sequence continues at coordinate 2,871 of NZ_BBJB01000057.1, forward strand.
AACCAAGCCGAATATATCTTCGTCACACGCGGCGAAAAACTCCGTCAATTCCATTGCCACATCGTCTACACCACCCCCCTCGTCCTCAACTTCTCTAACTCGATCGCACCACTCAGCGATCGCTTCGGCGGCGCACCCAAAGTCCTACCAATGGTGCGCGTCAAAAATCGCGACAACCAACTCCACACCGAAGGCATCCACCTCTTACGCGACATGGTTCTCGCCCGTGCTTTTCCCGATCTGTCCTCAGAGGAACGCGCCCAATATCTCGACCAAGTATTTGAAAATCAAGAAACTTGCGATCGGCTCTGCACCGTCAGTGGCGGTCACGTTCGCAACCTCCTCGTTCTCCTCTACGGCTGCCTCCAAAAACAAGACCCACCCATCGATCGCGACACCCTCGAAGAAGTGATCGCCACCCAACGCGATTCCCTCGTCAGAGCGATCACTGCCAATGAATGGGAACTTCTGCAACAAGTCAAGGCTCAAAAAGCCGTAGTCGGTGAAGAAGGCTATCAAACCCTCCTTCGCAGTCTCTTTGTCTTCGAGTATCTCGACGAACTCGGCACATGGTTCGGACTCAACCCCATCCTCGCTGAAGCCGAACAATTGAAAGTGTCATAATATTAATCATCGTAACCAATGCGATCGCCACAGGTAAATTTTATGAACACTAAACTGCTGAATGGACAAACTAAGCTATCTATTAATGTCTTAGTCAAAAACGAGAAAGATGGCAAGGTCAGCGCCAGAGTATTAGGGCTGCCAGAATATAGCGTTACTAGCAGCGATCGCAACTCAGCTATTTCTGAATTAGATCGATTAATTACTGCAAATTTATTGGGGAATGAAGTCATATCCTTAGAACTAGAAATCCCCAAATCTGAACATCCTTGGCGAAAGTTTGCAGGAATTTACAAGGACAGTCAGCTATTTGACTCCGTATTAACCAACATTGAATCTCACCGCCATGAACTCGATTCACAGACGGCAACTGACTATGAAGAGGGAAAAATCGCTTGAGTTTACTGATACTTGATACCGATCATGCTTCTTTATTTCTTAAAGGCAATGCTCTAATTTGCGATCGCGTATTTCAAACTGATCCAGAAAACCTTGCCATCTCAGTCATAACGGCTGAAGAGATTTGCCAAGGATGGCTTAGTGAAATTAATAAACATAGCCAAGCAGCACAATCATCAAGACTACTGTTAGCCTATTCAGAGTTTGAGAAAGCTTTAGATTTCTTCTAAACTATACAGAGAGTGAGTTTTGACATTAGCGCTTATCATCAGTTTGAGATTTTACGTCGCCAATTTAGACGTTTGGGTACGAGAGATTTAAGAATTGCCGCGATCGCTTTATCTATCAACGCCACCGTAATTACACGCAATGCAAAAGATTTTGGACAGATCCAAAGTCTATCAATCGAAGACTGGTCTACAGTCTAAGTTTATCGAGCATCGAATGTCGAGCAATTAAAATAGCCCTTTGCCCCAATTATGGCAACTCTTTAAAAATTATTACAAATATATTATGTATTTTTGTATACTGGTAGGTTGAATGGGATATACAAAAGGTATTTATCAGCGTGAGTCAGCATCCCCTCGAACAGCTAAATCGCTACGACGCAAAAGCCAATGCCGAATATTACGGTCGTCGTCCTTGGTTAGCGATCGCACGTATTTTCAAAATAATTTATTTTGCATTGAGCTTTGGTCTCGCCTTTGGCTGGGATGTCTTGACAGGCAACACAGTCAGTCAGCCTAAGCTAGCCGAGCAGTTACGCCGCATCATTACCGCTCTTGGCCCCACCTATATCAAAGTCGGGCAAGCACTATCGACAAGACCTGACTTGGTGAGGATCGATTTCCTAGAAGAACTAACGAAACTGCAAGACCAGTTACCGCCTTTTTCTAACCAACAAGCTTTTGCAATTATTGAGTCAGAGCTAGGCAAACCCGTAAATGCAGTTTATCGCATCATCTCTGAAGACGCAGTCGCGGCAGCAAGTTTAGGACAGGTTTATAAAGCCACGCTTTACACTGGCGAAGAAGTAGCCGTCAAGGTACAACGTCCAGCCTTAGTGCCTACACTCACCCTCGATCTCTACATCATGCGTGGCATTGCAGGATGGCTGGGACCACTTTTGCCGCTTAACTTAGGTAATAGTTTAGAAGCGATCGTCGATGAGTTCGGCTTAAAGCTATTTGAAGAAATCGATTACGTTCATGAGGCAACCAACGCCGAGCGTTTCGCTGGTTATTTCAAAAACGATCCTGATGTCAAAGTTCCATCAATTTATCGTCAGTTCAGCACCCATCGAGTCCTAACACTGGAATGGATTAATGGCATCAAGCTCACTGAAATCGACCAAATTAAATCCGCAGGACTAAACACAGACAATCTCGTAAAAATTGGCGTTATGTCTGGTTTACGTCAACTTCTAGAATTTGGCTTTTTCCACGCCGATCCTCACCCTGGTAATCTCTTCGCCACCTACGATGGAAAGATGGCATATATCGATTTTGGCATGATGGATCAATTAGATCTCACCACCAAAGAGCAGTTAGTTGATTCAGTCGTTCACTTGCTGAATAAGGATTACGACGAGCTGGGACAAGACTATGTAAGACTGGGATTCCTGCAACCTGACATCGAGATGAAGCCAATTGTCAACGCTCTCGAATCAGTTTTAGGCGATATCATGTCCGAGAAAGTGAAAGACTTCAACTTTAAAGTTGTGACCGATCGCTTCTCGAAAGTGATGTATGACTATCCATTCTGTTTACCTGCCAAGTTTGCACTCATCATTCGTTCTGTAATTACCCAAGAAGGTGTGGCTCTGAGCCTAAATCCAGAATTTCAGATTGTGCAGGTTGCCTACCCCTATGTAGCGAGACGGTTGCTCACTGATGAATCAGAAAGTCTGCGTCAAAGATTAGTTGGCATTTTGTTTAAAGATGATAAGTTCCAATGGGCAAGATTGGAGAATTTATTGGCGATCGCAAAATCCGATAGTGATTTTGACATTATCCCGACTGCAAGTATGGGATTGAAATTCTTGACTTCCAAGGATGGTGCATATATCCGCCGCCGCATTTTGTTAGCTCTTACCGAAGATAATCGCCTTCATACCGAGGAGCTAATGCGGATCTGGCAAATGATCGGTGCTGATCTTGAACCTGCGAAGTTATGGGATATGGCAGTTAAGACTCTAACTGGAGCAGTTCCTAAAGCGATCGCAGCGGCTCTCCCCTTCGCTGCCTTTCAAAATATCAATTAACAAACTTGGCGTAATCAAAAACAAAAAAAGGAAAATCGACCGCGTAGCGGTCGATTTTCCTTTTTACATGTACAATCAAATTTGATATGAATCTAGAAATCATTCCTACAGCGAATAATAATACTAACTTGATTAAAGTCGGGACAGATTTGATTAAATCTGAGCGAATTGATCGCTTCTTAGCTCATCACCTCACCGAACTATCACGATCGCGAGTACAAGCATTAATTGATGAAGGCTATGTCACCGTTAATGACGTTCTTTGTAATAACAAAAAGGATTTAATCAAAGCAGGCGATCGCATTCAGCTAATTACTCCCGACGCAACGCCCCTTGATATCGTTGCCCAAGAAATTCCCCTAGATGTTTTGTACGAAGATGAACATTTAATTGTAATTAATAAAGCTGCGGGAATAGTCGTCCATCCTGCGGCGGGACATAGCGATGGGACTCTAGTGAATGCGCTTTTAGCACATTGCACAGAGCTGTCGGGGATAAATGGAACTCAGCGCCCAGGGATTGTGCATCGTTTAGATAAAGATACCAGTGGCGTAATGGTGGTTGCCAAGAGCGATCGCGCTCATCAAGATTTACAAGCCCAGATTCAAGCAAAAACAGCGCGACGGGAATATCTAGGCATTGTGCGCGGCGTACCCAAGGGTGAATCAGGCATAATTGACGCTGCGATCGCTAGACACAAGAGCGATCGCAAAAAAATGGCAGTCATTGCCGATGGCAGAAAAGCGATTACGCATTGGCAAATTCAGGAGCGTCTAGGAAATTACACGCTTGTTAAGTTTGATTTAGAAACAGGGCGCACCCATCAAATTCGGGTGCATTCGGCATATATGGGCTGGGCGATCGCTGGCGATCCTGTCTATGGATATCCAAACAAGGAAACTTCGCAATATCTTACAGGTCAAGCACTACATGCATGGCGGCTTACCTTTACCCATCCAGTTTCAGGCGCATTAATTGAAAATACTGCCCCCTTACCCGAAGGCTTCGAGAAGCTATTAGCTTTTTTACGCCGCAGAAAATAAAATGTTGTGCGAGCACAACATTTTATTCTTGTAGCGTCAGCGCTAGCTGATAAATTTGGCGGCGTGGTAAATCGGCTAGTTCGGCTAATTGACGGCTTGCCTCTGATCGCGAAACACCAGAATCAATCAAATTTTGCAACTCTTTTAAAATTACGTCCTCTGTCCAAGCAGGTTTTAGACGAGCTTTCGCTCCTTCTAAAACCAATGTAAATTCGCCTCTAGGAGCCTGAATCGTAAAATGGGCGATCGCATCTTCGATGGAACCGCGCCAAAACTCCTCATGTAATTTGGTTAATTCTCTAGCGATCGCAATTCGACGATCTCTTCCCAAACTTTCGGCAAGCTCTTCGAGAGTTCGCAATAACCGATGTGGCGATTCATAAAGAATCATCGTGCGAGTTTCTAATCGCAAAATTTCGAGGCGATCGCGTTTTTCTTTTTTATCAGTTGGCAAAAATCCATCAAACCCAAAATGCTGTGTCGCTAATCCTGATGCCGTTAATGCGGCAATCCCTGCGGTGACGACAGGAATCGGGACAATCCGAATTCCTGCTGCAATACAACCCTGTACAAGTTCTACCCCAGGGTCAGAAATCGCGGGCATTCCTGCATCGGTGACTAAGGCGATCGCCATACCTTGCAACAACTTTTCTACTAGTTCGGGGACACGCTTAAAAGCATTATGTTCGTGATAGCTTGTCTGCGGAGTCTCAATCCCAAAATGATGCAGCAGCTTCCCCGTATGTCTAGTATCCTCCGCCGCAATTAAATCCACCTGTTTCAGCGTCGCGATCGCTCTGAAAGTCATATCCTCCAAATTACCGATCGGCGTACCCACCAAATACAGAATCCCTGAAGCTTCCATTAATTAGCGCCACTGTTTATTTTCTAATTCGCGAAGCTGACGCTCTAGGCGATCGATTCGCCCACGCAATTCATCCATTTCATTTTGACGTGGTACACCCAAATCTTGCATCACATTACGAATCTGCCGCTGAATTAAAGTCTCCAGATTTCCCTGTTCTGACTTGAGTCGGCTTGCAATATCATTGAGGATCTCTGAAGCCTGTTCAGGATCGATTTTGCCATCTTTGACCCAATCTTCACTAGCTTCTTTTATTTTTTCTAGCACCATCGAAGTCGTGCCAACTCCAAGCATGAGTAACTGCTTGAGCAAATTATTGCTATCCATAACTATATGTGATCCTCAAAGCCGATCTATCACTCCATCATACTACTTCCTTCTCTGTCAAAAACAGTGGAGTGGGGCTTAGCCCCACTCCACTGTTTTTGACTATAGAAATGCAAATTCTAAAACCCCAAGAATAGTAGCGGCGCTCTGCGCCGCTACTATTCTTGGGGTTTTATGTCCTCCTCCCTTCCCAGCCAAGAATTGGTGATATGGGGCGAACTAATTCAAGCATCGCTATAAAAAACAAACAAAAGCAGTGGTAATTCATGAATTACCACTGCTTTTGAGTTTTTGCATCTTAACCACCTTAGCGGTTGCTATACTTTAAGCTGATTTAAATTTCAAAAACTTTTAGGTAAGTCTACTTATGATCCGTGCTGTAATCGAGACTGCTAAGGGAACCATCCGTGCTGAGTTTGACGATCAACACGCCCCAATCACTGTCAAAAATTTCGTAGACCTAGCCAAGCATGGTTTTTATGATGGACTAACTTTTCATCGTGTCGAACCAGGATTTGTAATTCAAGGCGGCGATCCCCTTGGTAATGGTACTGGTGGATCAGGCGATCGCATCAAACTCGAAATCTGGGCTGATGGCGATACTGAAGCCACCATTGGCAACATCCTAACTGGTGGTAAAAAGCCCGTAATTAAGCACAACAAAGCAGGTGTTTTCTCAATGGCCCGCACGAATGATCCTAACAGTGCTACTAGTCAATTTTTCATCACCCTTGGTGATGCATCATTTTTGGATGGTCAATACGCAGCTTTTGGTTATACAGAAGATACCGAAGTCGCACAAGCAATTCGTCGTGGTGACAAAATCCTCTCAATTAAAGTGGAAGAATAAAAACTAAAACAAAAAAAGCAAAGATCCCGCTAGGTAGGATCTTTGCTTTTTTTGTTTTAGTTTTCTTAAGAAGAAACTAAACTCTGAATAACGGATTGTAAGTCAGTGAGAATTTTTGAGGAGCTATTACCATTTGACATAACTCCCAAATCCTGAACCGCCGCCTCTAACTGCGGACGTAACGTGTCCACAATATCCTGCACAGGACGTAAAAGCTGCTCCTGAGCGCTAATTTGCCCCAACAACTCAGCCACAACTCTAATCTGATCTTGCTGTTGAGCTTCGGCTGCACGAATTGATTGCTCTTGTTGCTGATGTTCCTGAGTTTGCTTAGCGAGAACATCTTGCTGCTGCTGCGTATAATTTCTAACTGCCTCAATTTGGCTTTCCATCTTCCGCAGTTCTTGTTCTTGGCGGTTCTTTTGGGATTCAATTTGCGATAACAAAGGCAATAAACTTTGGACTGGATTTGAATCAACCGCAAGTCCTTTGCGACGATCCAGAATTGCCTTTTGCTTATTTAGAATGGAAAGGCGCTGTTGCATTGCCCCTCTTGACCCCATCACGCTATCTTCAAGAACCTTGTACTGCTCTTCTGCAAAATCCTTATTGCTTTCTAGTTCAATGCGATCAAATTGATCCGCAGTTTCTACCTGACTCTGTAGATCTGCAATTTCGCCTTCAAGCCCAGCTAGCTCATCTTCTTGAGCACTAACATAATTAGCTAACCTATCAAAATCAGCTTGTAATGCCTTAATTGTCGATTCTAGTTCTTCAATAGACATTGACTGTAAGCGGCTTTCTTCTTCTGGACTAAGTACATCCATACTGCCTGGCCCCCCAAACTCCTCGATCGCATTGAATGTCTGCTGATAGAGGTCAATTTGATCGTCAAGTTGCACCCTAGACATCGCCATATTATTTTCCTGTAACTTCAGGATGCCACGCTGAGCTTTAAGCTCCGCTTGAGCATCGGCAAGAGCAACTTGAGTATGTTGCCATTGAGTCTTACGCACATTAAGGTCTTCTGTTGATTTGCTTAGACTACCTTTTTGCTTCTCAGCTTCATTTTTTAGTCTATCTAAATTTTGCCAAAATCCTGTAAGTATCTCTTGACGTTGGTTGAGCAGATCAATAGCGCTATGGATTCTGGTCCTAAGAGAGTCTGGATTTGTAAAACTTGTTGATAACTGGCCGATCAGCGTTTTGATATGCTCAGCCTGATCGACAGTTAAGGCTGCTGCCTTAGCTTCAAACTGCCCCCGTTCTAATTCAATATTTTTGCGTAATTGCTCAATTTCACCGCGCTCTTTGCCAAACTTGGATTCTAACTCCTCAATTTCTTGTTTTCTAGCATCAAGATGTTCTAGCTCTAGTTCTTTTTGCTCTAACTCCTGCTCACGCCGATGCAACTCTTGGCTCTGAAAATTAAGAGATTGCTTCCACTGTTCAACTTCTTCTTCGGCGGATTTATTTTTTTCTTGCGATCGCGAAAAAGCCTGCAAGATATTGACAATTTTTTTAGAAGCATCTTGGATACTTTGCACTTGGTTACTGCCAGTGATCTCGGCAATTACCATCTGACCATCTTTAAATTCTTTCGCCTGCGCCGCATCTTGAATTGGTAAAACTTGTTCGTTAGTAATCGGCTGCCAAATATTTTCACCCGTATTACGTGCTAATAGACGGACTGACGAGTTACCGCCTAATCCAAAAGCTGCTTTCGATATTTGAAGTTCCGCTAAGTACTGCACGCTGAATATACTCCTATTTTGCTGATGCTAACTTTCAGATTGACATGACGAAAGAGCAAAAACCCGTCACAAACAATACAAAATAGCCTAAATCCTAGTCTCATACTACCTAATTACCTAAGCATTTTGGCGACATATTTTAAGACTGTTGGGACTTTTTTTAAAAAGTCTATTGCCTAATGTTTTTGGGGTCAAGGGCATCGCGTAAACTATCACCCAAGAGATTAAATGATAGCACCGTCAATACGATCGCTAATGCAGGAACCCATACAAGCCAAGGTTGCAGAATTACAATCGAGGCATTTGTAGACACAGACAGCATATTACCCCATGAGGGATCAGGCGGCTGGATGCCCAATCCTACAAGACTTAAAACTGCTTCTACAACGATAAATCGGGGGATATCGAGGGTTGCTGAGATAATAATAAATGTGATGGTTTGTGGTAAGACGTGATTGACAATGATCCTTAATGGGCTTGCTCCTGATGCACGAGCTGCCAAAATAAAAGTCTGTTCTTTGATGGACAGTACTTGTCCTCGAATAATTCTTGCTAGTCCTGCCCATGATACAAATGAAATGATCGCAATGATTAACGCGAATCGCTCAGTATTACTGATTTCAGGTGGCAAAATTGCAGTTAATGCTACTAACAAATAAATTGAAGGAACTGACATCAGGACCTCGACAAAACGCATTAATACCACATCAAGCCAGCCGCCAACATAGCCTGAAATACCACCAACAAGGCAGCCTACAGTGTAGGAGATAATTGTCCCAATAAAGCCAATTAAGAGACTAATCCTACCGCCATAAAGTAAGCGGGTCAGCTGATCCCGTCCTTGCTCATCGGTTCCAAGTATATTCAGTTGGGCACTACTAGTGGAACTAAACAAATGTCCACCATGAAAAAGCTGAATCTGTGAGGGTTTGGTGTAGTCAACGATTAAGGCGCGATCGCCAGTTTCCATATCGACTTTGCCCTGAGTAGTCGGATAGACATGAGCACCAATATATTGCCCTTGGCGATCGCGCCAATGAATTTGGGTGGGCGGTAGTAATGCTCCATTTTTAGCTGATTCATTAACACCATAGGGGGTTACAAAATTCGCAAATAGAGCCAAGCCATAGAAAGTCGTTAAAATTACAATACCAATCCAAGCTAGAGGATTGGCTCTGAGTCTTTTCCACCAAGTCATTAGGAGCCTTTAAGTGCTTTAAAGAAATTTTTGCGGTAGTTGCCATTCATGACGAATAAGACTGGCCAGAGCAAGGCTAGTCCGATCTGATTACCTTCAAAATCGGTGCGACGAAATCCCAACAAAAATTTTATAGCGCCAAATATGTAGGCGATTAGTAGCAAAATTCCAATTAGCTGTGGCATATATCAGTTTCTCTTGACTTAGTTATCTAATTTAACATCAAAAACTCCAGACCATTCTGCCCATAGCTGATCGCCTTTTATTGCTCCTTTGGTCAAGATTTCCTGATTTTGATTGGCAATATAGCCAAGCTCACCCAAAAAAGCGGCGGCGATTGCCCCAGATTGGAGGGTGATTTGGAGATCGTTTGGATTATTCGATTGTGGATGCCTTTGAGCGCGTTCAGTGATTAAGTGCCAACTGTGGGGTGTACTCAGGAAATAATACAAACTACTAGCGATCGAGTCAGACAATCCATTGTCACTATGGGCTGCGATCGCGCTTGCACCTTGATTAACAAATTTTTGCGTTAGTTGCAATTGCTCTAGGCACTTTTGTTGAGATTTAAGATCGCGACTGAGAGATCTTCTTTTATTAAAATCGTGACAAACCTGATTAGTAAATGATTGCGGTTTCATCTCCCCTCGACAGGCTAAGGCGATCGCATAAGCTAACACCAATTCTTGAATATCAGCATTGCTATGGGACTGTAATCCTAATATTCGCGATCTAACTTCTTGTAAGTCTTGATGCCAATATGCACCGATAGCAATCGTCACTATAGTTATATCTATTTCGTCTATTAGTTCTAGATTACTCAGCCTGTCATTAATTACGGAGTTTGTCAGAGTTTTTAGGCGATCGGCAAAATTTGGCGGTGCAATTAGCAAAATGCTTGTAAAAATAGCGCGGAATCGACTTTTCAAAGATCTTTGTATTGTTAACATAAAATTCAATTTGATAGCAAATAGACAAGAGCAGCGATCGCAAGCAGTAGCAGCAAAACATAAATGATCACCCGTCCCCACACTGCCACAAACAGACATAGTAAATTCCAAAAGGTCACTCTTGCCGTGCCATTCCATGCAGGACGAAATCGCGCAATCTCAGCTTTTTCGTAGGAGTGGAGCTGAGTAGTTGTTAAAACTTTGTAATGCAGTCTTCCAAAAGGATGTAGCAGTTTAAATTGTTGATAGCGATGATGGGCGGTTTTCCAGCGATTGCGTAAATTTTTTGCTTTGCCGACATATAGCACAATCCATAGAGCCGTAATGTAATATACACCTGCATCTTGGGGTAATTCTTTTAACTTCTTTACGGGTTTAGATGGTAGCCAAAAAATACGAAGCCATTCAGTCATAGGTAATTTGCTATCCTAGCGTGCTTATTCCCAGAGATTTGATTACTTTTGCGCGATCGCTATAAGAGTTGAGCTATAACTACATTGTTTTGCTTAGGTAATCTAAATCATTTAGTTAGGTTTTGCTTGTATGACAGATTTTAATCGCGGCATCATGAAGTTTGAAAATGCTGACAGCCCTTTGTCAATTGTGCTTTCTAGCGTTGTCGTTTTGAGTGCGATCGGATTCTTACTCTGGTGGGGATTCCAGACTGCTTACGTCTAGGCTTATATTTGATAAAAAGCGGCGCATTGCGCCGCTTTTTATTTGCTAAGTTAAGCTAAAACAACTCTTTTATAATTTTAGTGAATAATGACCGTTACCACTTCTCAAGATGAACAGCTCGGAGCCGCAATTGGCGCGATCCCAAGTGGATTGTTTATTGTTACATCTCAACAAAATGGCAAAACTGCCACCATGCTCGCTTCATGGATACAACAGTCTGGGTTTGCTCCGCCCTCAGTAACGATTATCGTTGCCAAAGGCAGACCAATTGAGTCTTTTTTAACAGTCGGTAGTCCTGTCGTGATTAATATCGCCGAAAAAGGACAGGGCAAAATCATCGGACATTTTGCCAAGGGTTTTGCTCCAGATATCGATCCTTTTGATGGTATCGAAACTGCAACTGCACCGAGCGGACAACCGTATCTAACCGATGCGATCGCCTACCTCGATGCAACTGTTGTTGGCAGTCTCGATGCAGGTGACCACACCGTAATTTTGGCAAACATCATTGCAGGCGAGCGCCTCCGTGAAGGCGAATCTGCGATCCACACGCGCAAAAATGGTTTCAAGTATTAAAATAAGGCGGCGCAAAGCGCCGCCTTATTTTAATACTTGAAAAAATAGTTGACATTGTTCCCAATGTTTGTCATATTAGTAAAGCGCTAAACGCAAAAGACTGCAAAGTGCGGGTGTGGCTCAGTGGTAGAGCATCTCCTTGCCAAGGAGAATGTCGTGGGTTCGAATCCCATCACCCGCTTAATAATTGATAAAGTAAAAGGGACGCATTGCGTACCTTTTACTTTACGGATTTTTCCTGATGCAATTTGATTTAAAAGCTGCCTTATCTCATATTGATCTGCCATCTGCCGAATGGATCGGCTTGCGTGAAGTCCAAGAAATTAATACGACTCGGTATGTACGCGATCGCAAACCACAGTCCAATGGACGTAGCCAATCCCATGGCGTAATGATCGAAGTGCTAGCCAACGGACAATTTGGCTATGCCAGCACCAATCATCTTGATCTCGCAAATATTCAATTAACGGCGCAGAAAGCTTATCAACAAGCGAAAACATCGGCGCAGTGGGCAGTACATCACTTTGCGATCGTGCAAAGACCAAAGGCGATTGGGCAGTATTTCTCACCATTTCTCAAACCATCGGATGCGATCGCCCCGAAAGAAATAAACGAACTCCTGATCGAAATCTGCGACACCTTAAAGGTTTCCGATCAAATCGTTAAAACTAGTGCCTATGCCGTAATTACCGAAATCGAGACTAAATTTGTCAGCAGTAATGGTTCTGACATTTATCAAAAATTTCTCACCATCGCCACAGACTATGCCGCTACAGCCCAAGACGGCGCAATTATTCAAAAACGCAGCGATAATGGACAACTGGCTCGTTGTAATCAGATCGGTATGGAAGTATTTGATCGTGAGGAAATCTTACAAAGAGCGCAAGTTGTCGGTGAACAAGCAGTTGAATTACTCACCGCCACAGAATGTCCCACGGAAACTACGGCACTAGTTTTAGCACCAGATCAAATGTTGCTACAAATCCATGAAAGCATCGGGCATCCCTTAGAAATTGATCGCATCTTAGGCGATGAGCGCAACTATGCAGGCGGCAGCTTTATCAAGCTCGAAGACTTTGGCAACATGCAGTATGGCTCATCGCTAATGAATGTCTCCTTCGACCCCACAATGGCTGGCGAATTTGCTAGTTATGCCTTTGATGATGCTGGGATTCCAGCCACCAAAGAATATTTAATTAAAGAAGGTAAATTATTGCGCGGTTTAGGCAGTTCTGAGAGTCAAGTGCGCTCTGGCATTGAAGGTGTAGCTAATGCCAGAGCCAACTCATGGAACCGTCCTGCAATCGATCGCATGGCAAATATTAATCTTGAGTCGGGAGAATATGCTTTTCAGGAAATGATCGCCGATATCGAACGCGGCGTATATATGGAGTCAAATCGCTCATGGTCAATTGATGATTATCGCAACAAGTTCCAATTTGGCTGTGAATACGCGAAACTCATTGAAAATGGCAAATTAACCAAAACCCTCCGCAATCCTAACTATCGCGGTATCACCAATCAATTTTGGAATAGTCTTACTAAAGTCGGCGATTGCGACACCGTCGAGGCTTATGGTTCTCCCTTTTGCGGTAAAGGTGAGCCTAACCAAGTAATTCGTGTAGGACATGCTTCGCCTGTTTGCTTATTTGCAAACATTGAAGTCTTTGGCGGTGCTACCTAAAAAAGAAGGGCGCTTTGCGCCCTTCTTTTTTAATTTAAGCCCAGTTGCTTCATTTCTTGTTCAAGGACATTTAGTAATCCAGCATCATTATTAGTACGAGCAACTTCCATACGGCGTTTAATTGAAGCTGATAGATTGGCTTTATGATTTGCTGCTGCTTCTGCCTTTCTTTGAACTGTATTCATCACTAATATCCTTATAAATTACATATTGTTTATATATAGCTACCATAACATATAATTATCCAAACGGTAGCATACACTACTAAAATTCCATTAAAAAAAGGTTAAGAAAAGCCTCAGGATATGAAACCGAAAAGAGAGTTGCGGCGCTTCGTGCCGCAGCTCTCTTTTCGGTTTTGGGACTATAGCTATGATTAGCCAGCAGTCAATGGACGGTAAGTTCTGTAATTGATATCGGGAAATATATTGTCAATATATTCAATTTTTTCTAGCCAGCCAGCATCGATTGTGCCAGCTTCAATATCATCAAATAGTTTTTCCAACCGCATTAAGTGCGATCGCGTCCTTCTAATTGCATAGGGAACCATCGTGCCAGTTCGCATAATAAAAGCCCAATCAGATGACTGTGCTAAAAGCAACTCACGCGCAGCTTGATTTAATGCCCGCCATTCTAACTCGTCAACAGGCTCACGATAGGACAAATGAATCATCCTCTCCGCACCTTTATGCAGATGTTGATAAACCCAAGCATTCGTCTCATTGAGCCAGTATTCATGGAATCCCTTATAGCCCCAACTAGATTGAGCAGGACGAGATACTTGTTGGGTTGGATTGCCACGTAGATAGTCTGCAAGATGCGTCATCTCAAAAGTGGTTTGATCGTAATGAGACTTACGAATCAGAAAATCAATAAACCAAGGCCCCTCATACCACCAATGCCCAAACAATTCTGCATCATAAGGAGATACCACAAGTGGCGGGCGCCCCATCATGTCATGAAGATAGCCGATCTGACTTTCACGATTTTGCATGAAATTAGTCGCATGTTCAGCTGCTTTCTCCTTTGCCCAATATGGATCATAAAGCTGCTTTGCATCTAGCCCAAAATCACTTCCTGTAATGCGGTGATACTTGACACCTGTATTTTTGCGCTGACCGTTAGGCATGATAAACGGCTTGATATATTCATACTCTGCCTCCCATCCTAAGTCTTTATAAAATTCTCGATAAACAGCATTCCCAGGGTAGCCAACTTTTGATGACCATACCTGCTGTGATGACTCATGATCGCGGGCAAATGCAGCCACGCCTGTCTCTGTAAAAATAGGTGCATATGTCCCAAAGCGAGGTCGGGGCTGACCATACAAAAGCCCATGCCCATCAGTCAGAAAATAGCGCAATCCTACATCCGCCAATAATCTCTCTAGACCATCGTAATACGCACATTCTGGCAACCAAATTCCATTGGGCGCTCGTCCAAACTCTTGGGTGTAATGTTCTACGGCGACTTCTAATTGTGCCCAGACGGCCTCTGGATACATTTTCATCAGTGGCAAATAGCCATGCGTCGCGCCACAAGTGATGATCTCAAGGTTATTTGTATCCTGAAACTGTTTGAATGCAGTTATAAGATCGCCACCATATTTTTCCCAAGTTTCGCGAGTTTCGGCAAATTCTTTAACGTAATACTCAGCAAGATACTTGACATGACCATTATGTTCATTGCGAATTACTTCAAGTTCAACTAATTGCTGTAGCATCGCTAGATGCTTGTCATAACGTTCTTGCAGAAGTGGATCGCGAAGCATTGATACAAGTGGCGGTGTCATGCTCATGGTCATTTTGAAATCAATGCCATCTCGCCTAAGTCCCTCGTAGACTTTGATGAGGGGAATATAAGTCTCGGTGATCGCCTCATATAGCCATTCTTCTTCAAGTACGTAGTCGCTTTCGGGATGGCGGACGTAAGGCAGGTGAGCGTGTAAGACCAGCGCGAGATATCCAATGCTCATAGATCTTCTTTTCCTAAAAAGTCTTTAAATTAGCCGATAGTGCTAAAAATGGCAGAATTTCGATATCCCGACAGACAACGCTATATGTTGCCTATTTTGATATTGAGATCTACTCATTAGTTTGACAACTGGTTTCAAGCAAATAAAGTACGTTAAAGCTGGTCTACCCTAATTTTAAAGATGGGTAGGGTCTCTGTACATTATGTGATGCTGATGAAAGCTGTTATCTACAAATGTGATTTCATTTTTTAAGGCATTTTTAAAGTAATTTTAAGCTATTCCTGTACCTAATGTGATTATGTATACATCTTGACAGCAATTCTAATTATGAAAACTATATTGGGGCTTTCAGCGCCGCAGGCGCTGAAAGCCCCAATATAGTTTTTGAAGCAAGTCCGCCGCCGGCGGACTTGTTTCAAAATCAATTTTTATAATGAGCATTGATGACATATTTGGCGATTGATCGCTATACATGAAAATTAAGTAAGGAGATCGCTATGGAATCTAGATGAGCCTATCTCATCTAAAAACTCTAACCAAAAGATAAAAAAATCCTGTAAATCACCAACTTGAGATTTATTTTGTAAATTTTTTCCAGCAAATTGTTAAAAAATGATTACATAATGAGACAAAGCAATTTCAATCGTTAAATGCAGTAAATAAGAGCAAAGTGGAGATATTAAGAGCTAACCACTATGAAAAACTATAATAGCTGCTATTGCTATCTGTGGAGATGAGAGATACCTTAGGAACTCGAATTAAGCAAAATCATTTTGTAGACTCAAAAAAGAGATCGATTCGGAAATAAGGTTTTCAACAAAAACTATCTTTAGGTATAGTTAAGTACAAATTGATTTTTTAAAGATTTTGCAAGATTATTTTACCAAACTGATGGTTGACAAAACTATTCTTTATATGCATCAAGGAGGAAGAATTACTTCAATGCATACAATCTATTTTTTTACTGTTCACCATGAACTTGTTTTAAGGAAAAAAGCAAGGTAACTTATTAATTGTAATTGCTCCTTGAGTTGGGTTAATAGTTTGGCAATTTAAAGCTTAATTATTTAACTCGCTTTATTCTCACACTTGGTTTAATAGGAGCAAAGCTAGTTAAGAGGAGGCAGTTTTTTTGAAAAAGATATCTTCCAAAGACGAGGATCTAACAACTAATGTTTCCCTGACATTGGGTGCAAAGATGTCCTCTTTGAAGGTTCGTCGTTCGCTTGCAGTTTTAGGATTTGCTCTATCCGCTGGGACTGTGGGGGTGTTGGTCAACCAACAAACAGCGAATAATAATCTCAAAGCTTCGCCTGTTGCTGAGTCATCTCGCACCTTGACTGATGTGATGGCACAAAATCAGGATCGCAAATATGAAATGGCAAGAACCGCGATCGCCTCAGGTTCATGGGATAACTCCCAAGGCGTAATTGTCCATGAGGTTCGTGAAGATGAGACCTTATGGAAATTAACTCAAGTTTATCAAGTTGACGCGGCAGCGATCGCTGCTTCAAATAACATAAGTGCAAATACTGAGTTGCAGCCAGGGACAAAGCTGGTAATCCCTCCCGTGAACGGTTTGGTTCACAAGGTTAAATCGGGAGACACTTTAGAAGCTATCTCCAGTTATTACAACGTTCCTAAAAGCGAAATTATTAAGTATACGTCTTTAAGTTCTGGCGACTTTTTGGCTATCGACCAGTCTCTAGTAATTCCAGGAAATGTCTCGACTTTAATGCAAGTTAAAGAAGGTCATGTCAAGAGACAGTTAGTGGCGGAAAAAGAGCGCTTAATGCAGCGTTTGCAGGAATTAGAAGGCAAAAAAGCTTTAGCGACCCTAGCTAGCCACAGTTCTAAGTCAACTGTGGCTGAGAACGAGATCGCGAAGCAGCCAAAGTATACTTCCTACCGAGTTCAGAATGGCGACACAATTGAGACAGTTGCTCGTCGCTACGGGATTACGCAAAAGTCAATCATTGTGGCTAATAAGCTAGAGAACCCTCAATGGTTAGAGCTTAATCAAGAGTTAAAGCTTCCTCAAGAGCGCAACCTACCTTCGACCCAAACAGTCGCATCTGTAAATGAAAAGCCAATCAAGCAGGTTCCATCACCCGTAGCATCCTTGTCTGAGACTACTAGATTAGAGCCTACTAGAGTTGAAGCTGTTAGGGTTACTGCGGCAACACCGATGGTTTTGCCCAAAGATGCAGTAAAAATTGCAGCAGTTAATCGCATTTCTCCTTGGGACGGTTTAATGCAGCTAACTGGAACAGAGGCTTCTACTAATCTGCCAATTGCTCCTGCTCAAGAGCAATCAGCTAGTTTACAAACTAAAGTAACGGCTATGCAACCAAGCTTACCTGTCGCTGGTGAGCCAGCAATTAAGGTTGCAGTTGCGCTTTTCCCGTTTGCGCCCAATCAGCTATTGGGAGAATTAGGCGGGCTTAATAACAATAAGAATCCTGCGATGTCTTCAACGGCGCTTAATTTGCCAGCCAGATCGATCGCAACACCATCGATCCCCGCATCAAGTGCAGCCGAACAGTTCAGTAACAATCGCTCAATTCCCATTGAAGCAAACTCTTCTCAGCCAGTAGCTGAACCGAAGATTCAGTTCTCACCTAGAATTGCGGCGGCGTTATCAGTACCACAGATTCCTACAGCCATGCTTAAGGAGCAGAGAGTCAGTGTGGTTAATACTCCTGTGGAAACATTAAATCAACCAGCAGCCGAGCCAGTTACAAAGCCTGCACCAGTAGCTGCAATCTCGACTCCGGCTATTCCTGTAAATCGAGCAATCGAGCAAAGCAGTAACTCTAACTCCGATCCTGTATCTGTTATACCTCAACCTGCTTCTGAGCCAAACGTTCAGATCCCTGCAAGGCTAGCAGCTAACCTCTCACCAAAAGTGCCTGCGTCAGTTTCTGTCGAGCAACAGACTGGGATCATTGCTCAGCCCAATCAAGTTGCTCTATTACCAGAGCCTGAAGCAAGGATGACTTCTCTGGAAGTAAAGCGTCTGGAATCAGAAGTTGATCAACTTAATGCGAAAGTCCGCGATGCTGAAATTAAGGAAGCATCTCGTAAAGCTGAAGCAGCTAGGATTGCAGCGGCAAATTTAAATGCCTCGCCTAATCCCGATCGCAATTTCGATGGTAATCGTAGCGCGATCGCAAATCCAGGTGATCGTTCAGGAATTTCTCCACAGTTGCCACAACTGACAGCTAGTGCTTACTTGCCTGATGTCCAAGACTATGGACTATCGACTGGGTTTGTCTGGCCCGCAGATGGTGTATTTACCTCTGGATATGGTTGGCGTTGGGGCAGAATTCATGCAGGTATCGACATTGCCGCACCTGTTGGTACTCCAATTTTGGCAGCAGCATCAGGCGTAATTGAGTATGCCACTTGGAATGATGGTGGCTATGGCAATATGATCGATATTCGTCACGCTGATGGCACGATCACCAGATATGCCCACATGAATGAGCTCTATGTCAAAGAAGGTCAAACCGTTAGCCAAGGTCAAACCATTGGCGCAATGGGAAGCACTGGTTTTAGTACTGGCCCTCACCTTCACTTTGAAATACGTCCGAACGGTGGCAGTGCGATCGACCCAATGGCATTCTTAGCTAGTGCCAAAAGATAAAGTTTGATCGTAAATTCGAGTAAAAAGCAAAATAGAGTTGCGGGGCAAAGCGCCGCAACTCTATTTTGCTTTTTACAGACTATAGCTATAGAGCAGTACCAAGAAAATTTAGAGATCACCACAGAGTTTGTATTTTTTCTGCTAAAGTTAGGACAGAAAAAATTCTTCATAAACAAATAGGAAGCGTTGATGGCAACGGACTTAGAGGGCTTAACCGCTCAATTGCAATCTCTAGCAGAACTCGCAACAAAATCAGTTGGAGATGTGCAAACTCCTGAAGAATTAGACCA
Source organism: Pseudanabaena sp. lw0831 (assembly GCF_016584665.1). Lineage (GTDB taxonomy): Bacteria > Cyanobacteriota > Cyanobacteriia > Pseudanabaenales > Pseudanabaenaceae > Pseudanabaena. The sequence continues at coordinate 21,996 of NZ_BBJB01000057.1, forward strand.
GTTAAGAGTTGAGTATTTAGGAAAGAAAGGTACTCTTTCTCAGATACTTGGCGCGATGGGTAAATTATCAGCTGAAGAACGTCCTCAAGTTGGCGCGATCGCCAATCAGGTTAAGCAAACATTACAAACTCAGCTAGAAGAACGCAAAACCACAATCCAACAATTATTAATTGCCAAGCGTCTGGAATCAGAAACCCTTGACGTAACAATGCCAGGAATACTACATTCCTATCAAGGTAGACAACACCCAATCCAAAGCACAATTGACCGTATGTTGGACATTTTGGTTGGTTTGGGCTTTACAGTTGCTCAAGGACCAGAAATTGAGACCGATTATTATAACTTTGAAGCCCTAAATACTCCTGCCGACCATCCAGCTCGTGACATGGCAGATACTCTATATTTGAGTGATGGTAAATTACTGCGATCGCAAACTTCCTCAGTACAAATTCACTATATGGAAGAGAATGAACCTCCCTTAAGAATTGCTTGCCCTGGACGTGTCTATCGCAAAGATGAAATTGATGCTACTCACTCACCAATTTTTCATCAAATCGAGCTTTTAGCTGTCGAAGAAGGGCTAACATTTGGAGATCTTAAAGGGACTGTCAAAACCTTTGTTGAAGAACTTTTAGGCGACTGCCCAATTCGCTTTCGACCTAGTTATTTTCCGTTTACCGAACCATCTGCCGAGGTCGATGTGATGTGGAATGGACGATGGCTGGAGCTCGGCGGCTGCGGTATGGTTGATCCCAACGTTTTCAAGGCTGTGGGCTACGATCCTGAGCTAGTCACTGGCTTTGCTTGGGGATTTGGCGTAGATCGTGTTGCTATGGTTTTGCATAAAATAGATGATATCCGCCGTCTATTCACAAGTGATTCACGCTTCCTGCGCCAGTTCTAAGAGTCTGTTAAATAAGATCTATGATTAATTGTTTATTTTTTAAGTAAGATCATATGCAGAAATTCTTAGCGTCTTTACGAAGCCTAATTAAAGTTACTTCTTTTTGGAAAGAAAATTATGTTTTTCTAAGAGAATTTAAGTATTTTTGGGGTGTAGCAGTCCTTGCAATTATATTTTCATTTTTAGGTGCAATTTTTGAAGGCGCAGCATTAGCTGTGATCAATGCTTTTCTCCAAGTTTTAACTAGCCCTGATAAACCACCCGTCAAATTGGTGTTTGAGTGGCTGAATCTATGGGTGTTTGGTGCACAATCTAACACAAGCGATCGCCTGCTTCGCCTTGGGCTATTAGTGATATGTTTAGCTTGGCTGCGATCGCTTTTCGCCTATTTAGGCCCAGTTTATGCCCAATTAACTGACGCATCCTTTGCTGACCGAATGAGGAAGTCCATGTTTGAGCAATTAATCAGCTTAAATCTCGGTTACTATTCTCAGACGAGATCGGGCGATTTAATAAACATCCTCAATAGTGAGATTGCCACTATTCAGAGAGGTTTTGGTGCTGCCTCTGCCTTTGCAATTAGAGTTTCAACGCTGCTTGTTTATATTGTGGCAATGTTTTTGATATCTTGGCAACTATCGATTATATCTCTAGCGCTTTTTGGAATGCTCTCCGTAATCATATCCAGTTTCGTGGCTCGCGTAAGGGAAGCGAGTTTTCCAGTATCACAGGCTGGTGCAGATTTTACGTCTACAGGCATTGAATTGATTAGCGCCATGCGAACAATCAAGACATCCTCTACACAGAATTTTGAGAGGACTCGCTTTTATAAGGTTTCTGAACAAGTCAAACAGGCATTATATCGACTAAATAAATCTGGCAATATGATTCGTCCTCTATCCGAGGCAATTTCTACAACGATTTTAATCTCTGTGATTGTTACTGCTTTTAACATTTTTGTGGTGAGTGGTCAGTTGCAAACTGCTTCTCTACTTACTTTTATGTTTGTTCTATTTAGAATGATGCCTCTAGTTGAGCAAGTAAATGGATTAAGAGTTGAACTAGGCAGTTATGGAGGGTCGATTGCTAAGATCAAAGGGATTTTAGCAACGGAAGATAAGATTTATCTAAAGGATGGGGAATTAGAGTTTACAGCTCTAAAGAATTCGATTGATTTCTTTTCTGTTGACTTTAGTTATAATGCCTTAGACAATCCTGTATTACATGATATTAATTTGTCAATTAAGCGGGGGCAAACAACCGCTTTGGTGGGTACTTCTGGGGCGGGGAAGACGACCTTAGCTGATCTAATTCCGAGGTTGTATGATCCGACAAATGGAATGATTTTTATCGATGGAATTGATTTAAAGGATCTAAAAATTAGTTCACTGCGCAACCGAATGGCTATAGTTAGTCAAAGTACATTTATTTTCAATGCTTCAGTGCGATATAACATTGCCTATGGAGTTGATGACATTGACGAAGATCTTGTGGTAAAGGTGGCGGAGCAAGCCAATGCTCTTGACTTTATTTTAGATATGCCACAAGGCTTTGATACTGTACTAGGCGATCGCGGTGTACGATTGTCAGGTGGTCAATGTCAAAGAATTGCGATCGCCCGTGCTTTACTCCGCAAACCAGATATTTTGATCTTAGATGAAGCGACAAGTGCGCTGGATTCTGTAACGGAACGTTTGATTCAAGAATCACTTGATCGTCTATCCAAGGGATGTACTGTAATTGCGATCGCCCATCGTCTTTCGACTATAGTTCGAGCGGATAAAGTGGTTGTGATTGAGAAAGGTAGAATAGTTGAGCAAGGAAAATATCAAGAACTAATTGAAAGGAAAGGAGCACTATGGAAATACCATCAGATGCAAAATTCTTCTGAGCAAGGCTAATCCCAAGTAAAATTTAAATGTATGAAAGAACAAAATGTTGCTCCTACAAAGGAACTAATAATTGAAGCTGGGAGAACAGAGAAGCAATATTGGGGAGATTTGTGGCGCTATCGAGAACTATTTTATTTTTTAGCATGGCGCGATATTTTAGTGCGCTACAAGCAAACCGCGATCGGGATTACTTGGGCATTGATTAGACCATTTTTGACTATGGTCGTGTTCACTGTAGTTTTTGGACAGTTAGCTAAATTACCTGATCAAGGAGTACCTTATCCAATTCTTGTTTTTGCAGGAATGCTCCCTTGGCAGTTTTTTTCTAATGCATTGGGTGAATGCAGCAACAGTTTAGTTGGAAATGCAAATTTGATTTCTAAGGTGTACTTTCCTCGATTGATTGTGCCGACTAGTGCTGTGATCGTGAGTTTTGTGGATTTCTTGATTTCAGGGATGATTCTTTTTGGATTAATGGCATATTATAGCTTTGTCCCTGATTGGCGCATTTTGACTTTGCCAATTTTTGTTCTGATAGCCTTTGCGGCTTCGATGGGCGTAGGTTTATGGTTAGCGGCGCTGACTGTACAGTATCGAGACTTTCGGTTTGTTGTACCTTTTATCATCCAATTTGGGCTGTATATTTCTCCTGTTGGTTTTAGTAGCAGTATTGTTCCAGACCAATGGCGGTTGCTATATTCCATCAACCCAATAGTAGGTGTGATTGATGGTTTCCGTTGGGCAATTTTAGGGGGTGAATCTAAGCTTTATTTACCGGGCTTTATTCTATCTTTGGCACTTGTTTTGTTGTTTCTTTGGAGTGGTATTTGGTATTTTCGCAAAATGGAACGAACGTTTGCTGATGTTATCTAATTGTTAAGAACTAAACCTCAAAAAAGCAAAGCGACCGCTACATGGGCGCTTTGCTTTTTTTGGGTTTAAGCGTTCTTCTGTTGATTTACTTAGTAATCGTATGGGTTTTTTGGTTCAGCGATCGCAGTTATATTACTCGCGACGATCACAACTTGGCGCTTACCGTTGGAGGTTTCCACATCGGCTTGACCTTCTATTTGTAACCAGCGATCGGGTGGATAGATAGAACGGCTTTCGGTAATCTTGACTGGCAAGCTGACAGGATATACATCCGCAGCACAGCAGGTAATCACAAACCGCGTAATCAGAAACATATTGTCTGGCTGATCGGGAGCATGGACAACAAAGCCTGTAAGTTTTACCTTCTGCCCCTTATAGGCATCAGGCTCAGGATAGGCGCTGATTGTACGCACCCATTCTACAAGAGTCCGCTCTTCGGGACGGTTACTAGAGCGAAATGATTTAGGAATAGTTCTGGCATCAGCAATGTTGTCAATTACGCCACGATGAATTGCTTTTTCGCTAGTGAAAGGGCGAGGATTGATACATAAAGCGACGATCGCTACTATTAAAAGTAAACTACTGCTCAAGGATGGCTTGATCAATGCCACATGTTGCTGAGTATTGGTATAACCTTGCCGCCGCTTTGCTACGCGCCAAGCCTCTGCTATGCCAACAACAGTTAGTCCTATGCCAGCACTTATGGTTAGGGGAATATAATTGGGATGGACTAAGAGATATAGCTGTCCAGCAAGCCATAGCTTCAGTAGCGTGATTCCCCAAGCCGCGATCGCACAGGATTCTAGCCAAGGTGAGAACTTTTGCCAGTACTTATTTATAAGCGACGAATTCGCGGAACGAGATGGCATGGAGTAGGACTGCTAAATGGTTACTAGTTTGTATCTTATACCAATTCTCAAAATGGCGTTGCCATTTTGAGAATTGGTATGACAGCACTTTTTGGGATACTGATTAGATTTTATTCAAAAGAATAATTTGTTGTTTTTGAAGCGATCGCACATCTTCTAAACTTGCATCTACAGACTGTAAGATCTGAGCAACAGTTTGCTGTTTAGTTTGGTTTTCGTCACAAGCTAGCAAAAACTTCCATGCAGCATCACCAATTTTCGCAAGTTGATAATTATAGTCAAAGAAGTTAGGACTATCTTTCCAGCCATATATGCAGGGACTAGGCTCAGGAATTACTGGGAGAAGATCCGCATCAAGTTCCCAAGTTTGCTTAGGAATTGGAGGACGTGCCAAAAAGAACTCATAATGAGAGATTGTCTGGGGATCGAGAACTTCAATGAGTCGGTAGCGCTGACGTTCTGTAAGATGTTGCGATCGCTCTATTAGGTCTGGAACTTTGCCAATTAAGCGATCTAAATCCCAGACATGTGGATTAGAAAAACCAAGAAATTCCAAACCCGATGCATCAATTAATTCAAACAGCGTATTAACGTTGTAATCAATTTCTTGAGGATGCACATACATATCAGCAAAACAAGCATCCTGAGTATTTTCCATTGACCATCGTTCTTTCTCACGACGACTTAGAGCATTAGTCTCAGGAAGGTTCGCAAATAGCTCTCGCCCAATTTTTACGCCATCGACATAATCTCCACGTTTGTCACCTTGCAATAGAGAGATCGCCTCTTGCATCAGTCTGATTTCCCATCGTCCTAATTCGCCATAGACAAAGATATGCAACAATCCCCCAGGAGCCAGCTTATTTGCCAAAGCTTGAATTCCCCGAATCGGATCGGATGTATGGTGAAGCACTCCCACTGAGTTGATTAAATCAAATTCGCCTTCAAGTTGATCGGCATCAAATAAGCTGAGATGATGGAATTCGACTCTGGTTGCTCCCGATCTTTTACAGCGTTCCTTGGCAACTGCGAGAGTTCCTTCACTGAGATCAATTCCAACTACATGCGCGTCAGGATTCAGGTGGACTAGATATTCTGTACTAACTCCCGATCCACAACCAGCATCAAGAATCCGAATATTGTCTGTTGCAGGCTTTTGCCCAGTACAAAAACTATAAGCTGCTTGCCAATTCCAGCGCCAGTTATACCCTGGTGGTGGCTCATCCAAGATTGGCTCTGGCGGGAAAGGATAAGTATTATAGAGACTGGCTACGGCGGCGCTAACTTTGGGATCAGACATGGTATTCGGGAGTTTTTCCTTCAAAAAAGACTGCTAGCATATTAACCTAAGCTTGTCCTCTCTTAAAACCTGCCATCATCTCTAGTCTAGGGAATGCACTAGTTGCAGTATTGACGACAGGATTAGGATCTTGCAGCGCTGTTTTTAAACCTTGCACACCTTCGGGTGACAATGGCTTCTCAGGATGATCACCACTTGCGCGATCGCCTTCGCAGCACTTCCTCTCACGGTTACATTGTCACTATGCAGCATAGCTTGCACCATAGGCTTTGTCATCAAAATGGATGCGGCGCTTCACTCTTCATCCCATTTTGATGAAAGGGGCAAAGTGACCCTGTACTGATTGAATTTAGCGATAAGATCAATCAGGCTGTTCTTTGGAGTAGCTCTAGGATCACTTTTAGGATGTTTTGCGATGGCTCCCGTTCGTTTGTGTGGCATTACCAAGAAATTTGGACAAAATATAGTTCTTCGTGAGATTGACCTAGAAGTGCAAGATCGGGAGTTTATGGTATTGGTGGGGCCATCGGGCTGTGGCAAAAGTACTTTGTTACGGCTGATTGCAGGATTGGAGGAAGTGACTGACGGCTCTATATATTTGGGCGATCGCCAAATTAATCATTTGCCGCCCAAGGTACGTGATATCGCGATGGTTTTTCAAAGTTATGCGCTTTATCCTCACATGACTGTATATAACAATATTGCTTTTGGTTTGAGGCGACAGCGATCGCGCCAATTAGCTTCTTGGTTTATGCCTCTGCCCAAAAAACAACGCGCAGAAATTGATCAGAGGGTGCAACAAGTTGCCGAGTCTTTGCAAATCTCTCATTTACTCGATCGCAAACCTAAAGAATTATCGGGCGGTCAAAAACAACGGGTTGCTCTAGGTCGAGCGATCGCCCGAAGCCCGCAAGTTTTTTTGATGGATGAGCCGTTATCCAATCTCGATGCTCAGTTACGCAGTGATACACGATCGCAAATTGTGCAGTTACAAAAGCAGTTGCAGGTAACCACGATTTATGTGACTCACGATCAAGTAGAAGCGATGACAATGGGCGATCGGATTGTGGTTTTAAATAAAGGTGATATTCAGCAAGTAGATACACCACTGAATATCTATCGCAAACCCGCAAATCAATTTGTCGCTGGATTTATGGGTTCGCCACCGATGAATTTTCTGTCCGTAAAAGTTGATGCTAATGGATGTTTGCAAGGAGAAAGTTTGCTCAAGCCAATTTCTATTAATGAGTTCTCAATCAAAGAAATTGATTGCGATCGCCCATTTATATTAGGATTTCGTCCCGAAGATTTGCAACCTGCAACGGCTGATATGGCACATATTGAAGGAACTGTAGAATTAGTAGAAGCTCTCGGCTCAGAAACAATTGTGCTATTAAGGCTACAAGATAGCGAATTGCGGGCGCGAGTTTCAGCGGATATTGGTTTAGAACATCATTGGCAAATTGGCGATCGCAGTTTCTGGCGATTTGATTTAAATAAGCTCTATGGATTTAATGCAGAGTCAGGCGTTACTTTGCATCATCCTTACAGCAAGATTTAGCTTTTACCAAATGGAGGCTAAATCTAGAACAAATTCGGGTAATACGGTTTCGCCAGAAAGCGTAATTGGTGATTGGAGAATTTCCACTGGTTGTCCAATGCGATAAATTTCAACTTGGCGATCGCGACGATTGATCAGCCAGCCTAGTCTTGCGCCGTTGTCTTGATATTCTTGCATTTTGGCTTGGACGGTGGACAAGATATCGGTTCTCGACATTAACTCGATCACGAAATCTGGACAAATTGGTGCAAATTTAGATTGTTGTTCTGGAGTTAGCGCATCCCATCTCTCTTTTAATATCCAACAAGCATCAGGCGATCGCATTGCACCATTAGGCAATATAAAGCCCTTGGAAGAACCAAATGTAAAGCCTAGTTTTTTCTGTTGATTCCAAAGCCAGAGGTAACCATTTACGTCAGAACTACGCATTCCTGTATCACTACCTTCGGGAGCCATGATCGTAATATCTCCTTGAGCGCTACGCTCGAATCTTAAATCGCGATTTTTTTTGCAGAGTTGAAAGAACTTTTCTTCGGTCAGTTCAAATATTGGCTCTAGGCTTATAGTTAGGGCGTTCATAAATAATATTTACCTCTTGCTGCTAGGTATTGCAGATCCCAATTTTCATTATGACAGAATTATCAGAACAACCCAATAGGCGATCGCATTCTAATCATCGGGAAATTGCCAGCACATAATCCGTTCGACACTTTTGGAGCCACATCGACAGGCTTCGGCATGGGATGCGACCCATTCATAATCGCATTTGCGACAGTGATGTAGGACATTATTGATGTTAGCGGCGGCAATGCGATCGCGTCCTGCTTTTAGTTCTTCAGGTGTGAGGACAGATTCAGGATCATTTGCCTCAGTCATTATTTCCACAATATCTGTATTGGATAATTATTGAAAGATTGGTCGCAACCGACGATAGTTAAATTGTTGCTGATTGCCTGTGAAATTATCATTCGATCAAATGGATCTCCATGATGTAAGGGAAGATTTTTATAAATCTTCGTATCGGCAAAGGTAATTGATAAAATCTCGATTTGTAATGAATTTAAAACATCTAATAAATCATCAAATTGGTTTTGCAGCGTAAGTTGATTTTTACCAGTTTTGATTGCAATTTCCCAAAGGCTAATAATACTCAGATATACTTTGTCGGCTGACAGTTCGATCGCTTCTCTAGCTTTTTCGGTTAACTTTGAGTTGCCATCGATATACCAGATGAACGTATGCGTATCTAAAAGTATGTTCATGTTTACATATACTCTTCAAATTCTGCCATTGGCGCATCAAAATCGTCGGACATGGTAATTTTTCCTTGCCAAATACCAAATCCATCGCGATTTTTAGTCTTTTTCTCTTCCAAAACTTCTATGCTGCTATTATTTTGCTTGGCATAGTTACTTTTCAGAAACTCAATATAATGAAACACTTCTATCTGTAGAGAATGGGGCAGTTGCTTTAGGCTTTCTTCAATATTTTGGAAGGTTGTTGTTTGCAGCACGATCACGCCTCCTTGCTAACTTTAACTAAAAATATCATAACTTTGTTTCATAGCGTTTGGCGAATCTAGCTAAGCTGAAATCAGTTGCAGGGTTTGTTGATTTTGTAGATACTCTAAGACCAATAATCTGAGATAGTCCAACATACAGATATATGACTGCATCTGTGGATAATGCGATCGCGCTTCGCTATAAAGTTGAACGATGAGATGATTGTTAAATACGCTTAGTTGTTGTAGTTCGGCGATCGCTTGGCGATCGTTTTTTAAACTTCCTGATGCGGCGATTTGGCTGGCATAGCCTTGAATACTTACTGTCAGTAATTCAATTTCTTCTAATGGGGTAAATTCTGCTTTAGAATTGGAGAAATTTTTGGCAATTTGTTTGCGTTCTAGTTTGGTGTTTTGATAGTTCACGGTTAACTGCTCTAGGAGTTGAGCAATATAGTTTTGTTGAGATGTTAATTGATTTTGATTTTGTGCCATTTTAGGGACTTTGGGTTAGGAAGTCGGCTGGGGTGAGAATCTGGATATCTCTAAAGGGATGTAGAACTAACAAGTCGCGATCGCCTGTGATCAAATAGTCAGCTTTGCCATTGACTGCCACTTCTAGAAATTTATCGTCTTTGCGATCGCGACAAACACTAATCGTTTCTCTAATTTCTATGATTTCTGCATCGGCAAAAAACTTGGCAACAAATTTTATACGCTCTTCCATTGAGAAATATTTTTCAAATTTCTTGCGACTTAGAATTTCTTCTAATTCTCGAACTGTTGCTGAAGATACTAAAATTTTACCTGTGGCATAAGCAAGGTTAAATGCTTGTCTTGGCAAAGAACGGGGAAACATCAAAGCGCTGACAATAACATTCGTGTCAAAGACAAGCCGATTAGTCTTCATTAGCAAGGATTGATTCGAGGATTTCTGGAGTTAATCCATTCTTTTCAGCTTGATAGCCAATATCATCCATAATTTGCATTAGAGATATGTCCTCTAACTCTTTTAAGATTTCTTCGGGTAAAGGTTTGTCAAGGTTTTGCTGAATAGAAAATTCGCCAGCGTGGAGGGCATGAGGTTTTGGTGCAGTTAGTGGTTTATTTTGTTGTCTGCGAGTTTGTACGAATAGCAAGAAGTCAAAAAGCTCTTCTACTAGTTCTTCGGGAACATGGGATATTTCTTGAATGAGTTTTTCTCTGGTGGTCATTTGTTTGTTCTCTTAGTTATTTGTATCTATAACAAATCTCGGTTTAGTAATCGTCTTCATTCAATATTTCATCAAGGATCTCTTGGGTTAGCCCTTTGGCTTTGGCTTGTGTTTGCATTTCTTGAATGGTGTCTTCTAAAGATCGAGTGTTCATGATTTGTTTGAACAAAACGTTGAAAGTCAACTGTATTTTTTTACGTTCTGTAGAGCTTGAGTTTTGATATGCTCTAGCAATTTCTGGTTCGACTTCGATGGTGATGGTTTCCATAATTTATCTCCAATTTTTACTTTTTACTTTTTACCTTTTACTTGTCCAAGGATGGCAAGGACAATTTGAGAACCTATATCATTCAATCCTTTGCAGAGAATATCTTCATCACGTTCTCCGTTGAGGATTTGCCGAATCGCATTCAAGAGGATATTTCGACCTTCTGGATCGGCTTCTTGTAATTGAGATTCTAATTGCTGTCTAATCTCGGTATCGTGAACGGCACTCACTACAGCCTCGATAAGCGGGGCGTGTTGGCGTAGCTCGTACTCAGTGGCTGCAAAGTTGGCGCGGGCGGTGCGAGAAAGACGGCGATAGTCCTTTGCTTTGGCTGGATCGCCTTGTTGATCGCTAATCTCTGCCAAAGTGTTGTAAGTCAACCAAATCTGAGCCGCCGCAGGATCGAGGTTTTCCTTAATGGCTAGGGACTCTTCGGCTAACTGTTGGGCTTCGTTGAGGCGATTTGGAAATTGTTGGAGTAAATAGGCAAGGTTACTGAGTGCTAAAGAAGCATTGATACGATCGCCTGTCGGTATAAACCCCTCATAAATCGCCTTCCGATACCATGCCTCCGCCTCCGTCAGTTTCCCAGCACCTTTACTCACGTTTGCCAAGTTATTCCAAGTCGTTGCTGCTCCATTTGTTCCACCAATTAAGCCCTGTGCTTCCTTAATCTGGGCGGACTGGCGATAAGCTTGCTCTGCGGCTTCCCATTGGCGAGATTTTTCAAAGGTAATGCCCAACTGATGCCATGCGGTTGCTACTAATGAGGGTTCGTTGAGTTGCTGAAAGATTTGCAGTGCTTCTTGATAGCGTTGGGCGGCTTCGGTGAGGTTGTTCTGCACTAGTTCCAAAGTTCCAAGTTGGTTTTGTACAACGGCTATTTGACGGTTATCTTTCTGTTCTTGAGAAATCTCTAACGATGCCTCGTAGGACTCACGGGCGCGATCGTAGTCCCCAATATGTCTCAACACATCCCCTAAATCTGACTGTAATGCGCCCATCTGTCGCTTCACGCTGTTATTTTTCTCTAGCAGTCCCGCCACCTCTAATGCAAGGCGATAGGTTGCCGCCGCCCGTTCTGGCTGTCCCATTGACTCATAGCAACGTCCGAGTCTGTTGAGCGTGATACAGCGCTCATAGCTAGGAGTCGCGCCCAAGCCTCCCAAAATCTCCTGAAACACCGCCTCTGCTTCGGCATAGCGTCCTGCATTCTGTAACTGTTCGCCTGTATTACTGCGCGTCAGATACCAAGTTTGGGAGCCAACCTCACCGCCCATGTGTTGCACCATTTCTGTCAAGTCCGCCCGATCTTGATTCAGCCCGAAGTCACCAAGAATGCTGTTAACGTTACGCACAAACTCCACTGCAAAGTTTTCACCTGCTTCGATGCTACCGCGCACTGCATACAGCAAATTCGGTAGTTCTCGTTGAGCTATGGCTCTCGCAGAAAAGGGATTTTTACGATCCTCAACATACAAATAACCCGACAGTTGGTAATAGCGTTGGCGTTGGCGGCTGAAGAGTTGCTGTTGTTCGGGTTCGGTCAGTCGTGACCACATCGCAGGGGCAAGAGTCGGATGAAACTTGAGAAAAGTTTGACCACTTTCCAAAGCTTCAGAGCGAATTAGCCCCGTTGCCTCTAGCTGCGTTCTGAGTTCATTCCATTCCGTTTCCGCAATTTCAGTAATCGCAAGTAGATTAACTTCCAATGCTCCACCCTGAAATACTCCCAACCGCTTAATCCATTCCTGTGCTTCAGGATCGAGCCGACTCACCGACAGATTCAGCGAAGCCAGCAAAGGATTATTGGGAGTATCCGAAACTAACTGCTCTAACTCCCGATGCACCTCTAGCGCCCTTCTTTGCTTCAGTTGCCCCGCCAACAATCCCAACGACAAAGGATGATAGTCCAGCAACTTAAACAACTCCAACAAACCCTCACGGGGCGGCAACCCAAACTGTGGCTCTGGTGGCAACTTAATCAAACTTTGGAAATAGTCCAGCGCATCATTTTCCGACAAACCCCGCAACGGCAAAGGAATATGCTTCAAACTCCCCTGATTGGGATAATCACGATGCTGCAAATCCGCCGCCCTCGTCGTCAGCAACACCCGACTATTTCCCGCCTCCGACCATTCTTTTGCGATGTCGAGCAGGGCTTGATCCCCCCTACCCCCCTTACTAAGCTTACTAAGGGGGGCTTTTTCCGAATCCTCTTTGCCATTGACAAAGGGATCTTGATCGGAATCTTCTTTGCCCCCCTTCACAAGGGGGGGTAGGGGGGATCTAATTGTCTCCAAATTATCCAAAATCACCAACACAGCCTGTTCCCTCAGCGCCCTAGTCGCCGCCGCCCCATCGATCAGATTGGTATCCAACACCGTCGCCAACACACTCACCGCATAACTCACAGGATCGACACCCTGATAATCCGCAAAACTGATAAAACACACCCGCGCAAACATTCCCGTCCGCAACAACCACCGCCCCGCCTCTTCAGCCAGATAGGTTTTCCCCATCCCCCCAAACCCCGAAATCGTAATCCGCCGCGTCCCCCGCACATACGCCCTCTCGATCGCCCACAACTCCCGCGACCTACCCCAAAAACCCGCTTCCTGCACCTCCCGCAGATTCGACCCACTCTTCTCCCCCCTTTCCAAGGGGGGCTGGGGGGGATCAACCACCTGAAACAACGCTCCATCATTCCCCACCTGATACAAAGCAGGTAAAAACCAATCCTGCACCTTCAAAACCACCCGCTCCTTACCCCTTGCGCGATCGCCCCGTTCCTTATTCAGATACAGATCCCGCCGCGCATTTTCCAACGCCTCACCCACACCCTGACCTCGCAGCAAAAAGCCATAAAACTTGCCAAACAACTGCCTCGCCGTCACCGCCAACACCGAATATTGCATCGCCAACACCGACGGCATCCCCGCCTGAGTCAACCGCGCCGCCACACTCCCTAAAGCATCATCACCACCAACAGCCGCCGACTGACAAGCCGACAAAATAATCGCACTCACCCTTTGCCGATTCAGCATATCCCCCAAAGTTTCCGCCGTAATCAGTGCCGATTTGCCCTCACTATCCTCAAACAACAAATAGCCCGTATTCGCCGCCGCCTTTGCATCCGCCTTAGTTGCGGCAACTGGATCGCTCATCTTTGCCCGCTCGTGTAACCTACCATCAGGATCGAACGCCCCATGTCCATCAAAATGCACAATATCCACCGCAGGCAAGCGATCGTCTTCTAAGCGATCGATCAACTTATCCAAAGTCGCAGGACGCAAAAACTCTACGGTTACGCGATCGCCCACATCACCGATCGCTTCCAACAATGCCAATCCTTCTGCCCTTGGATCGAGAAACCCCGCATCACTAGGACGACTAACCACCATCAACACCCGCAATTGTTCTTTAGGATTTACCCGCGCCGCACTGCGTCCACCACCCACACCCGCAAACTTACGCCGAATCGCAATACGCGGATTTTCATGCAATAAATAAGTCCCCTTCGGATCGCGCAACAATTCCCAAGGCAAAGACAAAATAAGCGGATGACTTGCCCCAATGGTTAAAATCTTGCCCCGCCCGTCACTATCCTGAAAATCATTAAACATCCTCGCCGCCGCGCGATCGCTAAAAATCGCCTCAAACAAAGCCTCTCCCCATTTAGGCAACTGCGCCTCAATCCTCTCCGCCCTGCGATCGTCCACATCCATCATGTAATGCGCGGCATAGCTCTCCAAATACCACCGCATCTCAGCGCGATCGCCATCATTCACAGGTGCTTTAAATTCCAGACCATCCGTCTCGCGATCGTCGAACTTGATGACAAAGCGATCGCTACTCGTAAACCGCACATTTAGCTCAATCATCAATAAACCTCATCATGAGTACCAATATCGACAAACACCGCCTTGTCATCATCTGAGAAATAAAATATCACCCTTGCATCGTACTCAATACTAAAGCTCCACATATTTTTCATTTTCCCAGAAAGTTTATGCGTCCTTAATGTTGCCTGAAAAGGATCTTGCTGAAATTGTGCGACCTTTTGCCAAAACCTTGCTTGCAAATCGCTATTTCCTGTAATACGTTTGCGAAAGGCACGCTGAAATGTAGAGCTAAAGGTAACTTCAATCATTAACCTCTACCAACTTTTTCAATTCTTCAATATCAGTAGTAAATGTCAGGTTGCCGTTTTTTTCCTCAGCCACACTAGCTAGATAATTCTGATAGATCTCCTCTCGACGCAACTCAATAGCACTCGATTTCATCAAAAATATTGCCTCAATCGTCGCCCCTTCTGGCAGATCAGAAAATGGAACCTCAATCCGCCCATTTTTACCAACCACAACTTCATACTTAAAAGCATTCATGATTTCTTCCTAAGTTTTACAAAAGTTATCACTCAATCATCATAGACCGTAGCTCAGCGATCGCCTCTTCTGCTGTGTAAGACTTTAATTCTCCTGCTCGATATGCAGCCAATGCCTCACGTCCATTTTGAGCAATCTCATCACGCCGCCGCTTAATTTTAATTTTACGAATTTTCTTTGCAATCGCCATATTCATCACAAAACGCCTTCACACCAATATGCAAAACAATCACCATCACCGCTACCAAAGCCGATGACAACAAATTACCAGTTAGTCCCAATCCTGTTAAAACCACCTTAAATTTATCCATCGCCTCCTTATTATCAAGATCGCCCCACTTCTTCCATTGCTTATACAGTACCCCATCTTCCTCACAGAGATCCGCCTTAGCAGCTTTCCAAAACTTTTGCAAAAAACTCTTCGCTGGTTCCTTAGTTGCTGTGGCGATCGCCTGATTTTGCTTAACAAGTTGTGTCTCTTTGTCACCAGATTTTAGAGATGTATCACCAGACAGCGATCGCAACTCCAATAACTGAGCATCAATTTCCGCCGTCAGTTGAGAAATTTCTTGATCCGAAAACATTGCCTTCACTCCTTACTGATATGACTAAACACAAGACAGCATACACGACCTCAAAGGAGAGTTGCGGCGCAAAGCGCCGCAACTCTCCTTTCGGTTTTGATCTTGGCTATAAACATCAGAAACCGAACTGATATCATGGGATAAATTATTTAGTTGTAGGAGCATTAGCTATGGGCGAGTCAAAGCGCCGTAAGGAAGTCATGGGTGAAAAGTATGGAAGCCCTGAGCCGATCGCATCTTGGATTCCTTTTTTGACCAAAGACAAGGCTGAAACATTTGTGAAAGTTTCTACCCAAGCAGCTTGGTATGGGATTGGTGCAATGGTGGTCATTTGGTTGACGATTCGGTTTATTGGGCCAGCCTTTGGTTGGTGGCATCTTGCCGATTAACCTATGACCTGTCATTTATTAATTCCTGCGGCGGGTAGCGGCAAACGCATGGGAGCCGATCGCAATAAATTGCTGCTACCACTGCTAGGTAAACCAATTTTGCAATGGACTCTAGAAGCTGCGATCGCATCAGAAGCGATCGCTTGGATTGGTGTGATGGGTCAGCCCCGTGACTATCCAGAATTTCAAAAGATTTTTAATGAGATTAGTCAACTTAAACCAATTCGACTAATTCAAGGCGGCGCAACCCGTCAAGCTTCTGTATTTAATGGCTTAAAAGCTTTACCAATAGACTGCGATCGCGTTTTAATTCATGATGGTGCGAGATGTTTAGCCACCCCTGAATTATTCGATCGCTGTGACGAAGCTTTGCAAAAGATGCAAGGTTTCATTGCTGCCGTCCCAGTCAAAGATACGATTAAAATCGTCGATGGTCTAACCATTGTAGACACCCCCAACCGCGATCATCTCTGGGCTGCTCAAACTCCTCAAGGTTTCCAATTAGAAGTGATCAAAAATGCTCATCTCACGGCAATAGAGCTAGGATGGGAAGTCACCGATGATGCAGCTCTATTAGAAAAAGTTGGTTTAGCAGTACAAATTGTGATGGGAGAAGAAACTAATCTCAAAATAACCACTCAACAAGATCTAGCGATCGCTGAATTTATCTTGAAACAAAGAGCTTCATAAAAAGCAGATGGAGTGCAAAGCATTCCATCTGCTTTTTATGGATTAGGACATTTTAGTCTCAAGAAATCTGCCCTGATCCAGCCCTTATACTCACTTGCTCTATATCTTGTGGTTAAGTACCAGACATCTCCTTGGCTATCTTTACGGCTAAGTGGAGCGACAACACCACTTTTGTCTCGGTCGTCATTAGCAACAATCACTAGATTGCCTACCGATACTGTACCTATGACGTTAAAAATGGTTCCTGCACCAGAACGGATATTAACTTGAGAACCAATATCTTTACCGATAATATCGGCAACACAGCTTTTATCTGTGATGGATTGAGCACTGACCCTAGAGGTAAATTGTGATGCGAATGTGGCTAGAGTAGCTATCTCCGCAAGGATGAAAGCGCAAATTTTGATAGATTTCATAAGTGACATCCCAAACTGATTTTTGAGATTAAGATGAGCACTAATTTAAGCAGTCCATCTTAATTCTACGATTTGAGACTTCGCAATACGACTAAGAGTTCCGAATCTTCACGCTTAAAGACTGGCAAAAATTCAATATGCTTGTAACGGACGATGCCGTGAATATCGATGATGCAGTAGGCGCGTTTACTACCAAACAAACCTGCCACCCCATATTTTTTGCAAACATCTTGGTTGCGATCGCTGAGCAGGGGAAACTGTAAGCCCAACTTTTTGGAAAAAGCAATATGCTTTTCGATTGGATCAGTACTAATACCTAAAATCTCTGCTCCAGCTTCACGAAACTTTGTCCAATCATCTGCAAAGCACTGCATTTCATTAGTACAAAGAGGCGAAAAATCCCCTGGGTAAAATGCTAGTACGACGTTTGTTTTGCCTTCGTAGCGACTGAGTGTAATATCGCCGCGATCGCTAGGTAAAGTAAAATCTGGAGCTTTTTGACCAACTTCGACAGACATAGAATTTCCTGTATTACCTTTTGATTTGGGATTTAGACTGGAGCATAAGTAGATGAGCATAATTAATTACAAGCCCAAACCCGTAAAGTTGCGCCCCTCAGGGGCGCAACTTTACGGGTTTGGATAATTTATTTTGCACAAGTACTTAGCACTTGTTTCACAGCCAATCATAATCTTATCAAGAATACTCACCATGGAACGTTCTAAACCTCAAAGCCCCAACCACCTACTAACGATCGAGCTATCTGATGAACTTTATGCAGCTTTGCTAGAACAAGTCCAAATAACTGGCAAAAGCGAAACCGATTTAGTAGTAGAGGGATTACGACAAGTTTTAAATCAGACTGATGACAAAAAAACAGAAAAAGATCGTTTTGCGATCCTCGAAGCTAATTTAGAAAAAAAGCTCAAGCAATATGTAGACAGCTTAATCAAAGATCGCCAAAGCAATGTTGCGGCAAATCCAGAAATAAGCGATCTCAAATCCTTTGAGAAAGTTCTGCCAACTCCCACAATTAGACCCTTACAAGTAGGCGATCGCGTATTGATTCTTGAACCCGATAGTCCTTACTACATGGCAAAGCTATTAGTAATTCGCACTAGCTTAATCAGAGCAACAGTGGATACCGATACAGGTGAAAAAACATTCTTAAAAAGAGATTTACGTTTTGTGGAATCTGCTGCAAAACAATAAAAGCGGCGCTTTTACTTCCTAACTTTGGGCGATCGCAGAACTTTGATGGCGGTGAATCCTGTAATTGCGCCATAGATCGACCCTTGCAAGGCGCTAGCCAATATTGTGGATTTCGCCATATAACCGAAATATAGCCCCAAAGTACTCAATGACAAAGCGATCGGGCTAACAAGTAACCACAACCCCGCCGACCGAAATGATTTGAGTAATTGCCATTGGCAAATACCAACGATTGTCCCAATAATTGCAAAATCAATCATTAAAATTGATAGTGATGGCATGTTTTGCACATGAGAACGTAGTGACAGGTTTGGCAGAAAAAATACAATCGCTAGCCCCAAAACCCACCCACACAGAGTTAGCGGCAACCACCAGCCCTCTTTGGCAAAGCGATCGCGCAGCACTAAAGACTGAGCGATGGAAATCCCTACTCCATGCAGTATTTCGTTAAGAAAAATACGCGATCGCAAATCGTAAGGGTCTTCCCAAACAAAGCTAGATAACAGCATATTGCCAATAACATTTGCAATCAGCCATAGCCACCAAAAGCTCCGTCCTACTTTTTTTGACATAGACCTTTGACTTAGAGTTTTGACTTAAACTAAGTAGCTAGGCACAATTAAATATAAAGCCCTAAAATCTGTACCGCCCGCTGCGAGGGCGGTACAGATTTTGGTTCTGGATTTTTAATTATGCCGAAGTACTTAAAGGAAAACAAATTAAACCATGACAGATACAGTATCAGGTAAATTAGCAGGCAAGAGAGCGATCGTTACTGGAGCAAGTAGCGGTATTGGCAAAGAAGTAGCATTGCGACTATTACAATCGGGCGCACAGGTTAGTCTGGTTAGCCGTAATCCCGATCGCATTCTCCACGAATTACCCTCAGGTAGTAATGCTAAAGGCTATGCAATTGATCTTAGTGATATCTCTCAAGTCCCGGCAAAGATACAGGCTATCGTTGCCGATATGGGCGGCGTAGATATTTTAATTAACAACGCAGGCATGGCTTATATCGGCGAATTGATTGATATGCCTCTGACTGAATGGCAGAAGTTGTTTGATCTCAACCTAACCAGTATATTTCAGTGCTTACAAGCAACGTTGCCAACCATGCGATCGCAAAAAAGCGGCACGGTGATTAACGTCGCCTCGATCGCGGCTAAGCAAGGTTTTCCAAATTGGGGTGCATATTGTGCTAGTAAATTTGCGCTATTGGGCTTAACTCAGGCGATCATGATAGAGGAAAAGCCTCACGGCATCAAAATTATGGCAATCTGTCCTGGCTCAGTCGATACACCCCTATGGGATACCCTCGGTGATAAAGTGCCGCCAAGTTTTAATCGCGCAGCCATGCTAAGCCCAGCCACAGTCGCCGATGCAATCATGACTTTGGTAAATCTTCCCGCCGATGCGATGATCAATGACTTTGTGATCATGCCTAACGGAGAAGCTTTTTAGAAAGTGAAGGCGGTGCGGTGCGCCGCCTTCACTTTCTGGGGTGATCACATCTCTATCTTATGGATGGAATTAACTGAAACTTAACCCCAAAGCGCCTAAGCAACAAAGGAATAGTCTAGAATTGTGAATGAAAATCAAATCGCGATAGAAAAATTTCAATCTATTGAGAGAAGAAATAACTTCCAGCGATCTGTAAATATAGGAAAATATATATTAAATTTTACAGTTTGAATTGCTAGTTAAACACCTTCTTATGATGGTTTAGTTAGCTTGGCTCAAACACAAAATTTTGATGTTTAATTACTGTGTTTTCGGCATTCTTTCGGATTCCTCAGTTTTAATTTAATTCACTAGATATCTAGTAAGTATCACAATATGACGATCAGTATTTCTCGCCCTGTCAGCAATATTTCCGAGAACGATGCAAAACTCGCCAAATCTCTCGAATCTCTGCCCAGCCGCAAAGCAATTTCACAAATTATTCGCGATCGTGTGATCGCGGCTGGAGATCCTTTCTTTGCAAATGACACGATCGCCCATCACATCAGCGAGATCGAACGGGAAGAGCTAAAAAAAGAAATTGAAGGGAAACTACAAGGAGTTTTTGACTCTTTGATTATTGATACCGCCAATGATCACAACACGAAAGAAACAGCTCGTCGGGTAGCCAAGATGTATGTGGATGAAGTGTTCAAAGGTCGTTATCATCCCATGCCTAAGGTTACAGATTTTCCTAATGCCAAAGAACTTGATGAAATCTATACTCTTGGTCCAATTACCGTCCGTTCGGCTTGCTCTCACCACTTTGTGCCAATCGTTGGTCAAGCATGGATTGGTATCGTGCCAAGCGATCGCGTAATTGGTATATCAAAATTTAATCGCATCGTGGACTGGGTGATGAGTCGTCCTCATATCCAAGAAGAAGCAGCGATTATGGTCGCTGACACCATCGAAGATTTGATCAAACCTAAAGGACTTGCCTTTGTGATCAAGGCTCAGCATATGTGCATGACTTGGCGCGGAGTCAAAGAACCCGAAACTAAGATGGTTAACTCGATCGTGCGCGGTTCTTTCAGACAAGACCCATCGATGAAAAAAGAATTCTTCGATCTGATTCGCGCTCATGGCTTTGGCGACTCATAAAGTGTTGTGCGCTTTACAAAAACCCGAAAATGTAGTGGTAATTCATGAATTACCACTACATTTTCGGGTTTTAATTTGTTTCGTGCGTCTTGCTTGTAGATATAGTGATTGGTAGCAGAATTTATATTGAAGATAATGAAAAATTGGCTGAAGCGATCTTTTGATTTGATTTTTTTTGTGGCGATCGCAAGTTGTATAAGTCTAAGTATATTGCTAGGAGCAGTATTTGGTGATGCTCAACCCGTTCAAGCAAGACTTACCGATGATACCTATGATGGCAATATATTTGCCCTCTATGGTGGTAATGGCTCCATTGTGCCACCTCGGATTAGTTTAGCTCAATCCCTTGAGCAAGGTCGGGCTGCGATGTTAGTCTTTTATGTTGATGACAGTGCCGACTGCAAAAGATTTTCGCCAATTCTCAATCTAGCTCAAGGGTTTTATGGCAAAACTATCAGTCTGATCGCAGTTCCTGTCGATAGTTTGGACTTACAAACAAACAACTACACCCCAGCAGACGAAGCATACTATTACAAAGGTACAGTGCCCCAAACAGTGCTAATTTCTGGTGAAGGCAAAGTTAGCTACGATCGCGAAGGGCTGTTTGGATTTGAAGAACTAGACTCGGCAATTCGCGACTTACTGCATCTACCTGATGCTCCTCCCGAATTAAAATTCCGTAAAACCGATAGAGTCATCAACGAATTGAATCCCTAAATAAAAAAATTTGTGGCGCGGCTTCGCCGTGCCACAAATTTTTTATTAAACTCTCTCCTTGCAAAGGAGAAGGGAAATAGAGAAATTATTACTTCAGATTTAGTGATGAATGAAGATCTTGTCTTAGATTTAGATTTGGTTCGCCAACAGTTAGCAAATCGCGCTCAGCAATTATCAATTCCCCAGATCGAGAAACATTTATTCCTATGTGCCGATCAGACTAAGCCCCTCTGTTGCCAAAAAGAAGTCGGTTTACAAGCATGGGACTATCTCAAACGCCGTATTAAAGAACTCGATCTCGAAGCGAAAATCTTTCGGACGAAAACTAATTGCTTGCGTGTATGCGATCGTGGGCCGATCTTATTAGTCTATCCAGATGGGGTTTGGTATCACTCGGCAACCGCAGAGGTACTAGAGCGAGTCCTTCAAGAACATATTATTGGCGGCGAAATCGTCTCAGACTATGCTTTTGTTACACCAGAAAACTAAATCCAAGATTTTTGTTGAGAGTGTTGCAAATCAACACTCTCAACAAAAATTTTGGATTTTATAACATGGCGCTACTGAGAAAGTGCGGCTTTGCGAGAGTCGAATAGCTGCAAAACTGCACTCTTGATCATTGACATTACATAGGGATCGCAGCTTGCAATTAATTCCTCGGAGGTTAAGTTCCCCTTAAAAAATTCCTTGGAAAGATCTAACATACGTTGCATTTCCGTAAAGCCGATTGATTTCACCATAAAAGTTGCCACAGGCGAATTCTTGACATCATAACTAGAGTCAACTGTGCGTCCCTTATCTAAAAGTTCTAATACTTCAGCTTCAACTGGACTCGAAGGCTGTTGTGGCGTGGTGATTTCTGGCAAGAACTGTTCTAATCCCACCACTGGTCTGTCTTCTAACGGCAATTCCCCCATCATGGTCGAGAGCGAAATATCACGCCCAATCCGAAACGATAGGGCTTCCAAAATTGCGATCGACGTGAGTTTTGTTCCTAAATACAATCTTGCTACTTCTAAATTTTGCTTGGTTTGGGCAAGTAATTTGTAATAGTCTTTTTCATTTGGCTCATTGCGATAGCGCCGAAAAACAATTTCAGGTGAGAGGAAGTTCATAAATCCTTCCATTTTTTGGATGGAAACTCGATAGCCATGCACACTATAGGAGTTCACATTCTTAAGATCGTGATTTGTCTCAGGAATCAAGTTCCAAGTATTGTTGAGAAACCGCGATGAATTAGTACTAGCAAAATTTTCGACATCACGATTAGATAAACGGACTGCTCTCTTGACAATTTCCGCGATTTCTCGATCGCCCCACCCAAACTTAAATGTTTCATTTGCCTCAACTAAGCGCCCAAATAGCAAGTCAGAACAAGTCAGCCCAGAATCTAATTGTGGACGAAACGGAATTGTAGCTTCGATACAAGCAGCTATTTCTGTCAATGTCGCTAAAGGCAGCATGTTTTCTAGGGCTTTGATGGCAATAAGTGCACTAAGGAATTCATTTTGCCCAGACATTGGTAGTAGAGGTCGTCCATGCTCAAAGCCAAACAGCATTGTTACCATTTTAAAAATCATGTCTTCTTGAAGTTCAGGAGGATCAAGAATGACTAATTGCTCGCGATCTTGTTTGATATAGGGTGAAATATAGCGACTAATATTGACGCTGATGCCTTGATCTACCTGTACATATACCAGATCGTGAAATATTGCTGATATTACTTCGATCGCATCTCCCCCCTCACCAACCTCGAAAATATGATTTGGTGTATGAAACGATCGCCAAGGGCCAGTCATGGTCTGAATGATCAAATTGGAGATTTTAGTCAATTGCTCTATGTCAACTTGACCATTTAAGTCTGCGATCGCTTTTGTTAAGCAATCTAGACATTTCTGTTTATCCTTTGCAGTACTCATCCAATCCTCTCCGCATTTAATATCTTCTTATTTACAGCGTTTTTCCAAGCATCTCAACCACAAAATGCTGGTGATTATCTAAACAATTACCTAATGGGTTGCTCCTAAATTTGTTGGTATTTTTTTAAGCGCAAGGCGCTGTAGGCTATGTATTGCATGAAACTTACACTGACTTGTATTAATGATTGATTGGATTTGTGTGATTTTGCTTAGAGTTTTTAGTTAATTCAAAAGATGGGCAGCCCAAAACTTTTCCCATCTTTAAACATATTAATACGACGCTTTGAAGATGACAGAAAATCTAGCATAATCTGTTGGTCACTAAACGCAAGTAAGTACCTCGGCATAATTAAAAAACCAGAGCCAAAATCTGTACCGTCCGCGTAGCGGGCGGTACAGATTTTGGGGTTTTATATTTAATTGAGCCTAGCTACTTAGCTCATTTTCAGTCCCATTACTCATAATTCATCAAATTTGAGTTTATGTATATGGTCAGTTTGGCTGGAAATCGCTTGGACAAACCAAACCCATATTTTTGTAAAAGCCACCCGAAGCATGGCTTTTACAAAAATATGGGTTTGGTTTATCGAAATTTGCCGTAAGCTAAGAATATTAAAGGTATCGCCAGTCACTACGCCTAATGTTTGTTTTTTGTAAGTTGGGGAGTAAAATTTGTCACTAACAATGTCACAACGAATCAGCGATCGCTTGGTATTATCCAATGGCATTGTGGTCTTAGTAACCGAAAACCCCACGGCTGACATCATCGCAGCACGATGCTTTTTTGCAGGTGGTGAGCGCGTCCAAACCTCGGCAAAATCAGGACTAACCCATCTAGCCGCCTCCCTAATGACACGTGGTACTGAGAGATATTCCTCCCTAGAAATTGCTGAACAGGTGGAGTCGATCGGCGCATCATTGGGTACGGAATGCTCAAGTGATTATTTTTTGCTGTCATTGAAAACAATTTCATCGGATTTCCATGACATATTGCTGCTGGGATCGGAGATTTTGCGATCGCCTAGTTATCCTGAAAGTGAACTCGATCTCGAAAGAAGGCTAACGATTCAATCGATCCGATCGCAGCAGGAGCGACCATTTACGATCGCCTACGATCACCTGCAACACATGATGTATGGGGATCATCCCTACGGATTTCCTAGCCTTGGGACAGAATCAACCGTCAGCAACCTCACTCGCAATGACTTGGTTGATTTTCACCAAACTTATTTGCGTCCCGATCAGATGGTAGTTAGCATCGCAGGTAAGATTTCGCCAGAGCAAGCACTCTCTCTTGTGGGAGAAGCCTTTGGTGATTGGAAAAAGCCTCATCAACCAACTGTTATTTCGACACCCACACCCAATTTTCAGTCGCGATTAGTTACCCATGAGCAGGATACACAACAGGCGATCGTCATAATTGGCTATCCTGCGCCATCGGTTAGCTCGCCAGATTATGCAGCGCTGAAAATTATCTCGACCTATTTAGGCAATGGATTATCAAGCCGCTTGTTTGTGGAATTACGTGAAAAGCGGGGGCTTGCTTACGAAGTATCTGCTTTTTATCCGACTAGATTAGAAGCTTCACAATTTGTCGCCTACATGGGGACGGCTTCGCAAAATACGGGAATTGCGCTGGAAGGTTTGCGTCATGAATGTGAGCGACTTGCCACAGTTGCAATTACAAAGGAAGAGTTGACAATTTGCAAGAGTAAATTATTGGGACAATATGCCCTTGGCAAACAAACTAATGGTCAAATTGCTCAAGTGTATGGATGGTATGAGGTGATGGGGCTAGGGCTAGAGTTCGATCGCCAATTTGTCGAGGCAATTGAAGGAGTAACGGTCGCTGATGTCCAGAATGTGGCGCAAAAATATTTTGTAACACCTGCTATTTCAGTAGCAGGCTCGGCAGATGCTTTGAAACAGGTAAAATGATCTTGGTGTCGCGCAAAGCGCCCACAACAAACTTATCAGATCTATATTTATAAAGGAGTACTTTTTTCTGTGTTGAATTTCAAAAATTATTGGAAAGGTTTCAAAAAAGTTGCGATCGCCTTTTGCTTAATGCTGGTACTAGTCGGCACGCTGTTTGCACCTGTTTTAACTCAGCCTGCGATCGCTCAAAGTGGATCTCAATCGGCTGCTCTTGCTGCCTCTGCTGAAAAGCTAGATGTGCTTAGCGATCGCTTTGATCGTCTCGAAAAATTTGTATATGCCCAAAAATGGAATGATGTGATTACTTACATTCATGGTCCATTTGGCGAAATTCGTCGTGAGCTAAGATTAATCGCAGGTCAGTTGAGCAAAACTCAAAAAGAAACTGCTAATGATTTAGCTAACAACCTATTCAAAAATTTTGTGATCCTTGATAATGCAGCCAAGGATAGAGATGCGATCGCGGCGGAGAATGCGTTTAAAAATGCCCTCCAAGATTTTGAAAGTATTGTTGATTTAGTAAGCTAATTAAAAAAGGGACGCAAAGCATCTCTTCTATAAGATCAAAGAGGGCGCATCGCGCCCTCTTTGATCTTTAAAGCTATAAGTAAATGGACATAATTAATTACAAACCCAAGCCCGTAAGGTTGCGCCCCTCAGGGGCGCAACCTTACGGGCTTGGGTAATTTATTCTGCACAAGTACTAATGCAAAGACCTATTTATCTAGATTGTCATGCCACAACACCCGTCGATGAGAGGGTGTTAGAGGCGATGCTGCCATATTTTCGGGAATCATTTGGCAATGCAGCAAGTATTGGACATTTTTATGGCTGGGAAGCTGAAGCGACGGTCAAGTTAGCGCGTGAGGCGATCGCCAAAGCCATCAATGCAACACCTGAAGAAATTATCTTTACGAGTGGCGCAACCGAAGCGAATAATCTGGCTCTTAAGGGAGTAGCTGAGGCATATCACCAAAAAGGGCGGCATATCATCACCGTACAAACTGAACATAGCGCGGTGCTTGATCCCTGTGCTTATTTGCAATCTCTTGGGTTTGAGATTACCTACTTACCTGTCAAATCTGATGGCTTAATTGATTTGCCGCAACTGGAATCAGCAATTCGTGCCGATACAATTTTAGTCTCGGTGATGGCGGCGAATAACGAGATTGGGGTGCTACAACCGATCGCAGAAATTGGTCAAATTTGTCACGATCGCCAAGTTTTATTCCATAGCGATGCTGCTCAAGCGATCGGCAAAATCCCTCTTGATGTGAACGCGATGCAAATCGATTTGATGTCGCTTACCGCCCATAAAATCTACGGTGCAAAGGGAATCGGTGCTTTGTATGTGCGTCGCCGCCCAAGGGTGAGTCTTGCAACCCAATTACATGGTGGCGGACATGAGCGAGGAATGCGTTCTGGTACTCTCTACACACCGCAGATTGTCGGCTTTGCGAAGGCTCTAGAAATTGCGATCGCGTCTCAAGTTGAGGAGCAGCAGAAAGCTCTAGATCTGCGTGAACATTTATGGCAGAGATTAAGCGAACTCGATCGCATTATTCTCAATGGACATCCGACGCAGAGACTCGCGGGGAATCTGAATGTTAGTTTTGCAGAAGTTAATGGAGCCGCCTTAATGCTTGCTTTGCAGTCAGTTGTCGCTGTCTCTTCTGGCTCTGCTTGTACTTCTGCAAAGACTGCACCTTCTCATGTGCTTACCTGTTTGGGGCATTCTAAGGAGTTAGCCTACGCTTCCATTCGGTTTGGCATTGGTAAATTCAATACTTTTGATGAGATAGAAACTGTCGCTAATCATGTAATTGCTTCAGTGCGATCTCTACAATAAAACCCAAAAAAGCAAATCACCAGCATAGCTGGTGATTTGCTTTTTTGGGTTTTATTATTTAACATCTATGATGCGTCGATAAATTTCTGCAAGGGGAACTTCTATATTGAGACTGTGCAGTATAATCTTCTGCTCTATGCGATCGCAGATTTGAAACTGCCAGATATCACTATTCTCAGGCTTAAAATAATGCTCAATATATGGCTCTGATTGACTGACGAGTAGATATTCTCTCAGGCTAGGAATGGAGCGATATTTACGGAATTTTTCACCGCGATCGTAGCCCTGTGTTGATGGTGATAAAACTTCCACGATTAAAGCTGGATTAAGAATTTCGTCTGTGCGATCGCCATTAAACTCTGGTGCACCATCGATCACTAGCGCATCTGCATAAGTACCGCAATTAAATTCTGGAATCCAGATCCGCATATCGCCATTACAAACCTCAAAGCTGGTATCGCGAAGAGCAATACCTAGAATAACCATGATATTTACAGCAATACGGCTATGGGGATGTGAGCCTCCAGACATAATAAAAATTTCTCCATCGCGATATTCGAGACGTTCTACTGCGGTTTCGGAGATCGCTCGATATTCTTCTAAAGTTACAAGAATTTGACTATTTTGCACACCATTTTGATCTGAAGATATTTCAGGGGGTATTGCTTCAATGAGATCGATAACTGGAGTAGTGACCATGACTGCACCTTTGAGTTAATCTGTGATAATTATATAGCGATAATCTTGCGATCGCTCTAAACACCTTGACTCAGCGCTTGTGATAAAATCGGAATGTAGGCTCCAGACTTTACTGAGAACTATGAATGCTTTAACGATCAGCCTAGAATCTGTCATCGATCTTACTGACGAACAGTTTTTTCAACTTTGCCGCAAAAATAGCGACCTCAGATTCGAGCGCAATGTTCAAGGGGATATCACAATTATGGCTCCAGAAGGCGGCGGCACAGGAATGCGTAGTGCCAGTATTACAATCGATCTAGGGATTTGGAATCGCAAAACTAAGTTAGGCTTTACTTTTGGATCGTCAACGGGCTTTAAACTTCCGAATGGGAGCGATCGCTCTCCTGATGCTTCATGGATCTTGAGAGAACGTTGGGAAGCATTAACGACCGAGCAACAGGCTAAGTTTGCGCCAATTTGTCCAGATTTTGTAATTGAATTGATGTCGCCTAGTGATAATTTGAAGGTTACGCAAGTCAAGATGCAGGAATATCAGGATAATGGAGCAAGGCTCGGCTGGCTGATTAATCGCAAAGATCGGGAGGTGGAAGTTTATCGGATTGGGAAACCTAAGGAAGTTTTGCAAAATCCGAGTTCTCTCTCTGGGGAAGATGTTTTACCTGAGTTCGTTTTGAGTCTTCCGGAAATTTGGTAATGTTATACATTAGAATGCGTGATCGCCTTAAGCACCATGACTCAAAATCTAAATGAGAAAATTTAGTACATGGTCAACAGCCCCAAAGATTCTGTGTTGGTTAAATCCTGAATGTCAAGATAATGTTTTCTCAAAATATTCTCAATTTCGTTGGTTGAGCAGTTGCCACGGCGAATCCAAATTATTTTTGGCGGAAATCCCAACAAGATTAGCAACTCATTGTAGTCGCCATCTTTTGTAACAATCGTAAAATCATTTGTCTTCGCATATTGCCAGACTTGTCGATCTTCCACTCGATCTAATCCCAAATGATAAACATGATTGGAATTAGGAAATAATTCTGCTAAGCGATAAACCAATTTTGGAGAAAGATTGTGATCGAAAAGTAGCTTCATGCTTGAATCAGGAGAGTTTGTTGTTCTCGGTCGGCGGCATAGCTTAAACAGGCAAAGATATCTTCTTGAGTAAGGTATGGGAAGTCTTCAAGGACTTCTTGGTAGGTCATGCCAGAGGCAAGATAGGACAGAACGTCATAAACGGTGATTCGCATTCCTCTGATGCAAGGTTTTCCACTACGTTTTCCTGATTCAATGGTGATGCGATCGCGATAGTTCATATTTTTTAGCTCGTTCTTTTGATTGCTCATTTTTGATCATACCAATTTATTTTATCGCTTTATAATACAGAGAATTAATGCTGACAATGCGATCGCCATAAACACCATGACTCAAGAGCCAGAGCCAAAAGATACTGATAAGCCTACAAGCTCAATTCCAGAGAAACAGATTTTTTTTGGAATTGACGTTACTGATGCTCCCAAAATTTTAAGCTGGTCATCATTGGGTGGTACTGGCGGGTTATGCATCAATTTCCTGATTCAGGGAGATTGGACGAAGGCGGCGATCTTTTTTCTTTTGTTTGTCATCACGGCAAGTTGGGGATTGATTTGGGCTTTTGGCAAAAGCTTTTTGGATACGCTTAAAGATGGCTTAGCAGGAACGGGCAAAACTCGCGCTGAACGTTTATTAGTAAGCATGGAGCAGCAGGAAAAAATCTCAGCAGAAAAGTCTATCCAAAATGCGGCTAAACAAGCTGAGATAAAAAGACTTACTGATTTTGAATCAAGATATCTGGAAGAGCAAAAAGATACTTGTCATCGTGATGAGGCGGATGGGGTTAGGGAAGAAGATCATCTCGATAACTATCCTGTATTGCAAGAAATATTTGTACCTCTGCGACTGATCGATAGTCCTAGAGAACTTGGGTTTAACCGATACGAAGAATTGGAAGGTGGTCAGATATCGGACATTTGGCAATTGTTGAGAAATAGCCAAGATAAGGAAAAACTTAAAAGGATCTCGATTCGGGCAAGGGGCGGCTATGGTAAAACCACACTTTTGAAATATCTTGCCTATACCTACAGTAATCGTGCCTCTGGAGACTACAAAGCACCAAAGTTTATTCCCTTTTTGCTGTACTTATCCCGTTGTGTCAAATTTATAAATCAAGACGATTCGCTCCAATTACCGCAACTGTTAACCGATCATGCCCATAAATTATTAGAGAATCAAGTCTTTACTGCTCCTGATGATTGGGCAAAAAATTTGCTTTTAAATGGGCAAGCATTGGTGATGTTGGATGGTTTTGATGAAATACCAAGTTCTGAGGAGCGGGTCAAAGTTAGTGCTTGGCTCAATCGTGAAATGCAAAAATATAGAAAATCGGTTTTCATCCTGACTTCGCGCCCAACTGCTTACAGATTAGATTATCCAAACAAGAAGCCATTCATGAATTATTGGATAAATGACTTTAATGATAAGCAGCGTCAAGAATTTCTGGAAAAATGGTATATCTACCAAGAAGGAAAAGCCGCTAAGGGGCTGGATCGAGGTATTGAGAAAAAGGCAAAAACGAGGGCTAAGTCTCTACTCGATCAAATTGATATGCGTCCAGAACTCAAGGCGCTCTCTGGTAATGCCCTGATGCTAAATATGATGGTGCGATATCATCGCGATAAAAAAGGAAAGGATCTGCCACAGCGTAAGTTTGAGCTATATCGTGGCATTTTGGAATTGCAGTTAGACCGCAGACCGACTGAGAAAGGGATTACATTGTCACTCAATTCTGCGGCGGAACGTCAACAGGTGTTGCAGTTGGTGGCGCTAGCGATGATGCAACAGGTGACGAGTAGTACTAAAAAGGATGATGAAGGTTTTAAACAAATCTCTCACGAGCATTTAATCAAATCAATTGAACAAGCATTGACAAACAAGGGTTGGACAATTAAAGCCGATGAGTTTTTAAAGCAGATGGTGGATGTGAGCGAACTTTTAGTCAAGCGCGATGAAAATTATGAGTTTTCTCATCTTAGCTTTCAATCTTTTCTTGCTGCTTGGGAACTTTATGATTTAAAAGCAGAAGGTGAGAAGTTAATCTATGCCAAGTCTAGTTTAGATAAGTGGAAAGAGATCGATGCTTGGAAAGATACATTTGTTTTTTATGCCAATTTGGTCGATCCCAATCAACTAATTCAAAAGCTAGTTGAACTTGATCAAGAGGACTTAGCGGATTTTATATATCGCCAAATCAACAGGGCTGATGTTGCCGAGCCGATTAGGAAGTTAGTCACGAATAATCTCTATCAGCAATTAGAGGAATATCTGGAAAATCAGCAATGGTATGAGGCGGATCAGGAAACTTGGAAGCTGATGCTTAAGGTAACGAATCGGGAGGAAGAGGGATGGTTAGAGTTAGAAAATATTAAAAATTTCCCTTACGAAGATTTATTAACGCTAGATCGCCTGTGGGTGGAATATAGCAAGAAACATGGATTTGAGTTTGGCTTTAGTGTCCAGAAGCAGATTTATGTCGAGTGTGGTGGTATTCTAGACTTTAGTGATCCTAGTTCTAAAACTTGGAATGAATTTTGCGATCGCACAGCATGGAAAAGCGAGGGTAAATGGGTGGACTATCCCGACCAATTTTTTCGAGTAAATTTTATGAATGTAAACGGGCACCTCCCGAGAGAGGGGGGATCCATCAGGGCTAGACAGATGGGTATCTTTTCTCGCATCAAGACTTGTGAAGTGTAAACCATAAAGCTTTCACACTTCTATATCAAGGAAAAAGTAGAAAGGAAAAAGGAAAAAATAAGATGCAGATAGATTTGTTTTTTTGCAATGTTATTCGTTAATATCAAAAGAAATTTTTACTTTTTACTTTTTACTTTTTACTTTTCCCCTTTTCCTTGAAATGCAACCCATCCCCGATCGCACCTTCCAATTCGCTATCCGTATAGTCAAACTTTACCAACATCTCGAAGAATCAAGTGGAGTCGCACGAACGATTGGCAAACAACTACTGCGTTCTGGAACATCTATCGGCGCAAACGTCCAAGAAGGACAAGCAGGACAAAGCAAAGCCGACTTTATTAGCAAAAATTATATTGCACTCAAAGAAGCAAGGGAAACACTCTACTGGCTAAAACTTCTCGCCGCCACAGAAATCATTCCCGAAATTCGCCTCAGTCCCATCTCCCAAGAAGCCGAAGAAATTACCCGAATCTTAGGAGCAATTATTGTCAAGGCAAAAGGAACAATCAAGTAAAAAGGAAAAAGGAAAAATTAAGATGTTAATGGGTTTAGATTTTCCATTATGGTTAGTTAAGATAAAAAGAAATTTTTCCTTTTTCCTTTATACTTTTTCCTTGATCTAGCCAACCTTAGGAGCAGCAATCAGCAAAATCTTTTCCATTAGAGATGGAAAGAGCCGATGACCCCAAACAGCCAGATGACTTTGCCATCCGACAAGGATTTCAGGAGCCTCACGATCTAGCCCCGCAATCAGAGCCTTAGCGACCTGCTTCGGAGTCATCATCGCCACCCAGCGAAACCATTCCAAATCATGCGCCATATCCGTATCAGTAAGAGATGGAAGTAACGCCGACACCTTGATATTGTAAGCAGCCAACTCACCACGCAGCGCCTGAGTAAACCCCACGATCGCAAATTTAGTTGCCGAATAAGTTGCCATCGTCGGCGCAGCGACCTTACCCATCAGGCTAGAGACATTGACAATTCTGCCATTGCGCAGCACCGCCATCCGCCTTGCCACCATCCGCGTGATCGCATACATACCCAGCAAATTGACCTCGATTTCCGATTGCACATCTTGAAAGCGCGATCGCAAAAAAGATGATTGATGCGCCACACCAGCACAGTTAACCAGAATATCAATTGGGCCAAAATCTCGCCATACATGTGCGATCGCAATGTTTACCTCGACTGTCTGCGATAGATCTAGAGGTAAACTCACCGCTTCTATTCCTAAAGCTTCCACTTCCGAAGCAACAGAATTTAATCGTTCAAGATCGCGAGCAACCAAAATCAAACATTTAACACCCTGTTGAGCGAGTTCCAATGCTATCGCTCTTCCAATACCTCGTGAAGCTCCAGTAATTAGAGCCGTTTTTCCACGAACATTCATAAAACCTCCAATATTGAGGTCTCACTAGTTTTACTATTTGTTAATGATGCAAGTTTTCTAGCCTATGCCGCTAACTAAAACTTACACAAAGTAAATTCTGTGAGACGGTTAACAATCTCGTTGCAAACAACTTGTGACCAAACTTCTATATGCGTTGAGTTTTAAAAAGTTTTTGTTCAGTCACGTTGCCCACAACAAGTAAGCAGTCGAAAATCAATCTTTGAAGCCTATCCCCAGTTCTGTCATGTCGTTACCTCCTTTAGGAAACATGGTCTATGCAGTAATAAAGGAAAATCAATACAGACTTTTAACATGGATAAAACCTTACATCTGTTTCCATAATATGTAAAGTATTGTTAAACACACTTTCAATCTGTTTACATAGAGTCATTAACAACTTAATCAAAGCAAACAATGCTTACTCTATCTACTTTACAAGCTTTTATTTATTCAAAATCTAATAGATAATCATCATAAATCAGAAATTAAAAATAAGCCTAAAGAGTTATCTCTAAAGATATAATAAATCCCAAAATATGTACCATCCACGCATCGGATGGTACATATTTTGGGGATTTACTATGCTGAAGGTAAAACAACTGTAAACTTTGTACCCATATTGACTTCACTCTCTATAGTAATTTTTCCAGAATGAGCTTCTACAGCTTGCTTTACTATATATAAACCCATTCCTAATCCCTTGACAGACCCAACATTATCAGCTCTTAAGAATGGCAAAAATAGATTGTTTAAATATTCATCAGGTATACCAATACCATGGTCACCAATACTTAGAAATAACTGCTTTGATTCACAGATCAATTCCACATCAATAGTCCCCCCTTCGTATGAATATTTAATAGCGTTAGAGACCAAGTTCATAAATATATGCCATAGCAGTTTCTTATCTAACTTCAACTTTTGACATTGTCCATGGCTATGAAATTTAATCCGACACTTACGCATACTTTCTTCTGTGTCAAAGCTATCTACAAGTTGTCGGCAATAGGCGATCGTATCTACATTTTCAGGATTAAATGGGAATTTCCCAGATTCAGAACAGGCAATAAATTTCACCTCTTCAAGTAACCAGTTAATATCTTTAATTGCTGATTGAATAGAAGCAAGATTTTTGGCTCTACTTTCTTTAGTTATTTGCTCTTCAAAGGTTTGTAATTTCCAAATTAATAATCGAATTACCGACATTGGCGTTGAAAATTCATGGGATGCCATGGCAAGTAAACGAGACTTTAAAGTATGAAGCTCTTTTTCTTTGTCCAGAGCTTCTTGCAATATTTTTTCTTCATGATGCTTCTTCAGAGCCAGCATGATCGCAACATTAACTTCCGCATATCTAAGTGGCTTAGTGAGATATCCGTAGGGAGAAGTAGCGATCGCTTTTTCTAAAGTCTCAGGATCGCTAAAAGCAGTTAGATAAATTACGGGGATAGCTGCTATTTTATGAATCTCATTAGCCGCAGTGATCCCACTAACTGAACCTCTTAGTTTAATATCCATCAAAACAATATCTGGGATCTGATGATGGATAGAAGCAATTGCGCCATCACTACTATCAGCTATAGCCAGAACTCGATAGCCCCTATCAGCTAAAACATCTGATAGGGCATTTGCAGTAACAAGTTCATCTTCTACAATCAGGACATCAGCGATCGTCTTAGTTTTCACTGCCATATTTTTCACTATGCCTCTATTGCGCCTAAGCTAAATAGCTCTTTGATCCACTTATTGTAATTATACGATTAATATATAAAATTAGCCCAAAAGATAAAGGTTGTCACTCTGTGACAACCTTTATCTTTTGTTATGAAGCCAATTTTGGGATTTTCAGTGCCTCGGACACTGAAAATCCCAAAATTGGTTTTGGCAAATCCCTCGGCATAATTAAAAAATCAGAGACAAAATATGTCCCGCCCGCGCAGCGGGCGGGACATATTTTTGGGTTTTATATTTAATTGTGCCAAGCTACTTAGTTTGAATTGCTGTATTTCCTGAAAATCTATTTTTTGAACGCCTTAACGCGATATGATAATAAATCCTTGCTTCTGAACCTAAACCAACAGAAGCCAAATACTGACCGTAAGGAAAAAATTCAATGACTGTTAAGCGTTTGTACGAAACCATGTATATCCTGCGTCCCGATCTTCCCGATCAGGAAGCCGATGCCGCGATCGCTAAATATCAAGACTTCTTAGTACAACAAGAATCTGAAGATATTACGATTCAACATCGTGGCAGACGCAGATTAGCCTACGACATTAAAGGTCACCGCGAAGGCATTTACATTCAAGTAAATTACACCGCAACTCCTAAAACCATCGAAAGCTTAGAAAAATCCATGCGTCTTGCCGATGATGTGATTCGTTATATGACGATCAAATTAGAGCCAGAAGCCGTTGAAGAAGAAGATGCTGAAGCAATCATTCCTGACGCTGAAGAACCAGTAGCTGTTGCTGAACCAGTAGCTGTTGCTAAACCAGTAGCTGCTGCTGAAATATCTGCTGTTGCTGAACCAGTAGCTGTTGCTGAAGTTGCTGCTGCTGAATAAAACAAAGGCGCTTCACAGCCTTGATTTAGCCAATAAAAAAGCCTCGACTAGTCGAGGCTTTTTTATTGGCTAAATATTAAAAAATTACAGGATGCCCCAGAAGTGCAAAACGCCTTGACCGCTAATTAATTCGATCGCTAATGCGGATACAAATCCGATCATCGCTAAGCGTCCATTCCAGTTTTCAGCACCAGAAGTGAAACCCCAATTCCAAACGTTACGGCTTTCGTCAGACATAATCGAATTACCTTTGTAGTTAGTTAACTTATATTTAGCAATGTAACAGATTATTTAGTTATTCGCAATCTTTCTTTATATTTTCTGCCTTTAGATAGATAAACTTGATATTCGTAAAGACATTCAAGCCAAACCCAAAAAATATAATTGCGGCGCGAAGCGCCGCAATTATATTTTTTGGGTTTGGCTTAGCAACATCTATAGGTGCGATCGCTATCGAATTGGGTAGAATCCAAGAGATATTCACGCAATAATCTACGCAAGGACAAAATTAACTATGCGAAAAATATGGATGCGGCTTCTGGCTGGCTGCTTAGCATTGTTAGTCAATCTGACAACAACTGGCGCAGTATGGGCAGCTAGTCCCAAAAAGTCGGGAGATGCAAAGTTTCAGGGTGTCCCACTTCAGTGCTTCGTGTCATTGGCAGATGCAGGGACATCCCCCGAAGCCAAGGTTGCTGCCTACACTGAAATCGCAGGTAAATATTTAGAATTACAGCGTCCAGACCAAGCTAAGAAAGTTTTAGAAAAAAGC
Organism: Pseudanabaena sp. lw0831; assembly: GCF_016584665.1. GTDB lineage: Bacteria > Cyanobacteriota > Cyanobacteriia > Pseudanabaenales > Pseudanabaenaceae > Pseudanabaena. The sequence goes on from NZ_BBJB01000057.1 coordinate 58,303, forward strand.
TTAACCACAGCCAACACGATCGCTACGCCATCTCTCCAAGCTTTTGCGCTATTGGATACAGCAGGTCGCCTAACCAAAGCTGAGCAGCCCAAGTTAGCAGTGAATGCGCTTAATGATGCCTTAGCGATCGCCAAAACATTACCCGATCCTGTCGATAGAGTTTTTGCCAACATCAAAATTGCACAAGCCTATGGGGAAGCAGGTAAAAAAGAGAATGCTCAGAATTTACTCGCCGATACAACTCAGGCAACACCTGAGATCATAGATTCCTATGTCCGATCGCGGGCTTTTGCCGCGATCGCCAATGTCTATACCGAGATTGGCGATGATTTTAATTCTGAAGCTTCGATTTCAGCAGCAACTGACTTGTTACCGATGATCGAAGATCCCAATATCAAAGCTAGAGCGCGAGTTGAAATTACTGGTAGCTACGCCCAAGCGGGAAATCATGCCAAAGCGATTGCTTCATTAAATGCGGTCTTCCAAGAATTTGATGCGATGCGTGACAATTCGATCGCTTCGGCAAAAGAAGCGGCAAAGAATGCCAAAACCACTAAAAAACCTACTCTAAAACTAGCGAATAAAGCTTTAAAAGCTAGTGCGCCTAAGGAGGAAAAAGCCACGCCCGATCCTAAAGCTGTCGAACAAGCCGCGATCGCAAATGCTGAACTTTTAAAGACGAGATCGCTTTTTTTGGTTGCAAGTCAATACTTAGTATCCAAGCAATATGACAAAGCCCTAGAAGTTATTGGCAACCTTGATGAGAAATCGATTGAAAAAAGCGTTGGTATAGCCAATGTGGCGATCGCCTACACCAAGGACAAGAAAAACGATGTTGCCATCAAATTATTCGATCAAAGTCTGCAAGGGCTAAGCGCTGTTGCACCTTCAATGGATGTCTTTACGCTACTAGTAGAAATCGGTCGCCAATATCAAGCCATCAAATCGACTGATTTAGCGGCTAAAGCTTGGGATCAATCCTTAGCGATCGCCAAGGATCTACCACAACCCATTGATCGTCTTTTCGCTTTCAATATTGTGGCAAGTACCTATGGTGAATTTGGGCTAACTGAAAAGGTGGAGCCAATTTTGCAAGAGAGTCTTGCGATCGCCAAAACTGCGCCAGATCCCAACATTCGCTCCAGAGCGTACTCAGACATCAGCAGTACCTATTGGGCGATCGGTCAACGCGATAAAGCCAAGGAAATCGCTCAAACCATCGAAAATCCCACAGAGAAATCACAACTAGAAAAGTTATTTGCCTGCGCTGGCTAACAAAAAATGGCGTGCTTTGCACGCCATTTTTATATCAAGTCCCGAAAGTATAGTCACGCTTTCGGGACTTGGAACCCCCAACCTATCGCAATACTCGAATTAGTTAGAAAAAATCACAGCCCAAAGAATAATAGCGGCGCGCCGCGCCGCTATTATTCTTTGGGTTTATAGCAACGCCATTTGGGTGATTGCTATTATTCAGGTAGTTTTAAGGAATTTAAAATTTCCCATCGCTTATCGATAGGAGCTTTTGAGCCGTCAAGACAGTTTGTATCTGTAATTTCAAGAGCAGGCGCATCAGGTGCAATCTTCGGATAGGGAATAGCTAAAATTAATTGCTCGTATAGCCAAGCCGCAGGATCAAAATAACCAGATGGCGATATAGACTCTACTAAGTCACCCGTTTCAATTTCTCGCTCTCTGGGATACTCACTTTCTGGCAAAGGCTCAGCCAGACAAATCCTCTCAGAATTGTCGATCGCCAACCTGTAGTTAAATTGCACCAACGTGCGATCGCAAGTCAAAGTCATAATCGTCGAAGCTTTAGAACTAACTTCGAGAAAAGAGCCAACATGCCTGACACTAATCATCCCTTGTACAGGAGTTAATGTCTCCAGCCCCTCAATAAATTCTTTGAATTCAAAAGTTTCAGTCGCCTCTACGGCTCTAGCAATCTGAGGTATATATAACTTTTCCATTAGCTCTGCAACAACTTGACAATCAAATGACGATTTGGCTCTCGACCCTGACTATGGGTTTCAATATCTGGAAAATCTTCTAAAAGCTGATGAATATGTCTGCGATCGGCAGACGACAATTGCTTAATTACAAACTCAGTTTGCGTCTCGCGAACCTGCCGCACCGCATTTTCTGCCAAAGCCTGTAAGTCAGCTATACGATTTGATCGATAGCCATTTAGTTCGACTGTGTAAAAATTTCGATTTTCCGTTTCGGCATTGTCTGATGGTAAGTGACGATTCAAAAGAATACTGGACAAATACTGTAACGAATCAATTACTATGCCATCTTTCCCAATTAATCTTTGAATTTGATGATCCTGTAAACCATGAGCATTTATCTCTAGCCAATAGTTCTTGGAGCCAGCGGCAACTTGTTCTGGAGATACTTCGGCAATACTAATATCAACCGAAGTCGCATAACCCATCAAACTTAAAAGCTCTTGCAGCCAATTTGCACTTGCTGAAGTATCTTCCATAAACCTTACTTGCCTGATCAAATTTCTATTAAATATAATTCCAATACTAAATTGGGTGACGCTTTACATCACCCAGTTTAGTTAAGAGCCTTTCTTCTTTTTCTTATTAGACGAGTTAGGCTCAAATGGTATAGCAGACTTTGTCGGACTCTTTGTATCACTATCTTTATCGTCAACTACAACTTTAGCTTTGGCATCAACAGTCTTTGTCGTTTCAGATTTGCTAGAGACGCTAGTTTTACTGTCAGACTTAGAGCTAGCTTTAGCTGAAGGCGCAGAATTCGCAGAAACCGCTACCAACTTTTGCAAGTTTTCAGGCAGTGGTTCTTTAGCAACAATAAAGGCTTGCAAAGTTTGGAAAATATTCGCAATCAACATGTAAAGCATTACACCCGATGGCAGTGGGAAAAACAAAAACATACCAGAGAAAATAATTGGTGTGAGTTTGTTCATCGTGTCCTGTTGCGAAGCTTCAGGGGTGGCATTGCTAGGCTTAGGCGTGGATCCACTCGAAATATTTTGGTTGGCATAAAGACTGATGCCGAATCCCAATACCATGATCACGATATCCCAGTTAATGCTGCCATCAGCATTGGTAACACCAGTTTTACCGAGGGCTTTAATGAACAGGAATCCTTTATTTGATGCTAGCCCAGGAACTGTTGCTTGAACTGTTACATCACCAGCTTGCTTGGCAATTACGGTTCCATCATCTAGAACTTCAACCAAGTCTTGCCCCTTAGTCACTTTCCACTTAGTTGTTAGCTCCACATCTGGGTATTCAGTAGCTAGTGCGTTAAAGTCTTTTCCGAGGGAAGTCTGCAACACAATCTTCGATTGCTCACCTATCGCTAAGTTTGTACCGTTTACAGCGGTTGCAAGAACTGGGAAATGCACGCGATCGGCAAAATAAACGTTCTGGCTAGGGGAGGTAAAAGGCTGATGTTGAATCTCGGCTTGATTTTCAGGAGTCGCAATCTGAAAGTTGAGAGAATAATTGATATCTGCAAAGGGCGATCCCCTCAAGGTTGCAAACAAGGCAAACAGGATTGGCAACTGAATTAGTGCAGGGAGACATCCCGACAAAGGATTTCCAAATTCTTTGAAGTTAGCTGAGTTGACCTTTGCTAGCTCTTCTTGCTGCTTAGCGGGATCGCTCTTGTAGCGCTCTTGAACTTCTTTGATTCTTTGTTGCATCACAGGGTTAGCGATTTTCATGCGGCGCATACTGCGAAGCTGATTAGCGCTAACTGGGAACAACACAAAACGTACAACCAACGTTAATGCAATAATTGCCAATCCATAGTTCGGCACGATGCCGTAGAAAAAATCTAGGAAAGGCAACATTATGTTGTTGGAAAGAAAACCTACACCGAAATCCATTTTCTACTTTACTGTTGTGTTTGCATCCGAATGATAACGAATATCACTCATCAAAATTAGGATCGCCCAATAACTAATGTTGGAGAGCGATCCTTAAATATTTTAGGCTTTGCCACCAATCGCGCCACTTATGTCTTGCGCTTTGAGGCTTAGCTTCGATTCGATATATTCGTATGTTTCTCGAAATTTAGGCAAAGATTTTAGTTCAAGGCGAGAACCATCTTTGAGGGTCAGTACCATATCACCCCAACTGCCAAAACCACGAGGAACTGTGACAATCTTGGCAATTTCCGCGTACACAATATCTGTACGGGTTTGACTTCTCCAACCACCTGTTACGGTAATGCGTCGGTTGGTGATCCGATAACGTACCCACAATGCTCTTGCGATCGCGGCAATGCCAAAGGGAATTGTGATCACAAAAATACTCATCAGCAAGCTAATAATTAGATCGCCAATGTGGGGTGCGCCTTCGTAGTAAACTTCCTCGTTAACTGCCATGCAAAACCTTCGCCTTTGCTAATAAATTCTTTAGGTCATCCCAAAGCTCTTGATAACTTGGCTTGCTCTGAACAGTAGTCACTGTTACAACTATTTGCAATCCATTCTTCAATTGTGACAGAAGTTGACGAAAAATGGCGCGAAGTTGACGTTTAAATCGATTACGGGTTACCGCCAACTTGCTGACTTTTTTGCTAACAACTATGCCTATCCTTGTTAAAGGGTCATTGCTATCAAAAAGAATTCGCAGACTCAAGTAAGTGCCTCTGTAGCGATCGCCTTTGGCATATACTTTTGCGAAGTCTTCACGCCGCCGCAGACGGTTTTGATTAGGAAGCACTAGTGATTAACAATTGCAAATCGATTACAAATTATGGTTATGAATTAAATCTAGTAATAGCCGATCGCTAGATCGTTTATACAGTTGTGAGGCGAATCCGACCCCTGCTACGACGCGCTCTGATTACTCGGCGACCTGTAGGCGTTTGCATTCTGGCCCGAAATCCAGAGGTGCGCTTCTTTTTGCGGACACTACCGCGTAGGGTACGTTTTGTCATAACCGTTACTTACTTATTTAGTTTCTAAGGATGTCATTTTTTTTCACAGGCTTCTAAGTATAACACCTGTGTTTAGCCTATGTATAGGATTACCGAAAATCTGCAGGACTCACCAAGTTACAGGTTTATAATTTTCGTCATTTGCGATCGCAACAAAACATCAACGGTTAAACCACCGAGTGCCACATTAGCGCAGGTTGCTTTGATTGACTCACTCATGATTTTTTGGCTGTAGCGAGATCGCCTAATTAAGCCTGTTTCCTATTAAGCATTTCAATCATTAATCGAATATTGTCGGCTTGAGTTTTGGCTGTATCAGACTGGACTTTGACTGATTCAGCTTGGGCTTGTGCTGCAAGGGCTTGGGCTTGGGCTGCATTGGCATAGCGATCGGCGGTTAAAGCTTGCTGTTTAAACACCTCTTTAAATTCGTACAATTCATTTTTGATGTCTACTACATCATTGGCTACCACATCATTTCTTGTATAAAGATGCTCAACTAGGCTGTTGAGATTGTTATTAGTAACTCTAGTCTCTTCTATCAAAGTCTGCACAGACTGAGTTAGAGCCAATAAAGCCGCTTCTAATCGTGGGGCTTCCGTCATTTGTTTTTTGCTCCTTATCTAAGTAATGTTACTGTGTACTGCCTTAAAAACAAAAAAGCGATCGCATTATTTCCTAAACTCTTGCAATAAAACTAACCAGCTTTCGACATTAGCGCGGCTTGCTTTGATGGACTCACTCATGATTTTTTTGCTGTGGTGTGATCGCTTGTGTCCCTTTTAGAAAAAGTTTCCCGCATAAGGATCTCTTTCAGCAGCACGGAGATCGCTTTCTTCTTGAGATTTTTGAAATAGTTTATAAATATCTTCGATGGTTATCAGGCTACTCATAGCTCACTCCAGTCTCTAAACTTTGTTTACAAAATTACTACTTTTTCTTCTTTGCATAGTCTTTAGGAACATCTTCACTATAGCTTTGCCAACCTGTGTGAACTCTTTTCGTAGGGACGTAATCTCCGCTCACTAGTAATGCCATCAAATCTGCGAACATCGTTACTCCAGTATCCACCATGAGCATCCGCCATGCCCAATGCCATACCAGCATGACCATTACCGAAGCGCAAAGCTCCTGACTCTGCACCATTTGCATGCATCCATAGAAATTGATCGGTGAATAGGAAGTTTTTAGCCTTATCATGCTTGATTGCATTGCCTAGAGGATAAGCAATTAGGTCTGAAGCGTGGATAATATTGAGCCACGTGAGAGCCTCGTTGCTTTTTTCTGCAAAATCATCAACTGCTGAGAAGTCGATAGGTTGCCTTAATCGCATAAATAAAAGTGGTGAACCCATCGTGACTAAGCCAGACAATTTCAGCCCATTAGAGTTGAAAAATTTGCGAAATTCGTTGGCGGGATCGTTTTCAGGTAAATCTTTAGCGAAGAGTAGATCCCATAAAACTAATGTGCCAAGCGAGTGTGAAACTATCGTGATTTCTTTGTCTTCAGGATGATTATCAATAAAATCTTGGAATTGACTCAAGATTTGTTTGCGAATTGCTGCACCTTTGTCAACGTTGAGATAAGTCAGGAAGTCACCAAAAAACTTGGCAATGAAGTCTTCACGAGCTTCTTGATAACGATAAATATCATTACCGCAATTATTGAGTGCTCTACACTTATCAGACAAATCTTTTACGTCAGCTCGAACCCAATTAAACAATTGATCGGTTTTACTTTTAAAAGCATGTCCCCAAAAACTTGAGAAAAAAAATGGGTGACTCAACATTCCTTTTGCTAAGGTTTTCCTTAACTTTTCTCTTGAATTGGTCGCCATAACCAGCATCTTGAGTCGCGACCCCGTGAATTAAAAATACGAGCATGAACGCCTACAAGAATCTTTTATGGCTCAATAGGTGTTTCGGGGAGACGCTTTAGTTTAAGTGGCTGAAATGCTTGATGTGTAATAGTTTTAGACTCGGAGGTCTTCGATGTCTGAAGCTCCCGTCATTAAAAGCATTGAGCCTTTTATCATGTTTGACCTCCCCGAAATACCTATAGAGCCTCTTTTATAAGAAGACAATAAAATTTAAAACCTAAAAAGTAAAGGTAGCGTTAAGCGCTACCTTTACTTTTTAACGAATGTACTCTTTTAAAACGCTATTGCGATTAGGATGGCGCAATTTGCGGAGAGCCTTAGCCTCGATTTGGCGGATGCGCTCGCGGGTGACATTGAAGATTTGACCGATTTCTTCGAGCGTCTTCATGCGCCCATCGTCAAGCCCATAACGTAGACGTAAGACATCACGTTCTCTAGGGCTAAGAGTACCGAGGACGCTTTCAAGATCTTCGCGTAATAGGCTCTTAGCAACTTGATCGTCAGGAGTTTCACCTTCAGATTCAATAAAGTCACCAAGGCGAGAGTCTTCTTCCTTACCGATTGGCGTTTCGAGGGAGATCGGCAACTGGGCAGATTTGGCAATAAACCGCAGCTTTTCGATCGTCATCTCCATGCGAGTGGCAATTTCCTCCTCGGTTGGCTTGCGCCCCATTTCTTGGGAAAGCAACTTGGTAGTTTTTTTGATCCGCGAAATGGTTTCGTAAAGGTGAACAGGTAAGCGGATCGTGCGCGATTGATCGGCGATCGCACGAGTAATCGCCTGACGAATCCACCATGTCGCATAGGTCGAGAATTTATAACCCTTTTCATGGTCAAATTTCTCAGCGGCACGGATCAAGCCTAGACTACCCTCTTGGATTAAATCTTGGAAAGACAATCCACGATTCATATACTTTTTAGCGATCGATACCACTAGTCGCAGGTTAGACTGCACCATTTTGTCTTTGGCGCGGCGACCAGAATGTAGTCGTTTGCGAAACTCTCCGAGGGGCATATCCATTTTGACTGCCCAGTCAGCTTCCCTTACGTCGTCAGGATGGCATTCAACTTCGGTAGCTATTTCTTCGCGCTTTAGCTCTAGCTCTAGAAGATCAGCGATTTTTCGAGCAAGCTCAATTTCTTCATCAGCTCTGAGCAAGCGAATACGACCAATTTCTTGGAGATAGAGGCGAATCGAGTCTTCAGTAAAATGTTTTTTCTTAGTCTGGCTAGCTCGTTTTTTAGTCCCCCTTGCCTTGCCAGCTTTGTCAGGGTCATCATCAGGGTCAGCGTCTTCATCTGAGTCATCAATTGAATCGTCCTTTTCGAGTTCGATATCATCATCTAGGTCTTCAAGGTCTTCTTCAATTTCTTCAAGATTTCCGCCAAGTTTGCCAACAGGCAACTTGATTTCAATAGGTAGGTCGATGGCTGTTTTGCTCATGCCAGATTCCTCAGATCCGTACTGTCTAAAACTTTGTGCTACGGGGAATTACACCTAGATGATTGTAGCTTGCCAAATATAAAAATGGTGGTTTGGGCTACTTAAAATTATGAAAAACCTGTCTAAGGGTTAATTTACAATTCTTGAATTTAGTCAAACTAGCGTAATTCCTACTTATATATTTATAGTCTAACGATGGCAAACCCGATTATAAAAAAAATTTTTTGACAAAAGAATTTTGGCAACTATTGCCATAATCACTTCACACGAAACCCAATCAAAACGTAAAAGATTAGTATGGTGCAAAGCTCTATATGTAGCTATAGCCACTTACTGTTAGGACAAAACCAAAACCCAAAAGAGAGTTGCGATGCTTAGCGCCGCAACTCTCTTTTGGGTTTTATTTCTTAACTCACTTGGCTATAGCTACATTATCTTTTGAGTTTTATGCGCTAACGAGACTGGAGAAAGCTCTAAATAAAGCCCACATAGATTAAGAGACGGCGCTTTGCGCCTCTTACTGTGTGGGCTTTACAATTGCTATGCCTATACATAAAGCGATCGCCAAAAAATATCTTCAAAAAATCGATGCGGTTAAAAGCTACATTTATTAAGTATTATTAAATTTTGATTATGCCTAAGACTAATAAAATATCCCTAGCTTCAATTGGTTTGTATGTTGGCGCAATTCTATTTGTAGTAGGGTTTTGGGCTTATGCTAAAGGAAATTCCACGCTAAATCTGATTGGTTTTTTCTATGGTTTTCCAATTTTATTGGGAGGATTTGCTTTTAAGTCTTCGGAAGTAACACCAATACCTGTAATTGTTCCTGAATCTAAAGCGGTTCTAGCTTTGCGTAATTTACAAGAAACTTCAACACAAAAGCAGTTACGCAAAGATGTAACCCGCTATCGTTACGGTGTCAAGGCGCATTTAGATGAAATTTTAGAAAAACTAGGGATGAGTCCTACCGATGAGGAGCGCCCAGTCTTAGTTGGCATCTACGAGGAAATTTCACAATCCGTAGAAACTAAGGAAGCCTACAGTTTAGTTTTACGTTTTCGATCGCCATTGATGGATTTTGCGACTTGGCAACAAAAACAAGACAAATTAACGCGATTTTTTGGTCCTGGAATCTTAGCCGTTGTTACAGAATTAGAAAATAAGGAAGTTGATTTAAAGTTGATTTCGGTAAAATAAAAAGCCAGTTTTTTGTGGCGCAGCTTCGTCTCGCCACAAAAAACTGGCTTTTTATTTTGTATGTATTTAAGCAGTTTGGGGATAGCGGTATTCAGTGGCTTTAGTCTCTTTGATAGCTTTGGTAGCGAGCGCAAGATCGGGAAAATTAGTTAGTTTCCCGACAGATACTGTGCCTGCTTTGGCGGTACGTCCCGATCGCAGTGCTGATATTTTTACGCTCAAGCAGAGATCGCCTGATAAGCCGTTAATTTTGATGGCGGCGAGTTGGGAAGAATTTCTCCCATTTCTAGATATAGCTCATCCTGATTTAGCGATTTGGCAACAAACTGCTCAGAAATATTTTGCAGGCGCGGTGACTCTAGTTTTGCCAGCTAGCGATCGCGGATGTATTTTAAATCAAGGCTTTACTACCCTAGGAGTGAGAATTCCTGATAGTAAAACAGCGATCGCCATTTTGCAGCAGACAGGAGCAATGCTAACCACGAGTGCCAATAAAAGTAACGAGCCGCCTTTACGCAAAATGATCGAAATTAATAATTCTTTTCCCTCAGTAATGACTTTGGGAGATGGGATCGACATTACTGAACGATCTGGTAGTGGACTGCCATCAACTGTAGTGGAATGGACGAAAGATGGTTGGTTAGTTCGTCGCCAAGGTGCTGTCAGTTTTTACAGCGTAAAGCACTGAATTAAAACCCAGTATATTTATTGAAAGTGTTGCTTCGCAACACTTTCAATAAATATACTGGGTTTGTTCAATCCAAACAAAAAAAGGGCGCGAAGCGCCCTTTTTTGTTTAGATTGTTTGCCAATCTCGTGAGAATTTTTCTAGGTTGGCTGTAGTTAGCTCTTTTTCTAACCATTGCAACGCTGTTACTTGACTAGGAAATTTCTGACTGTCGTAGTCTTGAAACACATCCACCAGAGAAATAGCGATCGCCGTTTGTTCTGAGGCAAGTGACCAACGTTGGAAAAACTGTTGCATAGTCTGTGCTGGCAAAGAAGTTTGCAAATTTTCCAATGCAGTAAGCTGGTTTGCCGAGCGCGTATAAACTTTTACAGCAGCAGTCAGATTGATAAGTTGTAGTTGAGGATTGTTGGTTGTAGGTTCAATAGGTTGTGTCGGCGTAAATGGAGTAGTTGTGCCTGTACCTGTTCCTGTATTGAGGTTTGACCAATCTTGGCGAAATTGAGCGATCGTCTGTGACAAGAGTTGGCTTTGTAACCATTGCAAAGCAAGATTTTGGTTGAGCATTTGGGCATTGTTATAACCACTGAAGGCATCTTGCAAAGATGTAGCTGTAGTTGCTAGTCCAGAGGCAATTTGCCAACGCTGAAAGAATTGCTGCAATATTTCTGGGGTGACACTTGCCTGCAAGTTGTTAATTGCGGCGGTTTGATTTGGCAATCTAGCGCGGCTATAACTATTTGCAGCATCGACTAGGCTAATTGGACTTGCGGTCGGAACTGGTGATGGCGTGTTAACACTTGGATTATTAGCTGTTACTGGAGTCGTTGGGGAAGGGACAAAAATCGAAGGTGTTGGGATTGGCGATGGAGTTGCTGGGGTTGGGGTCGGCGATGATGGGCGTACAATCTCCACAACTGTGACGGGTGGGGTGACATCAGCGATCGCTGGCGCTTGCAATTTTTTCCATGTTTGTTCTCCCACTTTGCCATCAATGGTCAATCCATTAGCGCGTTGAAATGCGGCGATCGCATCCCTTGTACCCACGCCAAAATCACCATCAATGCGACCTTGGTAATAGCCTTTGTCTTTGAGCAGTTGTTGCGCTTGAGAAACAGCAGCGCCCTTGGAGCCTGGTAACAATGTTTGCAATCCCTGAGATGAAGTCGGTATGCCCGCCCGCAGTTTAGCCCAGCTAGAACTACCAACAATGCCATCAGGTACTAATCCATTCGCTTTTTGAAATTTCAGGACAGCATTTGTTGTACCAGCACCAAAATCGCTGTCAATTTTGCCACTATAAAATCCTTTACTTTGGAGAAGTTGCTGCAACTCAGCGACAGCATTACCCTTACTACCTTGTCTTAATATCGAGTCCATAATTAGCCCAAATCTATGAAAGTTTATGGTCTGTAATTGGCTCATAATCTATACTTTAGAGAATAGAAGTGGTGCTTTGAACCATTTTTATTCTCTAAAGTTAAAAATAGAGTACACGAGCATCTAGTCCTTGCGATCGCAAGAAATGTTTCAAAGATTCGGCGGCATCGCGATTTGGATATCCGCCCGCATAAATATAGTCGCCACGACCTGACTTTGCCACAAACGCGCTAGGAATAAATTGTCTTACTTGGTCTAAAGTTGCCATAGATCGCATGGGAACTGCGGTAACGTAGCGATATTGTGCCGAATTCTCAATGCTATTTGTAGAGTAATTGCTAGGCAAATAACTCGGCAAGGTTACATAGGGTGAAGTATTAGCAGGTTGAGTCGGCTGAAAAGTTTGGGAGGTTTGATAAGCCTGCTGTGCGGCTACGCCGCGTCGTTGTAATTCTCTGGTCACAGAGTCTGCGGTCGAAGCATCGAATGACCCTGCGACAATGGAGGTCTGTCCATTAACTGAAGCAACTACAGGATTAGTGACGACTTGTCTTGCAATATCCAGAGTTACAGGATTATTACCTGCTATATAGACAACAACATTGCCTAGTTGTGCCGCAGCATTTGCGATCGCCACATTCCAAAACCCCAAACTCGCGATCGCTAAGCTGATAGCTTGTTTTGCCCAGTCTGATATCTTCATCGTTGTTTAGACCTTTAACCCTAAAGCGACTTAATTGCTCATGAACCTAAGCTAATTCTATCGTAAGTACCTTGGCATAATTAAAAACCTAAAAACTGTACTGCCCGCGCAGCGGGCAGTACAGTTTTTAGGTTTTCTGAAATTATAAATTCCAGCCCTTAGCTAATAGATTCTCCGAGATTGACTCATGCCATTGCCCCAGCAATACCCCAAATTCCTCTGTATGTAGACCTTTGCACCATAACATCAACGCATCTTCGCCCGTTACTTCATAATATTTGGGTCTTCGACCAATTTCCTTAAAGCCAAAACTTTCGTATAGAGCGATCGCCACATGATTAGATTCACGTACTTCGAGGGTTGCCCATTCTAAGTTGCGATCGCGAGCTTTTTTAAGCAAGCCCCAGACCAACGACTTACCAAAACCTTGACCTTGATATTCAGGTCGGACTGCTAATACTGTTATATGTGCTTCTTCTAGAACTGACCATAAACAGCCAAAACCCAGTAACTCATAATTCTCGGTAGTTAAGCCCAACATAAGGCTACTGGGATTGTCGATTTCACGCTGATAGGCTTCTAAGCTCCAAAAATCACCAAGACATGCGCAATCGATCGCCCGTAGTTGCGATAAAAATTTTTGATCAATCTCACTTAGATAGATTCGCGTCGAAAGGCTCATGTGTTGTAATTATCTAAAGATTTATGAGGATGTATGGTTTCGCCACACATCCGAACCTGATCAAAACGGATTATCGATCAATGTCAGAATTCATGCCAATTGTATATCTCAGCGTAGTTAGCTTTTTTGCTTGGATTGTTAGCACTCTGGCGGGTGGTGGCAGCCCCTTCATTTTAATTCCATTAGTCAGTCTACTCATGGGAGCCGCCGCCGTTCCCCCTGTAATTACAATTGGCATGTTTTTTGGTAATGCCCATCGAGTTTTGCTATTTTGGCGCGATATTGACTGGGTATTAACAGCTTGGTATGCACCTGGCGCGATCGCAGGCGCAGTCTTGGGCGCATATACCTTTACCAAAATCCATCTAGATTGGCTGCAAATAGTGATTGCAATATTCCTAATTGTGAGTGCAGTTTTATTTGAACTAGAAAAAAGTCCCGAAAAAACCGTTGCCGAAGATAAGGCAAAACAGATCAAACTGGTCGATAACTCCAAAGAGTTAGAAGAGATCGAGGAACTCATCGAGATCAATCAGTTAGGTGAATTGACCGAATTGAGCGATCTAGAGCAGTCAGCGTTAATTCCTGAAAAAGTAAAGCCCAAATTTCAACTCAAAGCTTGGCATATCATGCCTGCGGGTTTCCTCAAAGCCTATGTATCAGGTTTAGTCGGAACAACTGGACCCGTATTAAATCCTTTCTATCTCCGCTATGGCTTAGTCAAAGAGAAAATGCTTGCCACTAAAGCCACGCACATGACGATCATTCATCTAGTCAAAATTGTCACCTACGGGCTACTGGCTGCCATGTCGAAGGAACAAATAATTGCAGGACTCGCGATCGGTTTGTCGGCGATACCTGCCAATCTTGTTGGGAAATATATCCTCAGTCGGATGAGTCCCCACCAGTTTCGCCAAGTGGTACTTGCTTTTATGGCGATCGGTGGAACATGGATGCTTTGGGGGCAACGCGATTTGTTTTTTAATTTGTTTTAATTTTGTTGAAGGATCTCTATAGCAAAGCGCCTACTTAATCGGTTTCGCAAGCAACAAAAAACTAAAAATGATAAGTAAAACGACCCGTAAAAAGCAAAAATTATCCCTAAGAGGTAACTTTAAACTTTGGTTAAAAAGGGTGAGATCCGTACACACAGAATGCTGTTGATGCTGTGCTAGTATTTACTTTAACCAGAACGCAGCAAAGTATGGGGAAACGCCATGTTTGAACGCTTTACAGAAAAAGCAATTAAAGTCATCATGCTGGCTCAAGAGGAAGCTCGCCGCCTCGGTCATAACTTTGTCGGCACAGAGCAAATTCTATTGGGTCTGATCGGAGAAGGAACTGGCGTGGCCGCCAAAGTACTGAAGTCGATGGGTGTAAACCTCAAAGATGCACGGATTGAGGTTGAGAAAATCATCGGACGCGGCTCTGGTTTTGTCGCGGTAGAAATCCCTTTCACACCTCGCGCCAAGAGAGTCCTAGAGTTGTCCTTAGAAGAAGCTCGCCAGTTGGGACATAACTACATCGGTACTGAGCATCTATTGCTAGGACTAATTCGCGAAGGCGAAGGTGTGGCCGCTAGAGTTTTAGAAAATCTGGGCGTAGACTTGTCCAAAGTCCGTACACAAGTAATCCGTATGTTGGGTGAGACTGCTGAAGTCTCCGCAGGTGGCGGTTCGTCAGGACGCACCAAAACACCAACCCTTGACGAGTTTGGCTCAAACCTGACCCAGCTTGCCCAAGATGGCAAACTCGATCCTGTTGTGGGTCGTGAAAAAGAGATTGAACGAGTAATCCAAATTCTCGGTCGCCGCACCAAAAACAACCCTGTTTTGATCGGTGAACCTGGTGTCGGTAAAACTGCGATCGCTGAAGGGCTAGCACAGCGGATTTCTAATAGTGACATACCAGATATTCTCCAAGAAAAGCGAGTTGTCACTTTAGATATTGGTTTGCTGGTCGCTGGCACAAAGTATCGGGGTGAATTTGAGGAACGCCTCAAAAAGATCATGGAAGAGATCCGCACTGCTGGCAATGTGATCTTAGTAATTGATGAAGTTCACACCTTGATCGGTGCTGGTGCTGCGGAAGGCGCGATCGATGCCGCCAACATTCTTAAGCCTGCCCTTGCGCGTGGCGAACTACAATGCATCGGCGCAACTACCCTTGACGAATATCGCAAGCACATCGAACGTGATGCTGCTCTCGAACGGCGCTTCCAGCCTGTCATGGTCGGTGAGCCTAGTGTCGAAGAAACTATCGAGATTTTGATTGGTTTACGTCAACGTTACGAAGAGCATCACAAGCTGAAGATCGATGATGCAGCATTAGTTGCCGCTGCGAAACTAGCCGATCGCTATATCAGCGATCGCTTCTTGCCCGACAAGGCGATCGATTTAATGGATGAAGCAGGATCGCGGGTGCGCTTGATCAACTCGCAGTTACCTCCCGCTGCCAAAGAACTTGACAAAGAATTACGTCAAGCTCTCAAGGACAAGGATGATGCGGTTCGCAAACAAGACTTTGATAAAGCCGCCGAATTGCGCGATCGCGAAATCGATCTCAAACAACAAATTCGCGCCCTCAGCCAAACCAAAAAGGCGGAAACTCCAGCCGAAGATGCACCTGAGATTCATGTAACAGAAGAAGACATCGCCTACATCGTCAGTTCTTGGACTGGCGTACCTGTTCTCAAAATTACTGAATCCGAATCAGTCAAGCTCATGCAGATGGAAGAAACCCTGCATAGCCGCGTCATCGGTCAAGACGAAGCCGTTAAAGCAATTTCTCGCGCAATCCGTCGTGCTCGCGTCGGTCTCAAGAGTCCCGATCGCCCGATCGCTAGTTTTATCTTCTCAGGTCCTACAGGAGTTGGTAAGACAGAGCTAACCAAGGCTCTTGCCGCTTACTTCTTTGGTTCAGAAGATGCGATGATTCGCCTCGACATGTCCGAATACATGGAGCGTCACACCGTATCGAAATTGATCGGCTCGCCCCCAGGCTATGTGGGCTACAACGAAGGTGGTCAACTTACCGAAGCAGTACGTCGCAAGCCTTATACCGTAGTTTTATTCGATGAAATCGAAAAAGCTCACCCCGATGTCTTTAACTTACTCTTGCAAGTACTCGAAGACGGGCGCTTGACGGACTCCAAGGGTCGCACTGTTGACTTCAAGAATACCTTGTTGATCATGACATCCAACGTCGGCTCCAAGGTAATCGAAAAAGGTGGCGGTGGACTTGGCTTTGACTTCGCAGCTAGCCAAGAAGATGCGCTTTATACCCGCATCCGATCGCTAGTTAATGAAGAGCTGAAGCAATATTTCCGCCCAGAGTTCCTCAACCGTCTCGACGAAATCATCGTCTTCCGTCAGTTGACTAAGCCCGAAGTCAAAGAGATTGCCGATCTCATGCTCAATGAGTTCTTCAAACGGATGCTCGACAAGGATATTGTCCTTACGGTAACTGAGAGATTTAAAGATCTGCTCGTCCAAGAAGGCTATAACCCTAGCTACGGTGCACGTCCATTACGTCGCGCGATCATGCGCTTGCTCGAAGATTCTCTTGCAGAAGAGATCCTGACAGGTAAAGTGCGTGAAGGCGCATCTGTACAGGTGGATGTCGATGACGATGGCAAGGTCAAAGTGATCGAACAAGAAGCTCTAAGCGGCTCTGAAAATAACCTTCAGTTGCTGCCATCAGCTTAAGATAGATAAAGGCAAGCCCTACGCTAAGCGCGGGGCTTACCTTTGTCTGGATGTAGGTAATTTGCATAGCGCTAAATTTAAAACAAGCTTCATGAATGCCAACCAGCGTAATATTGCCGTGAAATCTAATCCTCTGCCTCCTACAAAATTACAGTCGGTCGCAGGGGATTTGTCATCTGCGGAGATGCCTGAAGTTATTGTTGTGGCTCAAAATGACGAGTATGTCGGTAATGTGCCTGCTCCTCTAACTGTCGCAGATGTCGAGGGTGGTGAGCTTAAGCCTATCCCCACCAGCAAGCCTGCGAAAAAATCTCAGCCCGATCCAGAACCCGATCCAGAAATCTCGCAGGTTCGTTTTAAAACGCTTGATGGAAAACTGAATCTGTTGTTACCAACTGACAAAAAAGTCAAGTTACCATTTAATAAGTCGAACGATGATAGCGAATTTCAAGCAGTCGGCTTAGATAGTAGCCAGTCAAATAATTCTGAGACTTCACTGCTAACCTTGAGCTGGGAAGAAATACTTTCTCAGTTAGAGCAACGCATGGCGGCGAGCGGTCACGACTGGAAGCCCCGCACACAGGTATATTTACAATCAGGCGATCGCCTATTAGATACACGCCAACTCCAAGAGTTGTCCGAGTCACTGCAAAACTATCAACTTTTGCTACATTGTATTGTCACCAATCGTCGCCAAACTGCAATTAATGCTGCTAGCATGGGCTTTTGCATAGAGCAAGGTACAATCTTTCGTGAACTGCTAGGATTTAATCCGATTCCTAATGCACCGACGGATGATCCGCTATACATTAAGATGACGGTAAGATCTGGTACAGAAATTAGGCATTCTGGCAGTATTATTATCTTCGGTGATGTCAATGCTGGCGCAGAGCTACTCTCTGAAGGCGATATTATTGTGTGTGGCAAGCTAAAAGGCATGGCTCATGCTGGTGCTAAAGGCAACGCCCAAGCAGTGGTTATGGCTTTACACCTAGATGCTACTCAAATTAGGATTGCCAGCTTTATCGCCCGTGTTGAGAGTCCAAGCACATCTTTCTGTCCAGAAGTCGCATTTGTGAGTACGCAAGGTACACCTGCAATTAAAATTGTTCAAGTTGTTGATTTTTCAGCATTTAATCATTCTTCGCTCAACTATCCCTCGCTAATCAGTAATTCGTAAACATGAGTCGCATTATCGTTGTTACCTCTGGTAAAGGTGGTGTCGGCAAGACCACATCTTCAGCAAATCTCGGCATGGCGCTCGCCAAACTAGGACGCAAAGTGGTCTTGGTGGATGCTGACTTTGGCTTACGCAATCTCGATCTGTTATTGGGACTAGAAAATCGCATCGTGTATACAGCCCTAGAGGTAATTGCGCGAGAATGCAAACTCGATCAAGCCCTAGTCAAAGACAAGCGTCAACCCAACCTGTCTTTATTGGCGGCTCCGCAAACGCGCAACAAAACTGCCATTACGGCAGCACATATGAAGGCGCTTGTAGAGGTTTTAGGCAGATATTTTGATTATGTTTTGATCGACTGCCCCGCAGGCATTGAGTCAGGATTTCAAAATGCAATTGCTGGTGCGAAAGAAGCGATCGTGGTGACGACCCCCGAAATTTCGGCGGTACGAGATGCCGATCGCGTAGTTGGGTTACTCGAAGCCAATCGAATTACGGATATTAAATTAATTCTGAATCGTATCCGTCCTGCGATGGTACAAAACAACGACATGATGAGTGTCGAAGATGTGCTGGATATTTTGTCAGTCAAATTGATTGGCGTAATTCCTGATGACGAACAGGTGATCGTTTCTACAAATAAAGGGGAACCATTGGTGTTGTCAGATAAGCCATCGCTGGCAGGCACTGCCTATGAAAATGTGGCAAAACGCCTTGAAGGAAAAAATATTGAGTTTTTAAAACTCGAAGCTCCTCCTAAAGGATTTTTTGCCCGTCTGTCAAGTTGGATTAGTGGGAACTCCTGAGGTTTGAGATGATTTCAACACTGCTCGATCGCCTATTTCAAAGAAGTAATGTCCCTAGTGGGGCAAAAGTCAAGCAGCGTTTGAAATTTATCCTTGCCCATGATCGTGCTGCGATCGAGCCACAGGTGTTTGAAAATATGCGCCATGAGATTATGCGTGTAGTTTCCAAGTATGTGGAACTTGATGAAGGTTTATTGGATATTCGCTTAGAGTCTGATAAACGGATGACAGCGTTGATTGCTAATTTGCCGATTCGGATGGTGCGTGAAGACCTGCCCGATCTCGTAAGTCTTTTTGATGAACCCACTAAAGAAGTAGATTCATTAAATAACTTTGATGCCTTAGCCTTAGAAATGGATCAGTCCGCAGAAGATGCTCTTGATGCGATCGTGGCAAAAGAAAACATCAAAGCTACAACTGAAGATATTTCTCCAGAGCGTATTGCTGGAATTGCGGAACGCACTATCGAAGTAACCAGCAAAATAAGAACTGCTGTGAATAAGACTCAAAACGGGGAGATCAGCGATCGCGCCGTAGTAGAAACTGGTATAGCCCCCGCTGTAATTACAGATGTTTTCAATAATTCTGATTTGGTTTCGCCTGATGCATCATCAGAAAATTCTATCAATGAAGAATCAGAAGGATTAGATGAGCAAGCAAGCGATCAGTTAGAGTTGTCTTTAGGTTTGTCTAATTCACAAGAATCTCAAGAAATAGTATTTGAAGAATCTCCAAAACTTTATAATCAAGAGGAAGAGAATCATGGCAGTAACGACAGAGGCTAACATCGCCAAAGTACGCTGGACAGCTTCTGATTTAGAGCTTTTTCCAGATGATAATACTCGCTATGAAATCATTGATGGAGAATTATTAGTGGCTAGAGCGCCGCATTGGCATCATCAAACTGCGATCGACAATCTTTGTTTTGCCTTAAAGTCATGGAATCGACAAACTGGGCTAGGCGTAATTGCTACAACTCCAGGGATAGTTTTCGCTGATTCTGATAATGTCATACCTGATCTGGTTTGGTTAAGACAAGGGCGCTTGAGGGATATACTTGATGCTCAGGGACATTTGACCGCCGCACCTGATCTAGTGGTCGAAGTATTATCAGAAGGGGCAGGACAAGAGCGGCGCGATCGCGAGTTGAAGTTAAAGCTTTATTCAATTCAAGGTGTGCTTGAATATTGGATTGTGGATTGGAGAAAGAGGTCTATCCAAGTCTATAGAAGAGAGAATGCGGCTCTAGTTTTAGTGGCAACTCTATTTGAAAATGATTCGATAACTTCGCTTCTATTACCAGATTTCACTTGTAATCTCACCGAGATTTTTGAATAAATGTTGACAGTTTATTTCACAATTGGGTTGCCTGCTTCTGGCAAGTCTACATGGGCTAAAGCAAAAGTGGATAAATCACCCAATGGAATTAAGCGGGTGAATAAGGACGAGCTTCGAGCCATGCTAGATAATTCTTATTTCTCCAAAGGTAATGAGAAATTTGTTTTAAATATCCAAGATCAGATTATTAAAGCGGCTTTAGAAGAAGGAAAGCACGTAATTATTGATAATACGCACCTTGCACCTAAACACGAAGCGAGAATTAGAGAATTGATCAAGGGCTTGGCGGTACTAGAGATAGTGGACTTTCGGCATGTGACTCTAGAAACCTGTATTGAGCGTGACCTGAAGCGATTTAACTCAGTTGGGGAGAAGGTGATTCGCGATATGTATAACCAATTTATCGCACCGCCTAGAAGCCCTAAACCTGCTCGTAATCCAGACCTACCTGATGCGATTATTTGTGATTTAGATGGAACGCTTGCTTTGATTGGCGATCGCAGTCCCTATGATGGTGCTAGCTGTGAGAAGGATTTGGTCAATGAACCTGTGCGATCGATTTTGCAGACATCAGGAAAGGCGATCGTATTTGTTTCTGGGAGAGAGGATAAGTCCAAGCCTCAGACATTAGCATGGCTGGAGAAGCATGGTATTAGTTTTGATAGTCTGCATATGCGTAAATCTGGTGACATGCGAAAGGACAGCATTGTTAAGAAAGAAATTTATGATGAATTTATTCTTGATAAATACAATGTGGCGTTTGTATTAGACGATCGCGATCAGGTAGTCAGAGTTTGGCGAGATCTTGGTTTAACTTGCTTACAAGTTGACTACGGCGATTTCTGATTTTTGGTAATCTGCTCAACTTAGACAAAACTGCCTTTTATAGCTTCAGTCAATTACCTTAGTGCAAATCAACTCTAGGGTTTTATGTCCTAGTACAATTGGCGACAGCGATATAATACAATTAGGAAATTGTTAAAATTTGTAAGAATTTATTTAGGTTTGCCTAACATATCATGTTGCAAACTTGTTAAGCTTTCTTGAAAAATTCATCTATCGTCTGCATTAATTCAAACTTTTATGGCTAGCCTTCCCTCTCTTACTGGTGCTGAAATTCGCGCAAAGTTTCTCAATTTCTTTGAGGAGCGCGGTCACAAGGTAATGCCTAGTGCTTCACTCGTACCTGCTGATCCCACAGTGCTACTAACGATCGCGGGAATGCTGCCATTTAAGCCAATCTTTTTAGGACAACAGGAGCCTGAAGTTCCTCGCGCTACCACCTCTCAAAAATGTATCCGTACCAATGACATCGAGAATGTCGGTAGAACGGCGCGTCACCAAACATTTTTTGAAATGTTAGGGAATTTCAGTTTTGGCGACTATTTTAAAAAAGAAGCGATCTCTTGGGGATGGGAATTAGTAACCAAAGTATTTCAAATACCGCCCGATCGCTTAGTAGTCAGTGTCTATCACACTGATGAAGATGCTTTTGCAATTTGGCGTGATGCGATCGGTATTCCTGCGCATCGGATTCAACGGATGGGCGATGATAATTTCTGGGCTTCGGGTGCGACGGGGCCTTGTGGCCCTTGTTCAGAAATCTATTATGATTTTCATCCTGAATTGGGTGACGACTCGATTGATTTAGAAGATGATTCACGATTTTTGGAGATTTACAATCTGGTCTTCATGGAGTTAAATCGTGATGCGGTCGGCGATCTCACAAAGCTCAAGAAGCAAAATATTGATACGGGTTTGGGATTAGAGCGAATGGCTCAAGTTTTGCAGGCCGTTCCCAATAACTATGAGACAGATTTAATCTTTCCAATCATCAAAAAAGCTGCGGATATTGCAGGAATTGATTATCACCAGAGCGATGAAAAAGTAAAAACTTCGCTAAAAGTTATTGGCGATCATGTACGCTCGGTTGTACATATGATTGCCGATGGCATCAATGCCTCGAATGTAGGACGAGGTTACATTATGCGTCGTCTCTTGCGTCGCGTCGTTCGTCATGGGCGTTTGATTGGGATCTCAGGTACATTTGCCTCTGAAGTTGCCGAAGTTGCGATCGCACTTTCAGAATCCGTTTATCCCAATACTCGCGAAAGAGCGCAAGTAATTAAAGAAGAAATCAAAATCGAAGAAGTCCGCTTTTTACAAACTCTAGAACGGGGAGAAAAGCTGCTTGAAGAAATTCTTACTAAACCTGAAGTTCAATCTAGTAAGACAATTTCGGGTGTCGATGCTTTCACCCTCTACGACACCTATGGATTCCCATTAGAGTTAACTCAAGAAATTGCTGAAGAAGAAGGCTTTACCGTTGACTCTGAAGGCTTCGAGACGGAAATGAAGAAGCAACAAGAGCGATCGCAAGCTGCCCATGAAGATATTGACCTGATGTCGAAAGATAGCTGGGTGAATATTACGAAGGAAATTGGTAAAACTGAATTTCTAGGCTATACGGAACTCAGCAGCACCGCCACGATTAAAGCGATTCTTGTTAATGGTGAATTAGCGAAAACGGCGATCGTAGGTAACAAAGTCCAAATCGTTTTAGATCGCTCTCCTTTTTATGCAGAATCAGGCGGACAGGTTGGGGATACAGGTTACTTGGCGATTGGTGAGGCGATCGCTAAAATTAGTGATGTCCAGAAACAAGCGGATTTGTTTATTCATATCGGACAAGTAGAACGTGGCGAAATTGCTATTGGTGATAACGTCAATGCTCAAGTTGCAGTATCTGAACGTCGTCGCATTCAGGCGCACCACACCGCCACGCACCTATTACAAGCAGCCCTAAAGAAAATCGTTGATCCTAACGTTTCTCAAGCAGGTTCATTAGTTGATAGCGATCGCCTTCGTTTTGACTTTAATCTCAATCGGGCGATCACCACCGAAGAGCTTCAGCAAATCGAATTGCAGATCAATAACTGGATCTCCGAAGCCCATGAATCAGTAATCGAAGTATTGCCAATCGCCCAAGCAAAAGCCAAAGGTGCGATCGCTATGTTTGGTGAAAAATATGGCGCAGAAGTCCGCGTTATGGATATTCCTAATGTATCAATGGAACTTTGCGGCGGAACGCATGTAAAAAACACGAGCGAAATTGGACTATTCAAAATCATTTCTGAAGCAGGTGTTGCTTCTGGCGTGCGTCGGATCGAAGCGATCGCAGGTCAGGCAGTTTTGGAATATCTCACCCTGCGCGACAATATTGCTAAGGATTTAAGCGATCGCTTCAAGATTAAGCCTGAAGAAATTAGCGATCGGATTACAGGCTTGCAGCATGAACTAAAAACTGCTCAGAAAGAAGTGGAACATCTCAAACAGGAATTAGCTCTAGTCAAGGCTGATACTCTCATTCATGAAGCTGAACCCATCGGCGAATTTAAAATTCTGGTTGCTCAACTTCCTGACATCGAAGCAGAAGCTCTCAAAGCGGCTGCCGAAAAGCTCTCTGCAAAACTAGGACATAGTGCAGTAGTACTAGGTTCTTTTACTGATGATGGCAAAGTTACACTGGTTGCTTCTTTCAGTAAGGAAGTAATTGCTAAGGGTTTACAAGCTGGTAAATTTATCGGTGCGATCGCCAAAATCTGCGGCGGCGGCGGCGGCGGTCGCCCCAACCTCGCTCAAGCAGGTGGCAAAGATGCCAGTAAGTTGCCCGAAGCTCTAGAAGCTGCTGAAGCTCAGCTCAGAAATACGCTAGCTTAAAAGTTGGAGAGGAGGCTCAAAGTGCCTCCTCTATTTTTTGAAATAGAATCAAGTAAATATGCTCACAAACATCAAAATGTTATTGGAAGCTTGTAAAAAGTTATCCATTGAATATGAGATTTTGCATCCGAATCAGAATCTAGTTAAGGTTAAACTCAGCGATCGCGAATATTACTTTACCAACTATTCAACCCCTCTCACGCCACAATCTATAGCGGAAATCTTTAAGGATAAGCAATATTTTTATCAAGTATTTCGAGATGTCGTGAAGATGCCGCGTACAGTCTCTTTTATCTCGCCCTATTGCGATCAGAAATATAAAGAGTATTTACAATTCTCCGCTATCGAAGAAATTATTACAGAGATTGAAAGAAATTTTGATTTGCCAATCATTTTGAAGCGAAATCGGGGATCAGGTGGCAATAATGTCTTTAAGTGTTTAGATTTGCTCCAGATTCGTAATGCTTTAGATTGTATTTTTAATGTTAATAGTAAAAACTATGACTACGTTGCTCTAGTGCAAGAACCAATTAATATCGTTAAGGAATATCGCTCCGTATGTCTCAATCATGAGCAAATAGTTCTGTATGACAAAGATATTTCGCAGGCAGAGTTTACGGGAAATCTTAGCCCATTACATTGGGAAGGGGCGATCGCGAAACAAGTTAGTAATCACGAAACTATTGCAGCGATCGATGAATTTATTAAACCAATTTTCCAGAAGATGGCAATCCCTTATGTCGGTCTAGATATAGCTTTAGATGATCACCAAAACTACTGGCTGATTGAGGCAAATTCTCATCCAAATTTTGATATTTTCATTCGAGATAATGGAGAAGATGCGATCGTGGGGCTTTTTGAAAAGATTTTAAGATATCTAAGCAAATAAAAAGGGGCGCGATGCGCCCCTTTTTATTTGCTTAGATGAAAAATTACATCAAGCCAATTTGAGTAAGAATGCCTTGTCCAGTAATTAATTCTGTTGCCAAACCGATAACGAATCCTAGCATTGCAAGACGACCGTTCCAAGTTTCAGCGAAGTTGTTAAAACCGAATTTTGGCTCTGTAGTGTTTTCCATTTCAGTGATCTCCTTGGTGGTTTAACTATTAAGTAGAAATTATAAATCTTTGCTTGAATTAATATTACTTTATATTTCTTAATAAGAGCTATACCGCTAAAGGTAGAACAAATTTATAGAGCAGAATACACAAAAGGAAAGCTGCGTTTAACGCAGCTTTCCTTTTGTGTATTTAATGAAATAAGTGAATGCAACTTTTATCAACTACGGTTTGTAAAGCAACCAAAAATTACATCAAGCCAATTTGAGATAGAATGCCTTGTCCAGTGATTAATTCCGTTGCCAAACCAATAACGAAACCTAACATTGCGAGGCGACCATTCCAAGTTTCAGCGAAGTTGTTGAAACCGAATTTTGTCTCCGTAGTGTTTTCCATTTCAGTAATCTCCTTGGTGGTTTAACTATTAAGTAAACGTTAATAATCTTTGCTTGAATTAATATTACTTTATATTTCTTAATATGCTATACCGCTAAAGATAGATTCAGTGAGGTTGTGTCTACCGACACCTCAGCAAGATAAGGGACTTGCGAAAGAATAAAGTGCCAATCCAGATTTTCCAGAATAAGTGGGGCGGCTTTGCCGCCCCACTTATTCTGGTTTCATATTCGGTACTTTATTAAATCGCAGACTCCTAACTAAAACAAAAGCCATCGAGATCCTATGATCTCGATGGCTTTTGAGGAAATAAAAATAAATGAGAGCGATATTAATAGCCAAAGCTATTAATTAGACATCGTAAGTTGCATTACCTGTAAACTTGACGCTTATAGGATTAGGGTTATCACCAATCTTGCGGCTGACGCTATTAGCGGCAACACGACCAGCATTCACCTTCTCAGGGAATACACCATCGCTAGGATGGAGATAAACTTGGTCGCCATTAGGAAATTCGCGCCAGATTTTGTAATTGGTGATCTTAAATTTACGCAACTGTGTACCCAAAGCAAGGGCTTGCTCTTTCTTAGCTAAGTAAAGCAAGTTGTCGCCACTGACCATAGTTGCAGCGCCGCCTGTGGGCATTTCAAATACTTGCTCTTTGGGGCTATTCCAAGAGATTAAGTACTTTTCTTCGGTGAAAGCGGAGTTGAGCAAACCACCTGTGCTACCACCCCAGATTGGGGTTTTGCCTTTAGGGGCAGGTGCAGTAAAGGTTGCTGTTTCTGCTGTTTCTTCTGACATTGAGATGTTCTCCCAAATTGCGTATACGCTTTTGATATCAAGTGCAAAGATATCATTTCTATATACCCCTGCTTCAAGCTTACTTAACGTTACTTTACGAAGCTTGACAAAACTTTTGGAGAAAACATCTCGCTTTGCAAGATGTTTTCTTGTTTACGAGCTAATCAGACGAATGAGATAACGCTCAATCAGGATAATGGCAACAATGTCATCGATAGGACGATCGGGAGATCTCATTCCAAGCGGGACTAATTTCATTAAGCCTTGTGCGGGATAAATTTTCCAAAATCGCAGCCGAGCCTCTTCACTGCTATAACGCTCGTCTACGGTGATGATTCTCAAATCTGGGAATGATGACCGTAGTTCAGCTTTCCATTGCTTAGAGGCGGTTTGATCGCCCATCACCATCAGCGAAATGGGATAGCTATCTAATAAGCTGCCAACTTTAGCGATCGCCTCTTGACTGGGGATAACTACCTGAAAATGCAGCTTGCGATCTAAGCCCATGACAGCAAGACCACATTTTTGTTTTCCTGGATCAAAACCTAACAGCACGGATATTCCTGAATTGATAATTACGAATTACGAATTACGAATTATCAAGGAGATTTCAATTCGTAATTCGTAATTCGTAATTTTTGTTTACGCTGTCCACAATTATATACTTTGGATAAATTCCTTAAGCCCCTTGCGATAGGTTTCGAGAGAGTCTAGGAAGCCACCGTTATGATCGCCGCGTAGTTTGACTAATTTTTTAGGCTGATTGGCTGCTTGAAAATTGCGATCGCCATGATGAAAGGGAATGATTTCATCATCGGTGCTATGAATAATTAAAACAGGAATTTTGATGCTGGGTAAGCGATCAATGGAGTTGTAGGAAAATCGCGACAGAAACCGAATTGGCAAAAATGGATAAAGCTCAGCCGCGCGATCGCTAATTGAGGTAAATGTGGAGGCAAGTATTAACCCACCAGCGTTACTTGTGGGATCTTGTTGTGTAGTCATTTGGGCAAGGTAAGAAGCGATCGCACCTCCTAATGATTCACCGTAGATAATAATTTTTTGAGGTGGAATTTGTTTCTCTTGAGTAAGATATTGCCACGCAGCTTCGACATCGTTATAGGTTCCTTCTTCGCTGGGTTTACCCTCACTTTTTCCATAGCCTCGATAATCAAACAGGAAAGTAGCAAGCCCTAAATCTTTAAATATCGGTAAGTAACTGATGCGATTGCTAATATTGCCGCCATTGCCATGACAAAACAAAATCACACCTTTACCAATTCGATCATTGTCTTTAGATGGCACAAACCAAGCGTCTAAATTGACATTATCTTTAGTTGTGATCCGTATATCTTCAAACTTTAAGCCTATGGTTGCAGGCGTATCTATTAACTCTTGACTTGGCATATAAACTAAGTTTGATTGTCCGAAATATAAAGCAATCGCCAAGCCAATGTAAGCAAGCACCAGAATGCGAACTACTGGCAATAAAAACCTTTGTAATATTTGCAATACTGACTGTAAATTCGGGTTCATTTTTACTGAAATAGCTGAGCAACTTTTTTAAGAATCTGAAGCACAGTCAAAAGTTCATTAGTGCTGCGATTGTATATTGAATATTTATTTCTCTAGCAAATTTGTGATTGCATCTTCAATATTTTCTTGTTTGATTAAAGACTCGCCAACTAGCACAGAACTCGCTCCACAAATTTGCACAAAATCTAGATCTTGACGGGTATAAATGCCAGACTCGCTCACCCAAAGATATTTATCTCTAGTTAATGAATCTAGTCTATCCATTAAAATTTTAGTTTGTTCAAGCTCGACGACAAAATTTTCTAAATTGCGATTATTAATCCCGATTAAGCGCACATCAGAAATTTGTAAAACACGATCTAGCTCAGCTTGAGTATGCACTTCAACTAGTGCAGCCATGCCTAACTCATGGATTAATGCTTGCAGTTCGGTTAATTCAGTATCAGTAAGAATTGCGGTGATTAATAAAACTGCATCCGCACCATGCGATCGCCCCAGATAAATTTGATAGGGATCAATAATAAATTCTTTACAAAGTAACGGTAATTCAACAGCTTGGCGAACCAGTTGCAAATTTTCAAAACTGCCTTGAAAGAATTCTCGATCAGTTAATACTGAGAGGCAACTCGCGCCGCCGCGTTCGTAGGCTTGGGCGATCGCTATAGGATCAAAGTCTTTACGAAATAAACCTTTGCTAGGTGAGGCTTTTTTGACTTCGGCGATTAGGGCAGGCTTAATTGGGGAATTTTGCAACTTGCTATAAAAATCTCGTGGCGGACTAATGCTAGATAATTTAGATTTAATTGACTCAATCGGCTCGGTGGCATACATCTGCGCAACCTCTTGCTCCTTATGCCAAACAATTTTTTCTAAAATGTTTTGGGGCGCGTCAGTTAGGGCAGCGATCGCATAGCCTTTGCTACTAGCGGTTTCAGATTGGCGACGTACTTGCATTGATGAGAATTTGGTTGATCGTGTAAAAAGATATAGCTTTTAGCATAAAGCAATTTATCAAAAAGCCGCCTATGGTTACTTTTTAGCAAATTACTTTATAAATTATGAGGTTTCTTTACAAGCAAAGCGCTCATTTTTCGGTATATTTGCCTGTGTAATGTGAGTTGAGCATAGTTTTTATGAGCGCGATCGCAAACTCTAACCAACCCGAAGACAAGCCAAAGACTTCGCGAGTTTCATCTTATTGGCGAAATATCCCTTGGAAAAAGTTATCCAGTTTGGTCATGGCGATCGCCCTGTGCTTTTACCTCACAGCTTGCGGTGGTAATAATAAGCCAGTCAGTAAAGCCACAGACAAAAAAGTTGTAACTAGCATCAATCTCACCGAAGTTTCGCCACCCACTGAAATTCAACGACTCAGTCGCCTACTCGATGGCTACGCACCTCAGGTCAGCATTGTCAGCCCAAAATCTGATGAAGTGCTAAACGACACCCAAGTCTCAGTGAAGTTTGATGTCAAAAATTTGCCGATTTTTAAAAATGCTGATTTTGGCTTAGGGCCACATATCCATGTGACTTTGGATAACCAAGAATACAAAGCAATTTACGACCTAAATCAAACCGCAACATTTGATCACCTCAGCGCGGGAACTCATACAATTCGAGCCTTTGCTTCGCGACCTTGGCATGAAAGCTTCAAAAACCAAGGTGCGTATGCACAGACTACCTTTAATGTATTGACAAAGACTGGCGAAAATACTCCCGAAGCAAAAACACCTTTGCTCACCTACAGCCGTCCTGTAGGAACCTATGGTGCTGAGCCAATCATGCTTGATTTTTATCTCCAAAATGCACCTTTGCATTTGCTCGGCAAAGATGATGAGGAGATCGATGATTGGCAGGTTCGCGCCACCATTGATGGACAAAGCTTTACCTTTGATCGCTGGGAGCCAATCTATCTCAAAGGCTTTAAAACTGGACAAAATTGGGTGAAGCTAGAATTACTAGAACCAGATGGCGATGCGATCGCGAATGTGTTCAACAGCACAGCCCATGTCATTAACTATCAACCCAATGGTACTGACACCCTAGCGCGTCTAGTCCGTGGTGAAAAGATTGCCAACATTGAGGCGATCGTTAACCCAGACTATGTGCCACCTGCTCCTGAAGTTATACCTTCGCCTGTTGAGTCTGTCGCACCTGTCGTCGCTCCTACGGAAAAGCCAACCGAATCATCTAAAACTGAGGTTGTTAGCCCCACATCTACGCCAGTAGCTACACCCAAGGAAGAGACTAAACCTGTTGATAAAGCATCATCTGTAATTCCTGTAGTTCCAGTTCCTGTAGTTCCAGTAATTCCTGTTCCCGTTGCTCCAGCCGCACCAATTATTACAAAATCATCACCAGTAGCTGAGCCTGCCAAGGTTGAACCTGTCCCGACTAAGGTAGATTTAACAGAACCAATCAAGGTTGAACCGATTAAAGTAAAGGCTGCTCCTGTAGAACCCATCAAAGCTGCCCCAGTTCCGACTAAGGTAGCTCCAGCTCCAGAACCAACCAAGGTTGAACCGATTAAAGTAAAAGCTGCTCCTGTGGCTGCTGAAACTATAAAGACTGCACCCATCATCAAGGCTAAAAACGCACCAGTTACTGAGTCAGAAAAGGTTACTCCAGAATCTCCCAAGTCTAAGCCTGTACCTGTTGTAGAACCAGTAAAGATCGCTCCTGCCCCAAGCAGGAGTAAATATGCCCCTATTGCAATACCAGGCAGACCGATCGCACCAAAAGTCGCACCTCAAGTAACAACACCTAAAGAAGCTCCTCAGGAAGTCCCCAAAGCCACGAAAGAAGCTGCTCAGGTAATGCCAAAAGCTGAACCAGCCAAAGGTATCTTGCCTGAAAAGGAACCTAAGACGTTTAAGCCAACTGCGGCTCCAACAGATGTATTCAAAAATTTCAACTTTGATCCACGTAAGTTTTTCCCTGCTAAACCCGAAGCAGCATCTACAGAAACAAAATAAATAAAGGGCGGCGCAATGCGCCGCCCTTTATTTATTTTCAGACGAGCTTGTGGGACTAAGTTGATTAGTTTTCTTTTGGACATCCAACACTCGGTAAATTCCTGTTTCTTGTGTTTTCCCTTTGAGGGCAAATTTACCCACAAACTCGGTCTGGAAATTATTATCTAAGCGCTGATGCGTTTCTTCACTAATCAAAATATGATGAGGTCCACCATCAACTTCTTTGTTAAAGCTTTCTAGTCGCGACGCAACATTCACCGCATCTCCTAACACAGAATATTCCAGTCGCTCCGAACTGCCTAAACTTCCTGCAATCACAAGCCCAGAGTTAATACCAATTCCTGTCGAGACTGGCGGTAAACCTTGGGCAACCCAAACCTCATTCATTTCTGCTAATTTATGGGCGATCGCTAAAGACGCAGCAACAGCAGATTGAGCATCGCGGGTACGTTCAACTTCATTGCTATGGGGAATCGGCACACCAAACACTGCCATCACTGCATCACCGATATATTTATCGACCATTCCACCATGGGCAAGTACTTCATTTGCGATCGTTCCCAAATAATTATTGAGCCAATTTAGCGTCTCGCCTGGAGCTTGCGCCTCCGCCGCAGTACTAAAGTTTCGCATATCCGTAAACAAGACCGTAACATATACCTCTTGTCCCGTGATCCGACCCTCTAGCAAAAATTTTTCACGGTTTGACCAAATAATATCGGCTAACTCCTTGGAGACATGTCGTGAAAATAGTCCCATCAATACTTTGCGTTCTGATTGCTGAATCGCAAGCTGATAAGCCATGACTAGTACATTTGAAGAAATTAAACCCAACAAGGCTGGAAATAATGGTATCCACAGAGCCTGACCAAAGGCAAAATAGCTAGCCCAAACTAAACCACCAGAGAAGAGAACTAAAAGCCCTATATTTTTACCAGCATGAGCAATAAATGCTGCCATTGCACCACCAGCGATCGCCCAAAACAAAATCCAAATATTTTCGGTATCATTTGACCAAACCTGAATAAATTTGCGATCGTCTAAAGTGCTACTAATCAACTGGCTGACAATATTTGCATGAATTTCCACCCCATACATCACTTCACCATCAACACTGACAGGTGTGGGGAAGCTATCTTTGAGACTTTCCGCGGTCACACCAATTAGGACAACGCGATCGCGCAGTTTCTCAGGAGCAACACGCTTTTCAAGTACATCAGTCGCTCGAATATGCTCGAAAGATCTTGATTTTCCTCGATAGCGAATCATCATTTGATATCCACTATCATCCTCTTTGCGATATGCACCGTAATTTGCCGTTATCCTCGGAATAATTTGTTTGCCAGCCGTAAATTGAATTGCGGCTGGGTTAAATTCAAGTTGCTTGCCGTGTAATTTTTTTAAATACAAATTGGCGATTTCAAAGGCTAAAGAACCTGAATCTCCAACTATTGAAGCCCGCCGCACCAGTGCCCCTTTGTCGGTAGGTAAATTCACATATCCATAGCTGCTAATTGGTTCTAAATCTTTGGCAGGATCGACACCACTCCGACCTTCGACCGTTGCAATAAATTTAGCATTTACTACGTTACCAGCATTTTTAACTGCGGCAACTAACTCACTACGTCCTTCTAGAACTGGTAAATCCAGATATTTATCAATGCCGATCGCGGCGGGTTTGGTAACGGAAATTTGGTTAATAAGTCTGGCAAATAAGCGATCCGAAATTGGCCATCGCTCAGAATATAGCTTAGAGAAGTCTTGAATATCAGCTTCCGAAATTTCGACAATGACAACACGGCGATCGGGCGGTTCGTTAAGTTGCGATCGCATTAAGCTGTCATAAACCCAAAGCTCAATTTCCTTAAAAGCTCCATTTTCTCTTAATCCTAAAACACCCAAAGACAATGAAAACGTGATCAAGCCAGCCACTAATTGCTGATGATTGCGTTTACAAAAATCTCTAAAATTAATCAAAGTGGAAGAGAGTTTCATTACGATTGCCGATGAGAAAAGAGTGCTTTGTTATTTTTTTGTCATCAAAATTTGAGATATTGATGCATAAGCTGTCACCACGATAAAACCCAAAATAGAGTTGCAGCGCTTCAGGCCGCAACTCTATTTTGGGTTTTGATTGTTTCTTAACATAACTGGCGGTCGCTATAAGAACAGTATCTCGACACTATTCTATCTATAGTGTTTCATACGCATACATCAGCGAAATAGCGGGATTTTCACAAAAAAGAAAGGGAGGCAATTAGCGCCTCCCCTTCTTTTTTGTTAGTCTATTTCCAGTTTTTAGCAACAATTTCAGCCAAGTCAACAACACGTTGGCTATAGCCCCATTCGTTGTCATACCAAGCAACAACCTTAACCATGTTGCCACCCATGACCATAGTCAAAGAAGAGTCAACGATCGAAGATGCATCAACACCGCGATAGTCGATTGACACCAAAGGCAATTCGTTATATTCCAAAATGCCTTTCATGGGGCCTTCAGCGGCAACGCGGAATGCTTCATTAACTTCTTGAGCGATCGTGTGCTGCTCAACTTCCACAACAAAGTCTACAACCGAGACATTAGGAGTTGGCACTCGCAAGGCAATGCCATTCAATTTGCCAGCAAGTTGAGGCAATACGAGCGCAACTGCCTTAGCTGCACCTGTGGAGGTAGGCACGATGCTTAAAGCAGCAGCTCTGGCACGGCGCAAATCACGGTGGCTAGCATCAAGCAATCTTTGGTCACCAGTGTAGCTGTGGGTGGTGGTCATTACCCCTTTAACAATGCCAAAGTTTTCTAGCAAGACTTTGGCAACAGGTGCTAAACAGTTGGTGGTGCAACTAGCATTACTGATGATGTTATGAATGTCATGGTTGTAGTCTTTATCGTTAACACCTACAACAAACGTGCCATCTTCATTTTTACCAGGGGCAGTAATTAGAACTTTCTTAGCGCCTGCACCGATATGTCGGCTAGCACCAACTTTATCGATAAATACGCCCGTAGATTCAATAACTAGATCAATACCCCATTCTTTCCAAGGCAAGTTGTCAGGATTGCGATCGGAGACTGTTTTGATGGTTTTGCCATTGACAGTAATTGTGGTGTCATCAGCACTAACTTCTCCAGCAAATTTGCCGAGCATGGAGTCGTACTTTAGCAAGTGAGCGTTGGTACGGGGATCGGACGTATCGTTAAGTCCAACTAGTTCTATGTTTGTCTCTGAGCGACCAGCCCAGCATCTGAGAAAGTTACGTCCGATACGCCCAAATCCATTAATCGCTACCCTGATAGTCACTTCTTATCGCCCTTTATCTAAATTTAATTTTTTACTTTAATCTGATGCTTATGATACCGAAAAACCGTCACTAATTTATTCTCTATTAAAGCAAAATTTTGAATCTTAATAAAACCCAGAAAGGTAGGGACAATCTATAAATTGCCCCTACCTTTCTGGGTTTTACATGAAACACGCACAGCGTATTTCATGTATTTTTTATTAGCTAAACAGTGGTTGGAACTTTCGATTTAACCGAGGCAAAGCTAGGTACAACGATCGACTTGTCCTGCTTGGTGAGGCGATCGTATAGCACTTTGGTGTTGGGGTAGTTAGCCGCAGGGAATGTCTCAAAGCGGTTGTAAGGAACAACATCTTCGCCAAAGGCATCGAGGAATTCAAGGCTGTTCACCATGTCCGTTACCATCGCCTTAATACCGCTAGTTGCCAAAATCACGTTGTATTTACGGATTTCTGCTTGATCGAGGGGCGCACGTCCTAAGAAATGCTTTGTACCCAATTCGATAACCTTAGTGTTGGGGAATGGTGCGTAGAATTCCTTGATGTAAAGGTCGGATGTACCGATCGCCAAGATGAATTCCTTGACCGTGATTTCTTCGTTGAGCAACTTGGAGGTAAACTGGCTGAACTGTGAGTCAGCAACATAGGCATCCATGTCCCGCTCGAACACTTGACGGTAAGCTGCACGTACCAATGCGCCTGTTTCCACAGGATCGGTGGTGGTGAGCTTGAAAATCTTGCGTTGTTCGCGCTTCTTATCAACACCTTGGTTGATGCGATCGCGAATCGATACTGATGAGCGCTCTTCGGTGACCTGACCAAGTTCGATGAACTTTGCGGTTGGTTCAACCACAACCTTAGTGCCTTTTTCTTCGCCCAAGGTGCTGTTGCGATTGTTGCGGAGCGATACACCTGCGGGGGTGAGATAGCGCTCATAAGGAACGGTATCTTCGCCAAAGGCTTGCTCGTATTCCTTGGTTTCAAGGATCGCATCAACTACTGCATAGAAGCCCTTCTTTGATGCGAGATCAAAGTAAGCGTTCATTTCAGGACGACCATAGGTAGGACGACCTAATAGACGACGGTGAGTATACTCGATCGCTTTACATACATAAAGCTTCGTCCAATAGCGATCGCGGAAAGTTGGGGACTTAGCCAAGATGCGGACAAATTCACGGACGGAGATATCGCCATTTTCTAGCTTGATCTCTGCAACTGTTTGGCGCTGACCAGAATAAGGAATAAAGCCAATGACTTGCAAGTAAATAGCACGAATCACAGCTTGGGTAGAGGTTTCCGAGTTGGTGATGCTCAAGCCCTTGATCGAAGATTTTCTTGCACCTTTACCGATCTTGACGTTATCACGTAGGGTTTGATCGAGCTTGAAGACCTTGGGACTCATAGGATCGATCGAGCCAGTCGCCGATGGATTACCAAGTTGGTTAGTGATACCAGCACCATTGCGGATCAAGATGCGACGGGTATCCTTGCCGAAAGGTGCAGGGGATGCACTAGGATTACGAGTTTCTTTAGGGAAGATCGCACCAAATTGGATTTCGAGAGGATCATTACCAGCGCCATAAACATGCTGATCTGGCAATGGTTGCTCATAGGCAGCAAACAAGGTAATAAATTGAGGAACCTTACGGAAAGGTGCAGAGTAGTTGAATAAGTCAAACTGTGCGCCCCAGTTGCGTGCAGTTTGGGCTTCTTGTCCGTATCCACGTTGGTAAGGGACGGTTTCTTCGCCGAAGTAGTCGCTGTACTCTCTGGAGTTAACTAGAGCATTGACTAGGGCAGGCAAACCACCTTTGGAGACGATTGCAAAGTAAGCAGCCACTTCTTCACGGCTTTCAGGAGAGCGTCCAAGGAAATGCTTGAATGCTAACTCAACTGCACGAGAGTTGATGAAAGGTAGGAAGAATTGATCGCGGTATAAAGGCGATAAACCTAAGCGGCGGACAAACTCACGCACCGAGATTTCACCATTCTTGACCTTAGAATCAAGGTCAGAAATACCTTGGCTATAAGCACGAGCAATATCACGCTCGAAAACTTGACGATAGGCAGCTTTAACTACGCCATTTTTTTCAGCACCTGTCATGGCAGCCTTCATCACAAACTTCTGACGACGCTCAGCGGTGTTGAAGTAAATCTGAGGCAGTGCCAAGCCTTGTAAGTCTGGGGAATTGCGCTGACGGACTTTGGGTGAAGGTGTCGCTGCTTTAAACTCAGCGATCGCTACATCCATGTATTGCTTGATAATTTCGATCGCCGCAGGATCGTTGAGGAAATAACCTGCTGCGGCTTGCTTCATGGTTTGCAAAGCAACAATAGTTGCGTCAGTGGAGCAAGCTGCTTCAATGATTTCACGCAAGCCACGCACATTTTGGGCAAGAATATTTGGGTCACCTGCGACAATCGCATAGGTGGCATAACGCAAGAACCATGACAAGTCACGCAGTGACTTCTTCATGCGGTCTGCGCCATAACGAGAAATGTTAATGGGGCGGAAATTAGCTGGCACAGAATCAACAACGCCAGTAATGCCTGTATTACTGAAGAAATTCTTGATTGTCCCTAAAAAGCCACCTTCGCTTGCCTCGGTATAAGTAGTTGTACCAAGTTCCATGCCGATCTTGACATCAACCACTCGACCAGCGCGATCGACCTCCAAGGCATCGGCATTTTTGGGTTTTTCCAAAAATGCCATTGCTGAACCACCCGTAAAAATACGGCTAGCAGCCTTGGATACGATATTGTCAGAGTTTTTTGTCAAAATTTCTGCAATTTCGAGGCGTTTTAGTCCAGATTGAAAATATGTGGATAAATCATCTAATTCGCTACGAGTCGCAAAGCGATCTTGTTGCTCTATCTGAGAAATTGTGGAAGTTAAAGCGGTCTGATATAGACTTGGGCGGGCATTTACTGCACCACTTGACGCTGTTACGCTCATGTGTCTGCCTTGAGATCTTTAAAGGGTATGTAAAAAGTCGAAATAATATCTACCCAAGTATAGGGTTTTCCAACTTAAATATATATCTCTATCTCATCAGAAAATGCCGCATTTACAGGTATTTCAACCAGAAAGACACGATAAGTTTTGTAAAGCACGTATGTTGGTGACGCTATGTATTTATATATAGCTGTACGTAGGGCGTATTGGCGATCGCTATAACGATCTTTGTTAAGCTAAGTTTGGTTTTAAATTTTTATATCTCATCTCAGAGCTAAAGATCTAAGTTTACAACTGCCCGTATTTTTCTCTAAACAATCATGATGAATACTCCAACCTTACCAAGAGAGCAAGCTGCTACATCAGTAAGTGAAGAAATCGAGAAATCCAGACCACTATCTGAAAATCGGGTCTTGCTTCATGGGGTGAGTTGGGAAACTTTTGAGCGTTTACTTGCGGATGTTGGCGATCGCCGTAAAACTCTATTCCATTACAACAACGGTACTTTAGAAATTATGTCGCCTCTCTCACTCCATGAAGGAAGTGGTCGTTTTTTCGATATAGGAGTTTCGTGGATGAGTGAAGGCTAATTATTCACAGCAAGGGGAAGTTTAAATTTCTAAATTTGAGTGCGATCGCTATTGCAGAAAAACAAATTTGTAAGTAGTCGTGTTTATAAACTTTATAATGAGATAGTAGATTTTTAGAGTAAGAGAAAACACCTTTCAATGCCCACCATCAAAACGAAAAAAGCTTTTCAAGAGTTCCTACGTCAAAATATTGACGCTATGCAGTTCGCCGAAAAGGCTAGTGATGATTATCTACTTGCTAGATGTGGTCTATTAAACAACTTGTGGTCAAGCTTTGAAATGGCTACTCAATCTGTAGAAAAGCTCTTAAAGTCATACCTACTATTTACCGATTCATCACTGCAAGGAAAAGCACATGCAGTTTATCGCGCTGTAGGGAAAGAGTCTAAAGACCTTGGACGCACTACCGAAGCGGGACATAATATTGAAGCGTGTTTATCTCTTGCTGAGAAAGCTGGACTTCCTCTTAGCACTGTTCTTGAAAATCAAATTGCTCGAATTAACGCTTATTATAATAATCGCTACCCAAACGATGACAGCCCATCATTACTGAGCACTAGTGAATTAGATAGTTTTGACGCAGCAATTTTTGAGATTTGGGATGCCTTTGAATCAATTGATGAAGATTACTTTTACGTGCATGGAATTATGGCACATGTTTACTCGAAGCTTCTTAGAGATAGACGCAGCAGTAGTTCATTGCTGGAAAATTCGTTTCAAATCATGACATCTGGTAATAACTCATACAATGTTCGCAAAGCAAAATTTGAAGAAGGAATTTACCGTAGACTCGAAGAGTGGTATCCAAGAAATTCCGATTAAAATTGGCTTTGGAATCTTGAAAAATCCTGATGGAAATACAAAAGTGCAATCGTCAACGACAATTACACTTTCTGGATTCTTTGATAGAAGAGAAAGTGCGATAGCTGATCTTGTAAAATACTTTAATACTCATTCAAATTTATTGGAATAGTTTTTTATGCTTCAAAGACTCTATGTACATAACTTTAGATGCTTGGAGAATTTTGAACTAAATCTAAAAGATTTGCCCTCTTCACTTTTAATTGGCAAAAATGGCACAGGTAAATCAACGATCGCTTCTGCGTTAGAAGTATTACAAAGCATAGGTCGAGGCATTAATAGAGTTAGTCAGCTTATACAGAATAAGGACTTTAATAATGGTAGGTTTGGCGTTCCAATTCGTTTTGAGATAGAAGTATTACTTAAAGAGCAATTATATAAGTATGTCCTTGCGTTAGAATTGTCATCAGAAAATTCCAAGGAAATCCGCGTATTTGAAGAACAATTGTTAGTTGCAGGGAATCCAATTTATTCGCGTGAAGTTTCACAGGTCAACTTTTACTCCAGCCCACAAGAAGCTCAGTTTCAATTACTGTGGCATCTTGTCGCTCTTCCATTAATTCAGGTGAAATCTGAGACTGATCCTCTTTATATTTTCAAGAATTGGCTGTCGCGCATGATCATTTTAGCTCCGATCCCAAGCTTGATGACAGGGGAATCTAGTGGTGAGACTCTGGAACCAGAACGGAATGGATCAAATTTTGGCGAATGGTTCTCTGGCTTACTTAGGCGCTACCCCGCCGCTTATACGCAGGTTGACAGATATCTTCGTGAAGTCATGCCCGATATTCAGGATATCCAGAATGAACCGATTGGCAAAGATGCTAAAAGCATGATTGTTCAGTTTGAAGCAAATAATCAAACATTGAGTCTTGATTTTAAAGACTTATCTGATGGAGAAAAATGCTTTTTCCTCTGTGCTGTCGTCCTAGCGGCAAACAAGTACTATAGTCCTTTTTGCTTCTGGGATGAGCCTGACAACTATCTTTCTCTATCAGAGGTAGGACATTTTATTACAACCCTAAGGCGCTCATTTAAGAATAGTGGACAAATTTTAGTAACGTCGCATAACGAAGAAGCAATCCGCAAGTTTTCTAACGAAAATACTTTTATACTCGATCGCAAAAGTCACTTAGAGCCAACTTTGATTAGGATGCTTAGTGAGATACCTATAAATGGCGATCTTGTGAATAGCTTGATTCTTGGCGACATAGAATTATGAGAGTGAATAAGTTTGTTGAGCATATTCTTGTGCTACCTGAAGATGATGCTAATCGCCAAATTATCAATGGATTTATTCTTAACTTAAGCGTTAATAAAACTGCTATTCAGGTTTTACCGATCGCTAATGGTTGGAAAAAAGTGGTAGATAAATTCAAGAACGATCATGTTTCTGAGATGGGAAAATTCCCAAAGAGAATGATTGTCTTGGTTATCGATTTTGATGATTATAAGGAACCAGATGGATTGAGTTATGAAAATCGACTAATTTATATCAAGAGTCAAGTTCCAGAGGAGCTACAAGAACGGGTATTTATTCTTGGATCTCGGACTGCACCTGAGAAACTCAAGAATGATATGAAAAAGAGCTTTGAAGACATTGGCGAAGCTCTTGCTAAAGATTGTGTTGAAAATACGAATGAAACATGGGAGCATCACCTTCTTAGACATAACGAAAATGAGCTAAAGCGTGTACGTCTGGCTGTCAAACCATTTCTTTTTAATTAACGTCAGATTCTTAAAAATTGTTGGTAATGATGCTAGTCATTTTTGAGTATGAATCTAGAGTCAATAAGCAAGATTGTGTATTGTCGCACCCCAAAAGATATAATCGCTTAAGACTTGTTTACATAATCATAGATACAATCACAGATTTATATGGCAGAGGTTACTTTTTTTAACGCCCTCAGAGAAGCGATCTCTGACCAAATGATTTAAGCGATTCTAGGAATATGTTAATGCCTAGATCCCCGACTTTTTCTGTAAACTTGTAAATCCCCTTTGATTGAGTAGAAAAAGTCGGGGATCTCAACCTCGATGTTGAGCGATGACTATGCGTTTGAGTGCGATGATTTAGAGAATCTTTAACCCAATGAAACAAGTGATGAGCTGCTAAATTATTTATATCAGTTTAGGCGATCGCATCATCCTTTAATATGTCTAGCCCTAAAAATTCCAGCAAAATCTCAATAAGTTACTTACTATGACAACCGATCCTATTGAGCAATCTGAACCTAGTGATGAAGTCTCAAAAATTAATTCTGCAATTATTCCATCTGAAGTAGCTCAGAAAAGAGGAAAATGGGGCAAAGCGCTTAGTGCGGTTTCTGGCGCAGCAGGAGCAGTTGGTAACGCAGTCGGTGGCGCAGCAGGAGCAGTTAGTGGTTCCATTGTTGTCGCAGGAGGTTCCATCGGTAGTGCCGCAGGAGCAGTTGGCGGCGCAGTTGGCGCATTGACTAAAACAGTCGGCGGTGCGGTAGTTGGTGGCATCTCAACGGCAACCAGTGGCACAGGATATGCGATCGATGCGATCGGCAACAGTCTTTTGATGAAGAAAGTTGCTCAAACCTTCAAGGCTGATTGGCTGCTTCAAATACTAGATCAAGTTGATGTTAGCAAGGCAGAAGCTGAAGTGAAGCGCCTCAAGCAAAAATATCCTAACGAGTCCGTAAACCAAATAGCTCAAAGGATCATCAGACAAAAAGCAGTATTTGCTGGTGCAACTGGATTTGCTACTTCCATTGTCCCTGTTGCGGCGGCAGTATTTTTCGCTGGGGATCTGATTGCCACAACTTCACTTCAAGCCGAGATGGTTTATCAAATTGCCAGTGCCTATGGAATGGATCTTAAAGATCCGACTAGAAAAGGTGAGATTGTCGCAGTATTTGGATTAGCTTTTGGCGGCAAAATGGCGATCAAAGCTGGATTAGGAATGCTCAGGAATATTCCCATTGCTGGCTCAGTGATTGCCGTAAGTTCCAATGCAGTTATGCTTTATACCTTGGGGCAAGCTAGTTGCGCGTTTTATGAAGCAAAGCTCAACCCAGTCAACTTTGAGGAGAAACTAGAAGCAATTCAAAAAGATAGCGAGGAAATCTTAAAAAGTGCAATTCCACAGGAAGAAATCATCGATCAAATTCTCGTCCATGTGATCTTGGCGGGAAATCAGGGCAGAAGTAAGGGCAGAAGTAAGGAGGATATTTTAACTGATTTGAGATTAGCCAATCTCAAATCAGAATCGATCAATGCGATCGCAAACCACATGGATTCACCGATCCCTCTTGAGATTTTACTAAAAGATATCAAACCAGAGTTTGCTTTATCTTTATTTGTCCAATGTCAGAAATTCGCCATGCTAGACGGTATCGTAACGCCTGAGGAGGCAGAATTACTCAGGATGATTGAGAAGAAATTAGGTTGAAATCTGTCAGAATCAAAAAGATGATAGGCGGCAAAAGTATATCCTACAATCTTTTTGATTTTCAGTTATCCATAGCTAATAAAAACAAAAGCTAGTTGCGGCGCGAAGCGCTGCAACTAGCTTTTGTTTTTTGGCTTTGTCCAAAATACAACATCTTCATATGGCAACGCCATTTGAAGATATTAAAACTCTTACTGGGTTTGGTTGTTAATCCCCGAAATTGTAGTCACACTTTCAGGGACTGGTATAACATTAAACAGGAGTCGAAAAGCGAATTTTCAGATAGTCACCTTCCATCTTTGCACCAGCAGTTTGAAGAACCGATAGAGCCTGAGGTAACACCAAATTGCGGCGATGATTACCGATACGGATATTCAGCTCATCACCAGTCTTGGTTAGCTCAATCTTCTCTTTCGGCACACCTGGTAAATACAATTCCAAACGATACTGCTTGTTCTCTTCAACTACACGCATCGTATTTTCTTTGTAATAGACCTGAGATGGATCTTCATTACCGTATAGAGTCTCTTTTAGCCTTTCTAGGGCAGCAATTCCACACATTTCCTCAGCATAGAGGGGAATCTCCTTGATTGGCAAAGGGTGAAAATCACGGTGAATTTGTTCACAATACTGCTTCTGATTGTCCTTCCAAACTTTAAAGAACGGATCTTGGACTTCCTCAGGAATGATGCGATTGGCGATCACCATGTCAGTAGCTACATTATAGAGACTGAGATAGGAATGCGCTCTCAAAGACTCATTGATCACCATCTTCTCTGGATTAGTCACCAGCCTGACCGTTGTGGTCGTATTGTCCGTGAGGATTTTCTCTAAAGCTTCCAGTTCTTCATAAAACTCATAGGGTGCGTCCATTACCTCTTTATTCGGCAAAGAGAACCCAGTCACCCGCTTAAAAATTGGCTGAAATACAGGACTGAGAACTTGGGCAATCCCCTGTAAAGGTTTATAAAACTTCCGCATATACCAACCTGCCACCTCAGGTAGCGAAAGTAGTCGAAGCGCTGTCCCCGTAGGTGCAGAGTCAATTACTAATACGTCGTATTCCTTTTCGTCATAGTGACGCTTGACACGCACTAAACCAAAAATCTCATCCATCCCTGGCAAGATGGCAAGCTCTTCTGCCTGAACTCCTTCCAACCCTCTTGCTTGGAGAACTTCACTAATATAACGCTTGACCGCACCCCAGTTGCCTTCGAGTTCACGTAATGCGTCTAGCTCTGCTCCCCAAAGATTTGGGCGAATTTCTTTAGGGTCATGGCCTAATTCGACCATAAAGCTATCGGCGAGGGAGTGAGCAGGATCGGTACTCAAAACTAGAGTTCTATAACCCAATTCAGCACAGCGCAAACCTGTGGCTGCGGCGACAGAAGTTTTGCCAACCCCGCCTTTTCCTGTCATTAAAATGATACGCATGGTCGATATGACTCGTCTTGTTTAAATTTTGATGAGGCTAGGCTGAACATCGCTTTGCTCTATGCAGCCTAATAAATTTTGAATAAATAGATTGCTTTGCAAATCTTTACAATTTCCTCTAATTCTAACATTGATATCGCGATCGCCTAAAGCGCTTTTGAAATGCTTCAGCACTTCTCATTATAAAAATCAGTTTTGATGTAAGTCCGCAGTCGGCGGACTTGCATCAAAACTGATTTTTGGGGTTTCAGAGCATGCAGAGATGAAACCCCAAAAATCAGTTTCATAATTAGAACTACTGGAATGCTTTTCCTACTTACTGGTTTT
The DNA here is from genome assembly GCF_016584665.1 of Pseudanabaena sp. lw0831. Taxonomy (GTDB): domain Bacteria; phylum Cyanobacteriota; class Cyanobacteriia; order Pseudanabaenales; family Pseudanabaenaceae; genus Pseudanabaena. The sequence goes on from NZ_BBJB01000057.1 coordinate 101,620, forward strand.
TTGGATTGTATACATGGTAGTTTAGCCTGAGGCAAACTTAAACTAGCTTAGTTAACTGCTGTAAGGCTTTTACCTATATGAATCATCAACCAGAATCACCTGTTAATTTAGAGCAACTTAACCAGATATCAGAGGGAGATATAGAGTTTGAGATTGAGGTTCTACAGGTTTATGTTGAAGATGTTTCGCAACGATTAAGCAAAATTAGAGATGAGATCGTTAGCAATAAATGGTCTCAAATTATGGGTCAGGCTCATCACCTTAAAGGCGCTAGTAGCAATGTGGGTGCTTTGCAAATACAGATATTAGCGTTACATCTTGAGGAACTAAATCACTCACAAGATTCAGAAAAAGCCTTGGAAATTATTGAAGAGATGTTCTTGAAGTTGAAAGCAGTTGAGCTATTTATTACCGAAAAAATAGCAGCTTTATCATCTTAGAGAGCATTTCAAAACCCAAAAGACAAGTGGTAGCGCTTCGTGCCGCAACTTGTCTTTTGGGTTTTATGATTTAGGATTGCTATATAGTTTTAATAACCATGAGCTTTATGACCAGAAAACAATGGCGATCGCTTGCCAATATATTTTGTATCTGCCTAATTTGCCTTGGCATAACCTTCTCAAATAAGTTTGTGCCAGATGTATCAGCTGAAACCGAACCTTCCTCATCTCAGATTGTCGATCGCTTCGAGAACATTAAAAACAAAATGGCAAAACTCAGATTTTGCTACAACGAAAGCTGTTTTTATCGCAACGTCACTAGTAAAGTTGTCCCCCCAACAAATAATAATCCCCACTATACTGCCGAAATCTCTGCGGCTGTGGAGCGTCCATCCTCAAGTCCAGATCTAGCTGATTATCATTTTGTTTATGTGAATGATCTCTGGAAACTCGTCAAAGGTGAAGAGTTTACTGATGTTGCTGATTATGTATTTATAGGCGATCGCTATGAAATCTACAGCGTTCACAATAGTCATACTCTGCGCGGTAATTTAGACAAAGCCAAAGAAGATGGCGGCATCAAATCAGGATATTTACCCCTTTATTACGAAGTTTTAGATCACGGCATTGAAAAACTATAAGGATATGAGATGCGGCGCGAAGCGCCGCATCTCATATCCTTATAAATAAAAAGCCTCGCATTGCGAGGCTTTTTATTTGAGGCAAACGATTACCGTTTCGAGTATTGAGGAGCTTTACGAGCTTTCTTAAGACCATACTTCTTACGTTCCTTACAACGAGGATCGCGGGTCATGTAGCCTTCAACTTTAAGAGGCTTACGATTTTCAGGAGCAAGTTCGCATAATGCGCGAGCAACTCCCAATTTAATCGCATCAGCTTGACCAGTGACACCACCACCATGAGCATTGACCAAAACATCGTACTCATTTTCCAAGCCCAAGGTTTCCAAAGGAGCCTTAACGCCTGCAATGTATGTGGGGTTGAATTGCAGGTACAAATCGCCTGCTTTACCATTGATTACGACTTTTCCTTCGCCTGGAACAAGGCGAACACGGGCGATCGCTTTTTTACGGCGACCAGTCCCCCAGTAAACAGCACGATTAGAACGTTCAGTATCTGACATCGGTTATTTCTCCTACTTCTGCGATGGGATGGTGTTGATGACCAAGGTTTCGGGCTGTTGAGCCTCATGGGGATGGCTAGCACCCTTGTAGACCTTGAGCTTAGTGAAAAGCTGACGACCGAGGGTATTCTTCGGCAACATCCCCTTAATGGCATGTTCGAGAATACGTTCAGGAACGCGCGCGATTACCTTATCAAAGGTTTCTTCCTTCATCCCACCTGGGCGACCAGAATGTCTTCTGTATAGCTTTTGGGTGGATTTTTTCCCAGTTACAGCAATTTTTTCGGCGTTGATTACAACGACAAAATCACCAGTATCTAGGTGGGGCGTATAGATGGGCTTATTTTTGCCGCGCAAGATAAGCGCGATCGCGCTAGCAAGCCTTCCTAGGCGTTGACCTTCCGCATCAATGACATACCATTTGCGATCGGGATCTTTAGGTAAGTAGCTTTTATTCGGAGTAAGTGTAGTTGTAGTCATTAGTTTCTCTACAAACGAGATTTATCTATGATATTTATCTGAGAAATAGATCTGTGAAATATTTCTGTCAAACTTGTAAGTTTGGAGCACATTAGCCTTTAAACTTCAAACCAATGTAATTACATGGTTGTCATTTAAGCCTAGTGTTTGCTTGCGCGATGCGAACTCAGCAAATGGATGATCGGCATAGCCGATCGCCAATAAGCACAGTCCTTGCGGTGGAGCCGCATACTTGACTTCAATACGACGCTTTTCTTGCCATATGCTCGTAAAGGCTTCAACACTTAGGCGCGAGCGCCCAACTTCGACTAATTGCCCTACTAACAAACGAATCATGCCGTACAAAAAGCCACTTGCTTGGACTTCCACATAGACAAAATTGCCATCCCGCCAACATATCGCTTCTTGAAGCTCAAGACGGCTATGGGGACGACTTGAACCTGCTCTCTGAAATGCCGTCATATCTTGTTCACCTAACATGGGTTGTAAGGCTTGATGGATCAGCTTTTCGTCAAGAGGATCGTGATAATAGTGCCAGCTAAACGGCTTTACAAATAAATTCGGAATCGCCGCAGTGTAAATCGTGTAACGATAACGCCGCCATGTTGCCGAAAATCTTGCGTGCCAGTCAGCAGCCACTTCCATCGATCCACATATCAAGATATCTTCGGGCAAATAACTATTAAGTACCTTTGCCCAACGGTGGGGAGGGATCAAGCTTGACGTATCAAAATGGGCTACTTGAGCCGCAGCATGAACGCCAGTATCTGTTCTACCTGCACTATGCAAAACGGTTGCTTTTCCGCAAATCTTAGCGATCGCTTCTTCAATCGTTTGCTGCACACTGGGATGATTTGGCTGTCTTTGCCACCCATAAAATTGTGTACCTAGATATTGAATAACTAAAGCAACACGATGAGGAGACTCAGAATCAGCGGAGAACATCTTGATGCTTATACGAGTTGCAAGATCGCCATTTCCGCATTGTCACCGCGACGGCTGACCGTGCGCACAATACGTGTATAACCACCATTGCGCTCAGCGTAGCGCTCTTTAGCTTGGGTGAACAATAAGTCAACCAAGGTAGTTACTCGCTCATCTTCAGGTAATTGTTCCTGTTTGGTCTTGGTTTGAGGGCGATCGCTAACGGGTTCGCCATCTTTGACCGAAATATCGTATAAAAAGGCGATCGCTTGACGACGAGCGTGCAAAGAGCCATTTTTAGCCAATGTGATCATGTGATCGACATTGGTGCGAACAGCATCAGCCTTAGCTCTGGTTGTCTTAATTTCGCCTCTGAGGATTAGCTCAGTGGTCAAAGCCCGTAGGAGAGCTTTGCGCTGATCGGCAGCCTTGTTAAGCTGGGGGGTTTTACAACGGTGACGCATAGGTGTGTACTAGATGGATATGAAACCAAACTCTTTAGGTGAAAGAGTTTAAAAGATAGCCTTTCTACAGAACTTTAGAAGCCTTGGACTCAGTTAAGGTCAAGCCAAGATGCTGTTTGAGGGCATCCATAACTTCCTCTGCTGACTTTTGACCAAAGTTTTTGATTTCCAGTAAATCGTCTTGGGTATATTCCAACAAATCAGCAACAGTGTTAATCTGTGCCCGTTTGAGACAGTTGTAAGCTCTGACTGACAGTTGCAATTCTTCAATGTGAATTTGCTTAGTCTCGTCTTGCTCATCACGTTCTTGAGGCAACGAGGGCGCAAGGGTGATTTCTTGCAAGGGCGAGAACAAATTCACTAACACGCTAGCGGCTTGGCTAAGCGCTTCTTGAGGCGTAATGCTGCCGTTTGTCCAAATATCGATTAATAGACTCTCTTTATTGATCGCATCACCGATCCGAGCGTCCTTAATCTCATATTTGACCTTGCGCACAGGCATAAACACAGCGTCGATCTTGAGCGTATCAATAGGAGAACTATGGTCTTCCTTAGAACGATCTACCGAACGATAGCCTTTACCACGCTCAATCGTAAGTTCCATCTCCAATGTTGCACCTTCACTAAGAGTGGCGATGTATTGGTTAGGATTAACAATCTCGATATCCGATGGCAAAGAATGAAAACTGGTAGCCGTAACTAGCTTTGGACCGCGCTCTACCAAACGGATAATCTGTGGTGCTGAGCTATAAGACTTCAGCACTAGCTCCTTAAGGTTGAGCATCAAATCCAAAACGTCTTCCCGTACGCCAGGAATCGTCGCAAATTCATGGTTGACACCAGCAATGCGAACAGCAGTGACGGCCGCACCCTCAAGATTGGAGAGCAATACCCGTCTGAGCGCATTTCCAATGGTAATGCCTTGCCCCCGATCTAGTGGTTCCAGAACAAATTGGCTGTACTGGCTATTGTCTTTTTCTGTATGGGATGCAACGCACTCAACCTGAAACTGTGCCATATTTGTACCGACTTAGTCTGCAAGAGTAAACGAAAATCAAAGGTGAAATTAGAGAATTGAAAAATTACGAATTACGGATTACGAATTTAGTTTTTAATTCGTAATTTCTAATTTGTAATTGATTACACACGTCTGCGTTTTGGAGGACGGCAGCCATTGTGAGGGATTGGGGTAATGTCACGAATGAGGGTGATCTCTAGACCAGCAGCTTGCAAAGCTCTCACTGCGGTTTCGCGGCCAGATCCAGGACCTGTAACCATTACTTCAACTTGACGCATTCCTTGCTCCATTGCTCTTCTAGCAGCGGATTCAGCCGCAGTTTGCGCTGCAAATGGAGTGCCTTTCTTCGCGCCTTTAAAGCCGCTAGCACCAGCCGAAGACCAAGAGATGACATCACCTACGGTGTCTGCGATCGTGACGATAGTGTTGTTAAAAGTAGACTGGATGTAAGCGACTCCATTAGGGACATTGCGCTTATTCTTACGTGCGCCAGTTCTACGAGTTGTTTGACGAGCCATTGTTTCGTATTAATCCTTACTTACTTCTTACCTGGAGCCTTCTTCTTACCTGCGACAGTACGACGACCGCCACGGCGTGTACGCGCATTGGTGCGAGTACGTTGTCCACGGACAGGAAGACCCATACGATGTCTACGACCTCTGTAGCAACCGATGTCTACTAGGCGTTTGATGCTTAAACCTTCGAGACGACGCAGATCGCCTTCAACTTGAAAGTTGGATTCTACCTCTTGACGTAAAGTTGTTACTTCAGGATCAGTAAGTTCTTTAACCCGTGTATCAGGGTTTATTTTGGTAGCTGCTAAGATTTTTTTGGCGCTAGTTAGACCGATTCCGTATATGTACGTTAGTCCTATTTCGATGCGCTTGTCACGCGGAAGGTCTACTCCTGCAATGCGAGCCACTATAAGTCTCCCAATTTGTTGTCAGTTTTCAATGTTATGGTTGCCCTAAAAGCACTTGCTGATCAACCCTTTCAGGAATCTCGTCAGCAACTTTTGGGACGGATGGCTGTACAACACTATCTTCGCGAGAGCGTTAGTTCTATGCAGTGGGTTAGCTACAATCGACAGAAGCAAATTACGAAGACGTAATATTTTACAGCGAACTCTATAATATATGGATAATGGTAACTTATGTCAATATTTTTATAATTTACTTTAGTTAATCGCCTACGGTTAGCATTGCTAACCGTAGGCGATCGCTTGTGAAACGAACCTGAAATGAACCGCACCAAGTATTTGTAGCAATCTCGATTAGCCCACGATCGCCGCATAGGCGATGATAATCACATTAAGAACGATAAACGAGATCGTAAACAACCGAAATAAAATATAGCGATCGAACCAAACCGCTTGCTTTCTTTTGCCATTTTCGTTGGTTATTCGTGAGAATACGGTAGCAAGGGAGGCTGTAAAGATATAAACGATCGCAATAATGTGAATTTGATCGACCATAGTTAGGCTCTCGGTGCGTCCCAAAACCGATTCTGGGGCGCGCATATTCACTAAAACTGAAAATAAACATCCTACAAGCAAGCTTGTTCGAGCGCTAACCAAGCTAGGTTCTCCCGTTTCATAGAAAAATGACAGCATTGCAACGGCAAAAGCAACATAGAGACCAGCGGTCAGTTTAAAGAAACTTGTATACTTGCTACGCTGAATTGGGATGGAAATCGTCAAACGGGAATGAACTCCATCTTTGCCAATTAGCTCTGGGTCGCCAAAATTTGTCTTGTAGGAAACTTTAAGTTCTTCAAAGGTGAAGTCGGTAATATTCCATCCGCTTAACTTCATATTGCGTTGATAACCAGAATTTTTAAAGTCAGGTGTATATATAAATTCAGAAGCATCTTGATCGGACTCTAAAGAAATTTTTAAGGTGTGACGATCAAATGGATAGTTCTGGACATCCCAACTCTGATACAAGACGGCACTGATGTCTTTTTGAGACCAATAAACTTCACCCTTTGTGGAAAAGGACTCAGAAAGATTTTTTTTGTCAAGCGTAGTGATAGATATTTCATTGGATTCTAATGAATCAATGATTTCTATGTTTTCTAAAGGTTTAAGTTCTTTGACAGGGCAAACACTCCATAACCGAAAGTTAGCCGTAAATGATTTGTCTGCAAATTTAAAATTTCGCAAGGATGTAATATAAATTCCGATGCGACAAGTCTGGGGAGGTTTTACTGGATCTGCGATCGCATCTGGAACTCCTATAAGCATTAGCCAAGCGCTAATACATAAGAGTGAGATAAGAATAAATTTACAAGCTTTTAAGTACAAAATTATGCCCTGACTTTAAGAGTAAACAAAAGAGTAAATAATTAGCAATTAGAATTAGCGATTAGAATTAGCGATTAGCCGACAATAATTGCGTAGGCGATCGCGATGACATTAAACACGACAAACGAGATGGTAAACAGTTGAAAGAAAACGCGGCGATCGAGCCACATGGCAAACTTTTTATTGTTACTTTCAGAAGTTAGCCGAGAGTAGACTGATACAACGCCAGTTCCAAAAACATAGAGAATAGTGCCAATATGAATTTGGTCTATTAAGGTTAAGTCTTCGGTGCGACCTAAGACAGATTCTTGTAAGCGCATACTTAACAAAGTGGCAAATAATGCCCCGATATAAATCGCTCTTCTCGGACTTGCTAAACTTGTATTACTAGAATCGTAGAAGAAAGACAACATTGCAACTGCAAAGGCAATATAAACGCCAATAGTAAGCTTAAAGAAACTGAACATCTTAATCCGCTTTATATCAATTGAAATCACTATTCTTGAGTAACTTTCCTGCTGTGCAACTTGTTCTGGATTCCCAAAAGTAGTTGAGTAGGATATCTTTTGTTCGGCAATCTTAAACTTGGTAATTTGCCAACTGTCCAAATCAATATTTGGTTTGTATCCAGAGTTATCGAAGTCTGTTGTGTAAACAAACTCCGAGGAATTTTTAGTCGTCTCTTCAAAGGCGATCGTTAATGTGTGGCGATCAAAAGGGAAATTACTAACATTCCAACTCTGAGACAAAGTTGCTCGAACCTTGCGCCCCGACCAATAAACATTTTCCTGTACATCAAACCATTTTGATAGGTTTTTCCGCTCATCAGAACTATCATTTGCCACTTTAAAGTTTTTAAAGTCTTCAACATTAAGAACTTTCATACTTTTCAAAGGCTGTAACTCTTTGGATGGGCAGACACTCCATAAATAGAAATCTGTGCTAAACCTTTTGTCGGGTAGATTTAGATTGCGTAAAGACGCGACATAAACCCCAATTCTACAGGTTTGCGGTGGTTCAACTGTTGCGGCTAAAACCTCGGTTGAGTCCACAAATGACCATACGATGAGAATTATTGATAGACTCAGTAGCATTCTGAGCAATATTCTAAAGTAATTTGAGAAGATCTTTTGTAACATCACAGTTTAAATCACACGCTGGATTAAGCTTTTGGCGATCGCATCAGGCGACAGAATTTCCATAGCTGCATTTAACTGAACGGCGGCTTTTGGCATTCCGTAAACAATACAGCTTTTTTCATCCTGTGCGATCGTATGCCATCCCCGCGATCGCAAAACCTTGAGTCCTTCTGCTCCATCTTGTCCCATCCCTGTTAGCAATACCGCAATTTCTTTCTGATTCCAATGCTGCGATAAACTCTTAAAAAAGACATCCACTGATGGACGATAGGGATAGTCAATTGGTTCTTTAATGTAATGCAATGTCAAATCTGCACGCAGACTCAGGTGATCATTAGTTCCCGCCACATGGACAATTCCTTTTTCTAAGCGATCGCCAGTCTTGGCTAAGCGCACCGTGAGCGGAGTTTGTTGATTTAGCCAATCGACTAGCCCTGCTGAAAATTGCATATCCACATGTTGGACGATCGCGATCGCTGCGCCAAAGTTTTCTGGTAATCGAGATAGAATTGTCGCCAGAGCTTTAGGCCCACCTGTTGAGGAACCGATCGCGATTAGAGAAGGAAGTTTTAGAGATGGTGTGGTGAATGTAGTAAATTTTGAAGTTTGTAGTCTAGAAGTTAGAGTTGAAGTTTGAGTCTTAGAGGTTAATGTTGAAGTTGTGGACGATCTGCCTATGAGCTTGCTCAAGGTCACGATTTTTGCCAATAATGGTTGAGCGGAATCGGAAATTCCTTGAACTCCTAAAATCGGTGTATCCACTGCATCACGAGCACCATATCCCATCGCTTCAAAAACTTTTCCTGCGTTCTTGCCCACGCTTGCAGTTACGATCAAGATCGTGCAGGGAGACTGTTTCATGATTTGACGAGTTGCCTCAACACCATCCATAATCGGCATAAATAAATCCATCAAGATCAAGTCGGGCTTATCTCTAGCACAACAAGCCACAGCCTCAGCGCCATCCCTTGCAATCCATGCAACTTGATAACTTGAAACGGTTAAAAGCACTCGTTTGAGCGCTTCAACTGCCATAGCTGTATCGTTGACGATCGCAATTCTCATTTTCAGTCTAGGATTTTGGCTAAATTATGGCTAGGTATACTTTAGACTACATTTTGCAGGTGCGATCGCGAAATCCTAGCTATCTGCCAATCAGATCGACGATCGCATTTACCAGAGTGTCATCGTGAAAACTGCTTTTTGTGAGGTAATAATTTGCACCAGCTTCCATACCCTGAATGCGATCGTCTTCGCGATCGCGATAGGAGACAATAATTACAGGTAGGGTATGTAATTTCGGATGATCTTTGATTTGTTTGACCAGTTCAATTCCATTCATGCGTGGCATATCAATATCGCTGACCACTAAATCATAGGGATTGCTGCGAATCGCCGTCCAAGCATCCATCCCATTTACGGCGACATCGACATCATAGCCGCGATTTTGTAAGAGTTTGCGGGTCATTTCGCGAACGGTAATCGAATCATCGACTACCAAAATGCGTTTGCGATCGCTACCCTTAGCTTTTTTAGCTTTGTTGATATCAACGGGGCTTAATTGACCACTGCTGAGCGCATTGTCTATGGAGCGGACCAAATCCGAAACATCGACAATCAGGACGGGTGAGCCATCATCCATTAGAGCCGAGGCGCTGATATCGCGAACTTTGCCTAAACGCGGATCGAGCGGGCGGACTACGAGATCGCGCTCTCCGAGAAATTGGTCTACTAACAGTCCATAGGCATTGGCTTGATCGCTAATTACGACTACACAAAGTGCATCGGAATCAGGCAAAGTTTCGGGCAGATCGAGAATGTGATGGGCGGCGATTAAGCCAATATTTTGACCATCCTTCGTGAAATATTGACGACCTTCGACAATATAGATATCAGATTTTTCGAGTTTGACAATGCGATCTACCCTTGCTAGAGGGAAGGCGTAGGGTTCATCGGATATTTTTACAATTAATGTTCTAACTACCGAGAGCGTGAGTGGAAGCTGAAAGTTGAAACTGGTTCCATTTTTAAATTGAGATATAGCCCGAATTGTGCCGCCGACTTCCTGTACCATGCTTTTGGCAATATCTAGCCCTACACCTCTTCCTGAGATTTCCGTTACCTGCTCGGTGGTTGAAAATCCTGATAGAAATAGGAATTCTATAATTTCTGCTTCTGAGAGTTGTGCTGCCGTTTCAGGTGAAGCTAAATTGCGATCGATAACTTTTTGACGAATGCGCTCAGGATCGATTCCTCGTCCATCATCAGCAACTGTAATCGCCAACATACCGCCGCGATGGAATGCTTCTAAACGCACAGTGCCTTCCATCGATTTACCTGAGGCTTCGCGCTCTGCTGGCGATTCAATGCCATGATCGATCGCATTCCGAATCATATGTGTAAGCGGCGCTTCGAGCTTTTTGAGAATATCGCGATCGACTAAAGTGGATTGACCGACAATCTGGATCTTGACTTGTTTATCTAATTGTCGAGATAGGTCGCGCACCATACGCGGGAAGCCTTGCACACCATCGACAAAGGGACGCATATGGGAAGCAATTACTTCTCGATAGAGGCGATCGCTTAAGTTGGTAGTTCGCCGAGCATAAAGTTCTAGTTCGCTGAGGCGATCGGTGAGGATTTCGCGACATTCTTGGGCTTTGCGCCGCGCTGTATCGACAATCTGTTGATTTTCAGAACCAATTGGTGTATTTGCGATCGCTGTATGAATTGTTTCCAAAAGTCGAGCTAGTTCCGATTGACGAGATTTGAGTAACGTGAAGGAATCGGCAAAGGGTTGCAACCAATTTGCTTCCACCAATGATTCACCCGCTAATCCCATAATCCGATTCAAATTTTCGGCAGTGACTCGTACCACGCGATCGCTGGGTATGGTAATCGCTTCAAAAGTAACATTCTCTTGCCGTAGCCCTTTTCCTGTCTCCAAGCTTTGATCGACATTGACTAAAGATGACGGATGGAGCGTATCAAAATCAGTCGGCAAGAGGGCGGCGATCGCGGCACAACAAGCCTCAAACTGCCCTACGCGCTCGTTTAGCCATGCAATTAAATCGATTTCGGCAATTTGGGCGATCGCTTGCAATAGATCAACACCTTGCAATAAGACATCAATTTCGTCTGAACCGAGAGTAATAATCTGATTCTGGGCAGCCACAAAACAATCTTCCATACGATGCGCCAACTGAATCAGTTTTTCAAGAGAAACAATTCTTGCCGCTCCCTTAATCGAATGCGCCGCTCGCATTAACGCTTCTAAGACCTCCTCTGATTGAGGATTGGTTTCCAAAATCAATAGTCCCTGAGTCAGGATCGCCACCTGTGTCTCAGCTTCTTGCCGAAATAGCTCTAGCATCGAATCATCGCTCATGATTAAAAAACCTTGTGACTTAGGGTGTAAAACAATTGATCGGAATCCAAAAAGTTAATCTTCTTACCTTGCCAAGTGACGACTCCTTTGGTATAAGCTTCCGATGCTTTGGAAATGACCACAGGCGCATCTTTAAATTCATTGAGATGGAAGCGATAAGTTCCATGCACCTCATCGACAGGAAAGACCCACTTGTTCTCATTCTTGCCAGCGACAATCATCCTCTGAGGATTAATTGTATTTGTGAAATCTGCTGGTTCCGCGATCGACTCTAGACTGAGTAAATCTCTGAGCGAAATACAGAGTAATGTTTCTCCCCGAATATTGATTAATCCCAAAAATACTGAGTTACTGCGGTGTGGGACAGTGTGAATGGGATAGGGCGTGGTTACTTCTTGGAGAATGTTAACAGGCAAGGCTAAGCGTTCGTTACCAAGTCGAAAGATAATCACCGAAAGCGTATCGGTGGCGCGAACTAGGGTTCCTTCACCGATTCCCGACTGATTAGTGGAAGCTTCTGACAAGATATCAGTCCATTCCTTGAGGTATTCAGGGGGTGCGTTACGTTCTAATAGGCTACGTCCTGCTGCCGAGTATACTTTGCAGTTGCGACAATGAATGACTGTTTTTAATTCGCCACAGGTGCGATCGCCCATTACGCCAATTTGATTCCAGCAATCATTGAGAGTCGGTTGGTCAAGTTCCGAATCATCAGGTATGGGTACTATATTCAAATGATTTTCCATTGGCTATTGTTCTCCATTTTTATACTATTGCTAAGATCCCCCCCCAGCCCCCCTTGTAAAGGGGGGAGAAGATAATTCAATTCTCTTTGCTTTATAAGCTAACGTATATACACAAGTCTCTCTGTCTTCGTTTTGATTTATTAAGAAATCCCCCAATTCTGGGGGACTTTGAAAGACTTTTATTTTCTTGTTCCCCCAGAGTTGGGGGCTAGGGGGCGATAAGGGCTTGGCTTGATTGGGTTTTATGACTTGTCTGTGCACGATAGCTTGTAAAGGAAAGGGGAGAGAATCGAAAATTATCTTCTTCCCCCTTTTTAAGGGTGATTGAGGGGGATCTAAACCTTGAAACGTAGTCAGAAGAACTTGTCTGTACATTATATTTAACATCAGGCTATCACCTTAAATCTGGCAATTTCCGTCTTTAAAGTGTGACTCGCTTCATCAAGCTGTCCTAAAGCATGATTAGTCTCACGCAATGAACCTGCGGTCTGCTGCGAGGCTTGACTGAGATGTTCCATTGCTTCACTGATTTGTTGCGCTCCTTGCGATTGTTCATCTACGCTCTGACTGACCTGCTCAAAGCGCGGAGTCAATCCCTGTACTTGCTGAATCACTTCTGCAATTTGTTCGCTAATTCTGTCCACATCTTCAACGTTATGCACTACTGACTCGGTAAACTTATCCATTTCGGTTACACCAATGGAAACTGCTGATTGCATTTCCTTGATCATCTGCTCAATTTCCAGAGTTGCCACAGCCGTGCGATCGGCTAAGCGGCGAATTTCCCTTGCGACAACGGAGAAACCCGCCCCATATTCTCCTGCTCTTTCAGCTTCTAGCGCCGCGTTCAGGGAAAGCAAATTAGTTTGATCGGCGACAATCATGATCGTGGTCACGACGCGGCTGATATTGTTGGCGCGGGCGTTCATCACTTCTAGTTTGGAAGAAATAATTTGTGTACCTTCCAACAACTGTCCCATCACGGCATTGATGTGGTGCAGATTGTCTTTACTATTTGCTGCGGCGATCGTGGTTTGTTCCGCTGCCGCCGAAACCTGTTCCATCGTTTTTACCAATTGCTTTGATGTCGCAGCAATTTGGTGCGCGGTAGCCGATACTTCATTGGTAGAAGCAACCTGTTCGGCAACCGTGGCTTCTAAATCTCTGCCTGAAGCGGTAATGCGATCGGTGGAACTGGTGATTTGATTGCCAGACTTTTGAATGCGATTAACTAGGGTATTCAGGTCTTTATTCATCGTGTAAAAGACATTCTGTAATTGACCGACTTCATCTTCTTGTTCGGCAGGGGAAATCTCGCTCGTCAAATCCCCTGCGGAAATTTTGTGAGCGATGTCAACTACTCCTGCAATCTTCGCGCCTAGAGGTTTAGCGATCGTGTTGCTAAAGAAGATGCCAAATAAAATCGCAGTCCCAGGACCAATGATAATGGCGACAAAAGCCCAAAAGCCGACTTGAGAGACATCTTGCGCTGATATACTTTCGGTCTCTGAAGCAAGATCTTGATTAATCTTTAACAGGGCTAAAAGTAGATCGGTGGCGGCGGTGAAGGGTTGGCGGTTGATCTCAACTTGCTTTCCGAGATCGCTAAGTGTAGAAACGCTTGTAACTGGATTTTTCACTGCATTTACAGGATTTGTCGCTGGATTTTCCAGTGGATTTATGACAGGGCTGGTAATTACGGGGCTAGCAACTCCACTATTTTCATACCTGAGATTGATTCTTAAGAACTCTTCATGGGCTTTCTTCCATGCCTCCCACTTCTCTAGAAAAGCTTTATAGGTTTTCTTTTCAGTGTCCGACTTAGGAGTGGCTTCATATTGATAAAATCCCTCTTGAATTTGTTTCCAAGCATTATCCATGCGAGTGATCTCCGACTGTCGCCGATCCTTACTGAGATTAATATCTAGTAAACCGCGCTCCGATGATTCAATCTGGGTTTTTCCTTCATTGATTTTCCATAGACTGGCAATGCTAGGGAGATTGTTTTTGGCTAAAGTATTGATATGTTTACTCAAGCGAGAACTACCGCTTAAACCCACCAAAGCAACAATTAATACCAAAACTCCCATAAAGAAGAAGGCAAAGAGGAGACGGGCTTGCATCGATTGATTTTTGAACATCTTAGGTTCCTCCTCCTAAACTAGAATTGGGAAGCCGTGATGCGATCGCCGACATTCTCTGTCGAATGATATTGGCTCCTGTTGTATCTCCCTGACTTTCCTTTAACAACGCAAGATGAATTAGGGCTTCATAGGAATTTGGCTCTAGATAAATAGCGCGTTGAAAGCATTGATCTGCTTTTTGGGATGCTTGAGGATTTTGGCGATCGGCTTGGTATAGCTCGCCTAAAAGTACATAAGCATCGGCACTGGTGGGATATTTTTCTAGATAGTTTTTACAAAGCGTGGTTGCATCGATTAGTTTTCCTTCATTTGCTAGTTTTCTCACTACTGGTAAGTCGAGAGATGGGCTTGATTGAGCGCTTGAAATTGTAGATAAATGCATTTTGGGAATTGTTTGCATATCTAGTGTGGTGGGAATTTGAGGAGGATTACTGAAATTAAGAGATGGTTTGATAGGGACTGGAGGGAGTTCCAACTTGCGATAGGCAAAGGTGAAGGGCTGACGAATGGAACTGTACTGCTCTGGGACGATTTTTCCAGTTTCCGAACCGCCCACAAATAACAATCCACCTGCGACAAGTAAGGGATCGATCGCTGCTAATACTTGCGTACAAACTTCTGGTTTGAGGTAGATCAATAAATTCCGACAAAAGATAATGTCATATTGCTTTTGATTAGTAGCTAAAGTCGTTATCACATTGCCTTGCTGAAAATTGACCAGATCACGAATAGATTTAGATAGCTCATAACCTTGATCATTTTGTTGAAAGTAATGCGATCGCTCCTGCCATGCATCACCACGAAAGGAGTTTTTGGTATAAATACCACGCCGCGCCTTGGTAAGCGATCGCTGACTAATATCGATCGCATCGATTGTAAATTGTTTGGGTTGTAAACCTGCTTCGAGGAGAGAAATAGCGATCGAGTAAGGTTCTTCGCCCGTTGAGGATGGGACGCTCAGGAGTTGCAAAAGATTGCGGTTTGGTTTAAGTCGCCATTCTGTATTGACATAGGTTTTGAGATAATCAAAGGGTTTACCATCGCGAAAAAACCAAGTTTCTGGCACGATAATTAGTTCGATCAGTTCCTCTAATTCAATCGCCGAAGTTTGTAACCGCGTCCAATAGCGATCGATGTCAGGTAAATTACAGCTAACGCGCCGCGTCTCCACCGCCCTAGTAATTTGGCTAAGACCGACCACATCGGGATCTAAACCGATGGTTTGGCTGAGTAATTTGGTGATTTTAACTAAAGCCATCAGTAATCCTAGCTAGCAGCTTAAGCAGTTTTGAACTGAGCAATTTCTAATCGTAATCGATTTGCCGCCTCGTCAAGCTGTCCTACCGCACCGTTGGTTTCTCGCAAAGCATTCACTGTCTGCTGCGATGCCTCAGTGAGTTGTCCCATCGCTTCACTAATTTGTTGCGCTCCCTGTGATTGTTCCTCAATGCTCTGACTCACCTGCTCAAAGCGTGGGGTCAATCCCTGCACCTGTTGAATCACTTTCGCAACCTGATCGCTAATCTTGCTGACATCAGTAACGCTATCAACTACAGATTTATTAAACTTATCCATTTCCATGACACCTGTGGAAACTGCTGACTGCATCTCTTTGATCATCTGCGCGATTTCCAGTGTTGCCACGGCGGTTTGGTCAGCTAAGCGACGAATTTCACGGGCGACCACCGCAAAACCTGCGCCATATTCTCCTGCTTTTTCAGCTTCGATCGCCGCATTTAACGACAACAAATTCGTCTGGTCAGCCACTTTATTAATTGTTGTCACCACGCTATTAATATTGTTCGCCTTCTCATTCATTACCCCAAGTTTAGTAGCAATAGAAGTAGTAGCATCGGAAAGTTGACGCATGACCGTACCCATGCGGTTCAGATCGGTTTGACTCGCACCTGCCTCAGTTGCAGTCGAATGCGCCATCAGCGCCACCTGCTCCATGACTCTGACTAATTCTTTGGAATTTGCCGCAATTTGATTAGATGTAGCATTCACCTCATTAGTGGAAGCAAGTTGTTCGACAACAGTAGCTTCTAATTCTTTACCTGCGGCGGCGATTTGGGTGGAAGAGGTACTAATCTGTACTCCCGATTTTTGCATCTGAAGAACTAGTAAATTCAACTTTTTGGACATATTGTGAAACGCAGCCATTAACTTGCCAACTTCGCTCGGATCGTTGCTTAGCTCAATGGTTTGTTGTAAATCGCCATCGGCAATCTGCTCGGCGGCTTGGACTACTTTTGGTAATTGACGTTGCAGTGGTAAAGCAATCCATAGGGCGATCGCGATCGTGATTACCGTCACCAACAAAGTTCCCAACAAAATTACTAGGTTTACTAAGTTTTTGGCTTGTTCTGCTTCGCGAATATTATCGTTAAGTCGATTTTCGAGAATCTTCAGAACGCGCAGACGCGCCTCATCAAGTTTGGCAAGGCGCGGCGTTAAAATTTCCCGTTTCGCATCGTCCAATTTATTGTCATCAACAAGGGGATAAACTCTGGCGGCAACGCGATCGAATTCATCACCAAGTTGGAGCATCTCATTGATCGAGTCTTGAGCTTTGGCATCAACTACCTTTACCAAATCCTGCCTATTTTGGGTCATCGATTCTCGCGCCTTATCATAGGTTCCGCGATAGTACTGGTCTTTTGGATAAAGAGCATAACCGCGAATACTGGCAATCACCCTAGACACATCATAGGCAAACTCATTGGTATCCTTGATGTTTTGGGCAACTTGCCTTGAGTCATCCTGCAATTTGATGAGGTTAGCCGTACTTGAATAGATAATCGTTCCCAACACGATTAGGAACAGAATTGGCAGTGAGAAGCCTAAAATGAGACGATTGGTAATTTTATTCAACATAAGTTTTGGGGTTATTTAGGTAGTAATCGAATCGCGATCGCCCATCAGCAAATAATTATGTCGCTCATCACTGAAAAGTTTCTCAAGCTGCACACATTGAATAATTCTCTTCTCATCAACAATCGTACCGCTTAAATAAGGCGCTTCCTCAACCCGAATATTAGAATCATGAATATCGGCATTGGAGATACTCAAAGTCTCCGTCACCCGCTCCGCCATCAGCCCTAAATATTGCAGCGATTGGTTTTGCTGTGGATATTTGACGATAATGATCCGCGTACTGAGATGAGGACGACTGGGGCTTCCTTGGATCAAATGGCAAAGATCGATCACGGGCAAGATTACGCCTCGATAGTTAAATAGACCAGCCACATAGTCGGGAACATGATGTACCTTTCTAAAACTAACTCGCGGAATCACTTCAACAATATAAGAACTGTCGATCGCATAGAGGTCTTTGCCAGCATAGAAAAGTAGAATTAGCACTTTTAATACACTTTTAATTTAAGATTCCGATTGTCGAGCGCTTGCTCTTGCCAACAAAACACCGATTTGGATACCAATCATACCCGCGATCGCACTGCCTAAGCCAGTAATTCCTTTGGAAATCGCGAAAAAGAAACCCATCGCTAGACATCCAGTTAAATTAATACCAAATGTTGCATAGGGAAACTTCGTTCCAAATTTAGCCTTTGACCATTCTGTGAGGTAAAACCGAGACAATGCTCAAGGCACTGCACCTGAAGCGATCGCAAGAGGGATAGTAATATCTGACATTAGTTAGTAGAAATGAAGTCGCTGAAGTTTTAGGATATTGTAATCACCCCAAAGGAGGATACCTATATCTAAATATAAGTATTATCAGCAAGTCACTTAGTTGTAAAATGAATAGTTTTAATTATCTATATGCATCAGATTGATATCAAAGAAATCGACTTAAATCTGTTAAATATTTTAAAAGTTCTCCTTGATGAAGTTAGCGTTACTAAAGCCAGTGAAAAACTGAGCTTAAGTCAATCCGCAACTAGTCATGCTTTACAACGATTGCGAAAAATGTTTAACGATCCATTGCTAGAGCGATCGGCATCGGGTATGCGTCCCACCCCTAGAGCGATCGCCATACGAGCATCCCTTAGAAATATCCTTCTGAATATCGAACAGCTAGTGGCAGAACCGATTTTTGTCCCAGCCTTAGCCGAAGTCACAATTCACATCGCCTCGTCAGACTATGGAACCACCGTCATTCTTCCCTCAGTTATAAAACAGCTTTCTCTCTCTAGTCCTTCTATTAATGTAGAGATTGATGGATCGCATACCGACATTTTTGGAAAGCTCAAAGATGGAAAAATCGATCTCGGCTTAGGGGTATTTGATCTGGATGGAACCAAGGGATTTAAGACTCAAAATTTATTTACAGAACGTTTTGTATCCATCGTCAGAGATGATCATCCTATTCTTGAAGATATTACGCTTGAGTCCTATATTACTTCGCCACATACTTTAATCACCACTACAGGTTCACCATTGCCCGAAACCAATAAATTATTTAAAAGTCATGTCGATAGCAAGTTAGAAGAATTAGGAGTCAAACGGCGATTGATGCTAAAATTACCGCATTTTCTATCTGCGGCTCTCATTATTGGTCAAACTGATCTTATTTTGACTTTACCGCGCCGTATTGCTTCACTTCTAGCGAGTTTTGCTAATGTAACCATGTTTGACCCACCGATTGATTTAGGTGAATATAACTATATGCAAGTTTGGTCTGAACATAGCAATAACAGTCCATTTCATATATGGCTACGCAATCTTGTCTATTCCCAATCTCAAAATATTTAAGTAATGTTACATGGAACCGTCCTCTCTTTCATCAAGTGCGAGAGTGACGGCTCCACGAACCATCAGTAATTTAGTTACGCAAAATCACCTTAGTTGTCACGATCGCTGTCTATGGATGCAACGCCAGAGATAGGACGATATGTGTAGTTGGCGATTGATGGCGCAGTATTGGGTATATGACTGGGCGAATGAGGTCGCGATATTTTCATAATATCTTCTTTGATCGCTTCAAGATCGACATAGCGATCGGCAACATTAATCAAATGATCGCTGGTCATTGATCGCAAACTGACAACTTCAACGCGAACACCTCGATAACTTGCCGCGTCAACTGCGTAGGCAAGATCGCCATCGCCGCTTACCAGTACAGCCGTGTCGTAGGAGCCAATTAGTGCCATCATATCGACAGCTATTTCGACATCGAGATTAGCTTTTTTAGAGCCATCGGGTAGCTGTACAAGTTCTTTAGAAATGACTCGATAGCCATTGCGCCGCATCCACAACAGAAAGCCCTGTTGCTTTTCATTGGTGCGATCGACACCTGTATAGAAAAAGGCTCTAAGTAACCGTGAGCCATCGGTAAGGCATAGAAGCAACTTGGTATAGTCGATTTCAATACCAAGTTGTAGTGCGGCGTAAAAGAGATTAGAGCCATCAATAAAGATGGCAACGCGCCCTCGATTTTCTAAAATCTGGTCTGCTTTAAAGCCAGAATCTTGCTCAAAAGGTAACATGTTTTTGCCTATAGAACGTTTATTATCTAGTGATGTGGGATGAAGCTTTGGTATTAGCATTGATACTTAAACTCGTCCTAAGTGTTTACTTAACTCGTTTGTCTTACTTCTGATTAATAAACCTACGCATAGTTTTTCAAAAATATGAGCGGACGCTAAAAGTAATCTTCAATAAAAACACTTGGCTTTATTCCAAGACTATTTGAAATATAAATTTAAGATTAAATTTAAAGTGAATTTAAAATGAATTTAGAGCTATAATATGATTTTTAACGATAAAGCTACATTAATGAATAACTTATCTTTATAACTTACTACTAACTATACACTATAAGTAAATATACTTAGAGGAGTAGATTGGGGCTTAGGAGTTGAAAAGCGCAAAATTCAAAATCTAAAAATCATCTCAACATGACTGCAACTTAGTTATGTTCAATGCGTTGAAATATTGGAGTTGGTGTTGATAGGGGCTGACCTGTTTTTAGTATTCCCCAATTTATATGACTCCAATCAGGAGGAGATGTTTCATCAAAAGGTAAGCCTAGCTGTTGATAGGCTGAAATGCTCATGTGTGGCGTGATTGGCGAGAGTAGATAAACAGCAATTCGTACTGATTCGAGCAGGGTATATAAAGTTTCGTTAACTTCTTTTTGTTTTCCTGCCTTAAACTGCTTCCAAGGCGTAGTTTCATCAATTAATTTGTTGCAATTCCAGATCAGTTCCAGAATTTTCTCGCAAGCCGCCCGAAAGTTGAGGTTTTGATAATCAATTGCTACGCGATCGCCTAAGGATGTAGCCTGTTCGATTACTGGGCGAATTAGGGCTGAGAATTCAGTGCGATCGCTGGGATCATGAGCAGGTATAGTTTGCTGACAATATTTACTTGCCATACCAAGACTGCGATTGAGTAAATTACCAAGACTATTGGCGAGATCGGCATTGACGATCGCCACAAATCTTTCTTCGTTAAAATCTCCATCCCGCCCAAATTCAATTTCCTTAAGAAAGTAGTAGCGAATTGGGTCTGCGCCATAGCGTTCAACTAGATCGTAAGGATCGATGGTATTACCGAGAGTTTTGCCCATTTTTAGACCATCTTTTGTCAGCAAACCATGACCAAATACTCGCTTTGGCAAGGCTAATCCCGCCGACATGAGCATGGCTGGCCAGTAAATTGCATGAAATCTAAGTATGTCCTTGCCAATAATATGTAGATTGAAGGGATACCACTTTTTGAGAGCATTTTCGAGGGTTGCCTCATCGTCAGGATCGAGTAGAGCTGTGACATAACCTAGCAGTGCATCGAACCAAACATAAATTGTATGGGTGGGATCGGTGGGAATCGGGAAGCCCCAATCGAGGTTGACACGGGATATCGAAAAATCTTGTAATCCTTGCTTCATAAAGCCAAGAACTTCATTGCGGCGACTTTCGGGTTGGATAAAGTTGGGGTTAGCTGCTTGAAATTGATCAAGCGCGTCTTGATATTTGGAGAGACGAAAGAAATAATTTGGTTCATCACGCCATTCGCAGACAACGTTAGTGTGGATCGGACAATGATGACTTTCGGGGAGTTCGCGCTCTTCTTTAAATTCTTCGCAAGCAACGCAATACCAGCCTTTTTGCTGATTTAAGTAAATATCACCTGCATCATAAACCCGTTGAAAAAATTCATTCACGATCTCTTGATGTTTTGGGGCGGTGGTGCGCGTAAAGCGATCAAAGCGAATATTAAACTTTTCCCAGAGTGAATAAAATTCGGCAACGGTGCGATCGCAATGTTCTTGAGGCGATAGATTGTTTTTTTCGGCAGTGCGCTGAATTTTTTGTCCGTGTTCGTCTGTGCCTGTCACAAACATAACAGGATGTCCTTTGAGTCGATAGAACCTCGCAAAGGCATCGGCAGCGATCGTGGGGTAAGCGCTACCAATATGGGGACGATCGTTGACGTAAAAAAGTGGTGTAGTTAATGAGATCGGTTCTAAAGCGTTTGGTTCGGGGGACATAGAAGACTCAATTCAGGACTAATACCATTTTGCAAAAAAATGGCGATAAATAACATTAAAACCAAAAATAATCAGAGGCGCTTCGCGCCATTGATTATTTTTGGGCTTTGAAATCGGCGGCGATTTGCGCCGCCGATTATTTTTGGTTTTTGATAAGAAAGAAAGTAAGGTGGGCATTGCCCACCCTGCGCTGTAAATAATGAAAAACTTAGCAATACATCAAGCTTGGATGGATCGGGCGATCGCACTCGCAAAAGAAGCAGGGGCGGCGGGGGAAATACCTGTGGGTGCGGTGATTGTTAATAGTGAGGGGGTGGCGATCGCAACAGGTGTAAATCGCAAAGAACGTGATCAAGACCCAACTGCCCATGCTGAAATTGTTGCCATCCGTGAGGCAGCGCGGGTATTGCATGATTGGCATCTGAACGGATGCACATTATATGTGACGTTAGAGCCTTGCCCGATGTGTGCAGGGGCAATCTTACAGGCGAGGGTTAGTACTTTAGTCTATGGTGCTGATGATCCGAAGGCGGGGGCGATCCGCACGGTGGCAAATTTGCCTGATAGTCCTGTGTCGTTTCATAAGCTGGAGGCGATCGCAGGAATCCGCGAACGAGAATGTCAGGAATTATTGCAAGCTTGGTTTAAAAATCTCAGAAATTAAAAGGGGTTAGACCTTGGCGATTTAATGAAAAACTAGTTTTTTTGTGGCGCAAATGATCAACCCCTATTTGCTACATAAAGCGTTAAGGCGATCGACGATATCGCTCTCTTTCCCAGCCGCAATTTCTAAATCTTGCTTGGCTTTATTCATGGCATTGGGATCTTTCGCCTCCGTTGCTTTGACTTGCCCCTTTAGAGCTTGAGAAGCATCACCATAAACGCCCAATAATTGTGTTTGCAAATCTTTAAGCTTTGAGTCTTGGACTGCGATCGCTTGTATTTCTGTGCGGATTTGATCAATATTTGTGGCTAATGGCACAAAGCCCGCAATATCCTTGGGAACCACCAAAGCTGTGGTTTTATTGGCAATAGTAACAACTTTGTTACATTGGGAAATTTTACTTTCTCCACAACCATAAAGAACTAGTCCGATGGTCAGAGCCGCAGCCCCAAGGGCGGCACGACGGTTGAGACGGGTTGGCAAACGATCAGACAAGTGCTTAGGAAATTGCTTTTGAAGTTGCATTTGGTAATTGCCGATAGTCCAAGATGATTATTCTAGTGTCTAAAAATTCTAAAATGTTTTAGTTGATTAAGCTAATAATAGAGATGTGAACTATGTCCGATAATCGCCGAAGTCGTGCAATTACCGAAGGCGTTCAGCGATCGCCTAACCGCGCAATGTTACGCGCTGTTGGTTTCCAAGACTCAGATTTTACTAAACCTATTGTCGGTGTGGCAAGCGCCCACAGCACAATTACCCCTTGCAATATGGGGATTGCACCTTTGGCGATCCGCGCTGAAGCAGGAATTCGTGCTGCGAATGGGATGCCACAAGTTTTCGGCACAATCACGATCAGCGATGGGATCTCTATGGGAACCGAGGGGATGAAATATTCTCTCGTGTCCCGTGATGTGATTGCTGACTCGATTGAAACCGCCTGTACTGGTCAGAGTATGGATGGCGTTTTGGCGATCGGGGGATGTGACAAGAATATGCCTGGGGCGATGATCGCAATGGCAAGAATGAACATTCCTGCTTTGTTTGTCTATGGTGGCACGATCGAACCTGGGCATCTCGATGGCGAAGATTTGACCGTAGTTAGTTCCTTTGAAGCCGTCGGTCAGTATAGCGCAGGCAGAATTGATGAAGTCAGACTCAACTCAGTTGAGCGCAATGCTTGTCCTGGGGCTGGCTCCTGTGGTGGGATGTATACGGCAAATACTATGTCTTCAGCATTTGAAGCAATGGGCATGAGCTTGATGTATTCCTCCACCATGTCAGCCGTCGCTCCCGAAAAAGCGACAAATACTGAACTAGCTGGCACTGTGTTAGTAAATGCGATTCGGAATAATTTGCTGCCTCGCAATATCATCACACGCAAATCGATTGAGAATGCGATTTCGGTGGTCATGGCAGTAGGCGGCTCGACCAATGCTGTCTTGCACTTTTTAGCGATCGCGTATTCCGCAGGTGTGGAATGGAATCTCGATGATTTCGAGCGTATCCGCGAGCGTGTTCCTGTTCTCTGTGACCTCAAGCCATCAGGAAAGTATGTAGCCACCAATCTCCATAAAGCAGGTGGTATTCCTCAAGTGATGAAGATGCTCTTAGTTCATGGCTTATTACATGGTGACTGCATCACGATTACTGGTCAAACCATTGAGGAACTTCTCAAAGATATTCCTGCCGAACCTCGTGCCGATCAAGATGTGATCCGTCCTTGGGAGCGTCCGATGTACAAGCAAGGACATCTCTCGATCCTTAGAGGCAACCTTGCAGAAGAAGGTGCAGTCGCCAAAATCTCTGGTGTCAAAAATCCAATCATCACTGGGCCAGCCCGTGTTTTTGAATCGGAAGAAGATTGTCTTGGGGCAATTCTCGCGAACAAGATTAATGCTGGTGATGTATTAGTAATCCGCTACGAGGGGCCAAAGGGTGGACCTGGTATGCGTGAAATGCTTGCGCCCACCAGTGCAATTATCGGTGCGGGTTTAGGGGACTCAGTGGCTCTGATTACTGATGGCCGTTTTTCTGGCGGTACTTATGGAATGGTGGTTGGTCACGTTGCGCCTGAAGCTTTTGTTGGTGGTGCGATCGCCTTAGTAAATGAAGGCGACTCAATCACGATTGATGCGCATCAGCGATTGATTCAACTCAATGTCAGTGAGGAGGAACTTGCTGCCCGTCGTGCAAATTGGAAGCCTCCAGCTCCTCGTTACACCAAAGGTGTTTTGGCAAAATATGCCAAGCTTGTTTCGACGAGTAGTAAAGGTGCTGTAACTGATTTAGACCTGTTCTAGTCTCGACACGGGGATTACAGCGCTTTGCGCTCAAACCCGAACCAAGAAATTTTTTAAAAGTGTTGCGAAGCAACACTTTTAAAAAATTTCTTATGGTTCATCTGATCTGAAATTGCTGTAACCCCAAAATAGTATGAGGTGGCACGAAGCGCCGCCTCATACTATTTGGAGTTCTATCGCTTTACCTATAGCTCTTCTCAGCCCAACAGAGTCTACCCAGCCAACAAATCCAGCATATTGACATTCCCCAGCAGCATTAGCAATGAATATATGATCAACACCGAAAATGTTTTTCCAAGTGTGGAGGCTAGTCCCATCGGCAAAAGAGAATACAGTCTTAGCATGGTGCAAATCTCGCGAATTTGCATCAGTGATACCTGACACGGCACGAAAATGTTCTATCAATTCTAAGGTTAGCGTGATTTTGGGCGCAGGTAGGGGTTCTCTCGGCTTTGCCCAAAATTCTTGAATCGCCTCAGCCACAGTAGGATCAAACCTCAGTGCGGGGTGACTTACACCGTTTAAGCAGACAAAATGAGCGTGGTTTAACTTTGTAGACTCAGTTGTGACCGTACCATCACTATCGATATTCCCCGCCACTACCAATGTCGGAACTATAGCCGTAATTTGCTCTGCTAGAGGTCGCCGATTTTTGCCAAGATGTTTAGCCATACCAATACCCCACCCAAAAGGATCGATAATTCGGGCAAGATCAGCACCGCCAATAGGCGAACCTAACAATACCAAAGACTCGATTTTTGACCACCATTCTCGATGGCGAGATAATACCTCAACCCAAATCACACCTCCCAGCGAAGTAGCCATGATCCGAACAGGTAGATCAGGGTACTGAGCAAAAGCTTGTGCAGCCGATCGCTCAACCTTTTGAATCAAAGGTTCAATCTCAAAATGAGTTTGGATAAACCCCAGATTTGGTGCAACGATATGAGAATATGGCGGCGCAACTTTATAAGCTAACGAGTTCATCGCATGGTTGGTATCGCTCATTCCATGCTGAGAAAATATTATGAGCTTCGGGTGATGAACGCTTGGCATACTTATATTTAGGCTACTTAAGATATTTCTCCCGCGCAGGGTGGGCATTGCCCACCTTACTCTCTAAGTTAATCCAGTACTGCCAAACCCGCCAATACCGCGATCGCTAGTTCCGAGTTCTCCTTCAAGATATTGAGCTTGAATCACTGATTTTAATACTAACTGAGCAATCTTTTGACCTTTTGCGAAAGTATAAGCTTCTGTTCCTAGATTAATCACAATCACTTGAATCTCGCCACGATAACCAGCATCGACTGTTCCAGGCGAATTGAGAACGGTAATACCATGTTTGAGCGCCAGCCCACTTTTGGGACGCACTTGAATTTCGTAGCCGATGGGAATATCGACTGCTAATCCTGTGGGAATGGCGACGCGATGCAGTGGCTGGAGCGTAACTTCGACAACCGAATAAACATCAGCACCAGCATCCCCAATATGGGCATAACTAGGAACTTGAGCATCTGGATGGAGTTTTTGGAACTTGATATCTATGGTTTGCATTAATTAGAAGGTAAGTGGTTTTGAAGGCTCTGGCACAGGCTCAGTAGGAGTAGGCACTGGCGAGGGCGATCGCGGTGGTTCGGTAGGAACAGCAGTAGGAGTAGGATCGGGAGATCGCGTAGGATCTGGCTGTCCAGAAGTAGGGGTGGGACTAGCAGTGGGCGTAGTTGTTGGCTTATCCGTAGGCGTAGCTGTTGGACTGGCCGTAGGTGTTCGAGTTGGTGTCGGTTGAGCTTTTACCGAGGCTTCTAACTGGACATCGAGCTTATAAGTAGTTTCATTTGTACTAGTGGTTTTGATTTTGATGTAGTACACACCATCTTTTTTGAGGCGACCTTGCCAATATCCTGTCGCATTATCAATTGCTTTACGATCAAGGCTAACTTGATCGTCACTTTGGATGGTCATTTGCAAATCAGCCCCATTTAGCGAAACGGTTAAAAGCTCATCTTTTTCGCCATTAAAACGTACATTAATGACTTGTCCCGCCGCAATTTTATCGCTACTAAATCCACGGTTTAAGCCTTCATTAACTGACTTGAGTTCAAGGCTAGTGTTGATATTCTTTACATTGGCTGCGCTTGGTGTTGCCGTGGGAGAAGCGATCGCTGTTTCAGTCGGACTGGTAGTAGCGCGATTACGACTAAAAAAGAAAGAGGTGATTGCCCATGAGCCAATACCAGCTACCAAAATGATTAAAATCCCTAAAAACCAGTTGACACCGCCACCACTAGTTGATCGATTAGGCGGATTTTGAGTGCCATAATTGGCTGGATTGCGATTGCTAGCACCAGCTACCACCGTTCTTTGGGGAATATTTGCCGCAACATTAGATGGCACTTGTCGTCCTACGGCATAGGTTTTTGCGCCCGAAAAAGAGGCTTGGGCAACTTGCAGCGCTTGAGTCACCTCATCGGCGGAACGATAGCGATTGGTGGGTTTATAGCTCAACATTTGGTTGATTACCCTTGCAAATGCAGGATTAACATTGGCAAACTGTTGCCAATTCCAAGCCAGATTAATGCTATCAAACAGTTCTGATGGCTCGCGACCAGTTAGCAAAACAATCGAAGTTACCGCAAGAGCATAGAGATCGCTATTGGCATAGGCATTGCCCGACTGTAATTGTTCGGGAGGCGCATAGCCTGCTTTGCCTGCAACGGTTGAGGCGGGAATGCCCATCTGTGAGTTGAGTTTGGCGGTGGTTTCCTGCACGACACCAAAATCGATCAGCACAGGTAAATTATCCTGCGATCGCAACATCAGGTTTTCGGGCGAGATATCGCGGTGAATAATATTGTGACCATGCAGATAGCTCAGCACTGGCAAAAGCTGCTGCATCAATGCAAAAATTTCATTCTCCGAAAATGTCTGCCCAACCTTGAGGCGATCAAGTAACAAGTTGCGATAATTTTTACCTTCCACATAGTCTTGAACCAAGAGCAATCGGCCCTCAGACTCAAAGGTCGCCCGAAACTCTGGCACTTGTGGATGACGGATTTGATAAAGTACCGATGCTTCTCGGCGAAATAACTCTTTCGCCTTTTCTGTCACCTCTTGAGAATCTTGAGGAGGGATAAATTCTTTCAATACACAGGTTTCATTAAAGCGCTCTAGGTCTTGCGCTAGATAAGTGCGCCCCATGCCACCCTGTCCAATTGTTGCTCGGACTGCATAGCGACCTTTAAGTACAAAGCCTTGAGGAAATGGGGATTGCATAATTAATACCTCACCGCCATTGCACTACCCCGAATAATGTATTTCGGTCCTTCAATGTCAATTGAAGTGCCGACTTTGACCTTTTCGTTAGCAAATACAGCTCCATCATTCGTGATTTGGGCAGTTGCTTCGAGGGTTATGGCAAGGTCAGATTGAGAGGTCGAGACAGCACGAGGGTCATCAAAATAAACCGCAGTGCCATCAGATTTTGCCGCAACAACTTTTGGAGTTGAGATTTCCACTTTTTTGATGGTGACTTCTCCTCGTGGTTGATTGCGAATAATAATCTTTACTTTGTCGCCGATTTTGAGAAGGTTTTGAGGATTGGTTGCACTTAGACCCCGCACATTCATATCGACTTGGACTGTTTTATTTTCAGCAGATAGCATTTGCGCGATCGAACTGCCGCCATTGCCAGGAACTATAAGTAAGCCAATCAGGACAATCAGGATCGTGGCGATCGCACCGATGTCGAGAATGCTAAATTTGCCAAATAAACGACCTTGTCGATCTAGAAGTGCCATGCGTCTCTTAAGAATGTGATTTAGGGTGTAACAGTTGAAATGTGTGAAAGTGAAATGTGTGAAAGGCTTGTTAATGCGACAAAGCACTTACAGCATTACAGTATAGCAATCGCTAAGGCGGTTACATTGCTTTGCACTGATTATTTCTATTTCCGTGGCAATGCATTTAATAGCTCTTCAGTAATGATTTCAGCCATAATGCTAGACATTTTAGGTAACAAAATTTCATTGGTACGCTTCATGGAGTCACCTATAACCTGAGGCAATACAGCGATCGCCTTTTTACCAGTTGCCGAATTATAAAAGCCAATGATGTCACGCAATTCAGAGGTCGTAAAATACTTGTCATAGATCGGATAAGACACCTCATCGATCAATTGGCCGACATCAATTTTTTTGATCACGCGATCGCGATATTTCCCAGCCATCCGTGACACGATGTCGCTCAACTTCTTTTGAACATCTGGGCTATCGCTGTCGAGCGCGGGAGCATTTTTGAGAATAGTCGATACTAGTTTGGGTAATTCAGCCCTTACCATCGCATCCATGATTTGTTGGGCATTTTTACTGGATTCGGTAATTTCTAATAGCTCTTTGATCAAAGCTCGTTTTTCTTGGGAAATTACTGGCGAACTCGTTTTTGTGGGCTGGGATGCATCACTGCTCTCTTGAGGAGTCTGCGCGATCGCTTGATTAAATGACGGTAAGACTAGAGCCGTAGTGAGCAATGAAGACAACGCAACTGTTGTAAAAATATGATTTCGCATGTGATTTCGCATGATTTTATGAGGATGTTTTTTCGAGATTATAGGTGAGTTTGTCAGCGATCGCCGCTACCCAATTTTCATCTTGTTTAGTATAGCTACGCGGGATATTTGCTCCTAAAACCATGACTCCTTTTTCGCCTAGAGGTTGCACAATTACGCCCTGAGTATTTTCGGGTAGATAGTCAAACTCCACCCGCCCAGGATAAAGCTCTAGTTTGACTAGATAAATTGGCTTTTGGGTTTTCATCACCCTTGCCGCGATCGTGCCGATATTTACCTGATTGCTCTTGCCTAAGATGCCCCGCCGTAAAATCGTCTTGCGATCGTAGTAAACCGCCGCCACCTTAGTCACAGTATTAGTTAGCAAAATATGCGAAGCCCAAGCCAGTTCAGTTTTGACCGCCTCTGACAAATTCTCATCAAGTTCAAAACCTTCTTCACCAATTAAATTCACTGCATCGGGAGGCTTAGGCTGAGCTTGTTGCCACAGTAGCCCCACCAAAATCAAAACCGCGCTCAACAAAACCCCCAAAGCATCAGCGCGAGACTGACTATTTGTAAGATTTGCAGTCACCATGCGATTAGCTAATAGCGCCACGCCGCCTAAGCCACCCACCACAAGCGGCAAATATCGAATCATCATATCTAAATCCATTTAAAACCAATAAAATCAGAGGCGATGCCTAGCATCACCTCTGATTTTATTGGTTTTAAAACATTTCTTGCCATGAAAAACTTTTGTCAGGAAAGACCATCATAAAAAATTTATCATCATGTTCATAATGCTGCATTGCGATCTCCTAACCCGTATCCAAAGGCTTTCGATTGAGAATTGGAGACTATCGTGTTTTGGGTGATATTGACGACAGCAGCCAAATCGTAAACCTGAGAGGCATAGGACATCGAAGCATAAAGTTTTTCTGGACTGGAAACTTCAGCACCTTGCATATACTCATCAAGGTTAAATGCATCAACCTGAATAGCCTCATTGCGAGCTAATTCAGCTTCTCGGAGAAGATTCGCTTCTGCTTCAGAAATAATATTTGCGCTCAAAGCCAATGCGATCGCTTGCTCCAAATTGCGATCAAGTTTAATATTCAGGATCTGTCCCGATCTCATTGCTGCCTTCAACTTCTGGAAGACTACTTCAGCGCGATCGCTTAGGCTAAGAGCATTTTCTAAACGACCGAGCGCCTCATTAGAGTCAGTGGGAATATATATGCCAGAGGTGAGCCGATCACGATCGCTACCAAAGGTTTGGATGCTTTTGGCAATCTGACCACCGAGAGCATCAGTTGGTAAACTTGCGATCGGATTGAGGCGACACCATCCGCGAAGAGGTACGCGAGCGAGCGCAGGTAAAGGTAAGTTATCGAGAATTCCTTCTAAAGCGATTTGGATTTGTGCCAAGCTGTATTGCATCGCCCAGTTCACAAAGGGAAGATCTGCTTCCTGCTGCCCCTCGGCAGTAAACCTTCGTAGAGTGGCGCTGCCCAAATATAGCCAAGAGAGCATATCCGCAAATCTTCCTGTGAGTTTCTCGTGACGTTTCAAACTACCGCCAAAGAGTAAAAAAGCAATATCAGTAAGGAATGCGAAGGTTGCTGAAGCCCAAGTTAGTTTCTGATAGTAGCGAGCGATCGCTCCAGAAGTTCCTAAATCTGACAGATTGGCAAGATGACCGCGAGATAGACTCAGCAAGGCACTACGAAATCCATTTTTGACTATGAAACCAAAATGATTCCATAGGAGCATATCTACGGCGATCGCATCTTGTTTTTGTAAGGCTTCGATTTCTTGATAGATATAGGGATGGCAACGAATTGCGCCTTGTCCGAAAATCATCATCGTGCGCGTGAGAATATTGGAACCCTCGACGGTAATCGGGATGGGCATAGCAGTATAGAGATTAGCCAGTAAATTGCGTGGCCCGCGACAAATACCTGCTCCACCGAGGGTATCCATCCCATCATTGACGATTTTGCGGGCAAGTTCTGTAAATTGATATTTAGCGATCGCGGCAGCAACCGCAGGCTTTTCGCCGCGATCAACGGCGGCACAGGTATAAACTCGCGCCGCTTCCATGAGATAGGTCAAGCCACCAATTCGTGCCAATGGTTCTTCCACACCTTCAAAGCGTCCGATGGGCAACCCAAATTGTTGGCGCACACCAGCATAGGCCCCTGTTACCCGCGTTACGAACTTTGCCACGCCTGTGCAGGTAGCAGGGAAGCTAATACCACGTCCTGCGGCAAGGGTTTGCACCAGCATTTGCCAGCCACGACCCGCTTGTTCCACACCACCAATAATTTGCGAGATGGGAACCACGACATCCACACCTGCGATCGGAGAGTTGTAGAAGGGGACGCCCATAGGGTCGTGACGCTGACCTAAGATTACGCCTGTGGTATTGCTAGGAATCAGAGCGCAGGTAATGCCGACATCTTCATCTTTACTTAAGAGATGATCGGGATCGTAGAGTTTGAATGCAAGTCCGATCAGAGTCGAGATCGCGCCTAAAGTAATGTAGCGTTTGCGGAAGTTCAAACGGATGTATAAATTGTCATCTTCTGCTTTAAAGACTACACCCTTCGAGATAATGCTGGCGGCATCGGAACCAGCACTAGGTTCCGTTAAGGCAAAACAGGGGATTTCTTCACCGCTTGCTAATCGCGGCAAATAGTGGTCTTTCTGGGTCTCTGTGCCATAGTTGAGCAGTAATTTGGCGGGTCCCAGAGAATTCGTCACGCCTACGGTGGCTGTGTGGATAAAAGAACGGGAAGCTAACTTCATTATCACTGCACTATAGGCAAGACTGGAGAAGCCCAAACCACCATAAGATTTGGGGATCGTCATCCCCAAGAAGCGTTCTTGTTTGAGATAGTCCCACAGAGCGGGAGGCAAATCTTTGCGACGATGAATTTCCCAATCCGTTGCCATTTCACAGGCTTTTTCGACTTGGATATCGAGAAAAGATTGAATCTCAGGATCGATGGTGGGATAGGGTTCGCTATTGATGCACTGAAAATCAGGATTTCCTGAAAAGAATTCACCTTCAATCCAGACGGTGCCTGACTCGATTGCTACCTGTTCGGTTGCCGAAATACTGGGCAAGAGTTTGAGCGATCGAATTAGTTTCATGATTGGAACTGTAGCAAGATTCCGTCGTAGCAATGTTAGATTGAAGACTAGCGCCAGCACACCGAAAATTCCCCAAATCTCAAGTGGTGCATTGAAAATTAAAAGGGCGATCGCGCCGTAAAGCGACCACTGCCATAGGGATACGCCCATATATCCCAGCAATACGAGTGTTGCTAACAAAACGGGAATGGTCATCGCGAAAGGTAAAGTAATCATGATCGATTGCCTCCCCCGAAGAGGATTAAGTCATTAAATTCTCAAATACGGCAGCAGCACCCATGCCACCACCAATACACATCGTCACCAGTCCGTAGCGAATGTGGCGGCGTTTCATTTCATGCAATAGCGTGGCAGTGAGTTTTGCACCCGTACAGCCTAAGGGGTGTCCCAAGGCGATCGCACCACCATTGACATTGACAATATCCTCATCCAATCCCAATTTGCGAATCACGGCTAAGGCTTGGACGGCAAAGGCTTCATTCAGTTCGATCAAGCCTATGTCTGCTAAAGTCAGACCAACCTGCGCAAGCACTTTCGGAACAGCGAGAATTGGACCAATACCCATGATTTCTGGCGGTACACCTGCGACAGCGAAACCGACCATGCGACCGAGGGGATGCAGTCCAAGCTCGATCATTTTGCGGTGGCTGACGAGAATCGAAACCGCTGCTCCATCGGACATTTGCGAAGTATTTCCTGCGGTGACAGTACCACCAATACGAAATGCGGGAGGCAAATGGGCTAAGGCTTCGAGGCTAGTATCAAAACGTGCGCCTTCATCCATCGATAGAACTGTTTCATGTACTTCAGGTTTGCCATCTACATACAGAGTTTCGCGAACGGTGACGGGAATCACTTCATCCAAGAGTTTATCCGATCGCATTGCCGCGATCGCGCGTTGGTGAGAACGCAGGGCAAATTCATCTTGCTCAGTACGAGAAATATGATACTGCTCCGCGATATTCTCAGCGGTATGTCCCATTGCGCTATAAATAGCAGGCATATTTTCCATCAAAACTGGGTTGGGTAGCATCACATGACCACCCATAGGAATCAGACTCATCGATTCCACGCCACCCGCGACCATTATTTCCGCTTGTCCCGTAGCAATCGCTTGTGATGCCGAAGTGATCGCTTGCAACCCTGAAGCACAGAAGCGATTGACCGTCGCACCTGCGACTGTATCGGGAAGCCCCGCGCGTCTGGCGATCACCCTCGCGATATTAAATCCTTGCTCTGCTTCAGGAAAAGCACAACCAAAGATGGCATCCTCAATGCTGTCAATGGGCAAATTGGGAAGTTTTTTCAGCGCACCTTGCAAGGCGATCTCGCCGAGATCGTCGGGGCGCATATTTCTCAGCGTGCCGCGATGGGCTTTGCCGACGGCGGTTCGCACGCTACTGACAATATATGTTTCATTCATGGCGTTCATTGTTTTAGTCTCCATAATCAAGATCGGATTGACCTAATCTGTCTGCGTTTCAACCTATCTAGCCCCCTAACCCCCCCAATTCTGGGGGGCTTTGAAAGTCTGTTA
Organism: Pseudanabaena sp. lw0831; assembly: GCF_016584665.1. Taxonomy (GTDB): domain Bacteria; phylum Cyanobacteriota; class Cyanobacteriia; order Pseudanabaenales; family Pseudanabaenaceae; genus Pseudanabaena. The sequence goes on from NZ_BBJB01000057.1 coordinate 135,480, forward strand.
TTTTCTTGTTCCCCAAGAATTGGGGGCTAGGGGGCGATTTAATTCCTCAACGGCTTTTTCGTTTTCAAAACATGAGCAATCCGTTCTTGCGTCTTTGGTTGCTCCAACAGTGGCAAGAAAGTTTCCCGTTCCAATTGCAGTAGATACTGTTCCGAAACCAAGGCAGGAGCCGAGAGTTCGCCGCCTGTCATCACATAAGCGAGGCGATTGGCAAGATAGCGATCGTATTCGCTGGCATAGCCGCCTTGTTGGAAGAGATATGCCTCATGTTCCAAGACGGCTCTACCAGAACGTCCTAGTACCATGATGCTATTGTTCTCGATTGGTGGCAGATAGCCAAGGCGATCGAGATGGAGGATTTCTGCTTTTGCTACCGCTAGACGGCGATCGCCATTGATCACAATCTTTGCACTGGCTGGTAAGTAACCCATTTCCTGAGCTTCATAGGCACTGGAAGAAACCTTTGCCATCGCGATCGTTTCAAAGACGCGCGTGATTAACGGTTGAATGTGGCTTGGTAATTCTGAGGCAGAACGTTCCACCGCACGCTTGACTGTACGCAGAATTCCCCCTGCTCCTGGAATCAGACCGACACTCACTTCCACTAGACCGATATAGGTTTCGGCGGCGGCGACTACGTGGGGACAAGCGAGGACGAGTTCGCAAGCACCACCGAGAACTCGCCCTTGGATGGCGGCAACGATTGGTTTGGGTGCGTAGTAAATGCGATGTAATAGATTTTGGAAGTCTACAATCAGTTTTTCCAATACGCCAAGGTTGCCAGATTGCGCGGCGATGACCATTTCTAGCAGATTCGCGCCACCAGAGAAATGATCGCTACCATTGCCGATGACCATGCCCTTGTAATGATCTGACATCAAGATATCTAGGGATGCTGATAGACCTTCAAGCACTTTGAAACTGAGCGTGTTACCCTTAGAGCGAAATTCGTACAGCAGCACCCCATCACCCAGATCGAGCAGTGCGGCTTCGGAATTTTGCCATACTGTGAGTTTAGGTTCCGATTTCAGCAGGTCGAGATCGATCGCATCCCGTAGCAATGGCACTGGGACATAGCCCTGTCCATGTCGATAGACTTCCAGATTTTGATGGATATCCTCTTGATAGAAGTGTTGACCTTCTTTAGAACTCAAGATGTTTACCCATTCAGGCAGAAGGATATTTGCCGATCTCATATCTGCCAAAACTGTTTCAAAGCCCAGTGCTTCCCAAATCTCAAAAGGCCCTAATTCCCAGCCAAAGCCCCAACACATGGCGCGATCGATATCGAGAGGGCTATCAGCAATTTCAGGAATCCGACGGGAGCTGTACGCCAAGATTTCCAGCATGGTTTGACGGAAGAATTCGCCAGCCCTGCCGCGATCTCGATACAGAGCAATCAGGCGATCGGTAAGTGGTAATTTGGCGATCGCGGTAACTTCTAAAGAATCAGTGTCATCAGTGGCTTCGTAGGTCAAGGTTTCAGGATTGATGGCAAGAATTGCTGACTTCTGTTTCTTGTAAAAGCCCTGTCCCGTTTTCGCGCCCAAAGTTCCTGTAGAGACCAGTTTTTGCATAATTTCGGGAACTTGAAAGATCTCGCGACTCTCATCGTCAGGAATCGCAGGATACAGATGATCGGTGACATAGGTCAGAGTGTCCAGCCCAATTAGATCAGCAGTGCGGAAGGTTGCGGATTTGGGTCTACCTACCAAGGTTCCCGTTAAGGTGTCAATTTCGGCGATCGTGTAACCTTTTTCAGTCCATGCTTTGATGGCTAGCAGCGTCGCATACATCCCAATGCGATTGGCGATGAAATTGGGCGTGTCTTTAGCAATCACGATGCCCTTGCCTAAATGCAATTCTCCAAACCATTGCATTCTCGCTAATACCTGCGGATCGGTGTCCTTAGTGGGAATCAGTTCCAGCAATTTCAGATAGCGCGGTGGATTGAAGAAATGCGTTCCCAAAAAGCGACTGCGAAAAGATTTTGTGCGTCCTTTAGCGATCGCCTGAATTGGTAAGCCGCTAGTATTCGTGGAAATAATTGCATCGGGATGGATCACCGCTTCCAATCGTTCCATCAGGGCTTGCTTTGTGGGCAAATCTTCCACAATTGCCTCAATCACCCAGTCAACTGTGGCTAAGCGATCGAAATGCTCATCAAAGTTGCCAAGAATGACGCGCCGAGAGGTTTTCTCGGTAAAGCAAATTGGTGGTGATAGTTTCAGCGCTTTCTTATAAGCCGCCTCCACATGGTCATTCTTGCAACCAGTGCTTGAAGCTAGATTGAGCAGATGTACGGTCAGACCAGCATTAGCCAGATGGGCGGCGATCTGGCTACCCATCACGCCTGCACCGAGAACAGCAACGGTTCGGAATGGCGTAAACATAATCTTAATCCTCCTGTGGATTTGGAAAGCGGGGATTTTAGATCCCCCCCAGCCCCCCTTATAAAGGGGGGGAATTAATTCCTTCCCCTTTATAAGGGGGATTGAGGGGGATCTCTTTGAGGTTTTGACCTCGGAAAGTAATTCTTAAAGTGAATATCTAATTGGTAAAGCGGGGGTTGCTTTAGATCCCCCTCAATCCCCCTTGTAAAGGGGGGAATTAAATTCTTCCCCCTTTACAAGGGGGATTGAGGGGGATCTCTTCGATTTTCTAATTGGTAAAGCGGGGATTGAGCGACTGCGTGAAAATTGGACAGGCGATCGCATCATAATCAGCACAATCGAGTTGAACATTTTCAGGTTCTAAATTGTTCGCCTTGTTCCTGTTTTTAAGCTTGCTCTCATCCTGCTCTCCATAGAGAATGTCGATCTCGCGAGAGAATCTTGCAATTACCGCAGCCCGATTGATTTGCTGATCTGACCTCAGTAAGCCATTTTCTAAAGTCAATTCCGCATCGATCAGCAGAAAGCGCTTGACATTCGCCCAATAAGGTAAGTGGCAGTTGATTGCATCGATTTCAGCGCGATAGAGTGCCAAGATACAGGGATGACGGAACAGTTCGTCATTACTTAAGGTGACACTCAATTCAGGGAAACCCAAAGCTCGCACGCGATCGCGTAAAGCACTAAGATTGACAAAGATCAATGCTGAGCAGAACTTGCGATCGGAACCGACGATCGTGGCTTGCTTGATCAGAACTGACTTGTTTAGCTGTTCTTCCAAGGGTTGCGGGGCAATATATTTCCCTGTGGAGAGCTTAAACAGAGATTTCTTCATGCCCGTGATTTTGAGCAAACCATTGTCAGTAAATGCCCCCAAATCGCCTGTATGCAGCCATCCTTGCGGATCGATCGCTGCCTCGGTAGCTGCTGCATTTTTGTAATAGTCGGGGGTAACGTACAGTCCACGGACAAGAATTTCGCCATCGGCAGCGATCGCAATTTCCACTCCTGGAATCGGACTGCCCACCGTGCCAGCCCGATTATTGTCCACCCGATTGAAACAGACGACACCACCCGTCTGCGTTAGACCATAACCCTGCAAGACTGGTATCCCTGCGGCATTAAACGCTTTGGCGATTTCGGGACTTAGCGCCGCTCCACCACTGAGCAGATATTTCAAGCGATCGCCAAATAGCGATCGCCACTGCGTATATACCAATCCATCGGCAATTTGCATCGCCAGTTTGTTGTGCAAAGCTGCCAGTCCGCGAGGCTGTTGTCCTAGCTCATATTGTTGCGCTAGGCGCAACCCACAGACCGCAATCTGCTGCTCCCACCACGATGATGATTTCTGGCTGCGCTCCACAATTTTGCTATAGAACTTCTCTAAAAGCAGAGGTATGGAAGCGAGAATTGTCGGTTGGACTTCCTTTAAATGTCTGAGTACGCGGTTGGGATGGGAGAGGTAAATGCTGTGACCGTAGTACAGATGACCATAGAACAGACAACGCGCAAACACATGGGTCAGCGGCAAAAAGGATAGCCCCACCTCGCGATCACCCCATTCCATATCCTTTAAACTCGCAAAAGCGGCTAAAGCGTTCCCAGAAAGATTTTCATGGGTCAGCATCACTCCCACCAGTTTGCCATTCTCTGCGGGAATGTAGATGATCGTCGCCAGATCCCTAGAGTTCAAACGCGATCGCAAGATTTGGAGATTATGCGCGGTCGCCCGACTCTGACCTTGGGCTTGCAATTCACTTAGTGAAAATACTTGTAAACATTGAGGTAGGGCAATATCGCGAGATTCTGGAGCAAATTCTGGACGATTTCCATGTAGGAACGTATGCAGATCTAGACAAGCTTGGGCAGGAATATTTTGCGTAAATTCCAAGCTATCGTTCTGTATATCCTCTGCCGATTCTGGAGCTAGCGATCGCGTTGGCTGCCAATCATCAGGAACTTCCGCAATCACAATTTGCTGCAAATTCGGAGCTTTACCCAAATATGGTGCGATTTGCTTCAGTAAATCCAAATTGGCGATCACCAAAGCCTTGGCTTCACTATGAGATAGCGCCCAGAAAATATTTTCTAAAGTCTGCGTCAAGTCAATCGGTACATCCACTAAGCCTGCTAATAGACAACCCATATCTGCGATCGCAAAATTGAGATCGTTATGCAGCAGTAAAGCCACGCGATCGCCTTTAGCTAAACCCAAACCGAGCAATCCCATCGCCAAAGTTTCCGTTGCCGATTTGAATGCTTGATTGGAATGCGATCGCCAACCAAGATCTGTCCATTGATTAAGAGCTTTGGCATTGGGATTACGTTGACAAGCTTCTTCTAACAGCGAAGGTAACGTTCGTCCTAAAGGAACTAAAGCCGCATTTTGTAATGTGTTCGCTAAGAAAAACTGGCAGGTTTGCGTTCCTGCTAAATCGTGAGCTAGATGGCGATCGAGCCAGATTTCTAAATCAGTAAATACTTTGCGAGCATGGACATCTACGTAGAGATCGTGATAGCTATCAGGGTATTCTCGATGTTCTTTATCAGGAAAGATCACCCGTTGGAAAAAAGCACGACTGGCTTCGGGAAGCGTGACGCGATCGGAATTGCCATGCATCACTAACAATGGGATTTTAATCTCCGATGCATGGCTGTAAATCCAGTCTACGGTTGAGGAGAATTCTGTCGCCAGACGTGCAGTTCCATATTCATGTCTCAATGGATCTTGCTCGTAAGCAAGTTGTTCGGCTGGAGTTCGGGCATTACCTTCATGGGGAATCCCCAATTTCAAACTGAACCTTGGTAATACGTTAGAAAATAATTTCCCCAAAGATAACTTGAAATTCGAGATATTTACCTTATTCAAAGCAGGCGCAGTCACGATCGCACCCTGAATATTTTCAGGATAGTGCAAGATATAGTCAAGGGCGATCGTCCCGCCTAGGCTATGTCCCCAAAGGATATAAGAACAGCAAACCCGTTGCGATCGAATCTGTTGCAATAGAAGATGTAAATCTTCGCGAAATTCTTGCCAACGATTGATGTAGCCGCGTTGTCCCTCAGAACGTCCATGTCCTCGTAAATCTAGGGCATAGACCTCATAGCCTTGGGGAACCAAATAGTCCACCACATTCTGAAATACGCCACTATGTGTACCCAAGCCATGAATGAGAACAACGATCGCATGGCTAATTCCCTCTGGTTGCCAGCTTTGATAGTAGAGATGGCATCCTTCATACCCCAATAACGTTCCTTCTATATGTTTCACTGTCGCTACCTCCCCTAAGATGGGATCTGAAGTTGCTTGTGATATACTTATGCCCTGCACTCAAGTGCGGGCTGAAAGCTCAAACCCGTTGAAACGGGTTAATTAGAAGATTTCTTTAGTCTGCTTCAGCAGACTTTAGCTTTTAGCCCGCACTTGAGTGCAGGGCTATAGGAACTATAGGAACTTGTTAATTCTGGATTTCTATAGAATTTGACTCAGTATCGAAGGGCAGAGAAGTTGATGATTTGATTTGGTTCAGTACGATATTTGTGCGTACCTTCTCAACGCCTGGCATTGGCGTGATCTGCTCATTGAGAAATCGTTCTAGCTGTTGGTGATCTGATGCGACCACCTTCAATAAATAGTCAAATTCTCCAGTCAGATGGTGGCATTCCAATACTTCAGTTAACCCCTTCATCCGTTCGCAGAACTGACCGACACATTCTGGTTGATTATGGGTGAGGGTAACTTGGGTAAAACAGAGCAGATCGAGTCCCAATGCCTCACGATTTACTAGTGTTACGTATCCATCGATGCAACCACTTTCTTCTAGTTTTTTAAGCCGTTTTTGCAACCCAGGTGGGGTGAGATTTAGCTGACGAGCCAATTCTACATTACTCGTTCGACTGTTTTCTTGTAAGAGTTGCAACAGTAATTTATCGCGATCGTCTAACTGCTGAAACTGTTCTGGTTGCTTATCTGTAGGGTTGCGTTTAAGAGATTTTTTCTTTTGCAATTGACCCCTCCAAATACAGGTTTATAAATTGATATTTCCTTACTTTTTATCCTAGCCGAATTCTCCAGTTAAATCAAGACCGCCAGTTGTTATTTAATACTTTATTCATTATTTTGGTTTATTTTATAAACCAAAATAATGAATAAAGTATTAAAAAATGTAGATTTTTGCTGCAAAGTTATAAATATAGAGCCCCCCCGAAACCGTCATATAGCTGTAGCCAGTTAGGACAAAACAAAACCCAAAAAGAGAGTTGCGGCGCTTCGTGCCGCAACTCTCTTTTTGAGTTTATATCTTAACTACTCCCTTCCTACCGAGAGAATAGACGTTGTAAAGTGAAGAATTAGTGGTGCGCGGCGAAGCCGCGCACCACTAATTCTTCACTGGGAAGGGAGTAAATTGACTAAAGTTATAGAGCTTACTAAGATTGGCATACACTACTTCCAAGCCCAGTCAAGTGTATTTCTTTGTATCTAATCCCTAAGATTCTTGAGTGTTGTTGTAAGATTAGAGTATGACTTTTGATGATTGTAGAAGCCTAATCTTTTGCTGGTAGATGGCTCTATAAAGTAGAGGGGCTTTATCAATCTGTTGTTTGTACAGTCTTTACAACCCTTGTGAGCCATTGCAATTAAAAGTTGATGTCTTTTAAGGAATAATGGAAGAAAGAATTATGAAATCTGCTGCTTCACATTCCGATGAGAGTTACCAAAAAGCTAATCAGTATCTAGATCGATTAAACCATGCTCCCTATTTAACTATCTTTGCATGGATATTAGGGATGCTTTGTCTATTCACTTTCATCATTTTGATTGGAGTTTTTTAATAGATTTGCTACCTGCAAGCAGCAAGTTGCTGCTTGCAGGTATTAGGGTGGGCAATGCCCACCCTAATACTTCTTCTCTTTGGCATTCTAGGAGACTACTCCCTTTTGATAAAGTTCAGTCAATTCACGCAAAAAATTCAAACTCTGCTTGCCAGTCATCGAGATTGGTGAAAATATATCTGAACTTGAGTATTTCAAGATAATGTCGCGCACTTCGGCATGATTACCAAGTTGAACAACCTTCATCGACCATAGAGCAAAATCGCGATGCTCAATTTCCGAGAAATCTATCAGCTCAGCATTAACATGACGCTTATCTAGCAGAATGCGATTATAGGTTTGGCTAATCACCCGCCGACTGCCCTCTAGTACCTGCAAAAACATCGAATCACCAAAACTCAACATTCCCGTAATTCCTACTTTTTTGTTGTTACGTTCGGACTTCTCCAAAATTTCAACCAAGTCGGGATATTCTAGTCCTGCGATCGCCTGACTAACGTAGATTAAACGATAGAGAGCCATAGATTTATTCATTGCCAAGTAATGTATATAAGACTACCAAAAATCGCCAATGATTTGTCGCACACAATTAACACAAAAGAGAGTAGCAGCGCAAAGCGCTGCTACTCTCTTTTGGCTCTAGCTACTAAGCTCTACTTTTTGAGCCATACAGAAACTGAGCCACCATTGCAACAAAACTCTGCCCAGCCTTCGTCATTGGTGGTCACAGGCTCAGCAACATGCTCAGTGATATCGATGTAGGTACTATTAGGATGACCGACATTCATCCATTTCCGTCCATCTTCGCCGTTACTAAGTACTACCGCCATACCACCAGAATGATCTTCATCGCCCAATCTTGTCCAACCAATCGTATTGGGATGGTCGAAATAGTCTAACTGATCGCCATAGCAATAGGTTTGCCGAGCAAAAAGGAACTTATCAAGTAACCATTGGTGGCTCTCCATCCAAATTTCATACTCATTGCCATCTTTACCCCAATCCTTGTAATGTGCGCCGTAGTAATCACCATAAAAAATACAAGGATATCCTTCTTGCCTTAGCAAAATCAGTGCGTAGGCAAGGGGCTTAAACCAAGCCTCGACGATTGATTCTAGGGACTGCAATGGCTGAGAGTCATGGTTTTCTACCAAGGTAACCGCGAGGGTCGGCTGATCTTTGACTAAGGTATTTTCAAAAATTTGGCTGAGGTCATAATCTTGACCCGCTTGACTGGCGAGATGGAAATTAAAGTGCAAAGGTGCATCAAATAGATCGACCTTACCATCGGTAATAGCGATGAAATTATTTAAAGCTTCTACTTCGTAAGACCAATATTCCCCCACTGCAAATAGATCCCGTTTGGCGTGATGACGCACATGCTCTAACCATTCTGGAAAGAATCTTGCTGACACATGCTTAACCGCATCAAATCGGAATCCATCGACATGGGTTGTGTCATACACCCATTCCCCCCAATATTTGAGTTCCCCTTGGACTTCCGAGTTTTGCATGTCAAGGTCGCAACCCATTAAGTAATCAAAGTTCCCTTTTTCGAGATCAACGTCCTTATCAAAGGATTTACCCTTAAGCAAATAGATAGCGTCTTCACCTTCGTTATAAACGTTGTAATCGATCGCATCAAAATGCCACCAATGCCATTCCATCGTCGAATACTTGCCCTTGCGACCCTCAAAAGTAAAGTGAGTCCAAGCTTTGATGTGTTGATACTCGCCGATCGCCTGATTCCGATTTTCCATGCTAAATGGAGTCGCTTCCATTTCTTCTTCGCGATCGGCCCCTAGTTTGTGATTAAACACTACATCGGCATAAACATTAATTCCTACTTTCTGTGCGGCTTTAATGGCGCGAATATATTCGTCTTTAGTCCCATATTTGGTTCTGATTGAGCCTTTTTGGTCAAACTCGCCAAGATCAAATAAGTCATAAATGCCATACCCCACATCCATACCTCCAGCCGTACCTTTGTAAGCAGGTGGTAACCAAAGGGATGTAATACCTATTTTTGCTAATTCATCAGCTTTTTCAGCCACCTGATTCCACAGACTACCATCGTCGGGCATGTACCAGTGGAAATACTGCATCATCACGCCATTTTGTTTCGCCATAGCTAACATTCTCTATATCAAGGTTAAAAAACAAAACTAGGAATAAAGAAATTATTGCTTAATTACGAGGCTGATTGAGTAATAAATATTTTGGAAAGGCTGGTGATCTCTATCATATTGGTTAAATCCTCTTTGTTAAATTTTATGTCGTATTTAATCAAGTTACTCATTTCACTCAATAAATCAATCACGCGGCTGCAAAAGTGAATTTGTGAATTAAAAACAAAGGACATTAATTATGAGTTTACCAGAAAGAGCTAAAGCGGCTGCCAAAAATATTGAAGGCAAAATTGAAGAAGTTGTGGGCAATATCACTCATGACTCTTCAAAGCAGTCTGAAGGTCAGGCAAAGCAGGTTGAAGCAAATGTTCGCAATGCAGCTGAAGATGTCAAAGATGCAGCTAAAGATGTTGCTGACATTGTTAAAGAAAAAGCTAAAAATGTAGCTGAATCTGTAAAGAATAAAGCGAAAGATGTCAAAAATGCTATTGATTAAATCTAATTAACTAAAAAATTACGATCCAAGATTTTTTGTATTTTTAATCATCAAAAAATCGTCTTTATTCCTGTATCTAACAAGATAAGGCATTCCTTAGGGACTACTTATTTAACTAGATAAATTAAATCCCAAACAATACATTTTTTAGAGAGTAATTGGAGAACTGAAATGATTTCGCAAATTTATCGATCATTATTAAAGATTGGATTAATTTCAATCCTCTCATTTACCTTAGTCTTTGGGCTTGCTGTTAAGAATAGTTCGGCGGAACAATCATTCACGCAGCTAGTTAATTATCCTCATACAGCGATCGCCACAATGGGGAAAGTTAAAGCAACTGCCAAAGATCTTGAAGGTAAAACTCAAGAAGCGATCGGCAATGTTATGGGTGATACCCAAAATCAAATTGCTGGTAAGGCGAAACAAGTTGAAGCCGATGTTCGTAATGCGGCTGAAGATATTCGAGGCAAGGTGAAGTTACCAGAAAGGGTCAAGGCTGCTACCAAAAATATCGAAGGTAAAACTCAAGAGGCGATCGGTAACGTCACAGGCGATAGCCGAGACCAAGTCACTGGCAAGGCAAAACAAATGGAATCGAAGACTCGCAATTTAATGGAAGATGCCAAAGGTAAACTTAAAGACATGTTGAAATAACTGATGTTACGTGGAAGTTTCTACAGCCCTCACCCCTAGCCCCTCTCCCGCAGGAGAGGGGAACAAGAAATAATATGGGTTTTACTCCCCTTCTCCTGCGGGAGAAGGGGTTGGGGGATGAGGGTTCCACGTAACATCAGTGAAATAAGTTGAAAACTGCAATGACTAATAAAAAGGATGGAATTGTATGAATTTTCTTTGGTTTATTTTGATCGGTCTAGCTGCTGGCTGGCTAGCAGGACAACTGATGAGAGGTGGTGGATTTGGGTTGGTGGGAGATATCGTTGTCGGTGTCATTGGCGCATTGCTCGGTGGTTTCTTATTTAGCACCTTTGGTCTATCTACTGGCGGCGGACTACTCGGTAGTTTGATTGTTGCCACGATTGGCGCTGTTGTCCTCCTGTTTGGGCTACGCCTGATTAAGTCAGCGTAGTTATTACTCGCGATACGTCGCAACGCCTAGCTTAAACAATTACTAAGAGTTTTATTAAAAATCATGCCTGACGAAAGAGATCAAGAAATCACAAGTAGGAAAGTTACATCTAACTCAAATACTCCATTGAACAGATACAACGTTTCTGAAGAACGCACGACTAAAGTCAAAGATGATAGCAGTTCTAACGCTGTGATTGTTATCGTCTTGCTTTTCTTAGCTGTAGGCGCAGGAGCAGTTGCATATTATCTAAACAACCGCCCAGTAACACCGATCTTAGTCCCGAGTGCAGTGGACACTGTGAGAGAAAACAAATCAACAGTAATCGAACGGAATAACACAACTATTAAAGAAGTAAGTCCTGCAACTTCGCAACCAACCCCAAAAGTTGACATCACTGTTCAGCCTCAGCCTGTAGCACCAGCCGAAACTCCAAAGGCTGCCACTCCCGCTGCAACACCAAGACCAACCACAGGTTCTCCAAACAATTAGTCAATTACTTGCGATACGTCGCAATGCCCAGCTTAAACAATTACTAAGAGTTATATTAAAAATCATGCCTAATGAAAGAGATCAAGAAATCACAAGTAGAAAAGTTACATCTGACTCAAATACTCCTGTGAACGGATACAGAGTTACTGAAGAACACAAGACTAGAGTCAACAACGATGGCAGTTCTACTGCCGTAATTGTCAGTGTCATACTTCTCTTAGCGATAGGTGGAGGAGCGATCGCATACTTCCTAAACAACCGCCCAGTAGCAACACCGATCTTAGTACCGAGTGCAGTTGATACTGTGAAAGAAAACAAATCAACAATAATCGAACGGAATAACACAACTATTAAAGAAGTAAGTCCTGCAACTTCGCAACCAACTCCCAAGGTTGAGATCACTGTACAGCCTCAGCCTGTAGCACCAGCACCAGCACCAGCACCAGCAGTAACCGTAACAGCCCAACCGACAGCAACACCAGCTGCACCTCCAAAGGCTGTGACTCCTTCTGCAACACCAATGCCAACCACAGGTTCTCCTAACAATTAGTCAATCCCAATAAAAAAGAGGCAGTGCAAAGCACTGCTTCTTTTTTATTGCGGATTAGTTTGACTGGGAATCATGACGATCGCCCAATAGGGAACTTCATCGGCAACAACTGAGGAGATCGCTTTAATCGTTTGATTGGGCATTGTGGCGCGTTCAATATATAGGGCGCGAGAAAATAATCCTAATTCTTCTAAAACTGACTTAACTTTAGCGAAATGTCTACCTAATTTGATGATGATCGCCGCATCGGCAACTGCTAGGCGATCGCGTAAAATACTAGCTTCTAAAGTTGCAGGCATGATACTCAGTACATCATTGCGATATGTAAGGGGAGCGCCCAACATTGCGGCACTGGCAAAAGTAGAAGATATTCCTGGAATGACTTCTGTATGAAACCTGTCAGATAGACGATTGAAAATATACATAAACGAGCCGTAGAGCATCGGATCGCCTTCGCATAATACCGCCACATCCCGCCCTGCTTCTAAATGTTTGGCGATCTTTTCGGCAGCAATGTCGTAATAGGGCTGTGAAGAGCGATCGACACTAAATGGAAGTGGCATTGGTACTTCAATCTGCTCAGGGCGAATAAAATCAGCAACGATCGCCCTAGCCAAAACTTTGCCGCTTTCCATAGTCGGATAGGCGATCACAGGAACTGAAGTCAAAATGCGATGCGCTTTAATAGTCAATAACTCTGGATCGCCTGGCCCAATTCCCAAGCCATACAAGTTTCCTTTTTTTGCAATCACTTCTTCAACTGGGTTCATACTAACAATCCTAAATCATGTGTGTGAGAATCTTTTCCTTGCCTAGCTAAACCAGTAAGGGCAATTCATGAATTACCCTTACTGACAAATCAAGTACATTGCTATAGCTCATTCTCCATCGCTAATGCATTCAAGGCTGCGGCTGCCATCGCACTCCCCCCACGCCGACCATGAATAGTCAAAAAGGGAACGCCACGACTGTTTGCTGCCAAAGCCGCCTTTGATTCGATCGCACCGACAAAACCAACGGGGAATCCTAGTATAACGGCTGGTTTGGGCAAACCTTGATCTAGCATTTCTAATAATCGAAATAGTGCCGTTGGTGCATTACCGATCGCTACGATCGATCCCTCAATATGCGATCTCCATAGTTCCATTGCGGCGGCTGAACGTGTATTGCCAATTGTTTTAGCAATTTCTGGCACTTCAGGCTCATTTAAGGTGCAAATTACAGGATTATTGGCTGGTAGGCGCTTGCGGGTGACTCCATTAGCAACCATTTGCGCGTCACAGAGAATATTTGCGCCATTTTTCAGCGCTGCCCTCCCAATTTTCACCACATCTTCAGAATAGCCAAGATCTCCAACAATATCTGTCATCCCACAGGCATGAATTAAACGCACAGCAACTACTTCTAAGTCCTGTGGCAAAATTGATAAATCAGCCTCAGCGCGAATTGTGGCAAAGGACTTTTGATAAATTTCATTGCCATCACGGATATAGTCAAGCATGTAACAGGTCAGATTAGATCTCAAGCTATTCTAAAGCGTAAAGCCCCTTAATACCAATTCTCAAAGTGGAAACGTAGCAATTCTCATTATACAAATCGGTTTTTTGAAAGCACGCCTTAGGCGTGCTTTCAAAAAACCGATTCTGGTGTTTCCAGCGCCAAAGGCGCTGGAAACACCAAAATCAGTTTCATAATGAGAATTGCTGATGGCAACGCCACTTTGAGAATTAGTATAAGCAGTTAGGCAAAAGAAATCTTAAAACCAAAAAAGACAAATCGCCCGCTTAGCGGGCGATTTGTCTTTTTTAATTAGGGACTTAGTAAGTAATTTGCAAAGTCACTAAAGCCTCGACTTTCTGCTCGCCAGCCAAAATTGGCACGGAGCTAGCAGCTTTGGCAAATGTGTCCATGCGTGGCTGTGGAACTGGATAAGCGATCGCTGAATCACTAATATTAATGGTCTTTATGGTTTTGGGCGTAAAACCTAAGGCGCTCAAAACCGTATTAGATTGAGTTTGAGCATCTTTAATCGCATCTTGGAGCGCGAATTGCTTAGCGGCATTTAACTCGGCATCGGTGGCGACAAAGCTAATTTGCTCAATTAGATTTGCACCTGAGTTAACAGCCGCATCAAGGACTGAACCAGCTTGATCGATCGCGACTACAAAACTCACACTAGTCTGTCCCGTGAAACCTTCTTGGCGTTGGCGATTATTTTCATAGACATACTTGGGATTGAGCTGAATGCTGGTGGTTTGTAATTTCTCAACATTTAGTTGCTGCAAGCGCGCGACAATGCTATTAGCTTGACGCGCAACTTCTTCTTGGACGGCGATCGCAGTTTTTCCTTCCACATTTACACCAAGCTGAATTCTCGCTTTAGTGGTTTTGACAGAGCGTTCACCACGTCCTGTGACCGTGAGAACCCGCTCATTTTTGATTTCGGAATACTTTGCAGAAGATTCTTTCGCCTTTGCGGCAGGTGCGATCGTTGCGATCGCGGGAACACAAAAAGCAAGACTGAGAACAAATGTAGTTAAGTGACGCATATAATCCTTACGAACCTTTGCTTTTACGATATTGTTATTTTTGCTGTTCTTAAAATATCACCTAGATAAAATAGGATTTAGAGTGGTTACATTTTCAGCAACGACAAAGATCTAGGTTCCCAAATCTTAAGAGTGAAGGTATTGCTTAGCGACATTTTTGATCGAAAATTACTGTAAAGCAAGATTTGCGGTTTCAGCAATTCTCATTATGAAACCAATTTTGATAAGGAGAATTACTGTTGCGGTTTGGATTATGTTGCAAAGAAATGGATTATATGCTTAATTTAACTTGAATCCTTATGTAGTTCGCGTTGAACTTTCAACTTAAATCATGCAGTTTTGGCGATCGTCTTTGCGAATTTTCCTTGGTATGTTGGCTGGTCTTGCCATAGTGTTGGCGCTCCATGCATGTCAAACTGGTTTGATCTCTACATCAACCCCTACCTCTCCCACCCCGTCAGTAACTGCAAATCCAAAAGCTGTTGAGTCTGCCCCAAAAGAGACTCCACTTCCTCCAGCAACAAAGGCGATCGTTGACAGCGCTGGTCCAAATGGACTTTATAATCCACCAAGGGGTGATGTACGACTGGTAGTAATCAGCGATCTTAACAGCGCCTATGGTTCAACTGATTACGATCCAGAAGTCGATAAGGGTGTTGCCCTACTTCCCTTTTGGCAGCCAGATATGGTGGTATGTAGTGGCGACATGGTAGCTGGACAATATCCTTCCCTGACTGAAGAGCAGATGAAAGCGATGTGGGGAGCCTTTGACGACCATGTGGCATCTCCATTGCGTAAGGCAAAACTGCCCTACGGATTTACGATGGGAAATCACGATGCATCTAGCGCTAGAAGTATATCGGGTGGTTTTTTGTTTGACAAAGAAAGGAAGGTCGCTTCTAAATATTGGAACGATCCAGCGCACAATCCCGGAGTGGAATTTGTCGATCGCAATGAGTTTCCTTTCTACTATAGTTTCAAACACAAAGACATTTTCTTTCTGGTTTGGGATGGTTCGTCCGATATGATTCCCAAAGACAAACTGGATTGGGTGGAGAAGGCGTTGCAAAGCCCTGAAGCTAAATCTGCAAAAATCAAGATTTTATTGGGACACTTACCTCTTTATGCGATTACGGTTGGGCGCAATGATCCTGGTGAAGTCATGGCAAATACCGAACAGTTACGGGCGATGCTAGAGCGAAATCAGGTGCATACCTATATCAGCGGACACCATCACGGATACTATCCCGCTCATAAAGGCAAGCTCCAGCTTTTACATATGGGAATTCTCGGTGCGGGACCTCGTCCTTATATTGACAGTCGTCTGCCACCACGAAAATCTCTAACTGTAATGGATATCAACTTTGCATCTCCTGAACTTACAACCTATACTACCTATGACATGCGAACCATGCAACTGATTAAGTTTGAGGAGCTTCCCCGCTTTATCTCTGGTCATAATGGCATGGTATTGCGTCGTGATGTCAAAATGGAAGATCTGAGTGCATCAGAACGTTCTAGCTGTGAAAGTCGCTTAAGCGCCGATCTATGTCGTGCCTAAAGTCTCTATCCCAAATTATTTGACCCGCAATAGAGCTTCTCTTTGGTCGAACTTGGTATTTCATTGGGTTACTCTAGGAATGGCGATCGCGATTGTCGTCATTGTTGCCGCGATCGCTGTCGAACTGGCGATCGCGGCTATTCCTGCGATTCAAAAATTTGGGTTAGGGTTTCTCTTCACGACAGAATGGAATCCAGTCCGCAACATTTATGGAATTTTGCCTCAGATCTATGGAACTCTAGTCAGTTCTATAGTCGCCCTAGCACTAGCAATTCCTATGGGAGTTGGCATTGCGATTTTCTTGAATGAAAATTTTGTACCTAAAAGCATTCGCGTACCAATTTCTTTTGCGATCGAGTTACTTGCAGCTATTCCTAGTGTTGTCTATGGTCTTTGGGGGATTTTTACGCTGACCCCGATAATGAAGCCCGTGCTTCTTTGGCTGCATCAAAACTTGGGATGGATCCCTTTTTTTAGCACAGTTCCATCTAATCGCTCGCTATTGCCAACAATCTTGGTGCTGACGCTGATGATTTTGCCCATTGTGGTTGCGCTATCTCGCGATGCGCTAGCCTCAGTCCCATTAGAGTTGCGTTTGGGAGCAGCTGCCCTTGGAGCAAATCGTTGGGAGTTTATTTTAGGAATTATGATTCCTGCGGGTTTGTCTGGAATCGTCGGTGCGGCAGTGCTTGCACTTGGTAGGGCGATCGGCGAAACGATGGCAGCTGTGATGCTGATTGGTAATGCTAATCAAATTCAATGGTCGTGGCTGGCTCCTAGCTCTACGATCGCCGCCTTAATTGCCAATCAATTTTCAGAAGCGCGTGGAATTCAGGTGTCGGCATTGCTTTATGCTGCACTAGTGCTAATGGTGTTGACGCTGTTCGTCAATGTTGTGGCTAACTGGTTTATAAGTTCATTCCATCTAATTCAGGATTTAGCTAAGCAATACGGTAATTTAACATTTTTGCAGATCATAGGAAGTTATTGTGTTAAAACAGTTCGCGATCGCATTCCATCCAATCGACAATTAGGACTGTGGCAGCCAAATCCGCTGCGGCGCAAAATTGGAACTTGGCTGTTGACATTCGGGATAATTTTGGGAACATCGATTGCTGTTTTGGCAATTGGATCGATTTTTGCGAGTCTGATATGGCAAGGAGTATCGCGTTTTGATGTCGCGGCATTTACAGAATTCCCGCCGCCGCCGTTAGACTTAGGTGGAGGTTTCCGCAATGCGATTGAGGGAACCTTATTAATGGTGGGAATAGGTGCGGGATTAAGCGCACCATTAGGAATTGGGACGGCGATCTATTTGGTTGAATTTGGGCGAGGTAATGCTCTATCGCAATGGGTTAGGTTTTTTAATGGAATTTTGAGTGGAGTGCCATCAATTCTCTGCGGTCTTTTTGTATACGCCTTAGTTGTTCTCACTACAGGAACTTTTTCGGCGATCGCAGGGGGAGTAGCCCTAGCGGTAGTAATGTTGCCAATTACAGTGCGGACTGCAGAAGAAGGATTAAAAGCTGTGGCTCTAGAACTGCGTGAAGGGGCATATGCTCTAGGAGCAAGTCCGCTCCAAGCTATTGTATTTATAATTTTACCAGATGCATCGCCAGCGATCGCCACTGGGGTAGTTCTATCCATCGCGCGGGCATCTGGTGAAACGGCTCCATTGCTATTTACTGCCTTGTTCAGCCAGTATGGATTCAATGGATTATGGAAGCCTGTTGCATCAATGTCCGTGCTGATCTATAACTTTGCCTTGTCGCCTTATCCTAACCATCAATCGTTGGCTTGGACGGCGGCTCTCGTAGTTGTCGCCCTAATTTTAACGCTCAGCATCACAGCGAGATTTTTAACGCGCGATCGCCTGTAGCGATGAGCCTTTTCTTTGCTGACAGATCGTAGTATTGTTATCCAAAATCTACAGTTAGGTTATTTGTGTCTTTCAGATTTGTTTCATCCCGTCGCGGATTTCTCCTAATGTCAGCCATCCCCTTAGCGATCGCGCTAAAGGCTTGTCAAGGAAAGCCTCCCGATCCTAAGGAGACTAATACTCAAGCCCCCGAATCTAAACCGTCAGCAATTGCCACCGCAATTTCTCTATATGGGGCGGGAGCAACCTTTCCTTCATTCTTGTATTTGCGCTGGTTTAAGGAATACAACACTAAAAACCCTAACGTGCAAATCAGTTACCAACCAGTAGGTAGCGCTGCAGGAATTCAGCAGTTTCTCTCGGGAACAGTAGACTTTGGTGCGAGTGAAGTTCCTCCTACTGATAAAGAAATCTCTCAAGTCAATCGCGGCGTAGTTCTTATTCCATCTGTAGCGGGTAGTGTTGCAGTTGTGTACAACATTCCTGGGGTAAAGACTGGACTAAAGCTATCACGGCAAGTTCTCCCAGCTATTTTTTTAGGCAAGATTAAAAAATGGAACGACCCCGCGATCGCCGCTCTTAATCCAAGCGTTACGCTTCCAGATCTGCCAATTACCGTAGTTCATCGCTCTGATGGAAGCGGTACGACCGCAGCATTTACAGCCCATCTCAGCGCGATTAGTCCTGAGTGGCAAAGTGCAGTAGGAACTGGGCTTAACGTTTCTTGGAAGACGGGCGTTGGTATCAAGGATAATTCGGGAATTAGCGCTCAAATACAGCAAGGAGAAGGCGTAATTGGCTATGTGGAATATGCTTTTGCCAAACAGTTGAAACTTGCCACAGCTGCGCTAGAAAATAGAATGGGACAGTTTGCTCTGCCAACGGAAGATGCAACTGCCAAGGCGATCGCCACTATCAAATTGTCTGACGATTTTCGCGGTTCTGTAGCTGACCCTGAAACAAATGATGCCTATCCAATTGTCACGTATAGTTGGGTACTAGCCTATAAGCAGTATGACGATCCCAAGCAGGCGCAAGCACTGAAAGATGTCTTGCGGTGGGGATTGACACAGGGACAAGCAATGGGTTCTGAACTTGGATATGTTCCTCTGCCAGACATGATTGTCAAAAAGGCGATCGCCGAACTAGATAAAATTGGCAACTGAAAAACATTTCTCAGATTGAGCATTCAAGGCATCGCAGTATTTTCAATTTTCTCGCTAGCCTTTTGGCTAGTTTGGTTGCTTATCCCTATCGCGAGACTAAACCTGCTTTGGATCTTCAGGTCAAAGGATTGTCTGCTCTTCCTCCTATTTGCTTGTAGTTCGTTGAATTCACGTCTGATTAGATGATTGGGCAGCAGTCTCGCCAGCCGTCACTAGACTGTTTGTTAAAGCGATCGCTCTAGAAGCACCAGCTAGAAATTGGCGGCGAGAGGTTTGGTAGTTCATAACGAAGTTTTTCTATCTATCTTTCTATAGACAATCAAGCTATAGATAATCAAGAATCGAATCAGCAACACGTTTAATCGCGCCCTTTTCGCCTAAACTTTCTCTTACTCTGGCATATCCATCCAGCATAGTTTGCCTTGCTTGAGGATTGATTAATAAATCTAATGCACATTCCGCGATCGCTTCGGGAATCGCCGCAGTTTGGACAAATTCAGGCACGACTGATTCCATATTGACTAAATTCACGGGTGAAATAAATGGTAGTTTTAGCTTCAGCACATGACGGGCGATCCAAGCCGTAACATTACTGACTCGATATAAAATTACCTGCGGCACATTGAGAAGAGCTGTCTCTAAATTCACAGTTCCTGATTTGCTCAGCACCAAGTCAGCCGCGCTAATTGCAATCTGAGACTTTGCGGAAATGATTGTGGCTTTGATGTCATATTCCTTAAGTAACTTCTCAACTTCGGGGCGATAGCGCTCTAAAGATAGCGGCAACCAAAATTTGACATGGGGTAACTTCGTTTGGATGATTTTAGCGGTTGCCAGAATAATCGGCATGACCGATCGCAATTCTTGAGTACGAGAAGCTGGAAGTAAAGTCACCACCAAATCATCATCAGCGATACCAAGTTGCTTACGTGCTTCCATGCGATCGGGAATCCTTGCCATTAGGTCTACAAATGGATGTCCGACCCATTGTACGTTTGTGCCTTGCTTCTCGTAAAAAACTGCTTCTTGCGGGAAAATTGCCAATAATTTATCCGTAAAATCAGCGATCGCCCTCGTGTTTTTGTCGTTATATGACCAAACCCATTCTTGAGGAGCGATGTAATAGATGACGGGGATCTTTAATGTGTGTTTAGCATAATGCCCCATACTTTGATTGGGCATCATGTAATCGATTAGCACTACCACATCGGGCGGAGAAGTTTTTAACCATTGTTTTGCATCTCGCTGCACCTTCAGGGTTGGCAAAATATAAGGTAGCGCTTCAACTATCCCAATTGAACCAATTCCGACCGTATTTCCTAGCACCTTGATCCCTGTCGCCGCCATGCGATCTCCACCAAGTCCGACGATTTCTAATTCGATCCCTCTTAGGGCAGCACGTTCTCGCAGCCCCTCAATCAAAATCGCCCCATGCCAATCGCCTGAAACTTCCCCTGTACTGATAAACACGCGGCGTTTTGTCTTAATTTCTGAATTAGATTCCATACTTAAGTTTTATAGGTTGTGCCATATTATTTCACGCCAAATTCAACATA
Source organism: Pseudanabaena sp. lw0831 (assembly GCF_016584665.1). Classification (GTDB taxonomy): domain Bacteria; phylum Cyanobacteriota; class Cyanobacteriia; order Pseudanabaenales; family Pseudanabaenaceae; genus Pseudanabaena. Next base: position 156,177 of record NZ_BBJB01000057.1, read on the forward strand.
TCGCGTTACCTTATGGTACACTCGTAAAGGTCAAAAATTTGGACTAGAAAGAAGTGCCTAAGCTCAAAACTCGTAAATCTGCCGCCAAGCGATTCAAGGTGACGGGTAGCGGCAAGTTTGCTCGCCGCCACGCTGGTCGCAATCACCTACTAGAGCATAAGCCAACTGTTCGTAAGAGCAGATTGGGTAAAATGGCTATAGTTGATGAGACTGATAATGACAGAGTAAGTGCAATGATGCCTTACGCCTAGTGATTGCTATCGATGAGATAGACATTGCTAGAAGTGAAAATAACCGATTTTAACGATAATTAACGAACTGCCATGACGAGAGTAAAACGCGGTAACGTAGCTAGGAAGCGCCGCAACAAAGTACTGAAATTAGCCAAGGGCTTTCGCGGATCGCACTCTAAGCTGTTCCGCACTGCTAACCAGCAGGTAATGAAAGCTCTGCGTAATGCCTACCGCGATCGCCGCAAGAAGAAGCGCGATTTTCGTAGTCTCTGGATTACCCGCATTAATGCTGCGGCTCGCCAACAAGGTTTGAGCTATAGCAAATTTGCAGGGTTGTTGAAGAAATCTAATATTGAGATCAATCGTAAGATGCTTTCTCAGATTGCGATTCTTGATCCTGATGCTTTTACTGCAATTGTAGAAAAAGCAAAAGCGATCGTTTAAACCCAAAAAAGAAAAAAGCGGCGCTCAGCGCCGCTTTTTTCTTTTTTGGGTTTTTTGAGATTTTAGGGAGGAGATGTGAAAAAAAACCAGAGTAATACTTTTGCCTTCGCAACGATCGCAATAATTTCCTTGTTTGATGGCGGGAATTATCTCAAGGCGCTTCAACCACATAATTTGGCTATCGCCGCAGAAACAAATTCATTAATAACTCCAGAAATAAATACTCTCGATAAAATCCAAAAACGAGGCAAGTTAGTTATTGGGGTCAAAGATAATTTGCCGCCTTTAGGATTTCGCGATCGCAGTGGTAACTTGTCAGGGCTAGAAATTGATATTGCTCGTGAATTAGCCAATGAGCTAAATATGCCGATTGAGCTAATCCCATTAAAAAATCGCGATCGCTTATCCGCATTACAAAACAATCAGGTTGATTTAGCGATCGCCCAAATCACCGTCACCACAAATCGTTCGCGCCTAGTTGATTTTTCTTTGCCCTATTACACCGACAGCACGATCGCGATCGCTAAGCGTGACATAACTTTTCAAGAACTGAGGCTACCATCAGCCATTGGGGTTCTTAAGAATTCAGCAGCAATTGCTATTATCCAATCTCAATTCCCCAAAGCGGCGATTATTGGTGCAAGTTCTTACGCTGATGGCTTAGATGCTCTGCTATCTGGCAAAGTCAAAGCTTTTGTGGGCGATCGCACTAGTCTCATGCAATGGCTAAAGGATCATCCTGATTATGTAATCATTGGGCAGCCATTGGCGGTTCATAGTTTAGCGATCGCTTTACCGCGTGGTTTACAGCATCTAGACTTACGCGATCGGGTATTTGATATTGTTGAGAAATGGCGAAGAAATGGCTGGCTCAAAGAACGCGCAAATTATTGGGGCTTATAAAAAAAGAGAGTGCTTTGCACTCTCTTTTTTATTTATTTGCGATCGCCTGTATAGCCAGATTCATTTGCTAATTCATCTAAAGTTCGCTCACCTGAAAGCATCTTTCCATTGATCTCCCAAGTGGGAAATCCCTTGATTCCTTTTTGTTCACATAATGCAGTTTGGGACTTTACCCCATTAGGAGCATTAGGAGCACATTCCACATAGGGAATTAACTTTTCAGCCTCGCCAAACTTTTTCTTTTGATCTAAACAATGCGGACACCAATATGCGCCGTACATCTTGGCATTGGTTGCGGTCAAGTGCTGAGCTAATCGTCCTGCAAACGAGTTACTCTGAGCCGAGAGTTTGCCTTGGCTACCATAAACGACCAAAGTTCCTGTAAATGTAACGATCGCCACGATCGCACCTGTAAAGAAGAGATTGCCCACATCTTTCCAAGCATTACCGAATATAGTTAGCAACCAAATTGTGGTCATGGTGACAGCAGAAGATATGCAATAGAGGCAAACCTGCGGCTGTCCACCGATCTGCCCCGAAGCGAGGAGATACATCAGGTAGCCGCTAAAGACAAAAGTTGACGAGGAAACCATAAACAGCAAGAAATTCGCTAATTCCTTGATTTGTGCTTGAGCTTTGGGATCATCTTTTTTTAAGAGCAATGGCAAGCCCGCTAACAGTCCGATGGTGAGATAGCCTAAAGCACCAAAGATTGTTAAAGGGATCCCAAAAATCTTGGCGTATTCACTACTTAGCACTAAGTCACAGCCACTTCCTTGGACATCACAGAGTGCGACTTTTTGCCCAAAAAAGTGAGTTACGGTCAAATAAGTTGTTAGAGAAAAGCCAAATAGGGACAAAGCGACGATCGCAGGGCGCGACCACCGATGCAACCAAGGCTCAGATCGTTTTCTTGTAGCTGTTCCTGACAATTTGTACCTGCCTACTAAATAGATTTGTAACTAGAGGCGTTATGCGCATCTAGCTTTTATTTTATAGATTTTATCCAATCGATATCGGCGGAGATCGCAATATTTGCTCTTCGGCAACATGCTTATTTTTTTTATTGGCAATATCTAAGCGCACAGCATCTACAAAGCGGCTGACCCTGATCGGATCGATCGCTTGTTGAATCTGACCATTACGCTTGAGTGAGCTAGAGACAATTACGCCATCAGCATATTCCATCAACTGCGGCACATTATCCCATGTTGCGCCAGAGCCAACAAATAGAGGTGTATCACCACAGGCAATTTTTGCTTCCTGAAGATCTTCTGATGTCGGTGGATGTCCCGTTGCCCATCCAGATAAAATCACCGCATCAGCAAGTCCTCGATAAATCGTATCGTGGACTGCTGCGGAAATCTGCGGAACTGAAATGGGTTGAGCATGCTTCACCAAAACATCAGCAAAGATTTTCACGTCTGAGCCTAGTTCACGGCGATAGCGCAAAAGTTTGTAGGCATCACCTTCGATAATGCCTTGATCGGTTGCCATTACGCCCATCAGGACATTGACCCGAATAAACTTAGCACCAACACAGGAAGCGATCGCTAAGGCACTATGACCATCATTCCTTAGGACATTGATGCCTACAGGAACGCCAACCATTTGCTTGACTCGATGGACAACTAGGCTCATGGAACTGACCACAGCAGGATCGACGCGATCTTTAGTAAATGGAGCATCAAAAAAATTTTCTACGATAATTCCATGTACACCGCCTGCGGCGAGTGCTGTAGCTTCCTGCTCAGCACGATCAATTACCTCTTTAAGACTGCTCCCCCAACGAGGCGAAGTAGGCAATGGCAAAAGATGGATGACCCCAATTACGGGTTTGGGCGTATCAAATAAACTACTTAAATCCACATGCGTGACGTTTATAAAAATTTGGGTAAAAAGCTGAGTGACTAGCTCTTAATTTAACTTGATTATGAGTGCATAATTTTATCGTGAATTCGATCCCGTCATTTCAATTTCTGGCAATGAGTACCTCGACACAATTAAAAAAACAGAGGCAAAATCTGTACCGCCCGCGTAGCGGGCGGTACAGATTTTGGGGTTTTATATTTAATTGTGCCATTGTCAGTAAACCCATAAAGTAGAGAGAGTGAGAAATTTTCTGTCTACTTTATGGGTTTACTGACAATGGCTAACATTCCTCAAACCAAGGATATTTCTACAGATATTTTAATTCTGTCGAATGCTCCTGGGGAGTTAACGACATGGGTATTTCCCTTTCTTCAAGCCTTAGAAATATCAATGCGATCGCAGCCAGACTTAACCAACCCTCAAAAAACGCGCATTTCGATCGCCCTCTCACCATGCCAGAATGCCAGTGGACGGGAAGCCCAACTTGCCCAAAGTTTTCCGAATGTAGATCGTGTATTGCCTCAGGATCAGTTTTTTGATTTTTTATTGTGGGGTAAAACGCCTAACTGGGAATGGGCGAAACAAGGGATCGTAGTTTTTTTGGGTGGAGATCAGTTTTTTGCGATCGCGATCGCTAAGCGCCTTGGCTACAAAACTTTGATTTATGCAGAATGGGAAGCCCGATGGTCTCGCTGGGTAGATTTGTTCGCAGTACGCAATCAGGCAGTTTTCGATAAGATCCCAACAGAATTTCGAGCAAAAGCAACAGTAATCGGGGATTTGATGATTGATCAATCAAATCAAGAAGAGACATTGAGAAACTCATTACCTGCTAACAGAATTTGCTTTATGCCTGGTTCCAAAGGGCATAAACTACAGGTCGGTGCACCTCTAGTTGTGGCGATCGCGGATATTCTCAAACAAAAACGTCCCGATCTAGAATTAGCGATCATCCTTGCCCCAACGACTACCCCCGAAACCTTAGCTCAATATACTCAAATTAGCTTTCCTACTGCCGATAGTGATGGGGCGACAGCCAATATATTTGATGGAAATTTAGTAACTGCCAAAGGGACTATCATTAAGATCCATCGCGAATTCCCCGCCCATAACTTCATCAAAAGCAGCCAACTCTGCATTACCACTGTCGGCGCGAATACTGCCGAGCTAGCAGCGCTCAATCAGCCGATGCTAGTTCTTTTGCCCACCAATTTTGCAGACACCAAAGTGGGCTGGGATGGATTGCTGGGGCTAATTGCATCAGCGCCACTTTTGGGTAAAGTTTTAGGGATTTTAATTAATCGGATTCTGATTTCTCAAATTCAAAAAAGAGGTCAGTTATTAGCTTGGCCGAATATATGGGCTGGTGAAGCGATCGTGCCAGAGCTTTGGGGAAAGCTCATACCGACTCAAGTTGCTACAGAAATTTTGTCTTATCTCGATCGCCCCGAAGAGTTAGCAAAAATGCGCGATCGCTTAAAAAAAGTATGTGGTGAAGCAGGAGCGGCCACAAAACTCGCAGCCATGGTCATCAATAATTTAAAAGATTTCCAGTCAATAAAATCCCTGTAAGGGCAGGTTTTGGAATAAATCTATCGGTAAACCATTGACTTGCCTCTAAACCTGCCCCTACGCATGGGTATATATTCTTTTGGAAATCTCCTTAAAAGATTTGGGTGACCCTTATCTTTCTTAATCTTAATAAAAGACAAGATTGATGCGATATAAAAAAGAAGCAGTTTTTTGTGTCGTGGCTTTACCACGACACAAAAAACTGCTTCTTTTTTATATCGCGGCAGTAGGCGGATAACAAACATTTGTACCGCCTAGCCCGCAATACCCACCAGGATTCTTGGCGAGATATTGTTGATGGTAGCCCTCAGCGTAATAAAACTCCCCAGCATCACGAATTTCCGTCGTAATGCCCTGCTTCATCCCTGAAACCTTGAGAGCATCCTGATAAACTTCCCGCGAATCCTCGGCCAGTTTTCTTTGGGCATCGTTGTACACATAGATGCCTGAACGATATTGGGTTCCTTTATCATTGCCCTGTTGCATTCCTTGGGTGGGATTATGGGATTCCCAAAAAACTTTGAGTAAATCAGCATAACTAATCACTTTGGGATCGTACACAACTAGCACAACCTCATTGTGTCCAGTCATGCCCGAACAAACTTCTTCATAAGTCGGATTAGGTGTTAAGCCCGCAGCATAACCAACAGCAGTAACATAAATACCTTTTTGCTGCCAAAACTTACGTTCGGCTCCCCAAAAACACCCTAAGCCAAAAACAGCAGTTTCCATACCTTCAGGGAAAGGGGGGTTCAGCGCATTACCATTTACAAAATGATGTGATGCGGTGGGAATTGCCGAAGGTCTTCCCGCAAGAGCATCTGATGATGTGGGAAGAGTTAACTTTTTGCCAAGTCCAAATAACATATGTTCGCTTAAATATTCGCTTAAAAAAACAATAAATCTCTCATAGATATTTATTATGCATTTATCTCACAAAAAATTAGGGGCTTCAGCCCCTTAATTCATTCATCAGTTTAGTGATTTCAGAGTCTGACCGCTAAATGCAAAAAAACGGTCAAGCTTAAAATCCATTGAATCATCATAAATGGTCAGCTTTTCAGGTTTGCAGCGCTTAACCATTACAGAAAGTCCTTTAGAGCCTTCTGCTTCAAGATCTTCGATAAAACCAAGCTTTGCAGATTCAGCTTCGGACTCACTCGCGAAAGGGCCAAAGTAGTATGTGCAATGTGGAGAATCGGTGACAATTTCGACCCACACTGCTAATCCAACAGTTTCGAGAATTGATGTAAAAATGTTCTTAAACAAGTTACCACCCATGATTTTACATAATTAAAGTGAATGGTTTAGGTGAATGAGAAGACTTTAACTTTAAAGCCTTCTTTCTATATCTTTATATAACTTAAAACATGACTTCAAGACAAATTGTTCAGGTTTAACGTATTCACCCAACGTTGTCTAAAAATCTCGTACAGCGCCATTCCTGTGGCAACTGACGCATTCAGGCTTTCCACTTTTCCTTCTAAAGGTATAGATACCAAGAAGTCACAATTTTTTTGCACTGACAGACTCAAACCTTCATCTTCTGCACCGATGACCAAGGCGATCGCGCCAGAGAATTTGGCTTTGTGAATTGCTTCGCTTGCACCTGCCATAGTTCCATAAACCCAGAAGCCTGCTTCCTTGATTTTCTCAAGGGCGCGATTGAGATTAACCACACGGGCGACTGGAAGGATTTCCAAAGTACCTGCCGCAACTTTGGCAACGGTGGCGGTGATTCCTGCCGCACGGCGTTGGGGAATGACTAGGGCATGTGCGCCGAGGGCAGCAGCACTGCGAATGATCGCCCCTAAATTATGGGGATCAGTGATTCCGTCAGCGATGACAATTACTGGCTGAGCCGATTTTGCTTTAGCACTAGCAATTAATTCGTCAAGGTCGGCATATTCATAAGCAGAAACCTGAATAGCGATACCTTGATGTCTGCCATTGTCAGTGATGCGATCAAGTCTTGTATTGTCAACTTCATCGACCACTGCTCCTGCTGCCTTAGCTTCGTCAATCAAGGGCAAGAAGTCTGGTGCATAACGCAGTCGAGCAGTTACCCATACACGGTTAATGCTGCGATCGCTTTGTAGTACCGCCTCAACTGCATGACGACCATAAACAATATCGGGATTTTCAGGGTTATGGACTGGTGCAACAATTCCTAACTCGCCATCGGGATCGACATTACGCGAGACTGGCGGCAGAGAGCGGCGCTCAAAGTTGGGAACTGCGGAGCGATCTCGATCGCCAAAATTGCGATCGCCAAAATCTCGATCGCCAAAATCTCGAACAGCGCCCCGATCAGAACGCTCAGGGCGATCACTCTTTTCAAACTTCTTGCCACCGAATTTCTTGTCGCCGAATTTTTTATCGCCGAACTTCTTGTCACCGAATTTTTTATCGCCGAATTTCTTCTCAGCGAATTTGTCGCCAAACTTTTTGCCGATAGGTTTGTCAAACTTGCGCTCAAATCTTGGCTCCGCAGATGATTCAGAGCGCTTCTCAAATGGCTTGTCAAAACCTTTCTCAGGACGACGATCTGAGTATTTGTCTGATTTGCCAGAATATTTAGAGTCAGTGCGACTATCGGAGCGCTTGTCAAAATTTCTATCTGATGACTTGTAAGGCTGATCGGATTTGTAGGGCTTGTCAACAAATCGGTCAGTACTTCTCTCTGGACGACTATCGGAACGGCTATCGGTACGATTGTCAGTGCGTTTATCCGAACGTTTGTCTGAATACTTATCAAAAGACTTGTCGAAGCGTTTTTCGTAACTTCTATCTCCGTCTCTATCAGAATTCTTGTCGGATTTGGATTTTAGTCTAGGTTGCGTTGTCATGGCGGCGCTGGGGTATCGATGTGGCTAAGTAGCTGTGTAAAAATTTGGTCGAGGCGATCGCGATCGGTTAAGTAAAGATAACCAATCAAAGCTTCAAATCCTGTAGCACTTTGGTAAATCTTGGGATCAACTTTACGTGGGGCAGATCCCGCAGCATTGCGTCCGCGTCTTACTAGATCGGACTCAAAATCTGTGAGATCAAGTTTTTCGAGAAGTTTTGCTTGTTGCTCGGCTCTAACTTGACTAACTACAAGCTGGTGATACTGTTTGGCTGTGCGTGGCGGCAGTAAATAATGAAGCCGTATTTGCATTTCATACACAGCATCGCCAATATAGGCTAGAGCAGAGGCTGGGATCTCAGCGATATTTTCAACGATTGGGCTAAGAGACATTACAGGATAATGCCATTACAGAATAATTTGATTACTTTCGTTGGGGCTGGACAAAATGTTTAGGTATTTATCAGACATTTAATATTTACATTTACTTTAAGACATTGATGGGCAAGCGTAGCTTGCCCATCAATGTGTATAAATTTTGTCTTATGAACATCATAGCAGGACTTCCAATTACTGAGAATAGGTTTTGGTGGCTGCCACTAAAAACAAGTGTCGTAACTAGGGTTTGAGCGCTCTAAAACTGTTTTAGTACAAACTCCGTGGAGGTTCCCCAAACAAATATTTGGCAAAAAAACAGCAAAGGTGAATTCTTGCAAAATATTTGGAGTTATTAAGGTAGCTAGGCAAAATTAAATATAAAACCCCAAGAACTGTACCGCCCGCGTATCGGGCGGTACAGTTCTTGGCTCTGTTTTTTATGCCGAGGTACTTATCAGTAGTTTGCGCTATATCAAGTTCATTTAAGCGATCAATTTTATTTTGATGTTTACATCAAATTTGGAAAATTTGCCCCCTAAACTTTCGTCATCTTTGAGTGAAAAATATCATCAAGTTTAAATTGAGTGTCTACACTTTTTGAGCTTAATCGATATGTTGATCTATTTGATTGTTTTTACTGGCTTTTAACTTAGTCTTTTTTAGTTTGGTTAAGCTTGGCAAGCGCTTCATCAATAGATGTCTGAAGGGACAGGAACTGATCTAATCGAACCAGTTTGACAGTTTGCGTGACTCTAGCGTTGGTAATAATTTGGAGCGTGCCACTCAAAGTTTGAGTTTTTTTTGCCATTTGTACTAAAACTCCAAGTCCAGAGCTATCGACAAAATCAATGGTTGACAGATCTAAAATCACGTTAAATGGTCCATCCTCGACGCATTTGCCTATCACCTTTTTAAAGGCTGGCTCAGAAAAAGCGTCTAGAAGACCTGTGAGGCGGATCAATTGATAGGTGTCCTTGACTTCGCGGCTGCCTCGTAAACTCACAGTCAGGGTTAGCGGTTCAGGAATAATGACCTCCAAGCGGTGCGAACGTACCTTAATTTGCGGGTATATTGTATTTGCTTTCTTCGCACTTGTCCAGAAAATTATTTATTTTTGCTACAAAAGCTATAGCAGCTATAGCGAAAAAGTAGAGAGGTTGCTTAGCAACCTCTCTACTTTTTCGCTATATACTTAAAATCTTGCCCACTAACGTACTAGATTCTTTATGCTTTCGATCGCCCAAATTCGCCAAACCTTAATCAATAAAGAGCGATCAGCAACCGAAATTGCTCAAGAGTTTTTAGATCGCATCGATCGGCTAGAGCCAAAATTACATAGTTTTGTTACTGTTACGCCAGAAGTGGCGATCGCACAGGCAAAAGTCATCGATGCGGCGATCGCCGCAGGTGAAACTTTACCAGCGCTTGCTGGGGTTCCGCTTGGCATGAAAGATAATATGTGTGTCAAGGGAATGCCCACCACTTGCGGCTCCAAAATGCTGAAAAATTTTGTCCCACCTTACGAAGCGACAATTACCGCCAAATTGAGATCGGCTGGAGCCGTGATGGTTGGCAAAACTAACCTCGATGAGTTTGCGATGGGCAGCTCCACTGAAAATTCGGCGATCGCAATGACCTCGAATCCTTGGAATACTGATTATGTGCCTGGTGGCTCTTCGGGTGGCTCGGCAGCAGCTGTCTCTAGTGGTGAATGCATAATTGCCACAGGTTCCGATACAGGTGGATCGATTCGTCAACCTGCTTCATATTGTGGCGTAGTTGGTCTAAAGCCGACTTACGGATTAGTTTCGCGATTTGGGTTAGTTGCTTTTGCTTCGTCTCTGGATCAAATAGGACCTTTTGCCAACACCGTTGAAGATGCGGCGATATTTTTGGGTGCGATCGCAGGTTACGATCCCAAGGATTCCACCAGCATTAACGCCGCAGTTCCTGATTACGCAGCTTTGTTAACACCAGATTTAACTCAATCACTCAAGGGCAAAAAGGTCGGTGTAATTACGGAAACCTTTGGAGAAGGCTTGGATAGTGAAGTTGAAGTTGCGGTGAGGAAAGCGATCGCGCATTTCGAGAGTATTGGCGCAGAGGTTTATGAAATTTCCTGTCCTCGGTTCCGCTATGGGCTGCCCACCTATTACATCATCGCGCCCTCAGAAGCATCCGCCAACCTCGCCCGATACGATGGCGTGAAGTATGGCTTCCGTGACGAGAATGCTGAGAACTTGCTAAGCATGTACGAAAATACCCGCGAACAGGGTTTTGGCGCTGAAGTGAAGCGGCGGATCATGATTGGTACATATGTCCTGTCGGCTGGCTACTATGATGCCTATTATCTGAAAGCTCAGAAAGTTAGGACTTTAATCGTTCAAGATTTCCAAAAAGCCTTTGAGCAAGTGGATGTTTTAGTTTGTCCAACTGCACCAACTACAGCTTTTAAAGCGGGTAGTAAGACTGAAGATCCTCTAGGGATGTATCTCTCGGATCTGATGACAATTCCTGTAAATCTGGCGGGTTTACCAGGGATTAGTATTCCCTGTGGTTTTGACTCAAAGGGAATGCCAATTGGTTTGCAAATGATCTCAAATGTATTGAGGGAAGATGTGTTGCTGCAAGTTGCATATGGTTACGAGCAATCAACGGAATGGCACAAGCAACAACCTTCTCTATAAACAAAAAAAGCCTTGCGAAGCAAGGCTTTTCCCCTCTTAAACAAGAGTCGGCAAAAGGTTCTAACTCTTGTTTATACCAATTCTCAAAATGGCAACGCCATTTTGAGAATTGGCCCCCCTTACTGAGTTTAGTTTTTGATTCCCTCAAAAACTAAACTCAGTAAGCAAATTGCCTGCAACGCGGCAATTTGCTTTTTGAGGTTTTAGTTCTGATTCCGTCTATCTACTTTAGATAATCGTGTTATCGGGAATTACTGCGTTTTTGACGACGACGACAATGCCGTTGCAGATGCAATAGCCCTGCTCTTCACGATTTACATCTTGGACACGATCTTTGTTGATGATCTGCACATTTTTGCCAATACGAGCATTCTTGTCGATGATCGCGTGACGAATAATTGTGTTTTCTCCAATTCCCATTGGCACTTTGTTAGTTTCGAGATCCGACTTACGGTCTTCTTGGGGCTGATAGAAATCACAACCCATTAGGAGAGTATCTTCGATCGTGCAATTAGCATCAATATGCATCCGAATACCGACAACCGAATTGGTGACAGTCGATTTGTTAAGGAGACATCCTTCACCGATGATTGAATCTTTTACCTTACAGTCATGAACTTTGCTGGGTGGCAAATAACGAGCACGGGTGTAGATCGGTTTTTTAGTCTCGTAGAAATTAAAGCCAGTGGAAGGATGACGAGTCAAATCCAGATTAGCTTGATAGAAGGACTCGATGGTTCCAATATCTTCCCAATACCCCTTATATAGGTAAGCCTGAACATTCAAATTATGAATTGCATCAGGAATAATTTCTTTGCCAAAATCTGTATGTTCAGGATTTTCGCTGAGCAGTTTTAACATAGCCTGCTTGTTAAATACATAGATTCCCATCGAAGCGATGAAAGGATTCGCGATCGCTGAAGCCTGATCTAAGCCAAGTTTAGTTGTATCAACACGCATTCCCTCCAGCGCTTCACCTTTAGGCTTTTCGAGGAAATTAATCACTTTGCCAGTGTTATCGGTTTTGAGCAAGCCAAAAGCTGATGCTTTTTTCTGATCGACAGGCAATACGGATAGGGTGATATCTGCACCAGTTTCACGGTGATGCTCAACGAACTTTTCATAGTCCATGTTGTACAGATGATCGCCAGATAAGATCAAATATTCGCTGACATCCCAAGACTCTAAAAGCCATGCATAGCGGCGAACTGCATCGGCTGTGCCTTGAAACCAGTCTGGGCTATCAGGGGTCTGCTGCGCGGCAAGAATTTCGACAAAACCATCAGAATAGGAGGCAGGTCGATAGGCTTGATTGACATGACGATTGAGCGATGCAGAGTTAAACTGCGTCAGGATATAAATTTTTTCAATACCTGAGTTAATGCAGTTGCTCACAGGAATGTCGATCAGCCGATATTTGCCTGCTACGGGGACGGCGGGCTTAGCGCGTGTCTTAGTGAGGGGATATAGTCGGCTTCCCTGTCCACCGCCCAGAATGATAGCCAGTACATTTTTCATAAATTATTCGGATTATCTTGGCTTTTTTATTTGCATATTTTTTCTGAATGCAAACATTGTCTATCTTTGCGGGGATCGTTGCAAGTAATGTAAGAACACAAAATCAGAAAGTCAAACCCAAGAAAGGAGTAGCGGCGCTTTGCGCCGCTACTCCTTTCTTAGGGTTTAAAGCATTTCGCTGCATAAAAATTTATTTTTGCTAGGAACAATATGAGCAACAACTATGTCTAGCAAGGTTAAGTTTAAGCCTAAATGCGATTAGGGAGATTTTATAATGCTTGTGAACAAAACGCTGGCTAATTCATGTTTCGCTTTATTGAGTTTGGGCGCGATCGCTATCTCGGGTATCTCCTTACCACAGGCAGCTAGAGCCTCAGAGCAACCGAGTTTAGATGGTCTCGTTCGACAAGCAGCTTCCAAAGATCAAGCAACATCGCAGCAGGCGATCGCGAAGTTACGCGAATTTAAAAACGTGGGTATCGATGCATTTTGGAATGCTTATCAAAAAGATTTACCTAATAATTCGCAATTACGAGCAACTTTAGACGCAATTTGTCAGCAAAAGGACTGTGATGCATCGCGGTTGTATTGGTACAAAGATTTGGAAGCAGCCAAGACTGCATCAAAAGAATCTGGCAAACCGATTTTGTCTTTGCGCTTGCTTGGCAACCTCAATGATGAGCTTAGTTGCGCTAATAGTCGATTTTTCCGCACGGCGCTTTATCCTAATGCAGGAGTTTCGCAGTTGTTGCGCGATCGTTTTATTTTACATTGGCAGCCTGAGCGTCCCGTACCTAAGGTCACGATTGATTTTGGAGATGGTCGCAAGCTAGAACAAACCCTTACTGGCAATAGCATCCACTATGTTCTCGATAGCGATGGTCGCCCAATTGATGCAATCCCCGGTTTGTACAGCCCACAAGCCTTTATGGACAATCTTAAAGATGCTGATGGGGCGGCACAACTACTTGACAATACTAATGATTTAAAATTGCGTCGTGAAGTTTTGGTGAAATATCATCGTGATCGCCTTGCTAAGCTAGAAAAAAACTGGCGATCAGATCTCACTCGTTTACGCCTTCCTGCACAACCCTTGCTTCAGACCGTAGCGATCGCGCCAACGAATATTGACGCAACCATTGCTAGTCGTTTGGCTGTTGGTAAAATGGCGATCGAGTTACCAACTTTAACTCGCACACCTAGCGTGCCCCTCTCTGAAGTTATTCCACCTTCGCCTTTTGCCAAGCTTAGTGATGCAAATTGGGCGAGATTAGCTAGGCTTTATCAAAATCGGGTGTATCTCGATCAAGGTAGTCTGAAGCTGATGGAACGTAAGTTGTCACCAAGTGCATCGATGCCAACGGTGGTCAATAGTTTTGAACGTGCGATCGCGCAGGACACTGTTCGCAATGAATATGTATTTCACGCGCAGATTCACAGTTGGTTTGCTAACGGTGAATTTATGAATAGCGATGCATCCCTAACAGCCCTTAATCGCCGTGTTTACGATCAATTGTTTCTCACTCCCGCTAGTGATCCTTGGTTGGGTTTAGTAAATGTGAATGTCTACACAGGGATCAGTAAAGTAAATTAATATTAAGTGGCGCTAGCGCCACTTAATATTAATTTGAGGGGATTTGTATGGCAAATCGAAATATTTGCGATCGCATTTATCAATTTAATCTCAGTCAACCGCGAGATCCTGATTTGCTTAAAGCGAAATATGGGTATATGCGTGAGGAAAAAGAAAATCCCTTTGTCTTTTTTCGATCTACCTGCCATCTTTTTTATGAAGATTTACCAATTAAGTCATGGTTAAAAAAAGCTCCTCTAGTCTGGATTTGTGGCGATCTTCATGTAGAGAATTTTGGGAATTACAAAGCGGATAATCGTCACGTTTATTTTGATATCAACGATTTTGATGAAGCTGTGCTTGCTCCATGTACTTGGGAAATTGCACGTTTGTTGACTAGCATTTTTGTGTCTACAGAGACCTATTCGGTTGAGTTGCAAATTGCAGAAAAGCTCTGCCAGAAATTCCTCAATTCATATATTCAGACTATCTCTAAGGGGAAAGCTTATTGGATGGGTGAAGATATGGCTCCTCCTGTGATCGAAGATTTGCTGGCGCGCAAAAATCAGGTCAAGCGCAGAGAGCTATTAGAGGAACGTACTGTTTTAGATAAAGAAACGCAAAAGCGATCGCTAAAAATTGATTTCAAAAAGGCAAAACCAATTTCTGATCTGCAAAGACAGAAAGTGACAAGTTTTATGGAAGTCTTTGCCTCAAAGCATCCAAACCCTAAGTTCTTTAAATTATTGGATGTAGCACAACGCATTGCTGGCAAGGGCAGTTTAGGGTTAGAGCGCTATGTTTTATTAGTGGAAGGTAAAGGCTCACCCGATGGTAACTATCTCCTCGATCTAAAAAGAGCACTACCTTCTTCGCTGGCAGTGCATAACGTTTGGGCACAACCAACATGGGAAAGTGAAAGCGATCGCATTGTTTCAATTCAAAAGCGATTACAAGCAATTCCCATTGCTTTTCTGCATTCTGTGACTATTGGTAAAGATTCATTTGTGTTGAGAGGACTTCAGTCAACTCAAAGTCCAACCGATCATTTAAAGATCGAGAAATGGGATGATAAATTACCGCATTCTGAAATGTTAATGCAGTCATTGGGACAAGTGGTGGCTTGGTCGCATTTGCGTAGTAGCGGTAGACAAGGCTCTACGATCATTGATCAATTGATTGACTTTGCTAGCAAATCTAAATGGAAAACTGAGGTAATGGAATACGCTAAGGTATATAGCCAGCAGGTAAAACTTGACTGGAAGGAGTTTTGTCAATATTTATGATTTAAGAATTACGGATGATAATTAATTACTAAGGATTTTGACTAAGATGCGTAGAAGATCGTCTAGGTCGGCGGGGACACGGAAGAGGTTGAGATCTTGAGTTACTACGCGGGTTTGACGGTTGAATTTTCCAAATTGCCAAATATTTCCCGTGGATATTGCGCCATATATGATTGGTTGATCGGATTCAATCCATTGATCGATCGCTATCATTTCGATCGCAAGTTGTACAAAGCCTCTTTCTAAGTCTTCATTTTTAGCTTCAACAACAAGGAATGTCTGGTCATTTTGCAGAAGATAATCTAGGGAGCCTTTGAGTTGGTTACTCACGGCGACGGGATATTCAATGTTGAGGGTGGCTTGGGTATAGTGGAGTACATCGGTTAATACTGGGGCAATTAGGAATTCTCGTCGCGCTATTTCACTGGTGAGACTTAGGCGGGGTAGACTTTCTTCGATGCGCGCTTTGAGATCGATCAGGCGATCTAGTGTGGATTCATAACGGGGGAATTGCAAGGATTGCCTTTGGAGAATAACGCCAAAATACGCGAGGATATCTTGTGATGCAAAGTTCAGTTTAAAATAATCTGCAAAACTATAGGATTGATCGGGCTGGATAATGGCGGTTCTGGGCATAATAATATATTTAATGATGAGCTTTTTCTGATTTTAGTGCTGGCTGATTGTACTAAAATTGGGAACATGTTTGTCTATATATTGCAGTATACAAGTTAAAACAAGAGAGCAGATGCGCGCCAAGATTGAGAACGAAGTTCTATTTATCCATCGAGAGGATGTACCAAATTACAACAAGCAAGGCTCAATTGTTCGTAATAGCTACTTTTGGGCTTTGCGATCGATCGCAGGTCGTGCAAACTCACGCCACGACTGGGAATTTGAATCGGAAGTATGGATTGCATTGCAGAGAATGTTAATCTCTTTTGCGGAGTCAGGATATTTGCCCACCCGCGAAACTCAGCTAGAATTTGCTCCTGAAACCGAGGAAATTCCGCAATTACTGCGACTAGTTTCGACAATTGACTAAACAGATTAAAAATGGGCGGCGCGATGCGCCGCCCATTTTTAATCTGTGAGAACTTACGCAAATCGGCTTGAAAACCTTATTCATTCGTAGGGGCAATTCATGAATTGCCCCTACGAATCGTGGTTAATGCGTAAGTCCTAACTATAATTTAAAAAAATCAATAAAACTTTATGAAACTTGCCTTTATTATTGATCCGATCGCCAAACTCGATCCCGCCCATGATACCAGCGTAGCCCTGATGGAAGCATCTTGTCGCCAAGGGTACGAGGTGTTTATTACAAATATGAATACGCTCAGTGTCAAAGATGGCAAAGCATGGGCTTTTTTGCAATCCACCAAAATCCATCCAGTGCCACTCGTAGATGGTAAATGGCAAGTTCCAAATCCTTGGTATGAAGTCGCAGAGGGCAAATTTCAACCTTTAGAAGACATGCAATTTGTATGGATGCGTCCCGATCCACCTGTAACCACAGAATATCTCTATGCAACTTACATTCTCGATTATGTTGATGCTAACAAAACTAAAGTTCTCAACTCGCCCCAAGGTATTCGCGCGGCAAACGAGAAAATGTATGCCCTGCAATTTACAGAGGCAATTCCCAAAACGATTGTGACTGCTGATAAAGGGACAATTCGCGAATTTGTGGCGGCTGAGGGCAAGGCAGTAATGAAGCCACTGGGCGGCAAAGGTGGCGAGGGGATTTTGTTTTTGGAAGTAGGCGATCGCAATCTTAATTCGATGATCGAAATCAGTACTAATATTGGTAAAACTCCTGTGATGGTGCAGGAATATCTGCCCGACGCGCAAAAGGGCGATAAGCGGATTATTTTGCTGGATGGTGAACCGATTGGCGCAGTAAATCGCGTTCCCCAGTCGGGAGAGTTTCGTGGCAATATGGCGGCGGGTGGGAGTGCGGTGCAAGACAATATTACCGATCGCGAGCGGGAAATATGCAACCAACTCGCACCAATCCTAAGGCGTGATGGCTTAATGTTTGTTGGTATTGATGTGATTGGCGGCTACCTCACCGAAGTCAACGTCACTAGTCCTACTGGTGTTCGTGAAATTGACCGACTTGACGGTGTGTGTTTGGGCGATCGGGTGATGGATTGGCTAGGAACCCTCAAATGAATAACCCCACCACAGGTGGTGGGTTATTCATTTGCTACTGCAAACTTTGTCTAGGTTAGAATTGATATAGAACATCTATAGCAATTCTTTGAGAAATGTCCCTTTTACCTATGAAGTTTTTTAGCTCAGAATTTATGCAAAAAGTTAATGCTCACGTCAAAGTCTGGACGCTATCGCTTGCCGTAATTTCATTAGTTGCGATGACTATATTTGGTGGTGCTCACGAAGCTTTTGCAAAACGCTCAGGTGGTCGGATTGGTGGAAGCTCTTTCTCAGCCCCAACCCGTTCGGCTCCATCCAATTCAGGATATAGCGGCAGCAGCAATGGCTACTACAACAATAACGGCGGCGGTGGATTTTTCTTCCTACCCATGTTTTTTGGTGGTGGTGGCGGCGGACTGTTTACGATCTTATTATTGGTGATTGTTGCAGGCGCGATTATGCAAGCATTTCGCGGTCGTGGTGATGGCGAAGGTATTACTGGCATGGCTAGCAAAGTTACTGTTGCCAAAATCCAAGTTGGTCTGCTCTCCTCAGCGCGATCTCTGCAACAAGAGTTAACTCGTCTAGCTCTAGAGTCGGACACCTCCTCCGTAGAAGGTTTAGCCACGGTCACCCGCGAAACTGCCATCTCCTTGATGCGTCATCCAGAATATTGGGTTTATGTCAGCAGTGCCAACGAAAACACCAAGTTTGCCCTTGCTGAGCAAAAATTTAATAGTTTGGTGATGTCCGAGCGCAGCAAACTCAATGAGGAAGTATTGAGTAACGTCAGTGGTCGGGTACTGCAAGGCAAAACTGCTGCTGTATTACCTAGTGCAGGTAGCTTAGACCTCGAAGCTCCAAGCGAATATATTGTGGTTACGCTTTTACTTGCAGTTGCAGGTGATAGCCTCAGCAAATTGCCTCCTTTACGTTCTACCGCAGATTTGCAGTCAGCTTTATCCGCGATCGGTTCTGTGCCTGCGGACAACCTGTTGGCAGTAGAGGTACTGTGGGAACCACAATCCGAAGACTATACGCTCACCACTGATGAGGTGCTGACTATATATCCCGATCTTGTCAGAATCTAGTCCTGTTGGACGCTTTTCGTCCACCCATAGTAAAAAATGAAAGGGGCGCTATGCGCCCCTTTCATTTTTTGGGTTTAAAGATTTACAAAATCTCTGCCAAATCTATGGTGTTAAGCGTCAATCTGTGGTATCACTTACCAGTATTATTTTTTTCTTATTTGTTCTGAGACAAGTTCAAAATATTGTGATTTGGCTAAGATAGCGATAAAAACTTCACAATTTGATTATAAATTTGGGTATCGCCAAGTGCGCGTGGTTAATAGAGTGAATAGGATCGACATATGATGCAAAGTACAGATAATAAATATACAAATAGCACTGAGCAGCTTTATGTAACTCAAGACGTTGATGCATATACAGACAACGTTGATAACTTAATGGACGATCTGTTTGGAGATGTCGAATCCACGCTCCATGTTGATTATGCCAAGCAGCGATCGCTTAGACAAAAAAACTCACAAACTAAGCAAAGCAAAACATCAACCCCCTATGCTTCTGTACAAGCCTCAAGCTCAGACATAGTAGCAATTCCTAAACTTGACACCTCCGAAAAAGAGCTGTCAACATCAAAAGATACCGTTAGCATTACCAAACTTAATGTTGCTGACATTGCCTTACCACCCATCTCTAAACAAGATGTGCTCTGGATTCAACCCTACATCATGCGGAATCCAGAGCCGACAAGCAACCTGCCACCAACACCACCTGAGCTAGTAGTCCCGAAATATAACCTGATCGATCGCCTCTTGCTGGTCTTTGCTTGCAGCTCCGCACTAATTGCAGCAGTAATGTGGACAATTAATCACGGAATTTGGCTAGGTAGGCAATCAGTTAATGTTGCTCAAGTTTCATCTAAAGACACTGGCTCAAGTAAGGCTTTTGGCGAAGAAATTAAGCGGATGTTGTCGGAAGTAGTAGACAAAAATCGAGCGATCGCAACTAATGCCATTGGCACCATTGGTAGCAATATGCCCATCATTGCTGCGCCCCTAGTCGGCAATATGCAATTACCCGTGGGGACAAATAATCCTTTTGTGAATGGGTTGCAGCAGCCAATGTATGTGCCTGTGTATCAGCCTCCTGCTCTAGGTAATAGTGGTAATTCTCCATCTCCGCTTGCCTTACCGCCTGTCACGACCAATAACTCCGTTGATGTTTCTAACTCAGCGACAATGGCAAGACCAAATGCTGTATCTCCTCAAATCATTGCTGCGCCAGCGCCATCATATACATTGATAGGTGTGCTTGATTTAGGCGATCGCTCTACCGCAATGCTTGATATAAATGGCTCTGTCCAATCTATCGGACTAGGCAAAGCGATTAACAATACAGGCTGGATTTTATCCCGTGTTAGCCAACAAGAGATCATCCTCAAGCGCGGTAAGGAAACGAAAACTATATTTGTTGGGCAAAAGTTCTAACATTCCCCAAAAACAAAAGAGAGTTGCGGCGCAAAGTGCCGCAACTCTCTTTTGGGTTTGGGTATGCCAATGTTGATATTGGGTTACAATTTTTCTGGAAAGCGCCTAAAACATCTGAGGAAAGTATATGGGGTTAATAGAGGATATATCTCGCTTTTTAGAGACCCGCCTAGAGGAGTTTATTCGCAATAACCCACAGATTGAGTTGCAAATCCTCGAAGATAAATTGCGGCAGCAAGAAGAAGAAATAGCGAAACTAATCGTTAGCTCGAAACTGGAGGAGAAAAAACTCCAAGATCGGATTCTGGAAATTGCCGAAGAAATTCGCGTCTGGCACGATCGCACAGTCAAAGCAGAATCCTTTGATCGCCCTGACTTAGCTAGTGCAGCTAAAGAACGCGAAGCTGCGCTCTTGCGCCAAGGCAACCAAATCTGGGCACAGATGGAACTTGTCAAAAAACGAGCCACTGATAGTCAAACGCTACAGGTGCAGATCCAAGAGCGGCGCAAAGAAGTCCAAGCCAAAGTCGCTGAAGCCGCTAAAACTGCCAAAGCAAAATCACCAACTAGTACTCCTTTAAATTGGGACAATCTTTACACTCCACCCTTTCGTGATCCTAACGATAAGTTAGAAGAAACTTTTCGGCGTTGGGAAATGGATGAAGAACTTGAACGCCTCAAACGCAATATGGGCAAATAAAACCCACAAGAAGGAAGACGCGAAGCGTCTTTGTTCTTGCGATCAGCATGAAAGTACGCCTGCGGCGTACTTTCATGCTGATTTTGGTGTTTCCAGAGCCTTTGGCTCTGGAAACACCAAAATCGGTTCATAATGAGAACTGCTGATATTTTTGCTTGTCTAGTAAAATTTGCAAACCATCATGCTATGATAGGAAAGCGTCAAAAACGCAACGGGATGTAGCGCAGCTTGGTAGCGCACCACTTTGGGGTAGTGGGGGTCTTGGGTTCAAATCCCAACATTCCGATTTCGCAATAAAAAAGGAGAGAAATTGCAAGGCAATTTCTCTCCTTTTTTATGTAGCTAATACACTCGCTAAACCCTCTGGAACTAGTCTTATATTCTGGTTATTTATTTCCGCTAATGACAGCCATCTTGCAGTAAATTTTGTTTTTATAGAACCTTCATAACAAGTTAGCTCTTCTTTTTCATACCAAGACTTATCCACAAATTCAGCGTCATAGACAAACACAACTTCATGTCCTTGGTTGCCTTCGTAAACAAATATATTTTCGATTACCTTAATCAGGTGCAGCTTCTCTACTTCGATAGATATCTCCTCATCAATTTCACGCAACATCGCTTCTTGGCTGCTTTCCCCAAACTCTATCCCTCCACCTAATGGACGGCAAAAATAGTCCTGCTTTATCGAGTCAAAGCATTCTGACACCAAAATTTTGTTGCCATTACGGAATAAGCAAATGGAAATCGGTCTGATACATTGAATATTATCCATAAGCCTAAATTTCTTGATTTGTGATATCGATCGCAAATTACCACACATAACATCACAGAAACAAGAATTAGCGATCGCAGTCCCAACACTCATAGAAAGCGATACTCGTAGCTATAGAGAAATTCCTTCACAGATCTCAAGCCTAACTATCCAACAGCCATGATTCTCAACTCACTAAATGAAACCCGTTCAATTGAAGTCATAACCTTTGCTGGTAGAGAACGCGGGATTGTCTTTTTAGGTAAAACTTTTGTTGCAGATAGGTCTTTCAACAGCTTAAACGCAGCGATCGCTGCTTGTAGAAAAGACTTAGATTTGGGTTTAGCCATATTGATTACCCCTAACGCAGACAAATTTCAAGTCTGGGTCTCAGTCCCCAATCAAATGATTTTTCATGCTGCTTAGCCAAGATGAGCAAGATAAAAAAAGCAAAGGCAACGCAAAACGTTGCCTTTGCTTTTTTTATCTTGCTATAGATCGACGACTGTGTTAAAGTTTTGAATATCGCACTTTAATCAAAAAAAATAGCTTATGGAAAGTGACGATCCACATCAAGGTGAATTTTGGCAACTAAAAGGTAGTAGACATGATCAAACTGCCCCAAATATGCAGTTGCTAACAAATAAAAACATAGTAAATATTGGGACATGGACAAAAGAACAGGTTAGTAGTCTTGCCGAAAGTGTTAGAGATATTCATCTTCCTGATATGAGCACTAAATTAGAATTGCCGTTGCAAAACTGTTCTGTCCCTGCGGGTTTTCCTTCTCCTGCGGAAGACTATGTAGAACATAAGCTCGATCTCAATAGCTATTTAGTGACTCATCCAGCGGCGACTTTTTTTGTGAGAACTTCAGGGAATTCGATGACTGGAGCGCATATTCATGATGGCGACCTACTGATTGTCGATCGCTCTCTTGAAGCCACCCATGGCGATATTGTGATCGCTGTAGTCCAAGGAGAAATTACTGTCAAACGCTTGCATTATCAGAAAGGAGAAGTTGCACTAGTCCCTGAGAACGATAGCTACAAGACGATTTTTATTAACGAACATTCCGAACTACATATTTGGGGAGTTGTCACTAATGTCATCCACAGTGTTAGACCGAAAAGTCGAAAAAAGATTCGCTCTGGTCGATTGCAATAACTTTTACGTTTCCTGTGAACGTTTATTTAATCCTACTCTGATAGGAAAACCTGTGGTAGTACTATCTAACAATGATGGTTGTGTCGTGGCGCGATCGCAGGAAGTCAAAGATCTCGGTATCAAGATGGGTGTGCCTGTCTTCCGAATCTACGAACTCATCAAGCGCTACGACGTTCAGGTCTATTCTTCTAACTACAGTCTTTATGGCGATTTGTCGGGTAGAGTCATGTCTACATTGGCTTACTTTGCTCCCGATGTGGAAATCTACTCAATTGATGAAGCCTTTATGGATTTATCAGGATTTCGATATCGTGACTTAACGGAATATGGCAATGAGATCCGACAAAGAGTGCTGCAATGGGTGGGAATTCCCGTTTCAGTAGGAATTGCCCCGACCAAAACCTTAGCAAAGTTAGCCAGTCTTATTGCCAAGAAATCCAGCTCAGGTGTTTTCGATCTCAGTGTCTATCCATCTATTGATGAAATCCTATCTCAAGTGGATGTTGGCGATTTGTGGGGTATTGGCTTCAAATATGCTAATTGGCTAAGAGAAAAAGGTATAAATTCAGCATTGCAAGTAAAAAATGCCGATGAAAGCTTGATTCGTAAAAAGATGGGTATCGTTGGTGTCAAATTACAACTGGAGCTAAGAGGTGAATCTTGTTTAGCGATGGAGTTACTTGACAATCCTAAAAAAGGAACCTGTGTCTCTCGCTCTTTTCCTCAGTCTATAAATACGCTGTCAGAACTCAAAGAAGCGATCGCTTCTTTTACACATCGAGCCGCAGAGAAACTACGGCAGCAAAAACAAGCCGCCAGTGTGATCACAGTTTTTGCCAGAACCAGTCCTTTTCGAGATAATTTCTACTCAAATAGCGCCACCGCAGAATTGGATTTATCAACTAACTACACGATCGAACTATCCCGTGTCGCGTCTCAGTTAGTCGAAAGTATCTATCGCAAAGGACAAAATTTTAAAAAAGCTGGTGTGATTATGACGGGACTTGTGTCTGAGAAACAAGTTCAAGGCAATCTTTTTGATGTTAGTAATGATGAGGAAAAGCGGCGATCGCGCAATCTGATGAGCGTCATGGATACAATCAATGAAATTTATGGTAGGGATACCTTGCGATTTGCGACCACTGGAGTAATCCAAGTCTGGAAAACAAAATCTGAACAGCGATCGCCAAAATACACAACCTGTTGGCAAGACCTACTCGAAGTTTCATAAAAAAAGAGGCGGTGCTTAGCACCGCCTCTTTTTTTATGCTAACAATTTCTCAACTGCGGCAATCACATCCTCAGGTTGAGGAATTGTCAGATTTTCCAATCCGCCATTGTAGGGAGTTGGTACATCAAGCGCGGCAAGACGAACAATTGGTGCATCAAGCTCATCAAAATAGCTATCATTAATCGAAGCAATGATCTCTGAACCAATACTGGCGCAGCGCATTCCTTCTTCAACAATTACAATGCGATGAGTTTTGCGCAACGAGGTGACGATGGTTTCCATGTCCAAAGGCTTAAGCGAAATCAAGTCAATCACTTCAGGATCGTAGCCTCTATCAACTAAAGTCTCGACGGCCTTGAGTACGTGATAGCGCATCCGTGAATAGGTCAGGATCGTCACATCATTACCTTCGCGCACGATTTCCGCTTTGTCGAGAGGCAACAAATATTCTTCGTCGGGGATATCTTCCTTGAGGTTGTACAGCAACACATGCTCAAAGAAAAGGATTGGGTTATCGTTACGAATTGCTGACTTCAGCAAGCCTTTAGCGTTGTAAGGAGTGGAGCAAGCCACCATCTTAATCCCAGGCACAGCTTGGAAATAGGTTTCGAGACGCTGCGAATGTTCTGCGCCGAGGTTGCGCCCAACGCCACCAGGACCACGAATGACGATCGGGATTTTGAAATTACCACCAGAGGTGTAGCGCAACATCCCAGCATTATTCGAGATTTGGTTAAAAGCGAGTAGCAAGAAGCCCATGTTCATGCCTTCGATGATCGGGCGTAAGCCTGTCATTGCTGAGCCGATCGCCATCCCTGTGAAGCTATTTTCTGCAATCGGGGTGTCGAGTAGGCGCAAGTCCCCGTATTTTTTGTAAAGGTCTTTGGTTACTTTGTAGGAGCCGCCATAATGCCCCACGTCTTCGCCTAAAACATAAACGGCTGGATCGCGCTCCATTTCCTCATCGATCGCTTCTCTGAGGGCGTTGAAAAAAGTAACCTCTGCCATATAAATCTGTGATTGTATCTATGATTATGTAAACAAGTCTTAAGCGATTATATCTTTTGGGGTGCGTCAATACACATAACCTTACTTGGGGATATTGTCGCTAAGAATATTCAAAAATAGCTAGCCCTTATAAAATCTATTTTTGCAATCGTCTTTACAATCAGATTTTATAAAAACTGATTCGATACACGCTTGTTTCCTTCTCACCATTCTAGTGTCTCGCTACACTCACTAATAGGAGTTGCTAAACCTTCCACAATTGACGCTCCTACTTCGGGAATTGAGGGTAAATAGATTGTTTCTTGAATTCTTTTCCAATCTTCTTCGGAGACTAGAAAAGCATTAGATGTGTTTCCTGAAATCAGAATAGGCTCATGAGAATGTGAAACATCATTTATCAGATCTTGAAGTTTAACTTGAGCTTCATTTAGAGGAATAATGGACATTTTTTTCTTCTGGAAATTTGAGCAGTACGTATGTCTTTTGAAAGTCAAAATCGCTACACTTGCTAAATCACAGCTTAATGCAGTAAATTAACTCGAAGAAGAATAGAACCAACGGATATAAAGGAAATGACTACTGTGCCGATCCAAAACTTACGTTGTTCTTTTTCTTTGTCAAGCCATTCTCTTAAATCAGAAATTGTACCAGCACGAAAACCTATACCATTTTGATTTCCATCAATTGACTCTAAACTAGATCTAGAACAGTTGAATCCCATAATGATGGGTTGTTCACTTGGGTAGAAAAAACGTGCTGGTTGTTCCCAATTTTCTGGAAGCCCAATAATTGGCTGAGGTTTTCCAATAACTGTTATCACTGAAGGTCGCTTTCCTTGATCTAGCATCTTTCGTAGAGTTTCATCTCTGGTGTTTTTTGAAATGCGCTTTGCAAGAGCATTTCAAAAACTTCGGCACTGGTCGGTTAAGACGTGAGGGAAGTAAAGCCTCGCAATGATAGCAACTCCAGCTATGGCGATCGGTCGATGATATAGTCCGATCGCCATAGCTGGAGTCTTGTTTTTCCCTAAGCCCACATGAGGTCTCACCCAGTTGTGAACTAATTACTGTCCATCCTTTTGACTCTGAGGGGGGAGGTTCTCGCCAACGCGAGTGTAAACCTCATCTCCCTCGACTGTTATATCTGCTCCTGCTGGGGCAGGGGGACTCCATTGCTGTGACTGGGATGCTAATTTTTGCTCCCATCTCATGATACTTGTGTGGTATTTTTCTAGCACTCTTCCACTGGCTCTGATTCTCATCCCCTCTGTCCTCATCTTGAGTGCAAAGGAAACCACATTTGCTGGCGTTCTCAGCCTTGACATTGCGGTTCCTGTTCGTTCGTTGAACCGTTTGCTGCATCCTTTGCATAAATAATTCTGGATAGCTTTGCCGTCTTGGTGGCAATCCTTGCCATTCTTGACTATCTTTTGGTTTTGGCAGTGTGGACATTCCATGCCTTTCTCCTTGACTCTGCCTCTTTATTTTACATCTCACGTCTTAACTGACCAGTGCCATTTTTTTTCCATAGTATGGGACAATAAAATTTTTAAAATTTCACTAGGTTTTATGGCAGCACAAAGCGATCGCAATTGTTTTTACTTTTTAGTTGGTTGATAATGCGGATGCGCCCACGCTAAATGATCCAAAGATTTCCTGTGATATTCTCACGCTGTAATGCTCGCTTCTCCATAGGCAATGCAAGCATAAATGTCTTCTGGTTGCAGTTGTGGATATTCTTCTAGTAGTTCAGGGATGCTAGTGCCACTGGCTAGGAAGTCGAGAATTAGGGATACCCAAATGCGATGTCTACGAATACAGGGTTTTCCAAAACAAATATTAGGATTAATCGAGATTCGGGTTAGTACTGATATTACGTAGAACAAAGATCGTCAGAATGTTTCCATGTCATCTTAAGAGAGGATTTGGAGACCAAATCCCTACATATTTGTAAAGGTAGAGGCTTGGTCTCCAAGCCCCAATCTCAGCGTTCCACGTAACATCAGTTAGTAGTTCTTTTTGTTTCATGACTTTAGTTTTTGGTTATTCTACTCATCAAACGCGATTCTCATCCTCTTATCGTTGTTCCTAGGCAGTCAGTAACAGCGATTCAATTTAAACACTCTAAAATAGGCTAAGACAATTAAAGGATTAAATTTTTGACTTTAGATAATTGATAAAAGATGTACATGAAAGTAGAAAAAATTTTGCGTCAGCAGCAGTAAGATTGGGTTCACTTAGCATAGCGTGCCTAATGCCTCCTTCATCGCTAGTATAACCATACAATTTTGAGAAAGACTCTTTTAAAGACGGATGGATTTTGTTGGAAATTTCTAAAACTTTGAGTGCTTCTCCTAAAGTTGCTTTAGGCTTACCAGTAATCTCTTTTGCAATACTCTCTACAGCAGAGATAGACTCCTTTATAGAGTTTCGATAATCTGGATTTTTCGATCGCTCATCAGAGTAAGAGCACGTTGGAGATGGATCGATACAGCAGGAAATCGCTTGCCAGTCAATGCTTCCTCTAGCATCTTAACCTCTTGTTCAGTTGTTATATCTGTAAATACACCTCCAACAAACCTAAAGCCTGAAAACTCTCTGTTTAAGATATTATTCACCTCTTCCACTAATGTCACACTTTCAAAATAGTTAAGGGTAACTTCAAGAAAATCATAAACTTCAAACCATTCAAATCCATCAAAGAGTTCTCGTAATTCATTTACTTGTACACTTGCATATAGATTAGATGGCAAATCATCTATTGGCTTTTTAAAAAAATCCATCCACAAATATTTAATAAACTCATCAATTTGCTTCCCACAAAAAACACTTCTTGTATGATCTGAATACTTAAGTAAAAAATTGTTACTTAAAACATTCCAAAGTGAATGTCTTAAATCTTTACTTATATCATCAACTTGAATTACTTCAGATACGTGTTTAAACCCCTGTCTTTCGCTAAATCTTTTAGATGGTATCGCAAATTTAGATTTTAACTTTAACGCTTGATTTTGAGTCTCACGTTCAGTTATGGCTTTAGGATCGTGAGCATAGCAATATCCAGAAGAACCTGCTTCACGATTACACTTTGCACCAGATTTTGTCGTGCCTTTACACTTTAATGATGACATTTTAATAGAATTAACAAAAACTTTTTTAGGCAGAATTTCAGCTATAGCTATTTTGTAACTATAGCATTGAAAATAAATATTTTAGGCGATCTCCCTAGTCAAACTACCAAACAATCCTAACCAAATTCGCAGCACAAATATTCCGATCGCAACTCAAAATAGCTACCTGATTTCCTTGCCCCTCCACCACCAAAGCCGTTGATACAATCTGACGATCGTGCATCTCATTGATAGAAGTGAGGTTGATACTTTTCTCAATTACATCAGCATCAAGTGGATAGATAGAAACTCGTTTATCTTGCTTCACTACCTTTAGCAAAGCATCAACGGAAAGAATCGAAGTCTTGCCTCGACTCACGATCCATACCGACTCCGCCAAAGCGATCGCAGGTAAAATCAATTCACTACTTGAATCCGCAAGAATTTCTTTAGCAGTCACCCCTAAACGAGAATTACCCTCCAGAAACCAGATTAAAGCGTGGGTATCAAGAATATATTTCATATTGCTAGAATTAAGCCCAGCCAAGAGCATCGTCAATATCACCATTAAATTCAGCATCTCTAAAATCAGCTTCAGTCGATTGTTGAGAACCTGAAAACATCCCAAACGACATAAACTGATTAGCGCGACTAACTGACTCAGGCTTAAAAAAAGTCACAAAAACTTGACTCTCCGTAATATCTTGAGGGACTTCTGCTAATTCAACTTTACCGTTCCGATATATTCCTTGGATTGTCTGTAACATAATCGTCTGCGCTGGTTAATTTGAGAGATCGCCAATCAATTGTAGCACTACAACATTTTAGCTAATATTCGTAGCTATTTGTGAAGTTGTGGGAATGGTTGCGATCGCTATTAGAGGCTGAAAGGCGATCTCTGCTTGGCTGATTTTTAGTGAAAGGCGATTGCATACTACAACAAACCCGCGATCGCAGATTGCACAGAATAGCCCAAATGCTTCCATGCTGCGGCTGTAGCTACCCGACCGCGAGGCGTGCGATTGATATAGCCAATCTGTAATAAATATGGCTCATAGACTTCTTCAATTGTATGAGCATCCTCACCAGTCGCCGCTGCTAATGTATCCAAGCCTGCGGGGCCACCATTAAAGTTCTCAATTAACACCGTTAATAATTTGCGATCGATCCAGTCCAAACCTTTCGGATCGACATTAAATAATTCCAGTGCTGATTCAGCGATCGCACCTGTAATCTGTTCGCCCTTTGCCTTAACTTCGGCATAGTCCCGCACTCGCTTTAAGAGACGATTGGCAATCCGAGGCGTACCTCTTGATCTGGCGGCGATCGCGATCGCGCCATCGTCATGGATTGGAGTTTCTAAAATCTTGGCACTGCGGGACACAATTTGCGTTAGTTCATCCTGCTCATAGAAACGGAAATGTTGCACAAACCCAAAGCGATCTCGCAATGGCGAAGATAATGCTCCAATTCTCGTAGTAGCACCGATCAGCGTAAATTTATTTAACTGCACACTACGAATCCTTGCTCCTTGACCTTTTCCAATTGTAATATCAAGTCGATAATCTTCCATTGCAGGATAGAGAATCTCTTCGGTCACGCTAGGTAACCGATGAATTTCATCAATAAAGAGAATGTCGCCCTGTTGCAGAGAAACCAGTAATCCTGCCACATCACGGGGACGCTCAAGGGCAGGAGCCGAAGTGATTTTGCATTGCACGCCCATTTCTTGGGCAATAATTAGAGCCAGAGAAGTTTTACCTAACCCTGGGGGGCCATATAACAGCAAATGATCGAGAGCTGACGATCTCGATTTTGCCGCCGCGATCGCAATATTTAGCAGTTCTTTTAAATCTTTCTGCCCAATATAGTCTGCGAGATTTTTGGGGCGAATATTGATATCAACTGAAACTTGAGCAGGAGCATCTTTGGCAAGTTGATCCTCTAATTTCTCCTCTGGTGTGGCTTCCGCTTGCAGCAAATCTAACGCCTGTTGCATTTCTGGCGATGTCACTTCTTTTTTAGTGGATTTTTTAGGCGATCGGGAGGTTGATTTTT
Organism: Pseudanabaena sp. lw0831; assembly: GCF_016584665.1. Classification (GTDB taxonomy): domain Bacteria; phylum Cyanobacteriota; class Cyanobacteriia; order Pseudanabaenales; family Pseudanabaenaceae; genus Pseudanabaena. The sequence goes on from NZ_BBJB01000057.1 coordinate 186,190, forward strand.
TGCTGACAGCTTGTTCGGGAACTGGTGCAGAGTTTTGAGCAGTTTGGTGATTAACCCGATCGTCTTCTGGATTCGGGGTTTGATTTGGTTTAGAGGAGATGATTGCCATATGCTTTAGGTTGCTCAAATTTGTAAATATCTTCGATCAATTGCACCCAACCATCAACTAGAGAGGCAAGCATTTTTTCGCCCTTTTCTCTAGTCGCAGCCTTAGCATCACCCAACACACCACTACGAGTCAAATCGCGCATCACCCATGCAAAGGGATTTGCCGATTCCATACTGAGCAAACTATTTTCAGGCAAGCCATAGGGATATTCGGTAACAGCTTTATCCATCTGCACCTGTTCAGGCAAAAGCGCCAACATCAGGCTGGTTTCCGCATCGCCACCATGAATTCCAAATTCTAATTCTTTTTCCGTCAAAAGCGCTTTGGCAAAATTAGGAACCCGCCAAGTAAAGAGTGGAAAGATCGCAAAATCTGGATATTTTTCATGGAGATCGCGAGCAACTATTTCCAAAATTTGCGGCTGTCCACCGTGGGAATTCATCAAAGCTAATTTCCGAAATCCTGCTCGATAGACACTTTCAGCAATGTCTGTCAACATCGCTAGCATCGTCTGCGATCGCATGGTTATCGTACCTGCAAAAGTACTATGCTCATTCGATTTGCCATAATACAAAGGCGGCAAAGCATAGGCAGGAATCACAGGATCTAATTTCTCTAAAGCCCTTGCCAACACCCCAATACTAATCGCCGCATCAACGATCAATGGCAAATGTGCGCCATGCTGCTCGATCGCCCCCATCGGTAGAATAATCACTACATTTTGCTTGTTTGGCATTGCGGCGATTTCTGGTGACGTGAGGTAAGCAAAATATCGATGATTAGGGAAATAACTCATGACGATTTTATTATTTATCCTAGATCAATTTCTAAAATAATAATGTTGTTTGATTTTAAAGATGGCTTCAGTCGCAAATTCTAATAAATAATGCAGGCTAGGACAAATCAAAACCCAAATAAATAGAGGCGGCGCTTTGCGCCGCCTCTATTTATTTGGGTTTTGGTCTATAGGTGTTATGGGGAGGTCAAACATGATAAACAACTTAATGCTTTGTAATCCGAGGCTAATCCCAAGTCACACTAGTATGACGACACTTTTATGACTTGAGAATCAAACCCAGTAATGGTTTTACATCAAAACATAAAATCGCTATACCATTTTGTATTTTGATGTAAAACCATTGCGCATCAGATATTTCAGCCATTTAAGCTAATGTAAATCCCTGAAACAAATACTGAGCCATGCCTTTTGGGGTCTAAGTTCTATTTTGACCGTAAAGCATTAATAACCAACTAGAAGCTAGCGATCGCCTTTTCGACGATGGCTAGAGCTTGATCAATCTCCTCGGCAGAGACGATCAGAGGAGGCACAAAGCGCACCACCTTCACACCCGCAGGCACTAGCAACAAACCAGATTCAATCCCTGCGGCAACCACATCACGGGCTTGAATCTGGCTGGACTCTTGCAAAACTAAACCATCGATTAAGCCCCAGCCACGGACTGAAGCAATATGTTGGGGATAGCGATCGCAAATAGCTTGTAGTCCAGTTCGCAATTGTTGACCACGCTCTCTCGCATTGGCAATCAAATTATCCTGAACCATCGTGCTACAAACTGCTAGGGCAACGGCACAGACAAAAGGATTACCACCAAAGGTACTCGCATGATCCCCAGCCTCAAACACATCGCAATGCGCTTTACACATCATCGCGCCGATGGGAATGCCGCCGCCTAAGCCCTTTGCTGAGGTGAAGATATCGGGCTGAATGCCAAGATTTTCATAGCCCCATAGCATTCCGCTGCGTCCCATACCCACTTGGACTTCATCAATAATTAGCAGAATTTTTTTCTCGTCACAGATCTCACGAACACGAGCAAAGTAAGCGCGATCGCCAGGATTTACACCACCTTCACCTTGTAGTGGTTCGAGCATGATCGCGCAGAGTCTGCCTTCATATTTTTTGACAGCATCTTCGAGGGCGGCGATGTCGTTATATTTAATGTAGTCAAATCCTCGGACAAGGGGTGCAAAATTCTTATGATATTTAGGCTGCCCCGTTGCGGTTACGGTGGCGAGGGTGCGTCCGTGAAAACTAGCATTTGCGGTCAAAATTAAGGGATCTTCAATGCCGAGTTTGGTGTGGGCATATTTACGCGCTAATTTGATCGCGCCTTCATTTGCCTCAGCACCAGAGTTACAGAAAAATGCCTTATCCGCACAAGAGTTTTGTACCAGCCATTTAGCCAATTGACCTTGGGGCGCAAAATAGAACAAATTAGAGGCGTGGTGAAGAGTTTGGATTTGCTCAGTTACGGCTTTGACCATTGCAGGATGTGCGTGTCCCAACGTACAAGTAGCAATGCCAGCCACAAAATCCAAATATTCTTTGCCTGTACTGTCCCAAACTCGGCAACCTGCACCACGCTCTAAGGCGATCGGGAAGCGAGCATAGGTACTCATCACATATTGATTAAACTCGGCAATGGGATCGGTTGAAACCTGATTATCTGCCTGAACTTGAGATTGTACTTCTAACGTAGTTGGAGACATGGATAAAAATGTGATAATGCTGTTAATTTCATTATGAATGATACGAGAGTTTTCGTAAGTACTTCTGTAGTGGAATTAGCGAATAAGTACCTTGGCATAATTAAAAAACCAGAAATAAGATCTGTACCGCCCGCTGCGCGGGCGGTACAGATCTTTGGGTTTTATATTTAATTGTGCTTAGTTACTTAAACGCAAATTTTTTATTGAAAGTTTTGCAAAGCAAAACTTTCAATAAAAAATTTGCGTTTTACTTCAGCGCTTTGCGCTGTAATGATATTGCAGTAGTCGCAGCAGGAAAAAATATGCCATATATTATTCAAAGTCAAGGTACTCCCCATGAGCGCATCTGCGATCTACGACATGGTGTAAATACGATCGGGCGAGGACTAGATAACAGTATTGTCGTTGAAGATGATGCGCGTAGTCTTTCCCGTCATCATGCAGAAATTCAGGTGACAGATAAAGGCTTATATGTTACTGACTTGAATAGTAGTAATGGCACTTTTGTTAATCAGGTCAAGATTATTCAACAAAAGCTAAACCATGGTGATTTGGTGCAGTTTGGTAGTGTCGTATTTCGATTAGTTGATGAATCGCAATCTGGGGATGATTCTGCTTCTGGTCAAAAAGTAATTCCAAATTCAGGTTTATCGATTTTAATGCGCGTTTCTCCAGAGAAATCTCGTGTGAATATGCAAGATTTGCTGAAAGAGCAGAAATTAACGACATCAGGCTCGGTGTTGATGATTCAGGGGACTGATGAGGTACAGAGAACATCGGCAAAGTTGCGAGTTTTGCTGGAGGTTAGCCAAGAATTAGCATCTCCCGAAGCTTATTCGGCTTTACCTGAAAAGATTTTGGAATTATTGCTAAAAATTATGTCGGTCGATCGCGCCGTCTTATTACTGGTCGATGAAAAAACAGGACTACTAGAACCAAAAGCCTATAGATTTAGCAATCCTAATGCCACAGCCGATCTTGATTTTTATAGTCGCAAAATTACTAATTTTGTGTTTAAGCAGGGAGATGCGATTATCAGTGATGATGCTTCGCTCGATCGCCGTTTTGATAGTTCGCAATCTATTATTCAACAATCGATTCAAGCCGCCATGTGTGCTCCATTAAGACCAAGAGATCGCACAATCGGTGTTCTGTATGTGGATAATTTGTCTCGTGGTCATGCCTACCATAAAGAAGATTTAGAATTTTTGAGTAGTCTTGCTAACCAAGCTGCGATCGCAATTGAAAATGCTCACCTCTATCGCAATATGCAATCAGAGGTGATTCGTCGTACTAAGCTGGAGCGTTTTTTTCCTGCCGCTGTCAGCCAAAAGATCGAAGAAGGTTGGGATTTAAATCGGATTATCGATGCGGAAGTAACCGCCTTGTTCTCGGATATTAGTGGCTTCACCGAAATGACTGCGCCAATGCAGCCTCGTAAGGTTCTCGAATTTTTGAATGAATATTTCAAGGTAATGGTCGAGGATATCGTCTTCCCCTTTGGTGGAACCTTAGAGAAATATATTGCCGATGCCCTATTAGCGGTGTGGGGTTCGCCCTATCAAAAAGAAGATGATGCGATCATGGCTGTAAATGCCGCGATCGCGATGCAATGGGCGATGAAACAATTAAATGAAGATTGGACAGAACAGGGACGCGATCTGCAAATCCAGATTCACATTGGGCTAAATACAGGAATGGTTGCCGCAGGAAATATTGGCTCTGAGAATCTCATTCAGTACACCAATATTGGCGACACGATGAATGTGGCTAGCCGAATTTGTACCGCCGCGAAGGCTGGAGAAGTGTTTATTTCTGAAAGCACAAGGACTCATATCTCCAGTCAGAATCTGCCACTAGAGAAGCTGGACTTGATTAGGGTAAAGGGTAAAGAAGAGCCATTGCAGTTGTATCGAGTCCTTTGGAAAGATGTTGATGTGAAAGAAATGTTGAGTAAAAGCAAAACCAGTTTTTCCAAGTGAATTGCCCCAATCCATATAAAAACCAAAAATGTTGTGGCGGG
>NZ_BBJB01000058.1 GCF_016584665.1 Pseudanabaena sp. lw0831
CCCGCCACAACATTTTTGGTTTTTATATGGATCATTTTTTCTTTGGAGTTCCCTTATAGGGATTGTAGTTTCTGAAAAATATTCCAGCTTTTTGGATAGAAAATTACATCTCAAAGCAATCGAATTTTGACTTTACTCCAAGTTTGTGTCAAACTCTAGGCATTATTCAATATTAGCTAAGTAATTGACACATTATAATGCTGCTAGAGCAATCTAAAAAAGAACAGGTGCTAGAGCTTATCCGCGAACTCGGTGTGCTGAGACCGAGAGATCTTGTAACCTATGGCATCCATCGTGAATATCTACGCCGCCTCGAACAACAAGGCGAAATCTTGCGATCGGGGCGAGGGATTTACTTACTGCCTGATTCTGATATTTCTGAGAATTACACTATGGTCGAGGCTTGTAAACGGTTTCCTAATACTGTTGTTTGCCTACTCTCAGCGCTGCGTTTTCATAACATCACTACTCAAGCTCCTTTTGAGGTCTGGCTGGCGATCGATCGCAAAACTTGGTCGCCAAAATCATCGATGCTTCCTCTCCGAATTGTTTATATGTCCGATCAAGCTTTCTATTCTGGTATTGATAAGCATCAGATTGCTGGTGTCACTGTCCCAGTCTATAACCCAGCTAAAACCGTTGCTGATTGTTTTAAGTATCGACACAAAATTGGCTTGGATGTTGCTCTGGAAGCTCTTCGAGAATGCTGGAGAGAACGTGCGGCTACGCTTGATGAAATCTGGCATTTTGCCAAGATTTGCCGAGTTAGCAATGTCATTCGTCCTTATCTAGAGTCTCTAGTATGAGCGATAACCAATCGTTTGCTCTTGCTGCATCTATTCGCGATCGCCTCTTGAATATTGCTAGAGCTAACCAAGAAGATTTTCAAGGTGTTTTGATTCGCTATGCCATAGAGCGTTTACTTTATCGTCTCTATCAATCTCAGTATCGAGATAAGTTTGTTCTCAAAGGGGCGATGCTGTTTGTGTTATGGAGCCAAGAGCCTCACCGTGCTACTCAAGATCTCGATCTGCTCTGCTATGGCGATAATACTGTTACGCATCTAGAGCAGGTCTTTTGAGAAATATGCACGACTCAGGTTGAGGAGGATGCTCTTGACTTCCAATCTGCGACTGTTCAAGGTATCCAAATCAAGGAAGGTCAAGCTTATCAGGGAGTACGCATTAAGTTAAATGCGATCTTGATTGGTTCGAGAACTCGCATCTCTGTTCAGATTGATATTGGGTTTGGTGATTCTGTTTTCCCAGGCATACAGACCATTGAGTTTCCCACTATCTTAAAAAGTTTTTCATCTCCTGTTCTCAAGAGCTATCAACGAGAAACAGTTATTGCCGAGAAATTTCAGGCAATGGTTGCTCTCGGTATTGCCAATATTCGTATGAAGGATTTTTACGATATCTGCTATCTTACTCAGCATTTTTCTTTTGATGGTCAAGTCTTGAGCCAGTCTATTCAGGCTACTTTTGAGAGACGCTCAACTCCTATACCTGTGGAGATTCCTCTAGCTCTCAGTTCTGAGTTTTTTGAGGATGTGTCAAAGCAAAAACAGTGGCAAGGTTTCTTGAAAAAGGGAAAGCTTAAATCAGCATCTCAAGAGCTTCGTGAGGTTGTTCGGATTTTACAGGTTTTCCTCATCCCGCCTATGGAAGCGATCGCAGAAGGAGCTTCTTTTAATCGTATTTGGACTCCATCAGGCTTGTGGCAGCTAGTTACTACAGGATCAAGCTGATTTGTTTGACTCTCATTAACATTACTTAACTTTTTAACCTGACATGAAAACAACCACAAATCGCTCCTCTACCTTCGCTTTCGTAGCCATTCCATGCTACGGCTAGCAGTAGCTCTAGGTTCACGCGAATAAATTCTACATGGCTCTGCCTTGATTCACTTCCAGTTGGTAAATCTGACAGATTGTATTTCAAGCTGATTGGTTCAATCCTTTTCCTCAAATTAATTTTCAATAAAACTCCTGCTAAGGAATTTAGACAAGCTCTGAGCCTTAAACCAAAAGACTAATACTTAATATTTACCTTGTTTAGATGCAGATATTAATTGCCAGCTAGAGTTGACTGTTTACCAACCTATGAAATCTAATTGTATGAACATTTCAATAAATAGACTGTTTTGGGATAAATTGCCTGATCAATCTTTCTGCAAGAGTCTTGATAATTTTTATCGATCAACGGGAGTAATGCAGGTTAAGCTTTAGAGCGTAAAGTGATACTATCTATATGAGTATGAGGTTAGATGGAATGACTGTCGATATCCAGAAATTTTTCAAAGCAATCGATCCGAGTAAAACTCTTGTTGTTTCCCAAGAACAAGATAGGAAACTCTACATTGATTTTTCCAGTGTGCGCGGTGGCGAAATTATAGGCAAGCTAAAGAATAAAATTGCTAAACTTTCTCCAGACAGTCCAACTTGTGCACTGTTTACAGGGCATATTGGCTGTGGCAAATCAACCGAACTGCTCCGACTAAAAAAAGATCTAGAAGATGAAGGATTTCACGTTGTCTTCTTTGCATCAAGTGATGATTTAGAAGTAACTGATGTAGATATTATAGATGTGTTGCTTGCAAGCGCTCGCCGCATTAGCCAAAGTTTAGAAACACTTCAACTTGAGGAAGCTAAAGGATTTAAAGGATTGCTCCAAAAGACAAAAGAAGTGCTGATGATGGAGATGGTGGTTGAGGCAAAAGCTAACGTGCCAGGAATGGGCAAAATTTCTGCAAGTACATCAGGGAAAGTTTCTACTGAGGTTAATACACCATTTGGAACAGTAGCTGCTAGTACAGAAAAGGGTGTCTCTCTATCTCTAGGAATTGGTGAAATCACCGTTCGCACAAAAAACGACTCAAAATTACGAGAAAAGCTCAATCAGTATCTCGCACCGCAAAAGAGTGAGCTTGTGCGCCTCATGAATGAAGAGCTAATCGAACCTGCGATCGCCAAGTTGAAGCAACTAGGTAAAAAAGGACTTGTTGTGATCGTTGATAATCTTGATCGCATTGATAATACTGTAAAATCATTCGGGCGATCGCAGCAGGAGTATCTGTTTGTCGATCAGGGAGAAACGTTGACAAAGCTCAACTGCCACATGATTTACACAATGCCATTGGCACTCAAATTTTCAAATGACTATGGCATGATGATGCAGCGCTTCCGCGAACCAAGCGTTTTGCCGATGGTTGCAATTCGCCTCAAAGATGGCAGCACATTCCAACAAGGGCTAGCTCTGATGCGGCAAATGGTTTTGGCGCGTGCTTTTCCCGATGTAGATGCGGCAAATCGATTACAGTCGGAGTACATTACTCAATTATTTGATAGTTTGGACTCCCTCGATCAACTATGCTTAGCAAGTGGTGGACACGTGCGCGACTTACTGCAACTGTTGACCAGTTGGCTAGAAGAAGAAATGGGTTTACCACTCACCCGAAACTCGCTAGAGTCAGTCATTCGCTCAAAGTGCAACGAGATGAAGCTTCCGATCTCTGATGAAGAATGGGAGATGATGCGGAAAGTGAAGCAAACAAAGAGGGTCAATGATGCTCAAGGCTATCAAAAATTGATTCGTAGCCGCTTTGTATTTGAATATCGCGATGGTGGTGAGTCTTGGTTCGATGTCAACCCCATTTTAGCTAAAGCAGCAGAATTGCAGGAGTAAACACTAATGGAAAGTTCTCCGTCACTATCTTTAAACGCCGAGAATGAGAAAACTCTAAAGAAACTGGCATGGGCGATTTCAAATGCGCGGGGACAGTTCAAGTTGATGCTAGTGCGCTGCAATTACAGACACTTTGTGCAGTTAGCCGTGACAAAATTGCAACAGATCTGTGAAACGGACTACGGTTTTAGCCCACAAATCTTGAATCTGCTCCCTCAGGAAACAAAACTATATGGTTCGATAAAAGCAACGATTCTCGATCTGAATCCACCCGCATTACTGGTGTTGGGACTAACCGAAGTAGCGGAGATCGATAATCTGCTGGCGGCAGCTAATGTCGTGCGTGAGGCTTTTCGTGAAAGCTTTGCCTTTCCCGTGTTGCTTTGGCTTGACGATCGTACATTTGGACAATTTGTAGAGTTAGCACCAGATTTCTACAGTTGGGCAACGACTAGAGAACTAAGTCCCCCCACACCATTCTTATTCGCTCAACTGCAAGATCTGGACGAAAATCTGTTTGCTCGCCTATTAGCCGAGCCCAAACTCGCGACAGAAAGTAATGACTCATTATTTGGTAAAGGTGAACGCCGCGAAGCATTTGACTCTTTGAAGGAATTGCAGTTGCGAGGCGAACAACTATCTCCACCATTGCAAGCTAGTGTAGACTTCTTTTTTGGGCGCGATGCCTGCGATCAAGGTGATTTAGTAGAAGCACAACGCCTATATAATACTAGTCTAGAATTTTGGCAGACAAACAATTATCTCGATCGCGAGGGGCTACTACATTTTCATTTAGGATTACATGCTTTATTGGTTACGGAGAAATCTCTACGCGCCAACCTCGATCGGTCAGCAGACGAAGCACATACCATCTATGCTTCTGCTATTGCATCTTTCAAGAGTGCTTTTAGTGCGTTTAAACAAGTCTCAACCGAAATCTCCGATCGCTTCCATCACCAACAAGATTATGTCTTACTGTGTTTGGTACTAGAAGCAGAAACAGCCCAACAAGAAGGAAATCAAAACCGTGCGATCGCCTGTCTGCGACTTGCTCAATATAAAGGAGAGGGAAGTAAACCTCTACTATATGTCCGCGCCCTAAAAGAATTGCGAGATCTGTATTTTAGCAAAGGTCAATATCTAAGAGCTTTTAAGGTCAAACAAAAACGGCGAAGTATTGAGCAGCAGTATGAACTACGAGCCTTTATTGGTGCAGGGCGTTTGGCAGCTTCCAAAGTGGGAACTACCTTAGAAATTGAAGCATCGGGACGAGATGAGGATATCCGCAAACTGATCGAGCGCATTGGTCGTAATGATTACAAGCTGATTGTGTTATACGGGCTTTCGGGAGTTGGCAAGAGTTCGCTAGTCGAAGCAGGATTACTACCTGCTTTACGAGAAAAATCTTTTAAGGAACGAGACGTACTACCGATTACCATCCGCAAGTATAAGAATTGGCAGGAAGATTTGCTGGCGCAAATAATTGCCACTCGATCAACACGACACCGAATAAGAACCGATGATATTCAGGAAACACTGTGGGACGCATTAATATGGAATGAAACCCATGAACTGCAAACAGTTATTATTCTAGATCAGTTTGAGGAATTCTTTTTTGAGTTTGACAATCCTGCTGACCGCCAGCCACTATTTAGTTTTGTGAAGAGAATTTATGTCGATCGGCAGCAGATTCCCACGACTAAAGTACTGCTATCACTACGAGAGGATTATCTACATTATCTATTAGGACTCAACCAACTTAAAAATAGAGAAGGCATTCAAGCAGATATACCGATCGACGTTTTGAGTCAAGGATTCCTCTACCAAATAGGAAACCTTAAAGAAGAACAGGCTAGAAATTTAATCGAAGGTCTGACTAGAAGAGCAAATTTTCAACTTGATAGGGAACTAATCGATCGCTTGACCCAAGATCTCAAGGACGATCTGGGAGAAATCCGCCCAGTCGAGTTACAGGTGGTAGGAGCACAGTTACAGCTAGAAAATGTCCGTAACCTAACAAACTATGAGAGGTTAGGCGATAACCCCAAAGCCGTATTGGTACGTCGATATCTAGACGGAGTAGTTGCGGACTGTGGTTCAGAAAATCAGGAATTGGCAAATCTGTTGCTATATCTACTAACAGACGAACGAGGCACACGCCCGATTAAAACTCAGAGTGAACTAGCGAAAGAACTGCGCGATATACAAAAGGAGACGGATAATTTAGAGACAAACCTTGATTTAATTCTAAAAATTGCTGTTGGTTCTGGTCTAGTAATTCTTTTGCCAGAATCTCCAACTAACAGATACCAACTCATCCATGATTATTTGGCAGCATTTATCCATACTGCACAGGCTCCAAAAATCCAAGAGTTGTATGCCGAATTGTCACAGGAAAAGGGGAAACGGCAGCGTGCTGAAGAAGATGCACAATTAGCTTTGGAGAAAAAACAACATGCAGAAGAAGATGCTCAGATAGCACGACAAACTGCAACAAGATTGAAACGCAATGGTTCTGTATTTTTATTTGTGTGTGTCGTTGCAGCTTCAGTGTTTGCAGTGGGCATAGTCAATGTGGCAAATATGCAAGTGAAAAATACAAATGAAAAAGCAGCAATAGCTAAGAATGAAGCTGATTTGGCTAAGAATGAAGCTGGTTTGGCTAAGAATGAAGCTGATTTGGCTAAGAATGAAGCTGATTTGGCTAAGAGTGAAACTGGTTTGGCTAAGAATGAAGCTGGTTTGGCTAAGAATGAAGCTGGTTTGGCTAAGAATGAAGCTGGTTTGGCTAAGAATGAAGCTGGTTTGGCTAAGAATGAAGCTGAAATGCTTCAAAAGAACGCAGAAACCATACAAACTCAACTTAAAGAATTACAACGTCAAGTTGGAAATAAACTAGAATTACAACGTCAAGTTGAAAATAAACTGATTGAACTTAAAAAATTAGAAGCTGAGAAATTGCTAGATTCATATGAGTCTACCAAAGGACTTATGCTTTCTATAGAAGTAGCTCATGAAATGCAAGCAAACAATTTTGGCAACAAAGAAATTATATCCAAAATACTTACAAAGGCACTAAATAAATCTAGAGCGATTAATGAAGTCTACGTAGGTCAAAAAACTAACTACCCCATAGCTACACTACCAAATGGGAAAATAATTATTGCATGGCAGGAAGACAAAGGTGATTTCTGGAATGTTGATTCTTGGAATCCTGTAAGTTTTCAACAATCAATTATTTCTTCAAGTAAATTGGAATCACCTATAGTTTCCCCTAAAAAGCCTCCTATCGCTGTTTATAGTAAAAATAATCAGTTGCATATTATAACTGGGCATTCCGATGGAAGCATTAGAATAAGAGATACGGACGGCATTGTTATTCCCACAAAATTGCCTGTAGTTCCCCATGACGTAAACTCAAAATCAGCCATTTCTTCAGTTGGAGTCAATGAAGATGGCACTATAATTGTTGCTGGGTATATTAATGGTGATATCACTGCATGGAAGCAAAATGCTGCCAAAAGTTACGAGATCATTAAGTTGCCAGATAAATGTGGTCATTTCAACTATAATGTGGACTCCATTTCTATTAACCGTGATGGAAGTTATGTTGTCATTGCTCCATATGGTAGTGATGATGCTATATCCCCACCACAATTATGGAATAGAGCTAAAGATAAATGTGATGATTCACTAATTGATAAAGGAATAACTAGTTCTTCAATTTTCTCCGATCCTAAAAATCTTTTTTGGGTTGTTGTTGGAGATAAACATGGAACTCTATCCACCATGAATGTTGATAACGAAGCCATTAGACCTATTGATAGCAATAGCGAACAACAACATACTAATCAAATTAATTCAATTACCATCATAGATAAAAACCTTTTTATGAGTAGCGGCAAAGACGGGAAAGTAAAGCTGTGGCGAAGAACCAATAATGACATAGATAGTGATAAGTATGATAACTTTATTACATTAGAAGCACATCTTGGAGGTGTTAACAAATCAATTATTGATCGGGATCAAAACTTACTTATTAGTGGTGGAAAAGATGGATTTCTGCGATTTTGGGATCTTAGTACTATAACTAATGGACAATCTCAAATTTATTTAGCTTGTAAACGTATTAATAAACATTCACTTCTGAATAAGTCCAACGATTTAGCGAGAAATGTTAAATCTATTTGTAAGACTATTCTAAATTCAGATTAGGATTTATTTTTTTTGACAAAAAATTGAACGTCTTAATTTGATAATAACAGTTTTAAGTTTGGCAATTCATACCATGTGTACTATGAAAATAAATTCTCCATTTATTAAAGCTACCTGTGCTACTCTAACCACTGTTATTACTATTCTATCTCCTCTCCCTTGTCATGCCCAGAGCATTTCAGGATTTCCTTTGGTCTCATTTGAGATTCGTATTGTGCCTGAAAGCTTAGTTTGTAAACTTCCAGATGGATACAATACCATCTTAAAAGATGGAGTTAGTTGTCCAGAACTGAACTTTGTAGGTGAAATTGAGCCTTTAAGTGGTGCTAGAATACAAACAATACCGCTTCCTCCTAACCAAGAAATTTCAGTCAGCAGCCCCGATGGCTCAAATAATGTTTTTGGGATACTAAGGAGATATCGTGAAGATTTTAGAGAAGCAAGAGGAAATTTACCCTTATATCGAAGAAAATCTGTTGTATTTATTTTTGATTTTGGTGAATCGCATGAAGAATTCGATATTTTGGTATCTGGTTTTCAGCCAATAGATATCCAGAAACGTAGAGGTTGTGAAGGTAAAGAAATTACTGTTGGAAATACATGGAAGTATTCTACTACACTTTATGCTAATTACCGCAACTTTTTTTATCATCAACAAGCCGATTATGCAATCCCATGTTCTAACGTTAAATGGCAATTAACAGCAAAGGGAAAGGAATCTAACCAAACTTATACATGGACATTTAATACAAGTCCATAATTTACTGTATTAGAATTTAGATAATTTCTAGGACAAAATCAAAAGCCAGAAATATTAAAGATGGAACTAAGTATCATCTTTTCTTTCTGGCTTTAAAATTTTTTCCCTAAAACATTACCAAAATTTAGAACAATTTCAACTGTTCTCTCTCCTCGTTTACATTCTTGTGTGGAATCACAAGTTGCTTACCTCCTTTTTCTAAAAGCGTGAATTCAGACAATGGCTTGAATACTTGCGGTTGCAAAAGCTGCAAAAGCCGATCGCCCCTCACTAAGAGATCAAAATCACCCACAAGTAGCGCAATTTGCTCTAGCCAGTTCTCAGTTTCATCAGCTCCCCAATCCTCAAACTGCCTCTGCCTCAGTACTTCCACGATCGCTGTTGATGGTGGTTCTATGGACGCAGCACTTGAGTCTCTTGACCAGAAGATTTCTCGCGATTCTTCCAAGTCTTCGCTCTCTAATCCATAGTCGGCTCCACTATCGTCTACAGGGGATTCATGGGCGATCGCATCAAACATCTCTTTCAAGAATCCTAGCCGATTTGATTTCTGCTCGTATTCCTGTGCTTGCTCAAAGGGTTGACTGACTCGATTTTGCAGTATTGGCAGTTCTTGTCTGTCTCTTTCCAGATTTTCTTGAGCTGTAGTGAGTTTGGCGGCGATCGCATAGAAAGCTGTGCGATTTATCTACCAGCTTTTAAAACTTGCTCGGCTGTCAGTTTGAGATTTGGGAATGTAAGAGAAGTAATGGGTTGATTGCCTTGAACCTGCTGGATTTCATACTCCCCATTGACTAACGTACAGATAGAAAGAGTCGGTTGTTTCGGTTTCCCAATATGACGAGTCCCACCTAAACCCGTATAATCCGCAATCCAATATTCAGGAATACCTAAAATTGCGTAGTCTTCGACTTTACGCGCATAATCATTTTGCCAGTTACTATTAACCACTTCCACCACAAACTTAATCGAACTACCCAGCGTCAGGATTGATTGGTCATGCCAAAGTAGTTCTTTCTCAAGTTCATTGTGGTCAATAACCATAACATCAGGTCGAAATGCTGTCATACCCATGTTAGAAGGACGTAGTAATCCTCGCTGAAGGACAAACCAATTCAAACCGATCGCATCAATTTGGGCGCAGACTTTTGTGGTAATAAAAGCAGAAACTTCTTCGTGGTAGCCTGTTGGTTCTAAATCAAACACCTCTCCATCAATCAATTCGTAGCGGTTACTGTCACCATATCGGGCGATAAAAGCACCAAAACTTAGTAACTGCTGTTGTATTGGTCTTTCGGTTGCAATGGTCATAGGTCAACTTAGCCCAATCAATATCCTCAAATATAACATTTTGCCTAATTTCTTAAGTGATAAAGATTTAGCCGAAGCAGAAATAGTTCAAATAGGTGTAGTCTGCATCATTAAAAGCAAGATCAGGCGATCGCTTATCTGCGTTCTGCGTAACATAAGTGTATAATTCATTCCTATTTGAACAGCTTAATTTCTATGGTTGCCAACCTTATAAAGCCACTAGTAGACAATTTTTGGAGCGAATATAACATTCGCCTAGAGCCTTGGAGTATGGGCTATGATGCGCCTGTCAGCATTAATCCTGAAGAAATTCCCACTAGTGACAGGGTAAATACTGAAGTTGAATTTGAAAATGGCGAATGGCAGGCAATCAGGGCTGCGATCGCACCCGAACTTCCTAATCAAATTTTGTTTATTGATGGCAGACTCCGCCTTGATGCTAGCTTTTTGGGTCGGCGTGATGATGAGATTCTGTATGGTGCATTTGCAACAATCTCAGTGGGAGCAGTGTTAGTCGATCGCACGATTAGCAGAGCAAAATGTGTAGCAACAGAAGTAACAAGGATTATTGCATTGGGTGGGAATTTGACTCCTCCTATAACGTCAATACCTTGTCCTATAAGTGGTCGAGGTGATTTAAAATACGATCGCTGTTTGACTAGTAGTAACAATCAGCCAGATACTCCTTCTCAATTAGTACAAGGCGAAATGCTTGATGAAGAACTGCGGATTGCCAATGCGCTCTCTTTAAATAAAGAATTAATCAAAGAGAATACGCTAATTGTGCGCGATGGTCCCTTGCTTTATCGGGTTTATCAAACTCCCTACGATACGATGGGCTATGTAAAAACGATGGGTAAGGCATATCTCAAAGGTGATAATGCTCAAGTTATGCGATCGCTAAAGGTCGGAGAGCGGACACCAATTTTTCGGATTACTAATACCCATGGCTCGAATCTTAGTTGGTATTTGCGATCGGGCAGTAAAGATTTGAACTACAAAAAGCTGGGTTATCACGATTTACATGGAATTATTCGCATTGATCTAGATGGCGCAATTCCTCTAGAACGGGCTAAGGCGATCGCCGATCAAAGTACATATTTAATTCCTCAATACGCCTCGCATCCTACGCGCGATCCGCGTGCACCCCAAAACCTCACACCAGTGGGAGCATTAGAAAAAGAGCTGGGACGAAGAATGGGTAGTCGTGAATTAATTTCTCGACGTTTACGTGGCTTTTTAGCTGATTCTGCAAATTTTCAGCCAATATAGCCAACTCAAAATGCTTGTGGGCGCGAAGCGCTCGCTAAAAAAAATGAGAGGCGGCGCGAAGCGCCACCTCTCATTTTTTGAGCTTTGAAAATAAAAACATCGCGATCGCCCCAATCACAAAACCACTAACATGAGCTAAATAAGCCACCCCTGGTAAATTAGGATTGGCTATTGCAGCATAAACAGTTTGACCTGCAATCCATAAGCCCAAAAATACTGCCGCAGGAATTGGAATCGCCGTTATAAAAAACCCTAAAAATACTAAGCTCAAAATCCTTGCTCGAGGAAAACGAATTAGATAAGCGCCCATTACCCCAGATATCGCACCGCTAGCTCCTACCATCGGAACCAGCGACATTGGTGCTGTCATCACTTGAGCAACTCCTGCGATCGCGCCACAGAACAAGTAAAAAAACAAAAACTTCCAATGACCAAGTTGGTCTTCAATATTATTGCCAAATAGATAGAGGAACCACAAGTTCCCAACTAAATGAAAAATGTTGCCATGGAGAAACTGTGATGATATTAATGCGATCGCCCCTTTTGATGGATTAGCAATTAACTCTTTCGGGAATAAGGCAAAATTCCCTAACCATTCCCCCAGTTGAAAGTTTGGCAAACTAGTTTGATATCCAAAAATCAGCACATTTATTAAAATCAGCGCATAGACAACTATGGAAGTATCTTGAGTCGGATTATCATCATGTAAAGGAAACATTGCTAACCGTAAGCGACAACTTTATAGATTTTACTCCCTTCCCATCCAAGAATTAGTGGTGCGGGGCTTCAGCCCACACCACCAATTCTTGGCTTTGTAATGTCAATTTTTTTGTAGGAAGGGCGTAGCAATAATAGCGATCGCCACAGGCGTTAAGATATACAGTGCTTTACGCCCAAATTATTGCGGCCACTTGTCTTTGGGTTTGAAGGAACCAATTTTAAATTTATGAGTCTACTTTTTATAAGGGGAAGCTTGATAACTTTAATAACTATGGAGATTTATTAATCATGCAATGGCAGCAAAAATCCGCTTTATTACTATGCACACTAGCTTTGGGGAGCAGCACTTTACTAGCCAGTACTGTCGAAGCGAAAAAGCCACATAAAGTTAAGCCTGAAAAAGATGCCGTAACTACAATAACCACGACTACTACATCGATACAGACAATCAGTCTGACTACACTTCAACGTACCCAGATCGTAGAGATTATCCGTGGGACAAGTACCTCTAGCTATCTAATCAATGACGTGTTACGTCAACAAATCTATACTCAAGTCGGTACTTTACCACCTGGAATTCAGAAAAATCTAGCCCGTGGCAAAGGATTGCCCCCCGGAATCGCTAAGAAGGTCTTACTTCCTGTAACTGTTGTGAACTACATCAATTTACCTGCTAATACAAATATTATTGTCGTTGGCTCCAATGTGGTTGTCATTGATCCAATTAAAAATGGGATTCTTGATATCATCGCGAATATCCTCTAATACCAATTCTCGAAAGTGTGGCTACACTTTCGAGAATTGGTATAATTAAAGTCATAAAAAAAACGGCGCACTGCGCCGCTTTTTTTTACTCCATGTCATCAAGTTTGATGCGTGGATCGACTGCTTTGAGCAATAAGTCACCAATAAGATTGCCAACGACTAGCATCAAAGTCCCTAGCATCAGCCCCGCCATTACCAGATTAGTATCTTTTTCTTTAGTTGCATCTAGTAGAAGCTTTCCTAGTCCTGGCCAGCTAAAAAAGAATTCAGTAATAAATGCGCCTCCTAATAGTCCCCCAAATTCAAATCCTAATAAAGTAATCAAAGGATTAATCGCATTACGGAGTGCATGGACATAGATTACTTTATTTTCAGGCAACCCTTTGGCGCGGGCAGTTTTGATATAGTCTTGACGCAACACATCCAGCAAACTACCGCGCATAATTCTTTGCAATCCCGCAAAGCTAACCAACGTCAAAGTCAAGATTGGCAATATCATATGGTGGGAAATATCGAGGAACTTCCCAAAAGGTGATAGCTCCGCAAAATTAATACTAGTCATACCTCCAACAGGAAACCAGCCTGTATTTTGAGCCAACATCAGTAAGAGAATCGCCAATACGAAGCTAGGAAACCCTTGCGTTGCATAGCTTACTATTTGGATTAGGCGATCACTCCAAGTATTTTGTTTAACAGCGCTATAAATGCCTAGGGGAATCGCTAATAACCATGTTGTGAACAAAGACGCAAGAGACATCAGTAGTGTATTACCAGCCCGCTCAACAATTAGCGGCGTAACAGGTGCTAAACCTTGACAACGAACACCTAAATCACCGCCTAACGTATTCTGTAACCACAAAAGATACTGGATTGCTTCAGGCTTATCGTAGTTCAGTTGTTTTTCTAACTGCTCGATCGTCTTTTTCGGTGTATTGGGGTTGTTTCGCAGATCCGAGAAGCAATTACCAGGAGACTTAGTAATGGCAAAAAAGCTTAAAATTGACACGCCCAAAACGACAATAACTGCTTGTCCGAGTCGCTTTACCACAAAACCTGTCGTGTCATTTATGATAAAGCGCCAAAAAGAGCGATTTCCTTGGTTTGCAGTTGTCATAGATCAAAGGTGCTAAGTCAATTTGGGTCACTTACTATTCAGTTATAGTAATCTAAATTCGCGTGAAAGCACTGAGCTACTTTAATTGTTTATGGCGATTACCAGATCTCACTTATCCAAATAGCGATCGCCTCTTCCCACAAAATCAAACAGCGATCGCCTAACACCTCCTAGTAAGCTTTCTCAAGTTATTGAATATTCTCAAAATTGGGATCGTCAAAATAGTATTCTCCCTTGGCTTGAAGGATGCGTTCAAATAGGTCTGGAATACTTTTAGCAATAATTACAACATTTTCAAGCTCAAACTGGCATATTTCGTTGTCAGATGCATCTGATCGTAGTACAAGATCCCCTAAAACAATTATGCTCACTGAGTTGTAGGCAATACATCGTCCGTCTTCTAGGTCAATTAAGTTAGTAACTCTTTTATCATGATAATTTAGTTGATAATTTAGCTGGTCTGACCACGCAATTTTATACATGGTGCAAGTATCACTAAAAGTATTGTTATATTTACTGATTTTCCAAGAATGACCACTATCAGCAAAAAGTGTTGCTCCATTAAATCGATCTAGAAGCTGAACGATCTCTTTAGGAACACTATCAAATCCAAACTCAAATTTTGTCCAGTCTATGGGTACTTGAGTGATATGCTCTCGTTGAATTTTGTTTAACAACTCTGCAAAGCGATCGCCTTGTATTTGTAACGCCCAACCAAGCTCAGGCTTTAATTCCCAACCTTCCTTTTGACGCAGCGCCCAGCCAATCTCAGGTTTTAATTCCCCACCTTCATTTTGACATACACCGAGAAAACCAGCTACTAATTCTAAATTGTATTTGTTGTTCGGCAATATGAATGTCACAGGAACTTGCGAAAGCCCTATAGGGATGGATTTTGGCGATATTCCATCGTCCACGGTAAGATCTACACGAGCAATGCTTAAAATTGGATTTCTGACTGAAGGAATTTCAGTTACGGAATATTTGAGATAAGGAAATAATTCTGCTAGCCATCCAGTGATTAGTTCGCCACCATAGATTTTTTTGGGCTTATAAATTGCTTGCCAGAAGCTTAGGGATGGATTACCAGAGGCTGTTTTAACAAATTCTCGACAAATGGGTAAAACCCTGTTTGTCCACCATCCTAAATCATACTGAGCAATACTTTGCACTCGAGTATAAATATCTTGCCAATCATCTACTGTCCCCATCAACGTGATGTCTGGTATACCACAAATACCCCTCATCTCATAGTCAAAATACTGCTGAAAAGTATCCATCATAACAATGTGACTCACGGTTTGGGTGATAGGAGTCGTGGTGCTAAAGGTGCATTCTATTAGACGATACAGATCGGCTCCCACATGATCGCGGATCTGTAATGTCCAATCCTGAATTAAATCACTCCATCTTTGACCGCTTTTGGGGATTTCAAGAATTTCAACAACAAGCTTTTGCTTCCCTTCATGCTGTACAAAATGCGATCGCAACTTTTCAGCATTATTGTTAACATGTTGAGCAAATCCTTGGGCTATAGTAATCCAAATAATGTCAGGCGTTAGAACAAGAGGACGATGATCGCTAAAAGCCGAGTGAACAGCATGGGCTAATGGATGAACATAAGCATCAACAATTAATTTAAGTGATTTTTCATGACTAAATGTTATTATATTTCTCCCCAATTTCTCTTCTAGTTGAGGTAATGCATCGTTAACAGGCAATAGGTTTTTCGCAAGTTCTACGTCATCGACGCAAAAGCGGATCTGACTGACAGTTTCTTCGAGGACAGTTGCGATCGAGGACATTTATCACCTCAAGCTTTTTAGTGTAAGATTAGCCGCTATTTTTTACAAAATTATAGTTCCTGCTCAATTATATCTATGCAATATCATCTTATAGCCCAATTGGATAGCGATCAAATTGTTATGCAAATTCGATTGCTATCCACATCGCAAAATTACGACTTCGCAATTACATTCATATAAGTTCCATTCAGAACTGATAAAGCTGCCACATATTGCGGATCTTCACTTGTGCCAAGCTGCTTACGAGTAATTGGCTCAGTCAGAGCAACTTCCACATTCGGAATAATACCGCGCTTATGGATATTGTGATGCAATGGAGTCTCGTATTTAGCGATCGTCACCGCCAAACCTGCGCCATCTTCTAATTCATACAGAGATTGAATTAAGCCTTTGCCATAGGTCTTCGTCCCAACAAGCTGAGCGCGATCGTTCTCTTGCAAAGCACCAGCCAGAATCTCGCTAGCGCTAGCCGAGCCGCCATCGGTGAGAACGGCTAACGGATCGGTCGTAATCGCATCGCCTTTTGCTTCAAAACTTTCCTGCACTCCATGCCGATCAACGGTATAAACTACAGTTCCTTCAGGAATCCACATCCGCGCAATCTGTAAGCCCGCATCAAACAGCCCCCCAGGGTTACCACGCAAATCGAGAACATAACGATCCGCGCCTTCAGCTTCAAACTTTTTCAGCGTCTTCTCCATATCTGCTGAAGCATTGCCATTGAACTGATTTAAACGAATATAGCCGACTTTATGATTTGCCTCTTGATTGAGCTTGGCGATAATTGGCGTAACCGCAATGCGATCGCGTTTAATCACTACGTCCAGTTTTTCTAAGCCCTTACCATCAGCCAGCGCCCGTTCTAGACTCAGTTTGACCTCAGAGCCAATCTTGCCACGCATTCTGGTCGCACATTCATCAAGGCTCAAGCCCTTCGTCGGAATGTTGTCAATGGCAACAATCCGATCGCGCGATCGCACACCCGCCACATCCGCAGGCGAACCTTCGATCGGCGAAATCACTGTGACATTGTTATCAGGTTCATCCACGGCGATTTGTAGACCTACGCCTGTTAACTCACCTGACGTGCTGGTTTGCATACTTTTAAACTTGTCAGGCTCTAGAAACCTTGTGAAAGGATCGTCTAAAGTTGCGAGCATTTCGCGAATCGCCGTATAAGTATCCTCTCGAGTGTTGAATTTACGGTTGATAAACTGGCGGCGTACTTTGTACCAGTTTTGATTATTAAAATCAGCGTCTACATAAGAACGGTTGACGATTTGCCAAACATTTGTCAGAAATTTTTGTTCTTGTAAATAGTCCGTCACCGCAGCATTTGCGCCACCTATCCAGAAAAACTGGACGGCGATCGCTACTAAACCAATTACGAGCCAAGACCAAATACGACGCTGCTTTATCATGCTTTCTATGAAAAACTTTTTATATAAAAATATTCTCTCTATCCTAACTAATCTAGCTTTTATCAAGCCCAATTTTCCGATTTTTCGTACCTAAGATACAGAAAACCCATAAATTAGAAATGACGCTTTATGCACCTTCTACTTTATGGGTTTTCTCAAATGCAGCATTGGCGAAAATTTCAAGCGGCGCTAATTTTTTATACTTGTTTGCCTTTATGTCCACAAGGAATGCTGGATTTTAGAGGGATTGCCCTCTATGCACCTCTGATCGGCATTTTGATCGGCAGCGCGATCGCCTCTTTCGACCTTGGATTAGGACTAATTAAACCTGCACCAGAATTTATATATCTGCGATCGCTACTCACGATTTTATTAGGGTTGCTGATCACAGGTGGGTTACATCTCGATGGCGTGATGGATACCGCCGATGGGCTTGCGGTCAACGATCCTAGTCGTCGCCTTGAGGTGATGGCGGATAGTAATACTGGTGCTTTCGGTGCGATCGCAGGAATCACGATTTTGTTATTAAAAGTTATTGCTCTCGCCGCAATTAAGGATCAGCGCTTTTGGATCTTAGCCAGTGTTTGGGCTTGGGCAAGATGGGGACAGTTACGCGCAATTATGGCTTATCCCTATCTCAAAGCGATCGGCAAGGGCAAATTTCATCAAGAGGATTTGCATCATTGGCAAGTGTGGCTAGTTGCGATTTTATTGACAATGGGCAATTTTGCGATCGCTTATTTTTACAACTCACTTTGTTTAGGAATTGGTTTAACGGTAATTGGTTTTAGTTTCTCTTGGCTCATTGCCGCATGGCTCAACCGCCAACTCGGCGGACAGACTGGCGATACCTATGGCGCGATCGTCGAGTGGACTGAGGCGCTAAGTTTATGCGCGATCGCTTATTTGAATTAGCTTTATCGAACATTCATAAACCAATTGTTAGATTTTAGATTTAGACTTGAGCCATTCTTTCACGACTGCTTCCGCAGGACGTGATTGGTTATCCACTTGATAGTTCATTTTTTGCATGTCTTCATTAGAAATCAAACCCGCTAAATGTTTGATAGATTCTCGAACCTCTGGGTGTTTCTGCAAAATTGCTTGATTAAAAATAGGAACGGCTTGATAAGGAGGGAAATAGTTTTTATCATCCTCCAAAATGAATAAGTCTAAAATAGGAATTAAACCATCTGTCGAATTTCCTGCAATCAAGTCAACGTTCTTTTTTGCTAGAGCCTGATACATAAGCCCTAACTCCATTTGTTGAGGTGGCTTCGTGAATTTCAAGTTATAGGTTTTGGCTAAACCAGCATAACCATCAGCTCTTTCTAGAAATTCATACCCAAAGCCAGCTTGCCATTCAGAAGTATATTGAGAGGCTTGGGAAATAGTTTTAATATTTAATCTTCTTGCATCTTCACCTCGGATCGCGATCGCGAAAGTATTATTAAATCCCAGAGATGGCATGACCTCCAAATTAAAGTCTTTCGCATAAGCCGCCTTCACTTGGTCATATACAATTTGCCGATCGCTGATTGGGTTTTGCTTTAACACCGCCGTAAATGCTGTACCCGTATATTCAACATAGCCTGAAATTTGCCCCGTTTTTAAGGCTTCATGGCAAATAAATGTTCCACCTAGATTAAAACGGCGATCAACTTTTAGTTTTGTATGAGTTTCAATCTGTTGAGCTAATAATTCTCCTAAAATCACCTGCTCAGTAAAATTTTTAGACCCAATCACAATTGTTTGAGGGTTCTGTTGTAGTAAGAAGGTAATTATAGTAATAATCATCGCAGCAGCAAGACCTCCCACAATTGCGAGTTGTCGCTTGTTCAATATTGGCTTTTGGATGGGTTGCTGAGTCAATCTCTTTTCTAATAATCCCAACCCAAAATCTGCGCTTAAGGCGATGATCGCCGCAGGAATTGCTCCTGCTAAAATCAGTTGATTATTAACTGTGGAAATACCTCGAAAAATAAATACACCCAAGCCCCCGCCTCCGATCGCTGCTGCGATCGTCGCAATGCCCACAGAAATCACCGTAGCAACGCGAATACCTGCCAAAATCACTCCTGATGCTAGAGGCAGTTCTACCTGAACCAATAATTGCCAGTCCGTCATACCCATCCCTCGTCCTGCCTCGCGAATAGCGGGATCGATGCTTTGGATGCCAATGTAGGTATTGCGAATCAGGGGAAGTAGTGCATAAAGAGTTAGAGCCACGATCGCAGGGATTTTGCCGATACCGCCTAAAAATGGCACGGAAATCAAAAAGCCAAAGATTGCTAAGCTAGGAATAGTTTGTAAAGCGTTAGCAATTCCGAGAATTGGCGCTACAAATTTAGGATGCCTTGTAATGAGAATGCCTAAGGGAATCCCGATCGCAATTGCGACAGTCATGGCAATTCCCACTAAGATTAAATGTTCGCCACTACGGAGTAAAATCTCTGGGCTATATTGGTTTAGAAAGCTAGAAAGCAAAATAATCTCCTTCAATTAATCGACAAATACTCATTCCAGAACTATTACTAAAGAAGTTATGATGTGCTGCGCTCCGCGCAGCACATCATAAAAACTATTCCAATGGACGCAAACAAGCCATAAATGCTTGCGCTTCTGGATGCGAAGAGCGCAGAAACTCCTCTTTTGTCCCTAATACAACTAATTCACCTTTATCCATCAAGCCAATACGAGTACCCAGAAAAAAGGCTTCTTGAATATCATGGGTCACAAAAACAACTGTTTTGCTAAGCTTTCTTTGCAAATACCGAAATTGCTGCTGCAATTCTAGTCTTGTAATCGGATCGAGCGCTCCAAAGGGTTCATCCATCAACAGAATTGGTGGATCAGCAGCTAAAGCTCTCGCCACTCCGACACGCTGACGTTGACCACCAGATAGTTGATGGGGATATCGTTGTGAAAAGACTTCTGGTTCTAATCCCACCAAGCCCAGCATTTCATAAACTCTTGTTTCTATTTGGTGCTTTGACCACTTTTGCAAAGATGGAACTAGCCCAATATTTTGTCTTACATTAAAATGAGGAAATAAACCTGTTTCTTGGATGACATAGCCAATATTTCTTCGCAAGTCGATCGCATCCCAGTTTGTTGTCAGGCGATCGCTAACCAAAACCTGTCCTGATGTTGGTAAAAGCAGGCGATTAATTAACTTTAAGGTCGTCGTTTTTCCACTGCCACTTCGTCCAAGGAGAACGAGGGCTTCTCCCGCATAAATAGTCAGATTCAACTGGGACAAGAGATATTGATGATTTACCTGAAAATTTACTTCTCGAAATTCAACAGTTATATTTTGTGTTTGAGACATATGGACTAATCTCTAGACTTAAGGGAACCTCTAAAAAAGGCTAAAAAAGCCAAACACGAAAATAGGATGAGGCGAATTATTGCAATAACAAGAGATTAACAATATAATCTCCTAAAATTAGCGACCCCATCGCTCTAGTCTTGACAATTTATTCCAGCCTTCTCAATTATTTTGCCTCAAAGGACAGAATAATCCCTTGTTTTATAGCAATGCAAGTTTTGCTTAGGACATAAAACCAAAAAGATGAGTGGCGGCGCTTCGCACCGCCACTCATCTTTTTGGTTTTGATTTGTCCTAGCTATCTCTTGCATTGCTATAAGCCAGTTTAGACTTCTGGTTGCTCAAAAAAGCAAATCGGTGCATGTTGTAGACTAAATTCCTTAGACCAATACAAGCCTTAGCTAGAAACTAACAATAAAAGCAGCGCAATGCGCTGCTTTTATTGTTAGTTTCTAGCTAAGGAAAAATACTAGACAGAAACTGTTTGCCACTCTAGCTTATCTAATGTATGTGAACGCTCAAGCGCCCTCTCAAAGCTGTCTAGTTTTGGCTCAATCAAGAATGGTTCGCCAACATAGCCTTGGATTGCTTCTTGAGTCTTTAGACCATTGCCTGTGATGTAGACGACAGTTACTTCATCAGGATCGATTTTGCCAGCTTCTGCTAACTTCTTGAGCACAGCGATCGTCGTGCCGCCAGCAGTTTCGGTGAAGATGCCTTCAGTTTCGGCAAGGAGCTTCATAGCTTGGATGATTTCATCATCATTAACCATCTCAATATTGCCATTAGTCTTGTGCGCGATATCGATCGCATAGATACCGTCAGCAGGATTACCGATCGCCAAACTCTTAGCAATAGTTTTAGGCTTAACAGGTGTAATGAAATCACGACCATCTTTAAATGCTGAAGCGATCGGTGAGCAACCCTCTGCTTGTGCGCCACTGAAACGAACGGGTTTACCTTCAACTAAGCCCACCTTCACAAATTCATTAAAGCCTTTGTAAATCTTGGTGAACAGTGAACCAGAAGCAAGAGGTGCAACGATGTGATCGGGAAGTTTCCAGCCTAGTTGCTCGATGACTTCATAACCGAGGGTTTTAGAACCTTCAGAATAGTAAGGACGAAGATTGATATTTACAAAGCCCCAACCATGAGTATTAGCGACTTCTGAGCAGAGTCGGTTTACTTGGTCGTAGTTGCCATGTACCGAGAAAACTTTGGGATTGTAAATGGTTGTCCCAAGAACTTTCCCAGCTTCGAGATCGGAGGGAATGAAAACACAACATTCTAAACCTGCATGGGCAGCGATCGCTGCGGTGGAGTTGGCAAGGTTGCCAGTACTGGCACAAGCAACAGTTGTGAAGCCAAGTTCACGAGCACGGCTGAGAGCAACAGAAACAACGCGATCCTTAAAGCTTAAGGTGGGCATGTTCACTGCATCATTCTTGATGTAGAGATTTTTGATACCGAGACGCTTGGCAAGGCGATTTGCCTTGATCAAGGGAGTCATGCCCGTAGAAACATCAATATAGTTTTCAGTCTTGACTGGTAGAAAATCGCGATACCGCCAAATTGAGAGGGGGCCAGCTTGAATCGTTTCACGGCTGACTCTGGCGGCGATCACATCGTAGTTATAGGCAACCTCTAGGGGGCCAAAGCACAGTTCGCAAACGTGCATCGCCTTGGCTTCGTATTCTGCACCGCACTCTTTGCACTTGAGATTACTGAAGGTTTCAACGCGATCGCTGGTGTAAGGAGAAACAATCGTTGCAGTCATGTTCTTGGTTGCCTTTTTAGTCGTTAAAGGTTTTTGTTTTGATTTCTTTATTGAAATGAACTCTAACACAGCCCTTTATAGTCGTCAAATATACCAGACTAAAATAGTCGGGTTTTAATCTTAATGCCCAAAAACTACTTTCATCACTCCATCTAGTTATAGTCAGCTAGCAGCCTGTCGGAGAAACCCAAAAGAGAGTTGTAGCGCTTCGCGCTACAACTCTCTTTTGGGTTTTATGTCCTAATTTAAGCTATAAAAAAGGAGATTCTCCCTTCCCACTAATTCTTCACTGGGAAGGGAATATGGCAATTGAGCTGCCTTTAATTTTGCGTGGTTCAATACGCTGTAAAATTCTAGCCATCAAATTAAATTAGAAAAAGTAAACAGAATGACGACCCATTTTATTACTGCGGAAATTGAGATTAATGAAAATCAAGATGCGATCGCCAAAAATGTTGAGCAGGAGCTAGCCAAACATGGCGAACCATTGCGCTGGGCGATCGCCTCTGTCGAAAGCAAAGTTGATGCAGCAACAAATGTCAAAACTCAAACTGCCCATATTGAGGCAGTCGTAACTCGCAATTAACCAGAAGATACGGCGCAAAGCGCCGTCTCTTCTGGTTTTCACGAAAGAGATCGATACATTTCGATAACTGTATCTCTTATACTTTGAGTTAAATTTTCTGATTGTAAATCTAACAATATTTGCCGAAATTCTTGTTGGGATGCAGTTAATTCTTGAACTTGTTTCTGAAGTAATGCAATTTCATCTAGTTTTAATTGCATACTTTCTACTAGCTCGCCAACTCTTTGTTGTAAATAATTAACCTTTGACTGTGTTTGATCTGGGGTTGCCTCTTGAGCGCAACTTTCTAGCACATCTTCTATGGTAATTGATTCCAAATCAACGCCATAGATATCTTGTGAGGCATCTGTTTGTGAGAAATCACGAGGATATGAACTAGAGCTATATTGGATTTTTCGATCTAGTCTTTGCATGGCAAGATTAATAGCTTGATTGATAGAAGTTTCACTATTTTTGATAAGACTTCGATCCAGAATTTCATTCGCATCATCATCGGACAAAATAAAATCTTTGGATACTGCAATCCCATCTGTAATTGGATTAGGATGATCTGGCTTAACTTTTAGATCTTTAGATAGTTTCACTCTTTTGACGACAAATTCTTCTTGATCGGGGGACTCATCCCAAAGCCGATCATCCAAAAGTAATGATTTAGAGAATGTAGGCGATCGCAAACTTAATTCCCAAGACTGTAAACACTGACCTAAAAATTGAGATAGCTCGAACAAGAAATATGCTTCTTGAGGTTCCCATTGTCTTGTGCGATCGCATTGTTGAACAAATGCTAATCCCCAGATCTTATCAAACGCTGTCAAGGAATTGAACAAAATTGGGGCTGACATCATTGCTTTAACCTTAGCATTTTGCCAACACTGATGTAAGTTTATCAGCTCAGATATTTGCGTAATATCTGACAGTACGACGGGGCGATTACGACGATAGTTTAGGAGAGAATCCACTCCAAAACAAGAAATTGGATACGTTTGGTTTTTAATATTCTGGATATTAGGCGAAACTGCTTCAACTAATACAATGCCTTCATCCTGATTGGTTAATTGATAAATTGCAACCCGACTAACAGCTAAGCGATCGCCTAAACTAGTTAAAAAAATTTTTAATAATTCTTCAGGACTATTGCTGGAAAACATTGCTAAAGCAATTGATCCACTCTCAATCTTGTCACTAGGATCAAAAAATGTGGAAGCCCCGTTCATAAGTTGTAAAGTATCAGCGATCTACATAATGCCTTTATTTTAGGATTTTCTGTACCTGTAAAATTTTAAATTCGATTTCATAAGTACATCGTCACAATTAAAACCAAAACCCAAAGAAGC
>NZ_BBJB01000059.1 GCF_016584665.1 Pseudanabaena sp. lw0831
ATAGAGAGAAACAGCAACAACTCACCGAATTGCTTGAACAGGAAATGCAGGGCAAAATCGATTTGCGATATCTTGATGAAAGTGGCTTTTCTTTGACTCCACCGATTCCCTATGCTTGGCAAGAGAAAGGACTGGGTTTAAGCCTACCCAGTCAACGTAGTAAGCGGTTAAATGTCGTGGGGTTGATGAATCGAAACAATGACTTATCTGCTTATGTTTTTGAACGTAGTATCACCAGTGCAGTCATTCTCGCTTGTATTGATGACTTTGCTCGCCAATCTACCAAGCCTACTGTGATTGTTATGGATAAAGCCTCTATTCACACCAGTCAAATGATTAATGAAAAACTGGAGGAGTGGAAAAGTCAGCAAGTCGAGATTTTTCTGTTGCCTCCTTATAGTCCCCAGTTAAACTTGATTGAAATTTTATGGCGGTTTATGAAATATGAGTGGATTGAACTAAATGCATATGAATCTTGGGAAAGTTTAGTCTCATATGTTGAAAAAGTTCTTCGAGAGTTTGGTTCAAAATATGTAATTAATTTTGCTTAACTACTTATGCAAAGCTCAGTTGGTAACTGCAAACAAGTTCAAGGTCAAGATGTCATCTATTTAGCAATTTGCGATCGGGGCAATATTCCTGTCAAGATCAAACTCAATCCAGCAGGAAAAATCACCGCTATCTTCTTGGCTAAACATCAACAAACTTTTGAGCAAGCTGTATCCAGCTTTAAAACATTAGAAGGGGATGTTAGCCTACTTGTAATGGAAGGCAAAATGCAACGTGCTGGAATCCGTGCCGACGATCCGATGGCAGTTGGCTCAGCCTTTAAATTGGCAGTTCTCAAGGTTCTCAAAAATCAAATTGCTGAGGGGAAAGTCACTTGGGGTCAAGTAGTAGCTCTTCAAGCAAAACAACAGAGCTTCCCCACAGGGATTTTGCAAGATTGGTCAGCAGGCTCACTCTTAACCGTACAAACTCTCGCAAGCTTGATGATTTCCCTCAGCGATAACACTGCCACCGATACACTAATCGATCTTGTTGGCAAAAAGGAAGTAGAACGTTTCGCCCCTCGCAATCGTCCATTCCTTAAAACTCGCGAAGTATTTACATTACGAGGCTCCAAAAACACCGAACTGTTGAAAAAATATCGACTTGCTAATACTAGCGATCGCTCAAGGATATTGGAAGAAATCTCACAGCAAGAACTACCTGACATCTCAGACTTTGTAAACAACCCCAAGATTGCACTGGATATTGAATGGACTTTCACAGTCCGTGAGTTATGTTCTTTAATCGAGGATGTCGCCGACTTACCGCTAATGTCATACAATCCTGGAATAGCCGATCCAAAATCATGGGCAAAGGTTTCTTTTAAAGGTGGCTCGGATGCAGGTGTACTGAACTTCACAACTCTACTTCAGTCTAAAAGTGGTCAATCCTATTGTGTTTCAACCACATGGAATCATAATATGCCTGTAAGCGAGACTAAGCTAGCGAATCTGTACAAGGGGGTAATTGATACGCTCCTGCAATGACCATAAAAATAGAAGTGAGCGTCGGCTCACAAAAAAGACAGCACGAAGTGCTGCCTTTTTTTGGAGCCGAGGCAAAATTTGCATGGCTATTGAAGCTATGTAGAGATTCTCAATTAAACCAAACTACAAAGCCAAATAGATTGCTACCAAAAGCATTTAGCATCTCATTCCAAACACGAGCATCAGTAGTAGTTCCTTTCTCAAGATAGGGAGTAGCCGCAGTACCTTGAACCCATGATACTAGGTCAAATGCACGCGGTTCTGTAAAAATTCGAGCAAAATCAATGCTCAATTTCTCATCTCGCCAGAACGGAATATTCTTTTTGCCATCAAGAATCATGGCAATTTCATCCAGAGATTTTAGCCAAGATTTAACCATTTCATCAGTAACACGCACCTGTGGAATTACTGACAATTGCTTAGGATTAGGAACCCATTCGCGATCGCTATCTGTTTCCGCCAAAATCGATTTCCACGACTCACGACTCAGGCTAATCACCGACTTCATGTGATTAAGAATTGTTGTCATGCGTTGCGGCTCCACCAGAGGTAATTTAAATAGATGGACAGCCGAGACCAAATCTAGAGGATCAAAAATGTTGAAGGAATACTCATCAGTCTTCTTTGGTCGTATTAGTAAAAACTTATGAGGTGTATCCACATTTTGGAAGAATAAATGAGCGCAAGCAGCAAACAACTCTCGGCTATCATAGGCTCGCAAAAATTCGCCCATCGCACCTAATACATGGGTATAGCCCTGTAGCCACAAAGCATCACCGCGATCAAATGCGATTAAAAATTGCTGTGCATCTTTTTCAGTAACCCTTGCGCCCGTCACGGCATTAAAAATCTGCCACAACATTTCTTTGTCATCAGCCTTGCCATTGCCATCAAAATCTAAACGGATTAGCCCTAAACGTAATGCTAGTTTGAGATTTTGATCTTTGATCGGTTCGAGGGTAGTACGCACTGTAGCCAGATCGTCAATCCAGCCCTGAAAAACTTGCTGAAGTCCATCGTAGGTTAATGTTTGCGGTTTGGGATTGGTCGGAACAGGTAATCGAAAGAAAGGAACCGCACCACTTACGGGGTTTTGGATCATGCCATAGCGGTAGAGCGACTGCATTAGTCGCTCAGTACCGCTCATAAATTGGATTACGCCTAAGCCAAAACGAGCTTTGTCATCTTTGTCATTATTTTTTAAATAATCTTTAAAGACTTTTTCTCCTTCAGTAAGTTTTCCCGTGGTGAGATAGGGATCGGGTAATGGCGCGATCGCAGCGTTACTCGGCTGCAAAGCGATCGCTGATATAGAAATTAAACAAATGATCAATATAGCGATCGCGGTTCGCCATATCCACTGCATTCTTTTTTTCATATCCAAGTTCTCTTGCAAAAAAACAAATGATGCAAGCCAAGCTTACATCATTTGTTTTTCTCGTATGCCTTAAGAAATTGCTTTAGCAATAAGAACTAATATCTTCTCCACATTGATCAACTAAAAAACATAGCGCCCGAAATCGTAGGAAAACAAATTCGTCGTAGAGGGGATTGAGTTTACAAAGTGGTGGAATATTGATAATCACATGACCAAGGATTTTAATAGTGCGCTCAAATGGGCATTGAGCTGGAATTAGTTTCGCGATGCGATGAGCCGTTTGTGATTTCTGAATTTCAAAGCTGTCGATTTTCTGGCGCAAAGGTTTTAGTAGATCGAAGGTTACTTTGGGTTGAGGTCTGCCGATATATGAGTTTTCCCCGCCAAATCCAGTGCTGTTAATACTTGACATGTTTACCAAACGCTCTCTCAAAATAGAGTGTGTACATTTAAAACATTTACGTTACTAATCTTAACATAATTGCTTTAAATAGAGTTCAGAAAATACATTATTCATTCTTATGTATGAGATTGTAATTACTCAAACCCGTAAAGTTGCGCCCCCGCGGAGCGAAAGCTTAGGGGTTTGGTTTTGTAATTAATTATGTCCATCTACTCATATACAAAAAGAATGATAAGAATTTTTCTATGACCTTGATAATTTAGAACATACCCATTTGTCTGTATAGGCGATCGCAAACAACTTATTTACAGCACTTTGCGATCAAACCCGAAGCAAGAAAATTTTAAAGTGTTGCGAAGCAACACTTTAAAATTTTCTTGCTTGATGTAAAACCCAAAAAGGATGAGGTGGTACATCGCGCCGCCTCATCCTTTTTGGGTTTGTCGTAATTAAATACGGCGGGGAATTGGACCGCGTCGCTTAGAAAGAGTGATCGAATCTTGTAAAAATTGGCGCAAATGTTGAACATGAGGATTATCGACAAGCGTAACTAGCTTCTCAAGAGCTTCAACTAGGGTCAGATCCTGATGATATAGCAATCGAAAAGCCGTCTTTAGGGCTTGTTGAGTGCCTGCATCTAGTCCAGCACGATCCATCCCAACACGATTAAGAGTTCTTACACGAGAAGGATTTCCCTCAACTAGAGTATAGGGAGGCACATCTCGCTCGATGCGGCTCATACCGCCCACCATCGATAGCCTACCAATGCGCACAAACTGATGTACACCTAACACACCACTGATTCTGGCATTGGGTTCAATATGCACATGTCCAGCCAGAGCCACACCATTAGCAATAATCACTCGATCTTCGATTTCGCAATTATGCCCCACATGGACATAAGCCATTAACAAGTTACCGTTACCAACATAGGTAACTTCATCAGCTTCATTGGCTCGATTGATGGTGACATACTCGCGGATGCGATTGTCATTACCGATGCGGACGAGGCTATCAGCACCCGAATATTTCAAGTCTTGAGAATCCAATCCGATCGCCGCCCCTGGATAAATTTGGTTGCGATCGCCGATTTCAGTTCTCCCTTCGACAATGGCATGATGTCCAATGACAGAATGAGAGCCAATTTTGACCTGTTCACCGATGACAGCATAAGCTCCAACTTTAACAGTCGGATGTAGTTGGGCATCAGGATGCACTATGGCTGTCGGGTGAATAAATTCAGACACAGGCGCATGAGACACAGGCATAAAAAGTTTGGCTCGCTTGATACTAAGTTAGATCGCTGGATTTGCGATCGCTTGGATCGCCAGATGACAAATTAAAATTTGAAACTAGAGATAAAAGATTAAAGATTAACTAATGAAAACATCAATTCACCCTCGCAGGCTAATTGACCATCGACTTCTGCACGCCCATGCATCTTACCAAAACGCTTGCGTGAAACTAATAGCTCAGTGGTAATAGTTAGGCGATCGCCAGGAACTACAGGACGACGGAATCGGACTTTATCAATGCCTGCAAATAGTGACAGTTGATTTTCCATACCTGGTAAGTGTCTTAAGACAATACCGCCTACTTGCGCCATCGCCTCAACAATTAACACGCCAGGCATGATCGGGCGATCAGGGAAATGACCTTGAAAGAATGGTTCGTTAAAGGTGACATTTTTAATTCCTGTAGCGGATTTGTTCGGTACAAAATTAATAATGCGATCAACTAACAGAAATGGATAGCGGTGGGGTAATAATTTCTGAATATCTTCGATCATCAAAATCTGACTGGGGGTGCTATTTTCCTCATCAGTATTCAACTCAGAACTATTTATGGTGGGTTCTTCGGTCAAAATTGACATATTTAACTAATAATTTTGCATAGAAGGTCAATGATTTGTCTGGCTAACGCTTTGTGTGGCTATAGCTTTTTAGCTAAGGCGATCGCAAATTCAGCATGAAGGTTATGACTAGCTTTATACGCAAGAATATGTGCCCTCGGTAAAAATCCTAGCAAGCTTAGGTCACCAATGAGATCTAAAAGTTTATGACGACATGGTTCATCGTCAAAACGTAGAGGTGGATTGATCCAGCGATCGGCATCACAAACGAGGGCATTTTCCAGACTGCCGCCCTTAATCAACCCTGCTGCACGAGCTTGGTCAATATATGCGGCAAGCGTAAAAGTTCTAGCAGGGGCTACTTCCTCAACAAATCTTTCGCTAAAATTATTGATCGCTGGCGACCAACTAAACCACTGCTCACCGATTGCCTTAGTTGGATATTCGATGCCGTAGGTAAAGCGCAATGTATCTGACGGGATGGCAGTGACAAAGCTATCACCTTTGCTGACTGTGATAGTTTCAGCTAAAGGAATTACGCGATCGCCCTCTATTTGCGTCTCGATGCCAACTTTAGCGATCGCCTCAACCCAAGGCAATGCTGAGCCATCGAGAATCGGTAATTCAGGGCGATCGAGTTCAATACAGGCATTATGCACACCCATACCGAACAAAGCCGACAGCAGATGCTCAACCGTGCGAACACCTGTCCCATTTTGACGTAATTCAGTTGATAGTTGCGAAGCCGACACTACAGTCGTATCCGCAGGTATCCTTGACTCACCGTAAACAAAATAGCGACCTGCGTCGATGGGCGCAGGACTAACAGTCACAGAAACTTGCTCGCCACTATGCAATCCAATCCCCGACAACGAAAATGGGGCGGCGATCGTCTGTTGGTAGAGCATGACTAGAATTTTTCTCCTAGACCAAAGCTAAACTGCGTGCCGCCATTTGAGCCGATACCATAGTCCACTCTGATCGAACCCAGAGGTGATTGTACTCGCACCCCAATGCCATAGCCTGCGCCATTACCTGGTTTATTTCGTGCTCCCGCAGGATTGCCAGGCACGGATGAGGCTGAGCCTAAGTCAGTACCATAGTCGAAGAACAGAACTCCACCAACTATATTAAAAACAGGGAAACGATATTCCGCAGAAAAGATACCAAAACTACGACCGCTTCCAATTTTGCCTTCATCCCAGCCGCGTACTGAGTTACTACCACCGAGTTGAAATGCTTCGTAGGGAGGTAAAGTGCCGATTACAGTGCCAGCTTGAATGTTAAATGCAAGCGTCTGATTGCCTTCAGAGAAATTCAAGAACTTCACAGGCATGAAATAACTGTAGCTAGCGCGAACCCGATTTAAGAAAACAGAACCTAAACCAATGGGGATCGACTGCTCAGTGGCAATCCGAAATACAGAACCAGAGGATGGCTTAATCGGATTGTCGCGCTGATCGGTGGCATAGGCAAATTGCAGCAGTAGCAAGTCATCTTGTCCAGTGCCACTAGCAGAGAGCGGATTACCTAGTGAGTCGGTTGCCGAGATGGCATTATTGCTGCTATCAGTAATACTGACTCTTTCAAAGCGCAAGCCCAATGAGGCAGTTGTGGCAGCTCCTAAAGGTCTAGAGAAGCTAAAACCCGTGCCTAGTCGGTTGATGCGAGGACTATTGTTATTAACACCAATCCCAATTGGGGTGTCAAAAATATAGCTAAACAAACTGCGGTTAAAAATATTAGCTGTGAAGGAAGTCCGATTCGGGTCACCTGCAAGCCAAGGATCGGTGAAGTTGAGGTCAAATAGTAATTCGCGTTCACCAACCTGAATATCTAAACCTAGCTTTTGGTTGTTACCACCAAGGTTTTGCTGTTGAAAACTGACTGTACCGAATAAGCCTGTTGATGAACTTAAACCTGCGCCTGCGGCGATCGAGCCTGTATTGCGTTCTTTAACGTTAACAGTCACAATCACTTTGCGTGGATCTGTGCCAGGAGCAAGGCCAATGTTCAGATCCTCAAATAAACCGAGAGCAAAGACCTTTTGTAAATCACTCTGAACTGTATTCTTATTGAAGATTTCACCTTCTTTAACCGTCAGCTCACGGGTAATGATAAAGTCGCGAGTCGTACCAGCGACTGGTTTACCTTCTTTGTCTACGGTTTTGCCATCTTCATTGATAAAGGCAACTTTAATGTCTTCGATCACACCTTCAGAAACGACTAGATTAATATTTCCGTCAGGAGTTGCCTTGATATCAACAATCTGAGCTAGGACATAGCCCTTATCTTGGTAGTATTTCTCAAGTTCTTTAACCCCTGTTTGAATATCTTTAAGATTCGTGATTTTACCAACCTGTGAACCAAAGATCCGATCAACTACACCTGCTTCTAAGACTTTTGTCCCTTCTGTGTTAACGGATTTGAGAACGGGATTTGGCAAGACAAAGAAGGTTACACGCACACCTATATCTGTATCTTCTGGCTCTGCTTGCACATTTGAGAAAAAGCCTGTGGCAAATACAGCGTTGATGTCTGATTGGAGTTGGGTACGAGTTACTGTCCGCCCTGGTTTTGTGACGATCGCATCGTAAATTCTTTGCTCCAGTTCAGGCGGTAATGGAGGTTGCCCTTCTGGCGTTTTAATGGCAACTTCTCCCACTAGCACTTGAGTTTCAGGTGTGGTTGCTGGGGCAGGTGTGGTAGAGGGTAGAGTGAAAGTCGGGGATGTACTAGGCGGTGTTGTGGGGGGGATTGGCGTGCTTGGCTGAGCAGGCTTTTCAGAGGCTGGAGGAGTGGTTGGCTGCGGAGTTGGCGCTTGAGCAATCTCTTGCCTTGAAGGAGCAGCCTGTGCCAGCAAAGGACTTGTCAGTAACGTGCTGGATGCGGCAATGGCTGTGAATACGAGCAAGTTTATACGCATAAAGTCTTCCAAACACCTACAGAATTTATTAACACGAAACTATTAACGATCAAATACAAACAGGAGATTTATTCCACTAGTAATAAATTACTATAACTTTCAATATCCCCATATTGCTAGAGTCTTATACCAATTCTCGAAAGTGTGACCGCACTTTCGAGAATTAAAAACCAAACCCAGTAAGGGTTTTAAATTCTTAAAATAGCAACGCTATTTTAAGAATTGGCATTACATTTATTTAGTATATTCATCGGTTACATCATATGTAATCAGTCGAACTGGTGATGACGACACTAAAAGCCACGCTCAGTGCCAAAATTTTAATTTTCCAAGACTCGTTTCATTACCTCTTGATATGCTTCTGCAATATTACCAAGATCTTGGCGAAAGCGATCTTTGTCCATGATCCGAGCAGTTGGGTCAGCGATCGCTTTATCCCAGAGGCGACAAGTATCAGGGCTAATTTCATCGGCTAATAGTAAGCGACCATCAGCATCAACGCCAATTTCCACCTTAAAATCAACAAGGAGCAAATTACAGCGATCAAAAAATGTTTGTAGATGCTGATTAATATCTAGAGCTAGAAGTTTGAGTTGGGCAACTTGTTCAGGTGTAGCAAGGTCGAGCATGGCAACATGGGCATCGGTAATCAGCGGATCGCCAAGGTCATCATTTTTATAGAAAAATTCGACAAGGGGCATTTTGAGGGGTTGACCTTGTTCTAAACCAAGACGTTTGCAAATACTTCCTGCGGCAATATTGCGGACGACAACTTCAATTGGCAAAATCTTAACGGCAACAACTTGCATCTCGTTAGGTGAGACTTGCTTAATGAAGTGTGTAGCAAGCCCTTGGGTTTCCAGATACTGAAAAATATGCGAGGCGATCGCGCAGTTCATTTCTCCTTTGTTAACGATCGTGCCTTTTTTAAGAGCATTGAAGGCGGTTGCGTCGTCTTTGTAACGCGACAGCAAAATATTAGGATCATCTGTCGTAAACAGAATTTTGGCTTTGCCTTCGTAAAGCTTGGTTCCAATCATGGATATATTGCGATAGTAGTTGCTTATGTATTCTATAGGATCGCAAACCCCACCATAGATTTGCAGCGTAAAGCGCTGCAAATCTATGGTGGGTTAAGTTAAGCCTAGTGCTGCTAACTGAGCCTGAGCTTTTTGCAAAGATTCGCGCCATTCGCGATCGCTAATACTATCAGCGACTATTCCTGCACCGACCTGTCCCCAGATATGATTATCAGTTTTGAGCAACGTCCGAATCAGAATATTCAGATCCATATTGCCGCGTCGATCAATATAGCCACAGGAGCCATAAAACAAACTGCGACGCTGCGGCTCCAATCTTTCGACGATTTCCATACAGCGCACTTTGGGGCAGCCAGTAATTGTCCCTCCTGGGAAAGTGGCGCGAATGAGATCGACAAAGGTGCGATCGCTGCGTAATGTCCCCACGACATTACTAACAAGATGCATAACGTGACTGTATTGCTCGATTGCTAATAATTCATCGACTTTTATGCTGCCCCATTCACAGACTCGTCCGAGGTCATTGCGCTCAAGGTCAACCAGCATAATATGTTCGGCTTGCTCTTTGGTACAGGCAAGTAATTCGCGCTCAAATTCGAGATCTTGCTGTTCAGTTTTACCGCGTGGTCTTGTGCCTGCGATCGGTCGGGTTTCGGCTTGGCGATCGCGCAAGCTGACTAGGCGCTCAGGGGAAACGCTAATTACTTCACCCCAAGTTGTACGCCAATAGCTGGCAAAAGGCGATGGATTAATTTTTTGTAAATGGCGGTAAAGTTTCCATCCGTCTGATGCCCAAGGGTAGCCAAACCGCATTGAGAGATTCGCCTGAAAAATATCACCAGCATAAATATGCTGTTTTGCCTTATTTACCATGGCTTCATAGCCTTGTTGATCTGGTTTACAAGTAAACTTTGTTCCTGCCGAAGGCAGGAACAAAGTTTGGTTTGTCCGAGAAAATCCTTTGCTTAAGAGATCGCTTAGTTCTGCTAATTCGTGATGATCGCTAGCCGCTAGCCAAATATTTTCAGTCTGATGATCGATCACCGCAAAGCTAGATGGCTCATACCAAAAAGCAACTGGGAATGGCAACGTGTCTGATTTGGTATAGGGCAATCGCTCAATTTCCC
The DNA here is from genome assembly GCF_016584665.1 of Pseudanabaena sp. lw0831. GTDB lineage: Bacteria > Cyanobacteriota > Cyanobacteriia > Pseudanabaenales > Pseudanabaenaceae > Pseudanabaena. The sequence continues at coordinate 10,265 of NZ_BBJB01000059.1, forward strand.
AAGCGAGGTCATAGCCTAACCAACCTAAATATCCGCCTGTGAATGGTAAATAATTGGGTAAACCAGAATTAGAAACTTGAGAATATTGCATCTGCGATCGCAATTTTTCGAGACATGGCAGAATATCTCCAACCTCAGGAGTCCAGACCTGTCGCGGTTTTCCTGCTGCGATCGAATATCTTGCTAATTTTGAAGGGACTGTGGCTGGACTTTCTAGTAGAACTGTAATCGGTTCGTCTGCATAGAGCGATTCCCATAGATCTGCACCTGTCATATTTTCAGGTAGCGATCGCTGAAGCCACACCCAATCAGTCATAAAGAGATTTAATAATTTAGTACGGATACATTATAGGGAGACGGTGCTAAGCGCCGCCGCCCTATTTTTAATGTCTGTTCGACGAAAGCGCAAATTTTTAATGACATACTGAGAGACATCACCAAATCTGAGTAAAAACATCAGCAAAAGCTATGAATCGCAACCTGTTTATTGGGATTCTCGTCTTGATTGGGCTAATGGTATTGGCAAGTTCGCTGCCAAATAAGTTCTATGGTGCTAGCGATCGCAAGTTCATTGTTATCACGATCGCCACCAGTATTGTTTCAGTGATCGGCTTAGCAGTATTTTTCAGCATTCCCTTTTTGACTGCAAACTAAAACCCAACAAAGTAAAGCGCCCGCTGCGCGGGCGCTTTACTTTGTTGGGTTTTAAGCCTTAGTACTTTGACATGCTTGGCTCAACCACATAGGCATAGGCATCAATGCCTCCACCAATATTTTTGACGTTAGTAAAGCCTTGATTGACCAACCATTGACACATTTGCGCCGATCTCATCCCATGATGGCAGAGCACTAATGTCTCCATGTGTGGATCAAATTTCTCCTTAAAATCTACTGCCCATTCTCCATATTCACTCAGAGGTAAGATCGTAAAATCAGCGATCGCAGCAACCTTCACCTCATCACGTTCTCGCACGTCGATCAGTTGTAAATCTTGGCGATCACCAGCCAAACGTTCGGCTAGCTCTTGGACAGTAATTTGTATGATAGACATACGGGCAAAATATCTCTTAGGTATGAGTTAAAAAACTAACATAAGTCCCACTTTTAGTTCAAACTTTAGATGATTGAGCTTTGTCATCAAAGTAACCCCAGATAGTTTTTGAAGAATTTTGCAAAGCAAGGCTCTTCAAAAATTATTCTCTTCCAACCTTAAGAATAGGCGTTATAAAGTGAATAATTAGTGGTGCTCGGCAAAGCCGAGCACCACTAATTATTCACTGGGAAGGGAGTATTTGCATAGTATAAATTTATTTGTTTAGACTAATGAGCCAGCCCATCGAAGAATTGTTGAGAGACCTCAAAAGTGAAGATGAAGGTATTCGCGATCGCGCCACTCAGGGGTTGTGGGAAATGTGGTTTATGCAGAAGGGAATGCAGGGCTTACAAGTTTTGCGACAGAGCCAAATGATGGCAGATAGCGGCAATGTCAGGCAGGCGGAGCTGATGTTGACACAATTAATTCATGCTCAGCCAGATTTTGTTGAAGCATGGAATCGTCGAGCAGTTTTGTTTTATATGCAAGGAGATTACAAGCGCTCAATCAAGGATTGTTTGAAGGCGATCGCCCTTAATCCATATCATTTTGGGGCAGTTCACGGTTTGGGTTTATGCTATGCCGCGATCGGTAACTATCACGAGGCGATCTCCACTTTCCGCAGAGCGCTAGAAATTCAGCCCTATTCGCTCACCAACCAAAAACTAATTCTCGAATGTACAGCCATGTTGAATTAAAAAAGCCAAAAAATCGCAAAGCGATTTTTTGGCTAATAGTTTGTATTCCAAAGGGGGGTACGGCGGACAAAGGCTAGGATGCAAACGCCGATACTGATGCTAAGCCATCCCAAAATGAGCGTTATTATTGGTAGTGATTGCGTAAATATGACTAGAGGAGCGATTTTGGCGGTCGGTTGGGTTGACAGAAAAGCGCTAATTAATAAAATCGCCGTACCGATTTCCCATGACTGTAAATGATTTTTGCTGTAGCTAGAGCGATCGCTTTGCAAACTATTCGGAGCAACTAGTTGCAAGAAAAATCTGGCGATCTCAGGACTAACTAGACAAACGCCTAGCCAAGCGATCGCACTCTCTGCTGATAGGTTTGTGGGTAAAGGGAAGATAAATAATAGCAATGCTCCCAAGATGATAAATGCTGTACCTGCTAAAATCCCCGCTCCCTGAGGCAGTAATACACTCGCCATACCTAAACTGTCGCGCTCAGTTTCTTGCTTAGCGAGGTGAAACCCCTCACGGATGGCTTGCCCTAACTGATCATTTTGACTTATACCTTCTTTAGGATTGGATGCTAAAATCGTCATCGCTAAAGGGATCGTGAGATCACTATTATTTCCCGATAGCTGCATCCAGCTTATTTCTCCACCAGCCTCCTGCAATTTGACGATGGATAGGCATGAGAATGGTTTTACATTGATCGCATATTCCGCAGCAATTCCCCATAAGCCGCTAAACCTTATGTGTAAAACTTTTTCGGGCGATCGCAACTGAGCTTGCCAAGTAAAAAATCCTGTCATTCCCGAAGTGGTCAAACCGATCGCAGCGATCGCTCTCAGATTGGGAGATAAATCCAGCATTGACCAAAAGAAAAAGCCCAAAACGATTAACACCAGACTATTAAACTGTCGTGGCTGCTGACCTAGTGATGAGGGACTGACCAAAACTGTTTGGTCAGAATAGGTAACGACATTCAACACATCAGCACTAACCGCTTCTAGGATTTGCTTTTTCTCTGTTGTTTTAGTTTTAGGTTTAGATTTACCTGAGCGCAAAGCTAGAGAGCCAGAGATACCTATAAAAATAGCGGCTGGCAAAATCCACCAAATCGCCACAAACCCCTTAACAAAAGTTTCTGAAGTTGAACTAATCCCTGCGATTAAAACTAACCAATAAGCTGTAATCCCAATCAATTGCGATCGCGAAAATAGATAATCTGAATTTTGTTGGCATACATTCACCACTGATTTGGCTAAATATATGCCGATCCCAAAACCCACAAGCAAAGCAAGACTGGCTATCTCTAAAAAAGTTGACTCTCCGATTCGCACTAATTGAGCGATCGCCACCATGAGAATCAACAACCCAGCAAAAAAAAAGTTTGCAGAAATAGGCAAAGTCGCCTGTCTCCATCCCCAACCGACTTTACCTGACACCAATTGTCGCTGTGAGTGAGATGGCGAAACTTGCATAGGTAATTTGGAATTGGTAATTGGTAATTTGGGATTGGTAATTAGAAATTGGGTTTTCCTTTTTCCTTTTTCCCTAAAATCTAGACAGTGGCGATCGCTTCGTGACGTGCAAATATCATCCGACCTGCTGAAGTTTGCAAAGCACTGGTGACAACCACAATAATTTGCTTGCCGAGATATTCACGACCTTCTTCAATGACAACCATTGTGCCATCTTCAAGATAGCCGATTCCTTGAGATGCTTCTTTTCCTTCCTTAAGCACCTTAATTTCGATCAAGTCACCTGGTAAATAGGTTGGACGCAAAGCCTGAGCAAGATCGTTAATGTTTAAAACTTCAACTTGTTGTAAATTTGCAACTTTATTTAGGTTGTAATCATTGGTAATCAAAGTACAACTTAACTCTTGAGCTAGGCGCACTAATTTAGCATCGACTGTGTGTAAGTCTTCGTAATCTGCTGAATGAATCGTGATGCGATCGCTAAATTGATCGCGCATGTTATTGAGAATATCCAGCCCCCTTCTACCACGTACTCGCTTTTGATCATTAGAACTATCAGCGATCGTCTGCAATTCTTGAATCACAAAATGGGGGATCAATAATTGCCCCTCTAAAAAGCCTGTTTCCATTAAAGTCTGAATCCGCCCGTCAATCACCGTGCTAGTATCCAGAACCTTTGCGGTAGCAGTACGCAATGTGCCATCAGCGATCAGGCTGCTTTCGACATTGTTGGGATTAATCAAACGTAATAATGCACGTCCGTGCGTATCAGAGAGGGTCATCCCTGAATAGGCAAAGATAATACTCACCAAAATTGCAGTGAGTGGCTTAATAAAGTCAAAGTCGTTAGGAATAGGTATCAAAAATAATGGTGCTAGCATCAAGTTAGCAACCAGTAGCCCAAAGACCAAACCAACAGCCCGACCCAAAATCGTCTCAAGCGGCATTGATCGAATGTTCGTCTCGACACGGCGATAGGTGTTTTGGACAATCAATCCTGCGACTAGACCGACAACAGATCCGACTCCAAGGGTTACCCAACGTAAATTTTGGATATTGAGATTGGCGATCATATCCGATGGTAGGAAATCAATACCGTGGAAACCAGTGCCAGCTCCCGCGAGGATGAATGTAAAAATGATAATAGCGTCAATCATAGGGCGGAACTCCGCTTGGACGAATAAATATAGGGACGTGAGAGCAACTCAAATAATCTCTAGCCTAAAGCTTTAATTGAGTTTAATTAATACTTTTCAAACTTTCTCAAGCCTTTGCATACAATTCTACACAAATACAATAGAGAATTGTCTATTTTGGCGCTTTAGGGCATCCTTCGCTTGATTTTTGTCCATCGGGCATGATTGCGCCACAGAAGTTAGTCTCGGACATATAAGCACTCGTCAAATCTGCACCCGTGAGATCGGCTCCTCTTAGATCGGCTTTATCAAGGATCGCGCCAATTAGGTTTGCATCTCGTAAATCAGCAAGTTTAAGATCCGCAGAAAACAGATTTGCATAGCGTAAGTTGGCATTTCTCAGATTTGCAAAACTGAGTTTTGTACGCGAAAGATCGCAACCTTGGCATTCTCTAGTTTGTAAAACTTGACGAACTTGGTTGGGATCGGCAAAGGCTGAGTGTGTCCAGCTAATTGAGGCGATCGCTCCAGTTAGTCCTGAAATCACCAAACAAGAATTAATTAGAGTTTTCATTTTTTAGTTCTTAGTTGTTAAGTCTATTGTCAGTATAAAACCTAAAAAGTAAAGGCGGCACGAAGCGCCGCCTTTACTTATCACTATGGGTTGCGATCGCAATCACAAGGTTAGAGATCTGATATCACTGGCTCTAATGGAAAAAAGCTAGATGATGTTGTTATTGAGTTAATCACTCATAAATCAAGTTCATCCAGTCGGTTGAGTTGATAGCAGGAAGTAGCGATCGTTACTTTTGTTAGAGAATTAAATTATAGAGGTTTAGTTTTCTGGTTCGTTGGAAGCACTTAGAGAAAGCAGAGTAGAGGCAGTCATGAAAAATACAATCGTAGCCACATTTTTAGCCATTTCGGGTTTTGTCATTTCAGGTTTTGCGATCGCTGCACCAGCAAATGCCCAAACAGCGATCGTCGCCGCCCTTTATCAAAGTCCTACTGCTCCTCAAACTGAAGTTCGTTATGAAAATGCTGATATTAATCGCAATCAAATCATCCTTGCGGTTAATACTACTCCTGAAGTAATGGCGATCGCTGACAATCTACTCACTGGTCGTAGTTACGATCGCATTGTAACTATGAGCCATAAAGATAATCTCGCCTGTTTAGTTAGTGGCAAAGGTTCTATCGATGGCGCAGTCATGTGCGGATTTATCGACCACGAATAAAAAAACGAAAACTTTTAAATAATTTATTGCATAAAACATAAGAGGCGGCGCGAAGAGCCGCCTCTTATGTTTTATGCAATATTCGCATTATTTTTCAGCTCGTTGAGCTTTTGCAGCCCGAACTGAGCGCGTTTAATTTGTTTCTCGCATAACTCTTCAATATCAGTACGCGCAATTTCAATCCCATTCTGCGTATCTGTCGCCCGATCAAAAAATACGATACTGTCCACCTGTTTCATGCCAATTAACCGAAACAGCATATCAATTACATTGTATTCTCCACATTCGAGATGCTCATCATTTAGTCTCAATCTGTCAATATTGGCAGGTATGCGATCGCAATAGGCATAGATCGTCGTCTTTTCGAGTTCAGGATTATCGTGATTGCTCAGTGGTGTCAGTAACCAGCCGCCCTCAATATCTTGAATCACGAAATAGATCGTATATTTAAGATTTTGAGCGATCGCCTTCAGTACTGATGCAATCAAACTAACTGCGCTGGCAGTCTCTGCATCAGGCGTGCTTTGGACTAATAGAGCCACTTGGCGATCGAGAATTTGATCTTTAGTTAGCATGAATCTTTAATAAACACTTCCTTTATATCAAAGTTTTAGGTGGCGCAAAGCGCCACCTAAAACTTTAGTTAGTAGCAATGTTTGGGTGGCGCGAAGCACCACCCGAACATTAGTTAATTGATCGTTTGAGTGCAGGTTTGTCAGTGATCGATTGCAAAGATTCTAGAGTTTCAAAGATTGCTTCACGCATAGTCGTCTCTGTTTCCCGATTAAGCAATATCTGACAATAATCAACGATCGCCCTTTCTTGAGCCACAGGCAACTGATTGTCTTGCACATATTGATTAATCTGTTTAATGGCAATTAGTCGAGCCAGATCGTCATTTACAGCAAGTTGAGCAATTAGTTGATCAAAATTATCTTGTTGACGCTTCAACCATTGCCTAAAAGCTTGGCGAACTAGAAGCACTAAAATCCCTAGAGTTGCACCTAGCTGCAAAATGTTGGCAGATGCTAACCAATGATTTTCTTGATCTGACCATACTGCTAATACCATATAGGTCAGAAAAACTGTCACCGTCCCACTCGCAACCGATAGTGGTAAAAGTCGATAAGGGCTTTGCAGAAATTTCTGGATGCGCCACAAAATCGCGTTCCAGTTCCAGTCCTGCATCATGTAGACAGCAATCATGGCAAAAATTCCCGCACTGGTTGCCGCGATTAATTGCCAATTCCACAGCAGCAGCATCACGAGAAAAATAGCCAACAAAGCCCACACTGGTAAACCCTGTTCACGAGCTAGCCCACGCCAAAGCGATCGCATTAATTGTTGAGCTTGCGATGTTGTTGTTGATTCTTGATCTTGATGATGTGAGGTTTTGACCACTGGTTAACCACTTTTATCCCTAAGGACTGCTATAGCTACTCTACAGGATTTTAGATCAAAAAGGTGAAGGGGTGCGAAGCACCCCTTCACCTTTTTACTTACTTTTTTATTTAGCAGCTCTCTTATACATATTTTGTAAACTAAGCAAACCGACTCCACCTGTAACTAGAAATACCCCAAATACCTGAATAAACTCCAGTTTACTTCCCAAGATCGTGAATGCTAAGAACGTTGTAAACACGGGACCACTGGCGCTAACAATAGATGCTTGGGCAGCGCCCATTAGCTTTGTGCCAAAGCTGGTCAGCAAATAACCACTTAAAGTAGTTAGCGCGATCAAGAAGCACATGAAGATCAGTGAGCCATTTAGAGAAATCGAAGCCAAGGTGAATGGTAATGTACCAAGGCAAAGGAGCAAGATAATTGCAAAGTTAATTGACGTAAACGAGACAGGATTTAGTTGTTTAAAACAAGCCTGTGAGGTGATGATATATCCCGCAAAAGAAATGCCTGAAAGCATCGCTGCAATCACACCCCATGTATCAGGTTTAGCTACACCAAAGATGTTATAGGTCAGCATGATGCCGAAATATATCACCCCAATCACTAACCAGCGCTCCTTGCTGGGGCGATCGCCAAATAGTAACCAAGCTAGCAAAACTGTTACCGTCGGGAAGATGAAAAAGAGCGTGACAGCTAATCCTGGATTTAAGATACCTAAAGCGACATAAATGAAGGCAAAAGAGGTGAATTGCAATAAAGCACTAAAGGCAACCCGCCAGAATAATAATCTGCGATTAGGGGTGAGTAATTGCTGAAAGTCACGTAATACATCCACCCGAAAAATAAACTTAGCAACTATCCACATAATCGGTGTGGCAAATAGCATTCGCAAGAGCAACAACATAAAAGAGTTAGGGACGGTCGCTTGAATTAATCCACCAAAATTAAATAGCCCGAAAATACTGGAGTTGGAGAAAATTATCCTTACCAAAATATTTTGTAGGGATAAAACCACCGAAGCGCCCAAAACCAATACAAATCCAATCCACCAATCATTAAGACGCTTAGCTGGTTGAGCTACGGGAGGAGCTGATTCTAAAGAGTTAAATGGTTCAGTAGGATCGCCTGCATAGGGGCGAGTATCATTTTGGTCATATTGCCTAAACTGACTACTATTAAATGTGGGGATCTGAATTTGGCTATAATTACCGTTGCCGTTGGGGGTAGTAGGTGCTGTGCTATTGCCATTGGTACCGATCGCCCCCGCAAAACCAGATGTCCCCGTGAAGTTGATTGGTGGATTTCCCCCTATATTTCCCCCGCCAGAGCGATCGCCCGAAGATCGCCGCAAATATTCATCAATTCTTTCAACAAGTGCAGAGAGCATTAGCTCGCCTTGCTGTCTCTGTGTGTACATGCGTTGCATCTGATCGTCAAGATCGCGCTGATAGGTATCCACATCCCGTTGTAAGGACTGGAATGTTGCACGAATAGCGCCATCAAGATTAAGCATTAGCTGCTCAAAATTCTCGGAGTGATCGCTAAGCACCTTTGAGTTAGTGACGATCACATCATTTTTAAGATGATAAGTAATCGCTTGGGCAAGTTGCTCGATCCATTGCTGGCGCTGGATTTCTTGTTGATTCATCCCTTGCTGAGCAACAGTTAATACCTCTAGCTCTTTGCGTTGAGACTGGAGACGTTGAATATCATCTGTTAGGGCATTTTTTTGGGCTTGCAAAATCAAAATTTCGCGGCTGAGCTTGCCCAAGATATTTGCCCGCAGATCTGACAAGTCCTTGGTGACTCCCGCGAGGGTCTGCTCGTAAGAACTATTACGAATATTGTTGCTCTCCATTTTAAGAAATCACCTCGTAACAATGCCATCTGAAATAACGTTAGGGACTAAGTTTGGCACTAATTTTCTAATTGGCTTAATTTGTTGCGTCTAGTTTGCGAACTTTATAACACTAATTTGAGCATATGACATATTTTGTTTTGTCGTAAAACCCAAAAATGGGAACGCCGCTTTGCGGCGTTCCCATTTTTGGGTTTTGGATAGTATTGTTATGTTTGCGGTATATATTCAGCATTAACCATGGAATACAAGAGACTTGGCTCAAGTGAACTGTTGGTGTCCAAAATTGGCCTAGGGACAATGACCTATGGTCAGCAAAACACGATCGCTGAAGCCCATGAGCAACTAGACTATGCAATCGCGCAAGGTATCAATTTTATTGATACAGCGGAAATGTATCCAGTCCCCCCAAATGCTGAGACACAAGGTAGGACAGAAAAATATATTGGTGAATGGTTCGCACAACCTCGTATTAAGCAACAACGCGACAAGTTAATCATTGCTACCAAAATTATCGGGACGGGACGCAATTACAAGTGGTTACGGGATGATGCGATCGCAGCGCTCAGCCGCAAAAATATTTTGCAAGCCGTAGATGACAGCTTGAAGCGGTTACAAACAGACTATATCGATCTCTATCAAATCCACTGGCCAGATCGCAATGTACCAATGTTTGGTCAAGTTGCCTTCGAGCCGCAGCAAGAGCGTGAAATAGTCACTATTGCAGAACAATTAGAAACCTTTGCCGAATTAATGCAAGCAGGTAAAATCCGCCATTTGGGAGTTAGCAATGAGACTGCATGGGGAATCTGTGAATTTAGTCATACGGCAAAACAGCTAGGTTTACCAAAGATTTTATCGATCCAAAATGCTTACAGCCTCATCAATCGCACCTTTGATAGCCACCTTGCTGAAGCTTGTTATCGGGAGCAAGTGAGTTTGCTGGCTTATAGTCCACTTGCCTTTGGACATTTGTCTGGCAAGTATATTCAAGGTTCGGAAACAAATACTCGTATCACTCTATTTCCTAGCTTTGGGCAGCGCTATAACAAGGTTAATGTTAAGTCAGCAACGGCAGAGTATGCTGCGATCGCCAAAAAATATGATTTGCCATTGTCCCAATTAGCGCTAGCATTTGTGCGAAGTCGTTGGTTTGTGGCAAGTACAATTGTTGGCGCAACAACGATGGAACAACTCAAGGAAAATATCGACAGTGCTAGTATTCAGTTAAATACCGAGATTTTGGCAGATATTGACAATGTTCACGCTCGTTATTTTAATCCTGCACCTTAAGCTATCCCTGAAAGATTTTGGGTCACTTTGTGGCTCAAATTTTTTCAAATTAATCCTCGTTTAGCATCATGAAAATGACATACTCTAAAACGCTAATCCCCTTTCTTGCTGCTGTTAGCTGCCAAGTTCTCATTGCTGACAGCGCACCTTCGGCGACCATACCCGATAGTGGAACTGTAATTCAATTAAACGGACAGCCTTGGTCAGGACGTTGGATCAGGAGAGTGGAGCAAGGACAGCAAAGCTTGTATGTGCAGGAAGACTGGCTGACAGGTGGGTTAGGTGTGCAGATGTTGGATTCGGACAAAGCCGATCGCCAAAGATTGCGATGGTTTTCTAGCCCCACATTTTCGCAGGTTGCTTTTGACAATACAGGGCAATTTCGCTATCTCGATCTTGCTCCTTTCGCTGAGCAATGGCGCACAGAAATCGCAGGAAATGCTCTGAATATTTATACTCCTGATGCCACAATGCAGGCTGTCCGTCGCAGTAAGCAACCTTGGGGCGATCGCATTGCGATCGATCTAAACCGCCGTACTCCTTGGCGAGTTACTCAGCAGGGCAATGTGATTACGGTATTTGTATCAGCTGAGGTAGCTTCTGGTTTGCCCATTGGCCTCAATGCGATCGCAGGGAATTTGGTGAAATCTGTTAATGTGCAGCCGCAGGGTAAATTAACCCAGATTCAGATTCAAATGAATGAATCCATTAATCCTGCGATCGAGATGCTCAGTAGTCCGACACCGAAGATTGTGATCGACTTACGGCGCGACTATATTCCACCGAGCTTAACGGTGCAATGGGCGGAAGGGTTGCGAAGGATTGAGCGAGTTGTAGAAATTCCCAACAAGCCAAAAACCGATAAAGAGCCTAAAACAATTAAGTTTTCAGTTACAGCTTTAGAAGTTGATTTAAAATCACCGCGATTAAAATTACGCCCGATTTGGAGTAATCCTGATGGATCTCCCAATGGAATCTTAGGTTTAATGCCACTTCCCCAAATGGTGCAGCAAGCCCAAGCGGTGGGAGCGATTAATGGTGGATTTTTTAATCGGATTCGGAAGTTACCCGTTGGCGCAATTCGAGAAGGCAATCGTTGGTTAGCTGGAACCGCATTAGTTAGAGGTGCGATCGCTTGGAATGAGAAAGGCGAAACCCTTATTGATCGGCTCAATTTCAAAGAAGAGATCAGTACAGCAAGTCAAGCAACCATCGGACTTACAAATCTCAATAGTGGCTATGTGCAGAGAGGAATTGCTCGCTACACGCCTAATTGGGGCAGTGTGTACTCTCCCCTCACCGAAAATGAACTCTTAATCGTAGTGCGTGGCGATCGCGTAGTTGCCCAATATCAAGGTAATGCTGTCGGTGTGGGACAGATAGCCATTCCAAATGATGGCTATGTTTTAGTGGCGAGACAAACTCCTGAAGCTGCCAAGCAATTACCAGTAGGGATGACTGTTCGCGGTCGTCAAGCTTTTATTCCTGATAAGTTTGCTAGTTTCGCTAATTTGATTGGCGCGGGACCACTTCTACTTAAAAATGGAAGTCTATCTCTAGATGGAAAAGCAGAACAATTTCAATCAGGATTTGATACTCAAGCGGCGAATCGCAGTGCGATCGCTACTACTAAAGAAAAGGGTAAACTAATTCTTGCCACTGTGCAAGCTGCCCCCGAAGGAGTTGCCCCCAATCTCTTACAAACTGCGGAAGTTCTCAAAAAGATGGGAGCGGTTGATGCACTCAATCTTGATGGCGGTAGTTCTTCAAGCCTATTTCTTGGCGGTGAAATTCTCAATCGTCCTATCACTGAAATTGCCCCTGTGCATAATGCGATCGCAATTTTCATCACTCCACCACCATCCAAACCCCAGTTCTAACCATAAAAAACAAAGCACCCAAAGGGTGCTTTGTTTTTTATGGTTTGGCTTTTGCCTCGATCGCTTCCAAGCGACTCTTCAGATCCTGATTGTCCTTACGAACTTGATCAAGCTCTTCACGTAGTTGCTTCAGCCCTGCATCCTTACCAATCGCTCTTTGTACGCGCTGAACCGCTTCGTCGGCAGCACGGCGTACTCTGCCATCAGGAGTCGAGTCAGACAGCGATCGCAATATGCCAATCGCCGCCGCACTATCAACTTGCCCAAGTGCGCCAACCGATGCCATTTGCGTCAAGAAAAAAGTCTCTTGAGCAATTACCTTCAAGCGATTGAGAATCTGCTCAGTTTTGGGTTTGGTTTGCGATTTACCCATTGCACCTAAAGCCCTGATTGATGCTAGGCGCAATGGTTGTGGCACATCAGGTTCCGTGTATTTGATTACGGTTTCCAAAGCCTCATCGGAATCCTTAAGCTTAGCTAAACCTGCGATCGCGCCAGAACGCACCACTTCATTCCAACCTGCTCTCTCTTTGAGAACTGTCTGTAATAGCTTCACCACCTTAGAAGGTTCACGATCTGTGCTCAAAGCTGCCGCCAAATCACCTGTTAGCCTTGCTGCGGTTGCTTCCACATTGTAGCTAGGGTCGCCTTTTTTGATGAATGGTTTAATCAAATCTAAACTCTTCTGCACCTTGTTTTCTGCCAAACCGCTGATTACTGCCATTCTCACCTTTGCATCTGCATCCTCTAAACCCTTTGCCAAAGCTTCAAAAGCTTGATCGAGTTTAATCGAGGCAAGATTTTCAGCAATCTCCACGCGCACGCCCCAGAATTTTTCATCTAAAAGTGCTTGTCCAAGAGCTTTTACCGATTCTAAACCACCTTTTTTCGCTAAGGCTTCCGCACATTGGATTCTTGCGATCGGATCGGGGTTAGCCTGCAAACCAGCTTTGAGTTCAGCAACGCCATATTCGAGAGTGACTTGTTTGAGATAGTTGTTGCCGCGATCAAAACTGATGTACTTAGGTTTTTTGGACAATGGGAAGTAAAAAGCTTGATCTTTCTCAAATACTCGCACCGTGAAAACTTGACTTTCTGATATCTCTTCAAAACCAAAACCAATGGGGATCTTCAAATCAAAGAGTTCATCTTGGGTTTGAGAAACTGTGACCTTCGCCAAGTTATTATCACTATCCCAACTATAGCCAATCTTATATTCTGGATGTCCACCACGGAATACATATTGATCAAAGAGGAACATACAGTTTTTACCCGTTACTTCTTCGATCGCTCTTAGCAGATCAATCGTCTCCACGGTCTTATGGGCATTAGTCCGTACAAAATGATGAATTGCTTTCCAGAATAAATCATCACCTAACTCAGTCCGAAGCATGTGATAAACACAGCCACCCTTCTCGTAGATATGGCGATCGTATAGCTCGATCGCCTCGCGATAGACATGGGTCACCATCGGGCGGCGATAGCGATCTTTATCTTCGGAAATATATCGCCGCGCTTCACCTAGCAGATAATAGGCAGCTTCTTCAGATCCATATTCATGATCTGTCCAGAGCACTTCAGCATAGGTCGCTGCGCCTTCCTTTACCCATGCATGTGACCAATGCTTGATCACCAACAAATCGCCAAACCACTGGTGCGCTAATTCGTGGGCAACCAAACTTTCGCTAGATCGATTATCAAGTGCAGCTCTACTATCCAATACACAGCGATCGGTTAACAAAGTAGTGGAAGTGTTTTCCATGCCACCAAAGATGAAATCAGCAACGCAAACCTGTGCATATTTAGGAAATGCATAGTCATAGCCATACTTCTCACTGAAGAACTCAATCATCTGTGGGGTTTTCCCCATCGTCAAGATCGCTTCTTCGGCAGTACGAGACTTATCGACATAGTAATTTACTGGCTTACCTTTCCATTCATCCTTTACTTCCACAAAATCCCCGATCGCAAGAGTCATCAGATAGCTAGGATGAACTTCTTTCTGTGACCAATGATAAATCTTCTCTTTTTTCTGCTCCCTAACCTCAATCAATTCCCCATTGGAAATCACCATCAAGTCTTTAGGAACTTTAATCCGAATCTCGGAAGTCGCCAGTTGCCCAGGATAATCAAAACAAGGGAACCAATAGCGTGAATCCTCATCTTCACCCTGTGTCCAAACTTGTGTGGGTTTGTTAGGCTGTGCGTCAGTGGGCTGCACAAAGTAAATCCCGCGTTGGGGTTGCTCGGCGGCATAAGCGATCGTAATTTCAATTGGCACACCTGCTTGCGTTGGCTGATTGAGATAAATCTTCAGAAATTCACCGTCATAATCAAATTTGCACTTAGATTTATCTGGATCAGGTTTCGCTTCTATTTGATCGGTAATCGATATATTGTCAATCCGCAAACTTACAGCATCCAAGGTCAGTTCGATGATGCCATCACGCACAGGTCGCAGGCGAATCTTGCAAGTACCTGCGATCGTTTTTTGAGCAATATCAAGCACCAAATCTAGAGCGATATGCTCAACTTGTCCTGGGCGATCGGGATTGTAATGTGGCTTTGCTCCTGGCATGTGGAAAGACTTATGCTTTTTCGATTTGTCTCCATCTCCATCCCAGAAGCCCAATTCTGAGCCTAATTCCAAATAGTTATCCCAAGATTTGCGTGTCATATAACTTGATCTCTAATACGTGCCTTGATTTCACCATAATATAGCAATCTCAAAAGAGTTGGGAGAATATAGCTTGATGTAGATGGCTTTTGGAATGTAATTAACACCTAATCTTTCTTCATACGCTCTTACTACTAGGATTCGTAAATCTTCTGAATACGCTTTTGCCCTATCTTGTTTTCTCTTTTCTTTTTATCTCATGCTGTCCGCTTTGTATTGAAAACTGCAATATAGTGTCTAGCACTCTAATCAAAACCCAAAAAATGGGGGAGATGCTTTGCATCTCCCCCATTTTTTGGGTTTATAGCTAACAAGAGCTATATTTCATACCAATTCTCAAAATGACAATGCCATTTTTGAGAAATTAAAATTCTTACTGGGTTTGGCTTTTAATTGCCTAAAGTGTAGTCACACTTTAGGCAATTGGTATTACGGAGAGAGAGGGATTCGAACCCTCGTTAAAGTTACCCCTAAACAGCATTTCCAGTGCTGCGCCTTCAACCACTCGGCCATCTCTCCTCGCTTAACGTGACAAAGAACTTTTTTAAAGTTGGTTGCTTCATTGCGCGGATTTTAATCATACCAAAACATGACACATATGCAAAAAAAGTTATAAATAAAAACCCAAAGGTTGTGAGGTGGCGCTTAGCGCCACCTCACAACCTTTGGGTTTTACAAATCTAGAACCCTCGCACATCTTGCGGTAAAAATGTGCGATCGCTTGGCAACATCGCCACAGGTTCCGTAAGTGTAAATTCTCCTTTCACAATCCAATCCTTCAGCGTTTTAGCGGCTTCTTCGGATAAATGCAAACTGGCTAATGGCGCAGTCCTCACGGTTGAACCTGCGATCGTAATTTTGCCAGACTTGAGTTGAGCATAGGAAACAGACCCAAAAATTGGGCGTACTCGTCTCGGAATCGAGAAATCAATTACAGGTGCGACTAACTCTTCATCCAAAACAGATGCTCTCGCCACCACTTCTTCATTAATTACAGGAAGCGGTACAGCAACCCCCATCATCAATGACGCACCATAATTACGGAAATAGCAACCCCGCACCCAATCAGAAGTCATTTGCTTAGCATCGCCAATCAGGGCAAGAGTTGCCGCAGGCCCAATGGGAGTTCGGTTCTCTAAACGTTTTTGCATCGGGAAATGTTGCGTTCCTTCCCATGCCACATAGCCAATGCCACCACCCATAAAGATACGTGTACCAATGCCAATTAATTGCAGATCGGGATCGTTCCACAATGGCGAAATCGCTCCTGGATTAGAATAAACAGCATTACCTAAGCGTGGCTGAAGTGGTCCCAAATAGGTATAGAGAGTTTCTTCGCCCCCATTGACTCCGACAATAAAATTCTGATAGAGATTGCGGGGATTAAATAGATAGAATTGATTAATGGATTCTTTAGTAATTGTCGTTTCAAAATTAGCGCGAGGATAGCAATCATTGGGATGTCCGATCGCTTTAAAGTTCACCGTCTTCCCTGCGATCAAATCAGCAATCACATGCCCCCCGCCACGATATTGCGGTGCTTCATCGGTAGGATCAGCTTCTTGGGTTGCTCCTAAATAAATATCGACTGCCCCAAATCCTGCGTAGGCCGGTACACCATCGATCCAGCAGGTTCTGATTTTAATTGGTGGATCGGTGTGTCCTAAATTGAGCACAGCCCCCGATGACTCCATTGGCTCGAATGTACCTGTGACGATCACATCTACTTGTTTAGTAGCTTGAGTCACCCCGATATCCACGACAAGAGCTTTGAGTTCTGTAGCAGTGAGGACTTTAGCCTTACCAGCTTTGATTTTGGCATTAATATCGGCGATCGTTTGAGGCATAGGACTTTGCTAAATTGCAGTTGAGTAGCTACGCACAATTAAATATAAAACCCCAAAATCTGTACCGCCTGCGTAGCGGGCGGTACAGATTTTGGCTCTGGGTTTCTAATTATGTCAAGGTGCTTATCTAGAATATAGTGCTTTGCGCTCTCATAAAAAGCAAAGGGGGCACTTAATGACCCTTTGGCTTTTTATAGTGACCAACCATTACTTGATAATGTGCCTGCATGAATACGATCTAAAGCGCGTTTACCACCCCAGCGATCTACAATTTTGTCGTCATATTTGTCAGCAATTTCCATCACCGCCTTCACTGAGGCTTCTAGCTCCTTCCTGTCACAAGTTGAGCCAACAATTGAATGCTCAAACAGAATTTCACTGTCTGGCGATATACCAAATGCCCCAAAAATCATCTTGGCGTTTTCTTCGAGCAAATATCGCATCAGGTCAGGTTTTAATTCTGCGCCGACTACCACATACGATCGCGTATTAATAATTGCATCATCTTCATCCCAAGGAAAAATTAATACTTCTACTAACGCCGAACCCATAAATATGCCTAATCCTGGAATATCTTGGCGAGCACAGGGACATTTGCTAAATATCTCTTGCATCCACGTTACTACTTTTTCATAACAGGCTTCTTGAGCAGTAGTTTGAAATTTCAAGTTATTTGCCTCCATAGGTTTAGACAACTAAATATAAAACCCCAAAATTTGTACCGCCTGCTTAGCGGGCGGTACAAATTTTGACTTTGTTTTTTTAATTATGCCTAGGTACTTAATCAGACTATACCTATATACAGCCACATTTTCAAATGAAAACCCAAAAATGGGATGCGGCGCACAGCAACGCATCCCATTTTTGGGTTTTCATTTAACGCCTTGTACTATGATGGATAAATCTTAAGAGATACTAAAAATTTGCCTTATTACTTCTTGCGTTTAGGAGGAAACATAGTTGGCTAGTCGCTTCTTATTTACATCTGAATCAGTTACGGAAGGTCACCCTGACAAAATTTGCGATCAAATTTCCGATACGATTCTTGATACCTTACTGGCTCAAGATCCCCGATCGCGTGTCGCTGCTGAGGTTGTGGTCAACACGGGTCTGGTCTTGATCACGGGGGAAATCACCACCAAAGCGCATGTCAACTACGTCGATATTGCTCGTAAAAAAATTGCGGAAATTGGTTACACCAATGCTGATAATGGCTTTTCGGCAAATAGCTGCGCGGTGATGGTAGCCCTTGACGAACAGTCTCCAGACATTGCTCAAGGGGTGAATGTAGCGCACGAAGTCCGCACTGGTGCGGAAGAAGAAGCGGATATTGAAGCAGTAGGTGCTGGTGACCAAGGCATTATGTTTGGGTTTGCTTGCGACGAAACACCCGAGTTTATGCCGATGCCGATCGCGATCGCCCACCGCTTAGCCCGTCAGTTATCAGTGGTTCGTAAAAATGGTACATTGCCATATTTGCGTCCTGATGGCAAAACTCAAGTCACCGTGGTTTATGAAGGTGACAAGCCTGTGGCGATCGATACGATCCTAATTTCGACGCAGCATGATGCGGCGATCGATGGCATTAGCGATGAAGCAAAAGTACAAGAGCGTATCAAAGCTGATCTCTGGACACATGTAGTTTTGCCAAGCTTTGCTGATACATCAGTCAAACCTAATGACCAAACTCGCTATCTGGTTAATCCCACTGGTAAGTTTGTGATTGGCGGACCACAAGGTGACTCTGGGCTAACGGGTCGTAAAATTATTGTTGATACTTACGGCGGCTATGCTCGTCATGGCGGTGGTGCTTTTTCGGGCAAAGATCCGACAAAAGTCGATCGCAGTGCAGCCTATGCGGCTCGTCATGTTGCTAAAAATATTGTCGCGGCAGGTTTGGCTAGCAAATGCGAGTTACAAATTAGTTATGCGATCGGTGTGGCTCGTCCTACTAGTATGCATATCGAGACTTTTGGTACTGGCAAAGTTGATGAAGAAACTTTGCTGCGCTTAGTCAAGGATCATTTTGATTTGCGTCCTGCGGCTATTATCAAGAATTTTGATTTACAAAATTTACCCAGTACTCGCAAGGGTCGTTTCTATCAAGATGTCGCGGCCTATGGTCACATGGGACGCAACGATCTAGACCTTCCTTGGGAACGTCTAGACAAAGTGGA
The DNA here is from genome assembly GCF_016584665.1 of Pseudanabaena sp. lw0831. Lineage (GTDB taxonomy): Bacteria > Cyanobacteriota > Cyanobacteriia > Pseudanabaenales > Pseudanabaenaceae > Pseudanabaena. The sequence goes on from NZ_BBJB01000059.1 coordinate 29,035, forward strand.
ACTTTTGAAAAAGAACGCTTAATATTCCGAAAGGCTCGCTAAGCGAACCTTAAGCCCAAAAGATAAAGAGGCGGCGCGAAGCGCCGCCTCTTTATCTTTTAGGTTTAACCTTCATCACCCAAATAAGCTTCAATTACTGCCCGATCGCTTTTGACAATTTCAGGTTTTCCGATCGCAATTAATTGTCCGAAATCTAAAACGGCAATGCGATCGCATAGTCCCATCACCAAAGGGACATGATGCTCGATCAATAAAATTGTGAGTGCAAAGCGATCGCGTAGACTACGAATAAAATCACTTAATTGACCCTTCTCATTAGGATTCATCCCTGCGGCGGGTTCATCTAGAAGTAATAATTTTGGTTGTAGTGCAAGTGCGCGAGCAATTTCTAGACGGCGCTGATCGCCATAGGAGAAGTTTCTGGCTTTGACATCGGCGCGATCGCTCAGTCCTACTAGTTCCAATAATTCTAAAGCGCGATCGTAGGTTTGCTTTTCTTCTTTTGCAGTTGGTGGCAGTCCTAAGATTCCATTCCAAATACCTGTAGTCGTACTGAGATGTCTTGCGATCGCTACATTCTCTAAAGCCGATAGTTCTCCAAATAAACGGATATTCTGAAATGTTCTTGCAATTCCAAATTTAGCAATCTGATGCGGACGGCGGTTAGTGATTTCTTGCCCATCGTAGAGAGCCTTGCCACTCGTCGGCGCAATTAATCCTGTGATTGTATTAAACAGCGTCGTCTTACCTGCTCCGTTTGGTCCAATCACGCCAAAGATTTCATTTTCTTGCACATCAAATGACACTTCATTTACTGCCACCAAGCCCCCAAAGCGACGGGTTACTTGCTGAATAGCTAAGATTGATTTGCTATTTATATTCATGACAATTGTGATGTGCTTTTGCTGATTTTCGGTAAAGTTGTTGTTACATCGCTTTGCGCTGTAAGCGATACGCTACCATATTTCACGATGTTCTATGAATACAATAATAAGTCCTCTTCGGTTAAGCTCTGTAGCATTGGCAAGTATGGCGATCGCAGTGACACTTCTTCCACAAATCTCTGATGCATCACCTAATTTGCCTCCGCTCAAGCAACCAAAACAGATTAAGTCCTTAACTGCAATCGAAAATGAGATCTTGCTAAAAGCATTGATAGCAGGGAATTTCACCTCCGCAAAATTGGCTTTACTGCTTGGAGCTAATCCAAATACTACAGAAAAATATGGTCTAACTGTTTTAGGAATTGCCGCAAAGAACAGCCGTCTCGACATTGCCCAGCTTTTACTAGCACATAATGCAGACCCTAATTATTCTGAGCCACGTAGTTGTTGTCATCCCACTCCTCTGATGTCAGCTGCATACAATGGAGACATTGAAATGGTAAAGCTCTTGCTTCTCAAAGGTGCTGAAGTTAATAGTAGTCCCGATGAAGGTGTTGCTGCTATAGATGAAGCAATTAGGCTCAATCATCCAGATGTTGTCAAGCTTTTGCTAGAGAACGGAGCGAATCCTAATCACAATGTTTTGGGGGCAACGCCACTCCATCATGCGGCTTATTATGGGTATCAAAAAATTGTTAGTCTTCTGATTGAGCATGGAGCAGATATTAACGCTAAGTCGCTTAGCGATAAAAAGACCCCATTAGCGATCGCAATTCAAAACAAACATCTTGACGTGATTGAACTGCTAAAAAAAGCAGGAGCAAAGTAATTCATTTGATTTGATAAGGTTTTAAGCCACAGTTCTTTGTATTTATATATACAGAAACTTCCTGTCTACTCGCCTTAGATACAGCAAGAACCTGTATACAGTATACGCATTTATCTTTGAATGTTATTTATAAGCACAGTTTTGATAGAGCTGACACTATCAGTGAGATAGGGATAGGAAAGTATGGTTTTGGTCTTAGCAATATCTACAACACAGTGAAATTTACTAGCAAAAAACTTCTCTATCCTAGGTTTAATATTCATGTTGGTTACCAAACAACCTGTACTTAAGCGCTTCTGGTATCCAGTGATGCCGATCGCGCAACTCTCTTCTGACAAACCCCAGCCATTTCAATTATTGGGACAAAAGATTGCCCTCTGGATCGATAAAGATGGTAAACCTGCTGCTGTTGCCGACCAATGCTGTCATCGATCAGCCCAGCTATCCAGAGGTGTTGTGATTGATGGCTGCATTCGCTGTCCTTATCATGGGTGGTCATATAACCCTGAAGGAGCTTGCGTAAAAGTGCCGCAACTAGAGAGTGAAAAGCTACCTAAAACTTACAAGGTGAACTCTTATCTATGTGTTGAAAGGTATGGGTATGTTTGGATTTGTTTAGATCGGGAACCATTGCATCCAATACCTGAGATCTCGGCAGTCACCGACCCTAGTTTTCGCATGATTCATGAGTTTTATGAAACTTGGAAAGTTGGAGGGTTGCGGGTGATCGAAAACTCCTTTGATAGCGCTCATGGGCATTTTGTCCATGCTTCCTCATGGGGTGATCAGAGTAACCCAGTGCCACCACCTATCGACGAAACCGTAGAAACTGACACTGGCTTTGTGATGAAGCATTGGGTGGAAGTTCTGAATCCAGACCTCCAAAAAAAGAATTTAGGGATCACTTCCGAAAAGACGATTCGTACTAATGAACGTACTTGGTATATGCCATTTGCCCGCACGCTGAAAATCCAATATCCCAATGGCTTGATTCATCTGATTTTTACAGCTTATACCCCCGTTGATGACCAAACGACTCAGTTAGTCCAGTTCTGTTTGCGAAATGATACTGAAGATGATGCAAAAGCGGCTGACATCATTGCCTTTGATCGTCAGGTGACGCAAGAAGATCGTGATGTATTGGAAACCACTGAATTTGATGCGCCATTATCTCTATCTGAGGAGCAGCATATGCCGTCGGATAAACCAGGAATCATCATGAGGCATCGACTAGCGGCTTTACTGAAAGAGCATGGCGAAGTGGAGCAACGTCTGAATTATCCAAACCCATAAGGTTGCACACCTTCGGGGTGCAACCTTATGGGTTTGGGATCTACACTTATGCAGCATGAAGGAATATCTCAATGTTAGTTACCAAACAACCAGTACTCAAACGGTTCTGGTATCCTGTTATGCCGATCGCACATCTAACCGCCAAAATGCCACAGCCGTTTGAGTTGCTAGGACAAAAACTAGCACTTTGGTTAGATATTGATGGTTATCCAGTCGCAGTAAGCGATCGCTGTTGTCATCGAACAACGCAACTTTCTAAAGGAGTTGTCATTGATGGGTGCGTTCGCTGTGCCTATCACGGTTGGCAATACGATGGTCAAGGGGTATGTGTGAAGGTTCCTCAATTTAGTCCCGATCAAAAAATCCCTCCCAGTTACAAAGTGGAATCCTTCAAATGTGCTGAACGCTATGGATATGTTTGGGTATGTCTAGACAAGGAACCATTGCTGCCGATTCCTTATATTCCTGAAGCTGAAGATCCTGCCAATCGATTAATTCCTCAGTGCTATGACCAGTGGCAATGTAGCGGCTTGCGGGTGATGGAAAACTCCTTTGATAATGCTCATTTTAGCTTTGTCCATGCCGCATCATTTGGCAGTATTGAGCAGCCAAAGCCAGCAACTTCCGAAATTACAACTCTCGAATTTGGTCTGGTGATTAAATCAGAAGTTCCAGTGATTAATCCGCCTGCACAACAGAAAAATCTCGGCATGACCGAAGCTTTTACAACTCGATTTGTCGAATCGACTTGGCATATGCCGTTTAGCCGCACATTAAAAATTATTTATCCCAATGGATTAATGCATTCGATTTTTACGGCGGCAACTCCTGTAAGCGATCGCATTTCTCAGATTGTTCAGTTCTGTGTACGCAATGACACAGAACTGGATGTCAGTGCCGAAGATGTGATTGCATTTGATCGCCAAGTCGTTTTGGAAGATCGAGTAGTTTTGGAAACGACAAACTACGACACTCCACTTGATGTGGCGGTCGAGCAGCATATGCCATCTGACCAGCCAGGAATCGTGATGCGGCGTAAACTACTTGCACTATTCAAGCAACATGGTGAGACGGAGCAACATTCTTAGGACTTACGCATCTGCCCTGCAATAAATTGCGGGCTAAAAGCTTAAACCTGTTGAAACAGGTTAGTTTGAGGCTTTCTTTAATCAGTTTTACAGCAATTATCGATCAAACGAACCACAAGAAAATTTTTGAAAGTGTTGCTTTGCAACACTTTCAAAAATTTTCTTGGTTTGGGTTTGAGCGCAAAGCGCTGTAACTGACTTGAGCTTTGAGCCAAGAACTTTAGTTCTTGGTTGATTTGCGTAAGCCCTAATTCTTAAAAGCTATAGATTTTTGCGGGAATGTTTTGCCCATGCGTCTGAAGTGGTTTTAACTACGCACCAAGTTCTAAAACATCTGCAAATGGCAAATCTTCGGAAACTTCTATACTCTCCACCCAAATCTCATTTTGCAAATGCTCTAACCTCTTTGCTTTCACCGATAAATTGGGGCTGCGTTGTGAGGTTGATGGGTTACGCGATCGCTAACCTATCCTACATTTATTTCTTCAAAAGCTGAGGAGTTGTATATTCCTTAATTCCTGCTAGGCGGATAGCGCTACAGCCTAGTTTGAAGGCAAACTCGTAAGTTTCTCCTGCACCGATCGCTGCATAAAAACCAACGGCAAACTCAATGGCGGCGAGATCGTCGATAGTTTGATTCATGCCAATTACATATTTGATGTTTTGGCGGATTGCTTCGGCTTGGGTTTCGCTATAGCAAGCATTGAGGACAACGCATTCAATGCGATCGCTAAATAGATCGAAGAGATCGGCTAAGTCTTCTCCTCCAATTAATTTAAACTGTCCATCGATATCTTCAAATACTAATCCATCTTCATCGGCTCCATGTCCTGAGAAATGGATGATTTGTGGGTTGAAGTCTAGCATGGCTTGCTGGATATCTCTCGGACGAACAGCTACAGCAGTTTTGATCGGTTCTGTGCCATAACCTGCGAGGCGCAAGCGTTCTTTGATGTCACGTTCTTCTTGTTGCAGGCGCAAAGAGACTGAATTTTTAGGATTTGCGGCAAGCATGAGGATCGTTTTCATGGGTTTAGTTGCTTCTTTTTCTTTATTTGAGAGTGATGTTTCAGGAACTGCTTTTTGGCTGAGTTTATTGTTTTGTACGCCTGTATTTTTACCTTTAGTTTTCAGCTCACCAATAACTACTTGTCCTGTTTGTCCTTCAAAAATATAAGTATCACCTTGATGATCTTCCTTCTTATGGCGCGATCGCATTTCTTCGATATTACTAATGTCATCGCCTATTTCGCGAAGTTTCCGATCGCGATCGGGGTCGATGGAGTCATCAAGTAGGCGGCGAACGTTGACATCTTCACCACTTTCATAACACTCAATGGTGGGGCGACGCTGATCGGAATATTGATTTAGACGCTTTAAGGTATAGGTGTATGGCTCGGTGAGGGTTTTACATTTAGCGCAGTTGCAAGGGATGAGGGTGTCGTATTCTAGGCGATTTTCAAAGTGATCGTGGATTTTTTCAAATTCATTGTTGATGATGGTGAGAAAGTCTCTTTGCCCTGAACCGCTGAGGCGAATCCGAATCTCGCGATCGTGGGTGCGTTCGGTGACTTCGGCACGGGTGTTACCACGATTGAGAACTACGCCATATTTCCAAACTAAAGCGCGATCGGGATCGGAGACGTTTTCAATTTTTTGATGCATTTCCACAATAAAGCGGCTCAAAATCCCCTTGGGCATAAAGATTTTGTAACGGTAGCGGAGAATCAGATTTTGGCTAGTATCCCAATCATAATTGGGAGGATCTTTTTGGAGGAGGTGAGGGGCGATGTAGTTACCTTTATGGTGGGGGATTTCGTAACAGACTTTAAACTCCTTCATTAATTGCAGAAGTTCATAGCGCATAGTCGCATATTGCCTGTCTCGCCAAATATTTTGTAGATCGGCATCACAAAACTGTCCAAGTTCTTTTTTGACTTTCTCATTATCCAGAATTTTGTAAATGGCGGCAGTTCCCCAGTTGGGTTTGAGAATGAGGCGATGGCGGAGGATTGCATCTTTTTGGAAATGGAGACAGATGCCGAGTCGATGCAGAAAGTCGCTGATATCTAGCATCTCTTGAGGATCGCTAATTTTGTGTAATCGACAAATCGATTCGTATTCACTAAGAGCGATATAGTTGCGTCCGTCATTTTCGAGAGCATAGCGGACGTTCAGCCATGAATTAGGGAAAGCAACTCCTTTAGGTAGGAGATCTTCGAGGTTGCGTTGAATGCTCTCTTTGATGTCTGCTAGTCCGCGATTGTCAGCGAGGTTGATGCTTTGAGGTGTTCTAAGCTGTTCAAATTCGGCGCGTAGTTCTCGGAGATTGAGGTTACAGGTGCGGTTTTGCTTTTCGTTTTGAATCAATAGTACGGGGCTATCTTTGCCGAGTAAACGGATGATTTGTAGCCAAAAATAATGATCGGTGTCTTCTTTGCGGCTATCGGCAACTAACAGATAGAGGGAGCGCTCGGTGAGGAAAAATTGATGGGTTTGGTGATAGATTTCCTGTCCACCAAAGTCCCAAATATTCACCTTATAGGTTTGCTGATTGCGTCCTGTAAATTCCCATTGCAAAATATCGATGCCCTGTGTGGAGATGTCCTCGGTTTCAGGTTTAAGTTGATAATCAGCATTAATCAGTTTGTTGGCGAGGCTAGTTTTGCCCGAACCACCTTCACCAACGATCAAGATTTTTGCTTCATAGATCTGGGTAGTTTCCTTGGGATCTTGGGTGCGGAAATAATAGTCAAGAATTGGACGTGCAGAAGGTTGATATTCTCCTGATTGTGGAGCCAGAAGATCGCGAGGAATACTAATCGGGTTGCTACGCAAATCTAAATATTTCAATTTAGCTAAGTTGGCGATCGCGTCTGGTATCGCCGTGATTTGGTTGCTAGAGAGGTAAAGCGTAGTCAGATTTGCTAAATTGGCGATCTCGTCTGGTATCGCCGTGATTTGGTTGCTAGAGAGGTAAAGCGTAGTCAGATTTGCTAAGTTCGAGATTGAGTCTGGTATCGCCGTGATTTGGTTGCTATCGAGGTTAAGCGTAGTCAGATTTACTAATTTGGCGATCTCGTCTGGTATCGCCGTGATTTGGTTGCTATCGAGGTTAAGCGTAGTCAGATTTACTAATTTGGCGATCTCGTCTGGTATTGCCGTGATTTGGTTGCTATCGAGGTTAAGCGTAGTCAGATTTACTAATTTGGCGATCTCGTCTGGTATCGCCGTGATTTGGTTGCTAGAGAGGTTAAGCGTAGTCAGATTTACTAATTTGGCGATCTCGTCTGGTAT
>NZ_BBJB01000060.1 GCF_016584665.1 Pseudanabaena sp. lw0831
GAGGTTAAGCGTAGTCAGATTTACTAATTTGGCGATCTCGTCTGGTATTGCCGTGATTTGGTTGCTATCGAGGTTAAGCGTAGTCAGATTTACTAATTTGGCGATCTCGTCTGGTATCGCCGTGATTTGGTTGCTAGAGAGGTTAAGCGTAGTCAGATTTACTAATTTGGCAATCGAGTCTGGTATCACCGTGATTTTGTTGCTCCAGAGGGAAAGCTCTGTCAGATTTGCTAAGTTCGAGATCGAGTCTGGTATCGCCGTGATTTGGTTGTTGCCGAGGTAAAGCGTAGTAAGATTTGCTAAGTTGGTGATCGCATCAGGTATCGCCGTGATTTGGCTTTCACGAAGGGCAAGTCTAGTCAGATTTATTAAGTTCGAGATCGAGTCTGGTATCGCCGTGATTTGATTGCTTGAGAGGTCAATCGTAGTCAGATTTATTAAGTTCGAGATCGAGTCTGGTATCGCCGTGATTTGGTTCCTATCGAGGGAAAGCGTAGTCAGATTTGCTAAGTTCGAGATCGCATCTGGTATCGCTGTGATTTGGTTGCTAGAGAGGTCAAGCTCCGTCAGATTTGCTAAGTTAGCGATCGCGTCTGGTATCGCCGTGATTTGGTTGAAAGAGAGGTAAAGCTCTGTCAGATTTGATAAGTTTGCGATCGCGTCTGGTATCGCCGTAATTTGGTTGCTATTGAGGTTAAGCTCTGTCAGATTTATTAAGTTGGCGATCACGTCAGGTATCACCGTGATTTGGTTGAAAGAGAGGTAAAGCTTAGTCAGATTTACTAAGTTGGCGATCGCGTCGGGTATCGCCGTGATTTGGTTGCTATTGAGGGAAAGCGAAGTCAGATTTGCTAAGTTGGCGATCTCGTCGGGTATCGCTGTGATTTGGTTGCTATTGAGGGAAAGCGAAGTCAGATTTGCTAAGTTGGCGATCTCGTCGGGTATCGCCGTGATTTGGTTGCTATCGAGGTCAAGCCTAGTCAGATTTGCTAAGTTGGCGATCGCGTCGGGTATCGCCGTGATTTGGTTGCTATCGAGGTCAAGCCTAGTCAGATTTGCTAAGTTGGCGATCTCGTCGGGTATCGCCATGATTTGGTTATATGAAATAGATAGTTCTTTAAGATTGGTTAATTGAAAAATCTCTTGGGGAATAGCAGTTAAACGATTTCCTCTTCCCTTACGTTCCTCCCTATCCCACTTACCTAAAATCAGCTTTTCCAGACTTTGCAATCGCCCAATTTCGCTCGGCAATCCTTCCAGATCGTTCCCCGACAGATCGAGTTCCGTCCAGCCCTCACGTTCGGCTTGTGCGATTATTGCCAATAACTCTGCATCATTCATAAGGAAAAAGTAGAAAGGAAAAAGGAAAAAGTGTTTTTTTTAGATTGCAATTTGATTTGAAATATTATTCATAGAAATTCCAATACATTTTTTATCGATTCATGGGAACTTCTTTGCAGCAAAGCTAACAACCTTCGTAAAGCTTCACCAATCGGCAACTGCGGCGACACAATAATTCCAAAATGTTCCTTTTCAGAAATCACATAGTCATTGTGCAGCAACACAAAATCCTTCACATTGAAAGTAAACATACAACTACCCTGCTCGACTGAATACTCAATCTGTTCGCGATCGCTTCTTCCCTTTCTACCCAACTCTTGCACATGAGTAGCCTCATAACCTCGCTTGCGTAAAGCCGAAGCCAAGTCAAGCTGCACATCTTCATCTAGCAGTAATTTCACCTTAGCCATCTTTAACGACCCGCTTTAGGATGAACTAATGCTTGACTCTTCCAATACTCAATATTAGAAGACTCTTCCAAATCCTTTTCGATTTCCTCCTGATGATCGAAATAATAAGCAAGCGCCGAATGTACCTGAGAAGGTCGCAAATGAGAAAGCACACTTAAAATTTCATCCACATTCATGCCCATCTGATAATATCCAGCAATCCGCCGCACCGTTACCCTCGTACCTTCAATAATTGGCGCACCACCCGCAATCTCAGAACTAGCGGCAATATAAGGATAAATTGTTGCGGTAATACTCATACTTTCAGGTAATAGCGAACTAATTGTATTTTACAAGATTTTTAGGCAGGCGATCGCATTGCAAAGGCAAAAGGAAAAGCTGGAAAGCTGCTATTCCCAATCCGCGATTTTTGACTCGATGTACCAACTTTACTGCAATTCCAATTGGGCGCTTGTGCCTAGCCACCCATTTCTGTAACCCATCAAGTCACTCAAGAATGGTGCAAGATCTGAGTTAGTCTCAATGGAGAATCTCAATAGTTGTTCCCTTTTGTAATAAAGAATAAATTTCATCAACATCCTTGTTTTTCAAAGACACACAGCCTAAAGTCCAGTTGATTTTGCGATCGATGATCCAATCTTTTCCTTTCTCTACACCATGAATGCCAATCTCGTCGCCAATACCATCTTTCGCGGTTACTTTACCTCTAGCCTTAGCCTGAGTAAATTTTCGCCATGAGTCCTGATTGGGATAATCAATCCAGATAAATTTTGACCATTCTGAATGGTAGTAAAGATCTTTAACTCGAAATATGCCCTCTGGGGTGCGCTTATCACCTTGGCGCAATTTATCATCCTTAGGATTACCGCCCAAAACGATCGCATAGGATTTAACTGGCTTTTTTTGATAATAGACAGTCAGCTTATATTTAGATTTTTCGACGACGAGCTTGATCGCCTTTTTATCGAGTTGTTTGAGATTAATTAAATCCGCGATCGCCTTATTTTTATTGAGAAATTCATTTGCTGCTCTCGCTTCACAGTCTGTGATACATGGCAGATGGCTAGCAATATCTGGATTTGCGATCGCATAGATTCCGCTCAAGCTCGCTAGTACGAATAAGCAGCCTAAAAATTTCTTCTGTAACATATCAACCTCAAATTATTTAGAACAAGGTGCTTAAGTACCTTGTTTATTTTTGGCAAGTACTTTTTTAGTTATGCGGTTGCACCAACCTAAAAACTCTGGAGTAATGATCCCCTTAGGATAGAAAATTGTTCCAATCACAATCAAAACCCCAAAAATAATTAAGCGCCCATCTTTAAGAAATTGTCCTAACCATACAGGAACACCGTTAACACTGGAAATCCCTCGTAAGACCTCAGGCAAAGCCGTCAGCACAATCCCACCAACTACTGGCCCCCAAAATGTGCGCGACCCCCCAATTAATACAAAAGCTAAGAAAATAATACTGGCATCAAAGGTTCCCTGACGAGCATTCCATGTGTTCAGGAAATGGGCACTCACAGCCCCGACCATACCTGCCAAAATTGCGGCTAGGGTAAAGGCTAAGACCTTGTAGTAAGTGGGGTTGATTCCCATCGAATCTGCTGCTAATTCATCTTCACGAATCGCAATTAGCGCCCGCCCAACTCGAATTTTTTCTAACCGATACATAAATGCCATGCTCAAGCCCAATAATGGTAGAGCAATCCAGAGATATTCTAAAGGTGACTGAAACGGCTGCGGGATACTGAAAATACCCACTGCACCACCAGTAATATCGAGGTTTAGGGCAACTACGCGCAAAATCTCGACAAAAGCGATCGTCGCGATCGCCAAATAAATCCCCCGCAATCGCAACACAGGGATTCCTAAAATTACGGCTAGGAGTCCTGATATCAGACCCGCTGCCAGCATTTCCAATAATACCCACCAGACTGGCAAAGTCCCTGTCGTGTCCGTTAACATCTTGGTAGATACGATCGCGGCAATATATCCACCTAATGCATAAAATCCTGATGTTGCTAATGATAGCTGCCCAGCCATCAATGGCAAATAAACAGAAATTCCAAGGATTGCACCAAAAATTGCCGATACAATCAAAAAACCGTAGGTGTTAAAAAATTCAGCCATCATTTAGATCTAGTTATTTTTAAGGCAAAGAACAAAGCTCTACTTTTAAAAAATAACCTCCTATCGCACTAATTAGCTATCATTAGTCAATAAGCAGAAATACCTTAAGGAATTATTAAGATTTTCTGCAAGCCTACCGAATATCAAGCAGCGCGATCGCCGCTTACAACAATTTGCGATCAAACGAACCACAAGAAATTTTTTAAAAGTGTTGCTTCGCAACACTTTTAAAAAATTTCTTGGTTCGGGTTTGAGAGCAAAGCTCTTAACACATTAACCCTTAGCGTAGATCTTAAAAATGCGAGATTTTTACGTAACCCTTAGCAAATATCAAATTCTAGAGAGTACAAACAGTGGACATTCAAATTGGGCGTGGTAAAACTGCACGCAGAGCCTATGGCATCGACGAAATTGCATTAGTACCAGGGGGCAAAACTCTCGATCCCAACGTTGCCGATACATTTTGGGAAGTTGGGGGAATTCGTCGCGAAATTCCGATTATTGCTAGTGCAATGGATGGTGTTATCGATGTTGATATGGCGGTAAGACTTTCGGATTTAGGTGCATTAGGCGTAATCAACCTTGACGGCATCCAAACCCGCTATGACGATCCCACCCCAATTTTAGAAAAAATTGCCTCTGTGGGAGTTACTGAGTTTGTCTCGCTCATGCAACAACTTTATGCCGAACCCGTAAAGCCTGAACTCATTCAAAAACGCATCCGAGAAATCAAAGAAAAAGGCGGCATTGCTTGCGCCAGCAGTATCCCAGTTAACGCTTTTAAATATGGTTCGATCGCGGCTGAAGCTGGTTGCGACCTATTTTTCTTGCAGTCCACAGTCGTCTCTACTACTCATATCGCCGCTGAAGGACTAGTTTCCCTCGATCTCGCCAAATTCTGCCGTGAAATGCCGATCCCTGTCCTGATGGGTAACTGTGTCACCTACGATGTCACCCTAGAACTTTTAAGAGCGGGTGCAGCGGGTGTACTTGTTGGTATTGGACCTGGAGCCGCATGTACATCTAGAGGTGTGCTTGGTGTCGGTATTCCTCAAGCCACAGCCGTAGCTGACTGCGCCGCCGCCCGTGAAGAGTTTTTTAAAGAAACTGGTAAATATGTTCCAATCATTGCCGATGGTGGCTTGATTACAGGTGGTGACATTTGCAAATCGATCGCCTGTGGAGCGGATGCCGTAATGATTGGCTCTCCCTTTGCCAGAGCTAAAGAAGCTCCAGGTCGTGGCTTTCATTGGGGGATGGCAACTCCTAGCCCAGTCTTACCTCGCGGAACCAGAATTCGGGTTGGCACAACTGGCTCACTAGAGCAAATTTTGCGTGGACCAGCAGGACTCGATGATGGCACTCATAACCTCTTAGGAGCACTTAAAACCAGTATGGGTACTCTAGGAGCGGCAACTATCCGAGAAATGCAACAGGTTGAAGTAGTAATTGCGCCTTCACTCTTAACTGAAGGTAAGGTTTACCAAAAAGCTCAGCAGCTTGGTATGGGCAAATAAATCAGGTAAGTACCTACACACAAAAGAACAAAACCTGTACAGCCCGCGTAGCGGGCTGTACAGGTTTTGTTCTTTTACCTTATTTACCAAACTATAGTAATTTAGGTATTATCAAAAAAATCTCTATGCCCAAAATCCTGCTGGTAGAAGATAATGAAATGAATCGCGATATGTTATCACGAAGACTAGCACGTCGCGGTTTTGAAGTTGTAGTTGCCGTTGATGGTGAGTCAGGTGTAGTAACTGCCCAAACAGAGCTACCTGACCTGATCGTTATGGACATGAGTCTACCAATTTTAGATGGATGGGAAGCCACAAAACGCTTGAAGCAAATAACTACAACTCAAAATATTCCGATTATTGGTTGTTCAGCACATGCTATGGTCGGTGATCGCGAAAGAGGTATCGAAGCTGGTTGTGATGATTACGACACCAAACCCATAGAATTTGCACGACTATTAGGAAAGATTGAGCAGTTATTAAAAAAGTATGTCAAAAATTAACGAGGCAAAGTTATTAGTTATTGATGATGATCCAATGAATCGAGAGATTCTTTATCGCCATTTAAAAAATTTAGGCTATTCAGATATTACGTTGACAGATGGGGGCAAAAGCGGCTTAGAAATTGTTTCTTCAAACTCTATAGATTTAATCTTGCTGGATATGATGATGCCAGTAATGAACGGCTTAGAGACGTTGACGCATCTTAAGGACAATTACCAATCGCGGGTGATTCCTGTAATTATTATTTCTGCTTTAGATGAGAAAGAAATGATGCTTACGTGCATTCAAAAGGGGGCTGAAGATTACTTGATTAAACCCTATGATCGTGTTCTTCTTAAAGCAAGGGTAAGTGCTTGTCTTGAAAAGAAAATATTGCACGATCGCGAAGTCTTAAATAATCAGAAACTAGAAGCAGCGTATAAGGAACTCGCTGTTGCGTATCACGATTTGGAAGTTGTTAAAAATGAGTTGGAAGCACTGTCCCATCGTGATGGATTAACTGGTATTGCCAATCGACGCTACTTTGATACAGTCCTAGAAAGGGAATGGAATGCAGCTCATAGAGAAAAGAAATCGCTCTCACTCATATTATTTGATATAGACTATTTTAAGAAATATAATGACACCTATGGACATCTAGCGGGAGATGACTGTCTATGCCAAGTGGCGATCGCCGCTTCGCAGGTGATCAAACGTCCGAGAGACACGTTAGCAAGGTATGGAGGCGAAGAGTTTGCAATAATTTTGCCAGATACAGATGAATTAGGAGCAGGGTTTTGCGCGGAACAAATTCGTGATGCTATTGAAAATCTCAATATAAGTCATAGTTCTTCACAGATAAATTCTTATGTTACGGCTAGTTTAGGAACGTCAACTATCAGCCCTCATACCCAAATCTCCACATCTCAACAATTAATTAAAGAAGCGGACTTAGCCTTGTATCAGGCAAAACGTGAGGGGAGAAATTGCGTAAAAGTATGGTCAACGGACAGATAATCAAATATTGAGATTTTAAATAGCGGGTAACAAAAATGGGAATTCAAAATTTTCAAGTATTGATTGTTGATGACAATGAAATAAATCGTGATATGCTTGCTCGCCGTTTGCATAGAAGAGATTTTAATTTGTCAATGGCTGGTGATGGGCGAGAAGCTTTATCAATGATTCAAGCAAATCTCTATGATCTGATTCTACTAGACATCATGATGCCTGAAATTGATGGATATGCAGTTCTCAAATATTTGAAGAAAGACTCAAGATTACGTGACATTCCCGTAATTATGATTTCGGCGATCGAAGAAATGGATAGCGTCATGAAATGTATGGAAATAGGAGCTGATGACTACCTTACTAAGCCATTTGATCCTGAGATGTTGAAAGCCGCAATTAATCGTTGTCTCCCTGACAGGGGAAAGTCTTCAAATACTCCGACAATTCCCACTCAGCAAGTTTCGGGATTATCTAGTCCTAGTTTTGCTAATCCTAATACACAAATTTCTGAGTTTAAATTACCAGAAGAAACGACTCGCGGTACATCAACTAATTCAATTAGTCTTGATGAGGTTGTCCATCGCATTATGCAGTCAGGAACGATTAGCCGCAAAGGTTATTTGTATTTTAGCAAAGCGATTTTTAATGCTTTATTTGAGAATTCTGGATTAACCGATCAAGAGATTTATCAAATTCACTCAGTATTTGATGCAATTCAATCAGGGAAAGTTAGGGTCGTTGAATGAATCTAGTTCTACTAGAGTTTGAGCTTTAGAAAAAAAAGGGGATGACCTCAGGTCAATGAGACGCTTGTAATATTAATGATAGACTCACTTTATGCAGCACCTTGAGATCTCACTCGCATTTAAAAATTAAATAGCGATCGCTTCCTCAAATCCCAACAGTTCTTAACTACTTAGGACTTGCTGAAAAAGAAAGAAACAATCGGGGTAAATTTCGGGATAAAGTTACTACCCAAAACAATCCTTAACAGCCTAAATATATTGTCTTACTTACACTAGAATAGACCTTCAGGAGTTGATCGGGACTCCCAAAAGCCTTACTGTTATTGTCTCTCCAGCTTATGAACGCAAATGGACTCGAACCATCGACCCCCACGATGTCAACGTGGTGCTCTAACCAACTGAGCTATGCGTTCTGACGGATTAATAATATAACATGGTGAAAGTAAATTCAACAGAAGCCATACACAGAAAGGGTTTTAAGGCAAAAAGCCCATATGGTTTGCAAAGTGTTTTTGCCTTAATCTCAGTCGTTATATTTGCATAATATTTGCTTTCACGAAATTTCCTGTATCCAAAACCAAACCAAAACCTAACTATTGGTACGGAATTGGTACGAAATGAAAACCCCGAAAGGCACTGTAGCTGTAGAAGAAAACAATAACCGTCTCCGCTTGAGATGGTCTTGCGAGTCCAAAAGATACTGCTTAGCTTTAGGTTTGCCACATACAAGTGTCAACATGAAGGTAGCAGAACAAAAAGCTAGACAGATTGAGCTAGATATTGCATCTGGTAACTTTGACTCTACATTAAACAAGTACAGACTAAAGCAAGTAACTGTTACTGCAAGTCCTGATACTGTGAAACCAAGTAAGGAAAGCCTACTTCCTATTTGGGATAAATGGGTTAGCAGCTTATGCTTACACCCTAGAACACTTGGTTCTCACTACTCCAGAATTAGGCGCTACATTGAAAAAGAAAATCCTGTAGCTATTGATACATCTTGGTATGAAGCGATTGAGAGTCTATGTCCTAGAATGTGGAATGACTCTTTAAGCTATCTGATATCTTGCCTAAACTGGGCAATGTCTGAAAAACTTGTATCTTCTAACCCATTTTCAAGATTAAAGCGTAGAAAAGTAGTAAAACAACAAATCAAACCTTTCAATTATGAAGAGGTCAAGGCAATAGTTAACGCTTTTCGTAGTAATCAGTTTTGTCCAAAGTCATCAGCTTACAAGCATAGTTTTTATGCTGATTATGTTGAATTTCTTTTTCTGACTGGTGTTAGACCTTCAGAAGCTATTGGACTTCAAGCTAAAGATGTAGATTTCAACAGAAAAGAGATTGTGATTTGTTCAGTATTGGCTAGAGGTGACAAAGGACAAACTGCTAGTAAACACCGTGTCAGAAAAGAAACAAAAACAGGGTCAATTCGCTATTTGAGCATGACTGATAGATTGTTTGAGATGCTTGAGATTAGATGTCGCAATCTTAAACCTGATGACTTGGTTTTTACTTCTCCAAATCAGAATGCAATTGATGACAAGAACTTTATAAACAGACAGTGGAAAGTCGTTTTATCAGGGTTAGGGATTGAGTATCGCAAGCCATATACAACTAGACATACTTTGCTAAGTCATGCCATTGAGCAAGGTATACCTCTAACTGGTGTTGCTTATTTAGCGGGGCATAGTGACACAAGAATGGTGATGCAGACTTATGGACACATGATTAACCGCCCTTCACTGCCAGAAATTAATCTTTAAGACTTTGCTTTTTCTGTATTTTCTTTTTCTACATTAGAGAGTACAGAAAGAGTAAAAAATATTTATCAGCAAGGCTATTGAGTGAGTCTATCCAGAGAGGTACGCCTAAATATATATCTCCAAATATACAAAATAAAGCAGTATTCGTTATTATGGGAAAAAAGTATAGCTCTGGTTGCTATAATAAGGGGAACGAAAGACTAAAAAAATTCCCACTTGTCTCTGATAGATTTACAGAAAAATAAATGAATCAAATCGATGCTAAAGGTGCTGTCTATTGTTCAGAGTTTATGACTGAGTTACCTAAAGGAATCATTAACAAAATAGATTGTGGTTGTGGCATTACGAGTTTAGCTATTGAAGACAAGTATCCTACGATAATCGTTGTACCAACTGTTGAAATAATTCACAACAAATTGGGTCAATATCCTAATGAAAGAAGTGACCATCAGTTATATGGTGTTTATTCAGGGGTTAGACATACAGATATAGATGACTACCTAAATGAGTTGCATCCTAGCTTACCGCCTAAAATATTGACTACCTATGACTCTTTTTATAAAGTAGCTGAGGTGATTGTAAAAAATGAAAGCAAATATCGCATTGTTGTTGATGAGTTCAGCGAGTTACTAGATGCTTACGACTATCGAGAGTCAGCTATTGACGATTTACTAAAATGTCTAGAGAGATTTAGCTATGTTAGTTATGTTTCTGCAACTCCTATACAGAGAGAAAAATATCCAACTCAGTTAAAAGACCTAGAGGAAACAGAGATTGTTTGGGGTCAGTCACCTAAGATTCATGTATCTAGACATTGCACAAGCAAGCCATTTGACAAAGTTAAATTTATCATTGAAAACTATAGAATAGCAGGGGACAAAGGTTATGAGATGCCTAATGGACATCGTAGCCATGCTGCTTATTTTTTTCTGAACTCTGTGAAAGAAATTAAGCGAATTTTAGACAAAGCAGAATTGCCAAAATCACAAGTTCGAGTTATTTGTGCAAGTAAAGAAACTAACAAGGGTGTTTTAGGTGCTTACACTATAGGTTCAGCATTAGACACTGAAAAGCGATTTAACTTTATTACAAGAAAGGCATTCAAAGGAGCAGACTTTTATAGTAAATCAGGTCTAATCTTTATCGTGTCTAACTCACACAACAAAAATACAATGTTGAGTATAGATACTGATGTTAAGCAAATTATTGGAAGATTGCGAGATAAGTCCAACCCATTTAGAAATATGGCAATCCATATCTACAATGAAGATAGCTCTTTACTTTCTAGAGAGGAGTTTGCTGAATTAGTTGACGAAAAAACTAGAGAAACAATACGTTTACTTAGTATCTTTTCTAAATGCAATCCAGAAGAAGCTAACACTTTTTTAAAACCATATCGTCAAGAAAGTCAGCAAGACAATTATTTACACTTTGATGAAAATGGTTTACCTAAATTTAACGACTATCGCATAGTAAGTGATTGGAGAAAGTGGGAAACATCTCATGCTATTTATTGCGATGGTTATACAGTTCGACAAACCTATAAGGACAATGATATTTCTACTGATTCCAAGATTCCAGACGATTTGCTAACTACAACTTTTAGAAGTCTTTGTTTGAAATATATTCAAGGTGATGTAGATAGGGATTATATCGCCGCTAAGGAGCCTCTAGTCAAAAAAGCTTATGACTGCTTAGGTCAAGACAAAATGAAGGCTCTGTGCTTCAAAAAAGAGCAAATCAGGAAAGCTGTCCTTGATGTCAAACCTCAAATTTTGGATGCAGTCGAAAATGAGATTAGAAGTAGGTTTAAGGTAGGTAGTAATTATTCTAGGTCTGAAGTAAAAAAAATCATTGCAAGTGTCTATACTGAGTTAGGAGTGCAGAAAAACCCAACGGCTACAGACATTGATGATTATTTCAATACCAAATACAACAAAAAAAGAGTCGATGGTAAAAGCACAGGATTTATAGAGATATTAGCTGATTAATACTTCTTTTTTCTGTTGCCCGAACGGTAGTGAGGATTCTTGAGAACAATTACATCATATTAGAATCAACTATAGATACTTTTTCCTATTCCTGAGTACGACTCATAGATATGTTGATAAAACCTCTTGACATCTTTGTCAATGCTTAAGTCCTATAGGATACACAACCTATTTGTAAGGTTTATGGTGTGATACCCATCCCTCAACAGATTGTAAATATTATGTATGTAGAATATTGACTCACTAGAGGAGAATTGTTACATTAATTTGATTAGTTATGACGTGTAAAATATAAAATGAGGGTTAGGAACGGTGATAGAAGTAAAAGACTTGGTTGATGCCGTAACAGGAATCATTGCAGCCCTTTCAGGTATGCTAGCAGGGGCTTTATCTGCAACAGTTACGTTGGTATGTGGCACTTTTATTGCTGGTAGTATTGATGGTGTCACTGGAGCTTCAGTAATAACTTCAGCTTTAGCTCTTCTTGGTGGTGGTACTATTGCTACACGTGGAATGGGAATGAAAGGTGGAATAGCTTTAGTCGCTATAGCCGCAACCGTACCAGCAGTAATAGTCGCATTGGTAGTTTTCAAATTCTTTCAAAAGTTCTAAAAAGGGATTTATATCTTCACGAAATTTTTTTACTGCAATACTGGTAATTATATCTACGAAGTAATATTTCAGAATATGACTCTAGAAAGGAAGTTACTATCGACTTTTTCATTTGCGATAGACTTATTTAAGAAGAGACTCTAACTCTTGGGATAATAATGTTTGCTCTTGTCTAATCGACTCTAAACGGCTTAAAATCTCTGCAACTCGTTTTTGAGCTTCAGTTTTTTGATTGTCACTATCTTTCTGCAAAGACTCTGAAATCAACAGCCAACTGTTAGAAAATATCTTAAACGGATAAGTCAGAATAAATAGCCAAAACTTCTCAGTTATCCTAGATATCGCTCCTAATAATCCCGAAAATAAAAATAGCCCTAACAGCAATATTCCAAAGCATTGTAGAGGATGATTTATCAACCATACTAATTGAGGATACTTATCAACCCAACTATTCAAAGATGAGTTAATTGAAGCCTGAATACCATCTGACAATGTTTGGTTTAGACTATCGATTTTTTCGATAGTAGTCTGTAAGGAGTCTTTTAGCGTATTCGTTGCATTAGTTATGCTATTGAGTAGTTGACCACTTTTTTCTGTAACATTGCCTAGAGTGCTACTAGCGGCTTCAGTAATAGTATCTCTTGCCCTTCCTGTAGTTTGATTGATGCTTTCAACAGACTGGTTAGTGCTTTCTATGACTACGGTTTTAGCTTGCTGAACATTTTGGTTAACACTATCTACAGCATTGTTAATAAAGCTTTTAGTGTTTTGTAGATTTTTTGTAATATCTTCTGGCAGAGAAATTTGCATAACTTATTGAACAGATATAATGAATTCAATATAAAATAAGACTTCCTTAAATCTTTGCATTTTGTAAAGGCTATTGTAAATTTAATTACATATTTGACAATGGTTTGCCAGAACAACTAATGCCATCTTTAAGAATTAAGTCGTTAACATCTTTGGCTTTTTCTGGAGAAGAGCGAATCTCTATGATTTTAGACATACTTGTACGAGTGGTGAATTTAAAGTTATGCAACTGTGGTGTTTTGTAAGAAAAAAATAGTCCATCAGATAGAGGTACATTTATGGCAAATTTTAAAACATCGCCGTTCTTACCCCAATTTTGAGGTTTTCGAGCATATGATGCAGCGTCTCCAAAAGTATTTGGACATTCTCTCATTGCACTAGCAAATATATAAAGAGGTATAGCTTCTGAAATTGGAAGAAAATCTTTTGGATTAGAATTTACAACATCACCACTTTTAGAAGTCCCACTTTCAAAAATAACAAATCTAATATCTTCTGGTGGAACAGAAATACGGCTGTCATTAACAAGTGTTGCTTTTGCTAGATTTATCCTAAGTTCAGCAGTAAATTCAGCATTTTCTCTATAGTAAGTATTCGTTACTAAACCTACAGGTTGACGATACTCAATTTTCTTTGAAGTTATAGTTACTTGATACACTACGACTTCTTGTAAGGCTTGAACTTTTGTAATCTCAACTCCTGTTGCAGTCCCATAACTAGCCCTGTCTAATTTAATATTTATACTAGGCGAGTTAAAAGAGAAAAAATTATTCTTTAAATAAGAGAATAAATAAGAGCCACCAAACCAAATAGCAACTATTGCTAACACAATAATAAGAAGTTTTTCCATCAATATTTTCAGTAATTAGTCAAAGCAATAATTAGAGCTTAATGAATGATAATAAAGCTACTAAAATTATAAAAAGCTTCAAACATTATATAGAGTCAGCAAGAAGATACTTAACCCAAAAAGGCGTAAAACTTCCCAGAAAAAAATTTGTCAAAACAACAGCTATCCCCCCTAGAGTATAGAATATCTGTTAATTTCGCTTTTTTTTCGACAAACTCAAATTATCACAAAGAGCGAAAATTGGCAATACAAAATTCACCTTATGTAGATTCACTGTTAGGAGAGTAATAGTAAAGGTGTTTTGCGTTTCTAGCCATATAAACTGATTTAACGTACAAACCAACATAATGTCAGCTTTGAAGCACTACAGCGAGTTTTTTTAGTCCTATCGCCTTATTTTTTTCTGTAGGCAACACTAAACACTTTCGAGACTAAAATCACTTGTGTCAAGTGAATATGTTGACATACATCTTTTTAAGTGATAAGATGTATCTTAGTTGAATCACCTGTGTCAAGTGAAATGTCTAAGCCTAGAGGCAATGAAGCAACTCTAAAAAAATATCTGCCAACTTGGAAGCATGGTAAAACGAAGACTATTCGAGTTCCCATAATTCTCGCAGAACAGATTTTTGAGTATGCAAAAAAAATCGATACAGATGAAGCTAATACAGCCTCACAACTGATAGACTCGACTAATCAAGGTAATACCCTATTACCAGTGATAGAGATGTTGGAGTATGTAGCAACAGCAAAGCGTAACAACTTTTCTGTAGAACATAGGTCTAAGCTGTCAAATGCTATAGAGGCACTCAAACAGATAACTTAGTGATTTATTCACTTAAACCCATGTAAACCGCTTAGGACAGTTTTAGGACAGATTAAAAAATACTTTGAAGTATTTCATGAAATCTTTACTTAGAACGTTTCAAGACTAGATTTTTTATCTTATTGGTACGGAATTGGTACGGGAAAATTGACTAAAAGCTGTAACCTATGAACGCAAATGGACTCGAACCATCGACCCCCACGATGTCAACGTGGTGCTCTAACCAACTGAGCTATGCGTTCTGACGGATTAATAATATAACATGGTGAAAGTAAATTCAACAAAAATCTATGAAATTAATTTTGTATAGCAAGCAAGATTGCTGTCTGTGTGAAGGTTTGCTAACAAAATTGCAACAGGTTAAAAGTGTAGATTTTGAGCTAGAGATCAGGGAAATTACGACTAATCCAGACTGGTTCGATCGCTATCAATATGAAATACCTGTACTTTGTCTGCTTAACGTTCTCCAACAGGAGCAAGAACTACCTAGATTTCCACCGCGATCGCCAGTTACAAAACTTGAAGATCTATTGCAGCGCTATATCTCAAATTACGGCGATTGAAAAGAACTTGTCAGCACTTGTTTAGTAGTGGTGAGAGCATAGATATCAATTACCCCTGGGTATCTGGATGCACCTCGTGTTTTTAAACTAGACATACCCAACGCAATTTTGGCATTGCCACTATCGCCAATTTTAGAACAGCGACTAAAGCGACTATGGGCATTGACAAAAATTGTGCTGCTATTGATCCGACTAACGAAGCGATCTCGTTCGGACAAGGAGTCCGTCAGCAATACATCGGCGTGACCACTGCTGTATTGATTAATCCATGCGATCGCCTCTTCGGTATCATTGACGATTTTGATTGCGATCGTCTCGTCCAAATAAGCCTGTCCCCAGATATCCTCGGACTCGATTGATTGGTCAATCAGGACTTGACTTGGTTTGTCGGTTTCCTCGCTATGAGATTCTTCTAGAAATTGCCGAAAGTAAGCAGTTGTCTCCGCACATCCCCGCACCGCCAAACCTTGCTTTTTGAGACTGCTAATCCACTCACCTAATCCATGATCGATTAAAGCTCGATCAAGCCATGACCGATGCACAACTAACTTTTCGATCGCATTAACCGCATCAGGATCACCTTTACGACTATTGAGAATAATTTCTTTGGCAAAGTCCAACTTACCCGAAGCCGATAAATAGAGGTAGCAATTACCCATTGAAATTGGTAACGCGGAAACCGTCGCCTGCTTGCTCACCTGCTGTACAAAGCTAGGACGACCATAAGGAATAACCAAGCGTAAATATTTTTCTTGGACGATCAATTCTTTGAGCGTCACACCTTTGGGGACACAAGTCATACATGCCTCAGGAAAACCTTTGGCAATGAGGATATCTTTGGCGATCGCGGCGATCGCTTCTTGCGTATTTGTACCTTCATTCCCCCCCTTGAGAATAATCGTATTACCGACCTTAAGACACATCCCTGCCGCAATTAAGCCTAGTTGAGGAAAACCCTCATATATAAAGGCTACTACTCCTAAAGGTACGCGCTGATAGCCATTGATGCCTACATGTAGGGTTAGGGGATCGGGTAGATTCGCAAGTTGGATCAGACAGTCGATCGTATTGTTGAGCCTTTCTGGAGTCAGTTTTAGCCACTCTAGTACCAAATCAGGTACAGCCATATCTCGACTTGCTTCTAAATCCAGCGTATTAGCTTCTAAAATCGCATTTTTATGCTTTTTAACGCCATTGGCAATTTCTAGCAGCAAACTGTCCCGTTCTCTGGTAGAAACTTGCATGAGCTGCAGCGCCGCCGCATGGGATTTATAAATGAAGCCTGTAAGGTCTTCTGGTGACATACTCTGTAATAAATAATTGTTAAATATCGCGCTGGCGAATCACGAGCAATCGCCATATTAGCAAACCCAAAAGGGTAAACAACAAAATGGCTAAAGGAATACCCAAAGTTGATTTTAGATTTAGCGCCCAGACAATGATTAACGCAAAAAATAATACTGAAGCAATGAACATCAAAGCCGTTTCTAGCCGAGCTTGTTGACTATTTCCCCGAATAGGTTGCCATTTGCCAGTCCATTGCCATGTATGTTGTTGAGATTCAATACCGCCTAATTGCAATAGACTATAGCCGTCATTTTCCCGCTGAAATAGCAAAGAGCAGCGATCGCAACCAAAAGCGTCAGTTAGTGCGATCGGCTTTAGCTTTCCACGTTTGCGGGGGCAAGGACAGGGATAAATTTGTTCTAGATCGATTTTTTGAGGCTTATTGATATGCACTAGACAGACATGCTCAACGAGGATGCTAAAAGTATGCTCATGGCAGAAATATAGATCGAGCACTAAATCAGAATGATTGTATATCACTAAAACCGAGAAGGTAAAGGCAGCGTTTTAGATCTTTCTTATCACCCAGTTAAAAATTTGTGCCGCAATTTACCCAAATTGCTGTATTATTTGATTCGGTGTAAAAAACACCTTACACATGCGGATGTGGCGGAATTGGTAGACGCGCTAGATTTAGGTTCTAGTATCTTTGATGTGAGAGTTCGAGTCTCTCCATCCGCATTTTACATCGCTTCGCGATTCTGTGACCCTGAATACATTGAAAAAAAACGCTGCGGAGCAGCGTTTTTTTTCAATGTATTCAGGGTTTGGATGAATCACTTGAGCCATTCTTCGAGGCTGGTGGTTAATTTATCGGTGATTTGGGCAGTGAGTTGATCGCGCTTTTGTTTGCGCAGCCATTTTTGAAATTGTTTTTCGTATTCTTCGCTTTCAGGCTGGTAAGTAACCCATGTATCCAACGCTACACCCAGTCCCCAGAACAATAGAGGATAGATTGCCCAGCCAATACTACCAGAGGTAAACAGGTTGAGTGCTACTAAAAAAGAATTAACGATCGCATATTTCAATACATTTGCTTGTAAAGACTTCTTTTTGTATTTATCAAACTCTACCAGCTCTTTGCGAACAGTTTGTGTAGATCGCCACTCCTGCACAGATGTTAAGAAATCAGCTTCACTGATTCCCATATCTGAGGCGATCTCATATATTTGCTGTTTGGTAAGGTTTTGACCATTGGTTCTCTTTGCAAGAGCATAGCGGAGAATCTGATCGACTTGTTCTTCTGAATAAGTTTCCATATTTTCCTTCATGAAGATCAATTCAAGTATAGCTATAGGCATCAATTTTAGAGAGTGGCGGCGCGAAGCGCCGCCGCTCTCTATTTGGTTTTATACTAGCTCAGTAATGAAGCGATCGCAGCAATCGCGTAGCCAATAGGTATAAGATTCTGGATTTTTTTGAATATCCGTTTGTAAAATCTTTAAATCTATCCATTTCCAATCTTCTGCTTCTTCAGGATTGAGAACTGGATTGCGATCGCTATATCCCACAAATACATGATCAAATTCATACTCGGTTAATTCATTATCTAATTCTGCTTGATATATAAAACTAAAAACTTCGCGCAATTCACAATCAAAGCCCATTTCTTCTTGGAGTCGGCGATGGGCGGCTAGCAAGGTTGGCTCTTCATGGCGTGGATGACTACAACAGGTATTTGTCCAGAGTCCACCTGAATGATATTTGTGTTTGGCGCGTTTTTGCAGCAAAAGTTGATTCTGTGAGTTCAGCACAAAAATTGAAAAAGCTCGATGCAGTAATCCTTCACGATGTGCTTGCAATTTTTCCGCAACCCCTATTTGGCGATCGCTGGTATCTACTAAAATAACTTTTTCTTCTAATTGCTTAGTTGATTGTGATGTTGCACTCATAAGATTTACAAAAATAATATTTTAAAAGCCTTGTAAAACAAGGCTTTTAAAATATTATCTGGTTTTGCTCCTAACAAAAAGACAAGTCGGGCGCTTTGCCTTTTTGTTAGATACTTAAATGCTCATCTGTGTGACAGCTATTTTGCCAGAGAAGCAAACATCAACATCAGTATTTGGAGTGCGATCGCGAAGATTATAACGACCTGTATAGGTGACGCGATCGCCATCGGATTTAAACTCTAAGGGCAATGGTTGGCTTGACTTTTCACAAAATATAATCTCAGGAATATCTTTACGATCATCTGGATCAATATGAGGCAAATTCACATTCCAATAGGACTGATGGGGGAGTTTAATTTCTAAAAGTTGCTTAATGACTACAGCCGTGGTGTGTGCGGCCCAATCCCAATCAAAGGCTTTGCGTCGATCTTGATAATGGGAAATAGCGATCGCAGGAATATTATGAAAAGCTGCCTCACGCACTGCTGCTACTGTCCCCGACATATAGACATCCACACCCATATTGCCACCATGATTGATGCCTGACAGTACCAATTTCACATCACTATACAAATGCGCGATAGCGACCCTTACGCAGTCCGCAGGTGAACCCGCGATCGCATAGGTATGCTCGTTACGTTTGGCAATTGCGATCGGTTCATTGGTAGTTACTTGATGTCCACAACCCGAATATTGGCGAGATGGGGCTGAGATCGCGCCTTTAGCCCCAAACACTAGTTCAGTAGCTTTTTGCAAAGACCAAAGCCCCTCCGCATCAATGCCATCGTCATTGGTCAAAATAATTGTCATACTCCCTTCCCAGTGAATAATTAGTGGTGCGCGGCTTCGCCGCGCACCACTAATTATTAGCATCTATTCTTTTGATGGGGAGAAAGTAGGTTCGCCTTGCAAGGGGGGGAGACTTTAAAAGCCTTGCAAGGCAAGGCTTTTAAAATTTATTGGTGTTTAAGCTGCCTGTTCTTCTAATTGATCTTTATGCAGCCAAATTACAGGGGTTGATACTTTACCAAATTTAATCTGGACATAATCACCACGAAACTCTAACACTTCGCCCCAAGTCTCAAACAGATATGATGACCAGCGAGTATCATTTGCCGTTGCTTCAGGGCTATTTTCTAGCTTTTCGCGAATAGCGCGAACAAGTGTGCCTTTTTTCAGTGCCATAGTGTTTAATGCAACAAATTATTAAGGATTTAAAACTGCTAGTAGGTATTGTATAGCAAACCATTAAGACAAATCAAAACCCAAAAGTGAGATGGCGGCGCTTAGCGCCGCCATCTCACTTTTGGGTTCAAGCATTGCGACAGCTATAGAACGTCTCAAGGATTTTTTTGTTAGCATATCCCCATGAATTAGGTATAACTGCCATGTGCATCTGCATCAACTGCACCTATGTCGATCTCTGCATCACCTATCACGCTGTTGAAGCACAACATTTACAGCCGCATCTAACTGAGTATCCAGTCTTTGAGGCAAACTCACCAACGATTAATGTCAATATTAAAACGACATCAGGCGATATCCAAATGGAATGGGATGTTGTTGGTTGTGAGAGCTTCTCACCAGAGACGGGGAAATGGATGAAATTGCGTCCTAATGAACTTGTTCCTACTTAAATGCGCGGCCTATCAGCTATTCTAGTCGTGAAACCAATTTCGAGAAAAGTTCGCCTGTGGCGAACTTTTCTCGAAATTGGTTTTGAGGTTTTCAGTGCTGTAGGCGCTGAAAACCTCAAAGTTGTTTCCATAATTAGAATTGCTCACGGTTTATGCAAGATATTGACAATCTATTTTTGATATGTTCCTTGCTAGGAAACATATTTTTGGGGTTTCCCATAAGCAATTGTATTAATTATAATCAGCAAGCCCAACCCAGTCTAGTTGCTAAACCACAGACAGCCTCGCCTCAAAATTCAGACACTCCAAATATTTCCGCCTCAAAACTAGAATATCAACGATTGATGCAGCAAATAGGCGAGCGCAAAATCACCACACTCCCCATAGACGAAGTTCTACAAACTGTTTCTACTAAATTTCTTGGTGCAACCTATCGCGAAGGTTTATTAGACCAAGGTCCAACCGAAAAGCTATTCGTATCACTTACAGAATTTGACTGCGTGCTATTTGTGGAGACAGTTTTAGCATTCTCTCGTAACTTGCGATCGCCAAGTCCCAGCTACGAGAACTTTGTGGAGAAGATCCAAGAAGTTCGTTATGCAGATGGCAAGCTAGATGGCTATTGCAGTCGTTTACATTATTTTTCAGAATGGATACGCAACAATCAGAAACGCAATATTGTGCGTGACCTCACATCTGAATTGGGAGGCATTCCTCTCAATAAAAAATTAAACTTTATGAGTAGTAATTGGCAGAAATATCCACGCCTGAAAAATAATGAAGCTAATCATCAATGCATTTTAGCAATGGAGCAGAAGATGGAGCTAGAGAAGCGATCGCAGCCATTACGATATATTCCATCCCAAAAGATTCGCTCTATCTATTCATTACTCAAAGCTGGTGACATTATTGCCGTGACGACAGATCTCAAAGGGCTAGATGCTACGCATACAGGCTTTGTCTATCCTACTGCCAATGGGATTGCGTTCATCCATGCGTCACCATCAGGCAAGGTCAAAGTCTCTCCCGATTTACAGCGTTACATTGAAGGCGTTGATCATGCGATCGGAATTATGGTAGCGCGTCCCGTTAATTACAGCGCAGATCGCTGAAACCCGAAGCAATAATTTTTTACAAGTTTTGCTTTGCAAAACTTGCAAAGCAAAACTTGTAAAAAATTATTGCTGTAACAAAAGATTGCGAAGCAATTTTTTGTTAATATTCTGATCTTCTAATCGTTAAACAAGCCCATTCTTGGCGCTTCCAGAACGTTGCGATTACCCATTTATGAGTATCAAGAGCCTCAGCAACTTTCTGTACTTGCTCAACCAAAATTCCACTTAAAATCCCCCAGCCATTCTCGCCAACAAGCTGATCGAAATAGGGAACCATATCAACGATGATGTCCGCAAGAATATTGCAGGTAAACCCATTTGCAGGTGCAGGCATATTTGCAATCAAATCTTGAATACTGCCCTCTTGCACCCAGATTTTATCTTCAGGAATATCATTGAGTTGGCGATTGTGGTTAGTTGCCTTGATCGCCAGAATATCGTTATCGATCGCATAGGTTTGAGTTGCACCAATCAGCAAAGCCCCGATACTCAGAATACCTGAACCACAACCAACATCGGCAACCACAATATTATCTTCGGGCTTTACACCCCATAAGCGCATTTCTAACGCTTCTAAACAAAGCTGTGTGGTAGCATGAGCGCCCGTACCGAAAGCGCTACCAGGATCGAGACGCAAGATTTTGCGATCGCCATCAGTCGGTGGATCGATCCAAGCAGGATAAATCACCAACATATCGCCAATTTCCTGTGGACTCCAATGTTGTTTCCAACTCGATGACCAATCCTCATCATTAATTACTGTCCATTGAGTCGTTGGCGCTTCGTAATCAACTGCGATCGCATCTTGCTTTAGCCATAGAGCTAGCGCCGCTAAATCCAAAACATTGCCCTTCTCAACTGGCAAATAACTACTAACACTTATATGCCCATCTTTTTTTTGACTTGCCATTCCTTGACAGCCAAAATTTTGTAACCGCCAAAAAATCTGCTCTTCTAGAGATTGCTCGGCTATAACTTGGATTTCCCACCAACTGTTGTTTGGTGCGATCAGCGAAGGTGACATCTGGCGCTTATGACTATGATATGAATAATTATATTTTGAGGTATATGAGCGCGCAAAGCGCTGAATATCGTAACAATCTCTAATCTCTCTAATCTTGGATATATTCCTGTTGCTGCAACAGCGCTAATTCTGCTCGCTGTGCTTCGCGTCCTAGATATGCAGCATGGTCAAACAGTGTAACAGGGCAAGGTTGTGTTTGTTCAAAAATTTCTACGCAGAGTTCCTTAGCTGTTCGCCCCGTAAATAACTGCACTGCTTGACGATCTACTTTACCTCTAGCAGGAATTGGTTTACCTGTTTCAGGATCAACTGCTAAGCCTTGGTCATTAATGATGTTGCTGTAGTATTTAGCGCAAATTAAATTTTGTTGGCGATCTACATAAATAATAAAGTAACCGCTGGGATCAAGAGCTAGCGATCGCTTTGATAATTGATCATCAATGGCATGGAGTTGTTGTGCAAGTGAGTTCGTTTCAGCAGTCAAATTCATTAACTTTGAGGCAAGAGAATATTATTTATTAATCTTATGATACGACTTACCGCGCTGAAGTTTTGCAGAACCAACTAATCCTATACAATGAGACATAAGTACCTCGGCATAATTAAAAAAACAGAAACTAAATCTGTATCATCCGCGTAGCGGGCGGTACAGATACAGAAAAAATGCGTACCGCCCGCTACGCGGGCGGTACGCATTTTTGGGTTTTATATTTAGTTGTGCCTAGCTACATAGCCTATAACTTGAGGGGTGATCGCCATGCCAGCCAAAGTACTAGATGGACGCTACAAACTGATTAAACAAATTGGTGCAGGTGGATTTGGGCATACATTTATTGCTAGGGATATGCGCCGCCCTGGTTCGCCACCCTGTGTAGTTAAGCAACTAAAGCCCGCTAGTGATGATCCCAATTTTATTCGTGAGGCAAGACGGCTATTTAACACTGAAGCAGAAACCCTAGAGAAACTGGGCAGTCACGATCAAATTCCACAATTGCTTGCCTATTTTGAGGAAGATAAGCAGTTCTTTTTAGTGCAAGAATTTGTGGAAGGGCGATCGCTTCATGACGAGTTGAAAGCCGCACTGCCTCAAGTATCAGATTTAGATAGTGAATCTCAAGATCGTCTTTTTGCAGAATTAGAAAATATTGATGCGCCCACCAGAGACAAACAACTAGCCGAAGTTGAAGTACTCAAGATTTTAAAAGATGTTCTTGATGTCTTGGAATTTGTACATTCTGAAGGAGTAATTCATCGCGATATTAAGCCAGATAACTTAATTCGCCGTAAGAAAGATCAAAAGATTGTGCTGATCGACTTTGGTGCAGTCAAGGCAGTGCAAGATGCTAATACACAACTTGTGGCTAATGAGAAAGGGGAATCACGGTTTACCGTTACCATCGGTACACCTGGCTATATGCCCAGTGAGCAATGTGCAGGCCGACCGACTTATAACAGTGATATTTACGCTTTGGGAATGGTAGCGATTAAAGCTCTCACAGGGTATAGCCCAACCGATCTCCCAACCGATCCCGCTACAGGTGAGCTAGTCTGGCGTGATAAAGCCCAAGTTAGCAACGGATTAGCAATGGTATTAACTCGTATGGTGCGCTATCACTATACGCAGCGCTACCAGTCAGTGCGTGAGGTCAATCAAGGTATAACCACATTTGCAACGATGACTGAAGTGGAACGTCAAGCGACTACAAGCAAGATCGTTAGGTCAACAATTCTAACTGGAGCAGGAAATTCAACTGTCTCCAATGTTCCTACTTCGTACCAATCTAGTTCTCAAACTCGTCGGTCAGTTCCTGCACCATCTGCTAGCTCTAACTCAGGAGTTCTCTTTCTATTTGGTGGGCTTTTGGCAGTAGTAGCAGTAATTGCGGCTTTTGCTTTGCCAGCGATGATGCGGAATAATCAGCAACCAGTTATTGTCAATAATCCCCCAATTCCTGCCAATAAACCTATTTCTACTGACGCTAGTCCTATCTCAACGACGAAAAACACAGCCGTAAATCAAGTTCTAAATTTGGAAGCCAACAAAGAATCCTTGGTTGTCCCTAACAAAATGGTGGGAGATGCTACTCACACTTATACAGTTCAAGCTAAGTCTGGGCAATTGCTCAGTACTGCGATTACAGGTAATGGACTATTAATTACTGTCCTGAATGCTCAAGGTATACCTCTATCCAATGCTGTTAATGTTGTAAATGCTGATGTCCAAATTCCATCAGATGGAGCCTATGTAGTTCAACTAAAGGGAATTGGAGGGACTACTGAAATACCCTATCAATTAAAATTTAGTCTTAAGGATGCTGCGATCGCCCAACCAACTGCAATTCCTACAACTCCTCCTCTAACTTCTCCATTAGTATCACCAACTCCAACATTGGGAACACCTGTTCCGAATCCTCCTACACCTGTTGCAACGCCAACACAAGCACCACCTCCACAAATAGAAATCAAAGTTAGAAATAGATAAATTAAAGATGGTGCAAAGTACTATCTTTATGGCTGTTGCCCGTCAAAATCAAAATCCAAAAGAGAGTTGCGGCGCTTCGCGCCGCAACTCTCTTTTGGATTTCACTTGGTGACAGCTATGAATTTGAGAACGTTATGAAAATATATGGAATTGACTTTACTAGCGCACCTAGCAAAAGCAAGGCGATCGCCTGTGCAGAAGCTTGGCTAGAAGCAGATATTTTGCATATTCAGAAGTTACATCGTTTTATAGATTTCCCTTCTTTTATGGACTTTCTGACGCGATCGCCTGTCTGGATTGCAGGAGTAGATTTTCCATTGGGGCAACCTCGCAAATTAATCGAAAACTTGCAATGGGGGAAGACTTGGGCGGAATATGTCGATCGCATAGGGCAGATGACCAAACAGGAATTTGTGGAAACCTTATATCAATATCGTCAAGATCGAGCTGCGGGCGATCGCGAACATCTGCGTCAAACTGATCGAGTCACAGGGGCGATTAGTCCCATGAAAGTCTATGGTGTGCCTGTAGGAAAAATGTTTTTTGAAGGCGCACCAAGAATGCTTGCAGCAGGTTTTAGCATTTTGCCTTGTCATCCCACTAATGATCCACGAATTGTGATTGAAATTTATCCCGCACTAATGTCAAGGAGCATAATCGGCAAACAAAGCTATAAATCTGATGATAAGCGCAAACAAACTATGGAAATGAAATTTTTGCGCCAAGAAATAATTAATCAGGTGCGATCACCTATATTCAGTAAAAAGTATGGCTTTGTTGTCGAAATTGATAAACAGCTTACTTGTGAATGTGTGAGTGATGCTTCGGGCGATATGCTTGATGCTGTACTTGCCACAATCCAAACAGAATCGGCTTTTCGACTACCGAATTATGGAATTCCTAAAAATTGCGATCGCCTTGAAGGATGGATTTGCGCATAAAAAAGAGCAAACTCAAGTTTGCTCTTTTTTGTTTTAAATTTGATTTTTCTAATTTAAGAGTTGATGGATTTTTAGTTCCAATCATAGAAGAAACTCCAAAAGGTGATCGCTAAACGTGTACAACTTCGTTACTAGTTGTTTTTTTCCAACCTCTGGGCAACTTCAAATCATCAGGATCGACGTAATGACAAGCATAGTCATCTAAACAGATTAAAGCCCAACCATTGCCATCGATATTAACCAGTTTGTAGGAAGCCTCTAGCACAAAGAAGCCTTTGTGGTTGCGGGTGTCGGGCTTTACTCTGACATTTTCTAAGATCATTTTATTAACTTCCATTTAAAAAATTGACACCTAACTGTAATTAAAAAATTATCAGCTTCAGTTATTTATATTTATGTAGCCTAGCATCCTTGACAAAAATCCCGTGTTAAGTTTTTCTGACAAAAGAGCTGGGGCTATGAAGTTATGTGATGTTAGATAAAGTTATTTATTAAGTTCCCACAATTTTGATTTACAAATGTTGACAGCAACCCGAAATTAGCAAGAGTACACTGGCTAAATTTTAGCTTAACACCCAGTCCCTAACCTTTTCAAGGGCTTTCCAATCTGGACGACGACGCAGTCCCTCTTCAAAATTCTCAACAATTTCTGGCTTAATATCTTTCAAAATCATTAGCCAATTTTGAGCCGCTTCAACTTGCTCTCGGACACCTTTTTGGGATAGCTCTAACATCGCGATCGCTAGATTAATGTGACCTTGAGGATCTTCGGGGGCAATTTTGACCGCTTTCTGACCTGCCTTAACCGCGAGTTTGGCGTTGTTGTCTAGCAAATATAACCAAGATAGACAAATCCAGCCGCTAGCAATTTTTGGCTGGCGATCGCATACTTTTTCAAACACAGGAATTAATTCCGCCGCAGATTCACCTTGTTTGTAGCGTTCTAAACCTTGAGTGAATAAATCTTCTGCAATTTCTGTATTCATTTGGCGAATCAAAACTCCAAAGCCGTATTTTTTGCCTTAATGATACTAGCATCAAATTGGATCACAACATAAAGAACCAATTTTTAGTGTCGCAGCTTTGCCGCGACACTAAAAATTTAAATAGAACTTCTATGAGTCAGCGTATATCTATTATTAATGTTGGGCTTGACACAACTAGCTATGCAGATACTTGCGATCGCATTGTCACGCTTGTCCAGCAAGCGACATCTTGCTACATTATTGCCGCGAATGTGCATGTGGTAATGACAGCCTATTGGGATCGTAGCTATCGCCAAGTATTAGAAAATGCCGAAATTGTTACGCCCGATGGGATGCCGCTTGTGTGGGGATTGCGATCTCTAGGTGTAAAAAGTCAGCAAAGAGTTTATGGACCCGATCTAATGTTGGCTTGGTGCGATCGCGCGGCGCAAGAACATCTACCGATTTATCTTTTTGGCGCAACAGTCGAAACGCTTAACAAATTAGAGCAAAAATTAAAATTACTCTTCCCAGATTTAGCGATCGCGGGAAAACATGCCCCACCTTATTTTGAGTTTGACGATCCCAATTTCGAGGTGCAATTAGCTGAGGATATTGAACTTATTTCTAAATCTGGTGCAAAGGTGGTATTTGTCGCCCTTGGTTGCCCTAAGCAAGAATTTTGGATGAGTTATGCCCATAATCAATTGTCTGCGGTGATGATCGGAGTCGGTGCTGCCTTTGATTTTCATAGTGGACAGGTTTCACAAGCTCCACGATGGATGATGGCGATTGGGCTGGAGTGGCTATATCGCTTTAGTCAAGAGCCAATGCGTTTGTGGCAACGCTATTTGATAAATAATCCCTGCTTTGTAATTTTGTTTGGAATACAACATTTGCGACGAATTTTTCAAAGCCCAAAAGCTAGGGGCGACGCGAAGCGTCGCCTCTAGCTCAAAACCCAAATGAGAGTTGCGGCGCG
>NZ_BBJB01000061.1 GCF_016584665.1 Pseudanabaena sp. lw0831
GAAGCGCCGCAACTCTCATTTGGGTTTTGATTGGAGACAGCATTTGGGCAAGATAATGAACAGGGACTTAAACAAAGCAAATTTTGTGATGCACAATCAGATTAAGAGCAAAAGAGGAATATGAGAGTGAGTAGCGATCGCAAACCAACCAAGAAGCACACCGAACAATGTGCGAAAAAATATGACATTCGAGCAGGTAACCAGATCAAACAATGGTCTATGGTCGAGTTCAACTGGTTGCGATCGCTATTCCTAATTGCTAGTGACACCTTGGGATTGGGCATAGCATGGCAAGTTTCTCGAAGACTTAATCAGGGCTTTTCACCTCTACCACCAGAACTTAATTGGGGCGAATTTGCAGGATTTACGGGTTTGTTTTGGGCTTTTGCGGCAGCGATCGTTACAGGATTTGCCTATCACAACTTTTACCGAGGAGAGTCACAATGGCGTAACTATGTAAAGCAAACTCAAGTCATTAGCAGCATATACATGGCATCTTTGGTGGTCAGCTATTTTTATAGCCCTGGAGTTGACGCACCGCGATCGCTGTTTTTTCCCGCATGGATTGGCAGCATAGTAATGATTATCGGATTACGCTTGCTATTAACTTTGCTCTTTGATCAGTTTCCGATCGCCAGAATCCATACGCCAGTTTTTATCATTGCGCCTAGCGATCGCTTATCATACTTAGCCAAAATTGTCGAAAAAAGAACTGGCTATAAAGTTGTCGGGGTACTTACTTCTTCTCTCGCTAATACTTCACACGCAATACAATCTATTATTAGTTCTGGAGCAAAAGAGGTGATTGCGGAAGGCCTGCCAGAAACACAACTTGCTTCTCAATTATATTGGCAGCTTCGCAATGCGGGAATTGGACTAAGGCTAGTTCCATCTAGCTTAATGCTGCTTCATCGGCGCGGTACTCCAGAGATTTTTGCATCAATGCCCATGATTCGGATTGAGTCATCGCTGTTAGCGAATTGGGAATATATTTTTAAGCGCTTTTTGGATTTGGTCGCTGCCTTTCTTGGGTTAATAGTTTTATCGCCAGTATTTATTGGAGTTGCGATCGCGATTAAAACTAGTTCTAAAGGGAGCGTATTCTATACTCAAGATCGCATTGGCTTACAGGGTCAATCTTTCCGTATGTGGAAGTTTCGCAGCATGTTTATGGATGCCGATCGCCGCCAATCAGAACTAGAACACCTTAACAAAAGTTCCGATGGTGTCATGTTCAAAATCGAACAAGATCCACGCATAATTCCGATTGGACATTTTTTGCGTTCTACAAGTCTGGATGAACTTCCACAACTATTCAACGTGCTAATTGGACAGATGAGTCTGGTTGGCCCACGTCCTTTGCCCGTCAGGGATGTGGCAAGATTTACCAATTGGCATCATACAAGGCATTTAGTTATGCCAGGGATTACAGGTTTATGGCAAATTTCAGGGCGATCGGATTTAGATACAATTGATGATGTAGCAAAATTAGATCTTTTCTATATAGATCGCTGGTCACTAAATTTTGATTTGGAAATCCTCATTGAAACTCTACGGCTAGTTTTATTTGGTAAGGGTGCATATTAAGGTAAATTTCCACATAAAAACTAAAGCCCGAAAAGATAAATCGCCCGCTGCGCGGGCGATTTATCTTTTCGGGCTTTAAGGTTTCTTTTGCTTAGCTACTTACTGCCAAGCGTCATTTTTTATCTTTTTTTCATCAAATTCCTTTGCCGAGTATTGCAAAAGACAAAATTTTTTGAACCTATCCGACTATAATTCAATAGCATTCATCCTTAAAACTCTTTACGAAGGTAATTAAAATGAGCGAAGAACAAAAATCAGGGATTGGTGGATTTGTAAGTGGCTTACAGCAGAAAGCTGGGGAAGTGGCTGAAGGACTCAAGGATAAGGCTGAAGGCGCTATCGGCGAAGAAAACGTCAAGAAAGTTTCTGATGTTCTAAACACAGATGTTGGTGCGATCGCTAAAGATTCTGCTGGTAAAGCAGTTGATGCACTAGAAAATCTTACTGGTCGTGACATTGACGGCGATGGCGATATTGGTGGTAAGCCACAAGCTTAGTAAAGTATAAGTACTCACTAAAAAATATAAATCGCCCGCGCAGCGGGCGATTTATATTTTTGGGTTTTACTGTTTGATACAAATCACTAATAAAGACGGCATTTATGCCGTCTTTATTAGTGATTATGGATCGAGCCATCGGGCATAATCGTTCCAAATAGATTTGCTTCAGATAAACTAACTCCATTCAGATTGGCAAGCCGTAAATTAGCTTTAACTAAATTGGTGCCAATCAAAAATGCAGCATCTAGTTTTGCTGAAACCAGTTGTGCTCCAGTCAAAATTGCCCCGTTTAAATTTGCATTACTTAAAATTGCATCACTTAAGATTGTATCTTCCAAATTACTATCACTCAGATCGGCATTGCTCAGAATTGCATTGCTCAGAACAGCATTTTTTAAATTTGCGTGACTTAAATTAGCATTACTTAAATTGGCGTTACTGAGAATCGCATCAGCTAAGTTAGCATGATCCAGATTAGCCTGATTAATAGCAGCATTACTCAAATCGCATTCTTGTAAATTGGCATTGCTCAGATTTGCGTTACAAAGCTTTGAGTCTGATAGATTGGTATTACTAAGATCGGCAAATTCTAGATTTGCATTAGTTAAATCACTGCGGTGGAGATCAGCATTTGTGAGATTAACGTTGCTCAAAATAGCATTGCTTAAGTTTGTCTCACTTAAATTTGCATTGCTCAAATCACTTTCGTCTAAGTCTGCACCACTCAAATTAGCACCATTAAAATAAGCCTTAGTAAGATCGGCTCCTTGTAAGTTTGCCATACTCAGATCGCATCTTTCCAAACAAGCTTCTCTTAGATGAGCTTTACTGAAATAGGCTCCACTCACTTCAGCATCTTTAAGATTTACTTTATACAAATCTGCTTCTCGCAAATTCGCTTTAACGAGATCAGAACCACTGAGATTTGCACCTAATAAATTAGCATTACTCAAATTAGTCCACCGCAAGTTTACTCCACCGCAAGTTTACTCCACTCAAGTCTGCTTCGCGAAGATTGGCACGTCTTAAGTTAGTACCACTCAAATTAGGAATAATCTCAGGATTTTCAAGTCGCCATCTATTCCAACTGGCTACCCCTTGTTTCAGTATCGCAAGATGTTCCGAGTTTCCCATATGTCTCTTCCTTTTACCCCATGATCTCGTTTGGATGTAGCGGTTATTAGGGAGTCATGCTCCCATTAATTATCACTTGGCGAAACAAGAAAAAGTCAGTAATTAAAGTATTGCTGTCGCCAGTTTTATTACAACGCTTCGCGCTCAAACCAGAACAAAAAGAAGTTATTTGTTTACATGTATAGCAAAGTCAACGGAGTATACTCTAATTAGCAATAGCCATAGACCTCTTAAGAATTATGTCTTCCAATTATTCTGAAACCTCTTTAGAGTGGATGCAAGAGCGATCGCAGGTTTTGCAGCCCTATCTGATTACCAAGGCTGAGCGAGGAATTATTGGTAAGAGCCGCTATGCGATGAGGCTGCGTCAAGAGATAAAAAGTGCCAGTGAGGATCGGCAGCCAGTATTGATTCTTGGCGAACCTGGACTGGACAAAGATAATATTGCGGCTTTGATTCATTTTAATTCAGCACATCGACGGGAAGCGATCGCCAAGGTAAATTGCAGCCTCGTCCAAACTAGTGGTGCAGATTTATTTGGTCGCGCAGGTGGTAATCATGGGTTGTTAACATATTTGGGAAAAGGAACTTTAGTTTTAAATAATGTCCAAGAGTTACCCAATGAATTGCGTCCTCAGATTGTACAGCTTCTAAAAAATGGAACCTTTAGACAAGTCGGAAGTAATGCAACCGATGCGCCTTTAACCTGTGAATCGCGGATCATTATGGTTTCCGAGAAACGTCAATCGTCCTGTGAGTCATATGTTAAACATTCGATCAAAGTTCCATCTTTGAGAGTGCGAAAAGCCGATATTAAATCCCATGTGGAATATTACATTAGTTTGTTTTGTCGCGATCGCGGTATCCCTAAACCAACTATTACTGCTGAGGCTTTACGTAGTCTCCAAAGCTATGACTTTACAGGAAATTTAAAAGAACTACAATTATTGCTGGAACGAGCAATATTACAGTCACAGGGTGCGCGATCTCTACACGAATCAGTATTTTGGTCAACCCAACCCAAGGGTAAAAAGTTTCGCTTTAATCTACTCAATGCTTATCCCAATCTACGGCATTTTTTACGTAGTGACTGGTTTCCCGATCGACTTAACTATGGATTTACGTTCGCTTTTTTTGCGATCGTCGTTGCCATACTGTTTTTAGCACCTCAAACTCGCGATCAAAATATTGCGCTTAACTTTTTTTGGGCATGGTGGTGGCCATTAATTTTAATTGGCTTTCCATTTGTGGGAAGGCTATGGTGTTCTATCTGTCCGTTTATGATTTACGGCGAGGTAGTACAGAAGCTTTCTCTATGGCTATTCCCCCGACAGCTTAAACATTGGAATCGTGATGTTTCTGAACGTTGGGGTGGATGGTTTTTGTTCGGTCTATTCGTGCTAATCTATTTATGGGAAGAACTTTGGGATTTACAAAATACTGCCTATCTTTCTGCATATTTATTGCTATTGATTACGGCTGGAGCGACGATCTGTTCGCTGATTTTTGAGCGCAGGTACTGGTGTCGCTATCTCTGTCCAATTGGAGGGATGAATGGACTATTTGCAAAACTCTCAATGACGGAGTTACGCGCTCAACAAGGAACTTGTTCGGCTGAATGTACGACTTATCAATGCTATAAAGGCGGTGCGAAAAAAGGCGAAGGTCTAGAGACAAATGGATGTCCGCTTTATTCCCATCCTGCTCAGCTACAAGATAATCGAGACTGTGTACTATGTATGACTTGCCTCAAGGCTTGCCCTCACAGGTCTGTAGAGTTTAATCTTCGTCCTCCCGCAATTGAATTATGGACAACCCATGTACCGCGTACTTATGAAGTTGCATTGCTATTGTTACTGCTTGGCGGTGCATTTTTGCATCGCTTACCAGAAATCACCTCGGCTTTGGGGTTGCCGACTATTAAGGAAGCATTCTTTCCACATCTAGCAGTATCTCTACTCATTCTGATTGTTTCTGCGGCAATCCCCTTAGTTGCTTATGGGATCATGCGATCGCTCTACTTTCTCACAATTGTCTGGAGAAAGAATTGCGAAGACAATCAGCTTCCTTTTAGTATTACAGCTTGTAAACCCAGACCATTTATCCAGATCGCCTATGGATATTTGCCTTTAGTTCTAGGCGCAAATCTAGCGCATTATTTACGTCTATTTCTCCAAGAAGCGGGTCGGGTATTGCCAGTTACTTGGGCGACTTTTGGGCTGGATGGTTCGACATTGCCGATTTTTATTGCTCATCCTGCGGTAATTTCCTTTTTGCAAGGAACTACGTTAATTTTCTCTGTGCTTTTGACTTGGGTGTTAACGCAAAAGATTGCCAGACAGCCTTGGCGATCGCTGATACCTCAACATTTGAGTGCGGTCATTTCAGCGATCGCTTTGTGGATAGTTATAGTTGTTCCTACGTAAAACAAAAAGAAGAGAGATGGTGCGAAGCACCATCTCTCTTCTTTTTATGTTGCAATCATCTGATCGTATAGTTGAGCCGTTTTTTCGAGCATGATTTCGCTAGAAAAAAGTTGACGATAGCGGCTATAACCATCTTTTGCAAAGCGATCTCGTAGGTCATGATCGACAATTAGTTCGGCAAGCTTAGCAGCCAAACTATCAGGATCGCGTGGCATGACGATAAAACCTGTATGGCGATCGCTTACTTGTTCAGCAATACCACCCACACGAGTTCCGACTACTGGCTTTCCTTGAGACATCGCTTCTGCACAGGCAAGACTGCAAGCTTCTTGAAGAGAAGGCAATACAAAAATGTCGAACAGTTGCATCAAGTTCGGTAAGTCATCAAGATAGCCCGTAAAAATTACGCGATCGCCTATACCTAAAGCCTGAGCTTCTTGTTTAAGAGAAGCTTCTAAATCACCATTACCTGCAATTACTAAACGCAGGTTTTCTCCTTGCAATTTTGCAAAGGCCTGAAGTAAATAGGTTAGCCCTTTTGCTTTATCTAGTCGGGCGGCTGTCCCAAGAATGATTTGATTGGTTGGGTCTAGTTGAAATTTCTTGGTGAGTTCTAATGATTTATCAGAATCGAGAATTGGCTCTTTGACTCCGTTATAGATTAAATGGAGTTTCTTTTCACTTAATCCAACGTCTCGTAAAAGATTATATTCAGCTTCGCAAACACAAATTACGCGATCGGCAAACCAATTGCTAAACCAGCATGACATTTGATAACTAAATTTCGCCCCTAGTCCATGAAAGCCATGTACAGTATAGAGAACAGGGACTTTCTTTAACACTAAATATACAGCTAGCATTAATTCGTGAGCGCCGTGAACATGCACAAGATTGATCGCCTGTTCTCTTTGGATTTCCTTGATTCTTGCGATCAGTTCTGGAAAGCCTTTAAATACATTAATCTCCCACTTTGTATATTCACGCTGCGAAATTGGTAAAGCTCGAAATTTGGGTGCACCTTTGCCATCTGGAGCTAATAGCGATATTTTGTAGCGATCTTGTAGTCCTTCAATGAGGCTAAGGGCTTGCTTTTCTGTGCCACCTTGATTGAGGTACGGCAGAATGAATAAAATGTGTTTTTTCACTGTATATGACAATTACTTTTTGCTATGCTGTCAGCAAATTGAGCTTAGTTATAGCAGTTATAATTGAGGCAAGTCAAAACCCCAAAGATAGAGGTGTGGCAATGGTGCAAGCATTAGTTGACTGCGATCGCATGACTTTTGAAGAGTTTATCGATTGGTATCCCGAAGATGGTAGGCGCTATGAGCTATATAGAGGAGTGGTTAGAGAAATGATGCCCATAGGTGATCATGAATTAGCTAGTAGCTTTTTGTCTGAAGAGCTAACTTTAGAGGTTCGTAGTAATCATCCTAACTATCGTGTTAGTAGGATGTGTCTACTAAAGCCAGAAATGGCTGAGACAGGGTTTATTCCTGATGTGGTGGTCATAGATCGGCGGGAACTAGTAAATGAAGCTCTCTGGCAGAAGTCTTCAGTAATTCAAAATGGAAAGACTGTACCTCTAGTAATTGAGGTGGTAAGTACCAATTGGCGCAATGATTATGCTGTGAAGTTGGCAGAATATGAAGCAATGGGAATTGCTGAATATTGGATTGTGGACTATCTAGCTTTAGGGGCAGTGCGACACATTGGCAAGCCAAAGCAGCCGACCGTAACAGTATGTAAATTAATCGAAGGAGAGTATCAGCTATTTCTTTTTACTGCTGGGAAACGGATTGAATCTGATATTTTGCCCGAACTAAATTTGATGACTGATACGATTTTTCAAGCTGCTATTGAGGTCGCAGGATAAGCCCTATTAAAGGACTTAATGCTATCCTAGACTTAATGGCATTTCTAAAGAATGTGCTAACAAAAACTCCCGATCGCTTAATACCCTCTTTGTCGCACCATCATAGACAATTTCACCCTCACTCAAGACAACAGTGCGATCGCATAGCTCTAGAACTAAGTCCAAATCGTGGGTGGCAATTAATTGAGTTTCGGGCAAGGTTTGCAAAAGCTGGATTAACTGACGGCGAGATCGCGGATCGAGCTGGGCAGATGGCTCATCAAATACTAAGACCTGCGGCTGCATTGCTAAAACCCCTGCGATCGCAACTCGTTTCTTTTCACCACCAGAAAGATTATGAGATAGCCTCTCTCGATATTTTG
Source organism: Pseudanabaena sp. lw0831 (assembly GCF_016584665.1). Lineage (GTDB taxonomy): Bacteria > Cyanobacteriota > Cyanobacteriia > Pseudanabaenales > Pseudanabaenaceae > Pseudanabaena. Next base: position 7,886 of record NZ_BBJB01000061.1, read on the forward strand.
CAACATCTAGCCCGACTGCCACCAAAGCCTCTGCTACTCTTGCTTTTAGCTCATCTCCTCGGAGTCCTTGATTCATTAAACCAAAAGCAACATCTTCCCAAACCGTTGGCATAAATAATTGATCGTCTGGATTCTGAAACACAAGACCGACAAAATTCCGAATTGCGGCGAAATTGCTGGACGTGACTAGCAGCTCACCGACGACTATTTCGCCCTGATGTGGCATGAGAATACCATTCAGATGCAAAAGTAATGTTGACTTTCCAGAACCATTGGCTCCAATGAGTCCCACCCTCTCGGTTGCGGCGATCTGGAGATTAATCCCTTTTAGAGCCTGAATACCATCAGGATAACAATAACTGAGGTTCTCAATAGAAATAGGATTGTGATGCAAAGCGCTTTAACTAATAAAAACTTGACCGACTATAATCAAAATAATAACGCAACCAATTGCCATGCGATCGCTCCATGTGCTCGTAACTGATTCGAGCATGACTGGAGTACCTTGATAGCCGCGTGCTAACATCGCCTGATAAATGCGATCGCCGCGATCGTAGGTACGGATAAACAGAACTCCCAACATATTGCCTAGTACCTGTCGTTGCCACGGTCGATCGTGGCGCTGGGGATTGTAGAGATTTTGTGGCGCAAAATTGCGGGCAGTTGCCGCACGATGCATCGCATTAAATTCATTAGTTAAGACTCCTATGTAGCGATACATTGAGGAGAGAATGCTAACTAACAGTGGTGGCATTTTGAGGGTAACTAGAGCTTGTAGTAATAATGGAATGGAAGTACTGAGGGTAAGAATATTCAACAGCAGTAAAGATAAAAATGCTTTGATGCTCACACTTCCTAAAATTATTAATCCATTGGTAGTTATTTGTAACCATCCCCATTGCCAAAGTATCTGTCCACCACCACGGAAGAGAGTTCCTAATAGGATCACGCTAATAAAGGCTAATTCGATCGCCATGCGTTTGGCTAGAATTCCTAAATCAACTTTACTCCAATATAGGATTGGCAAAACAGTAACTCCATATACTGCCCAAGTCCACCACCTGCCCATCGGAGTTAGGGCGATCGCAAATACCAATAGAAATACACAGATCAAGCGTGTATGTACAGCTAAGCGATTCCATACATTTAAGCGATCGCTCTGTGTTTGAGATAGATGATTACTTGACTCAATTAGGTGAATATGTAATAGCATAGATTTAGTTTCATAACAGTAAGTAGCTAGGTTGGGGGCACGCGCAGCGTGCCCCCAACCTAGCTACTTACTGTGTTTCGTCCTCTATTTCTGTTTTGGTTCAGATTTTCTTACTGTGAGTTTGCCAACTCCCCACGCTAAGCCAAATACAACTAATGTCCCTGTGATTCCTGCTAGTGCAGTTGATACTTTCTGATCGGGAACTGCCTTGAAAGAATATTCTTCAAAAATATTAGCAAAGGGAAGTTGTTTTGTTGGTGGTTTCTCAGTAGCTTTTTCTTCAAATTTTAGATCTTGAGAAACTCGATCTAATCCATCTGGATCTTTACTCGTAAAGGGTGAGATGAATGCGGCAATACTCAGTGCTAGAATTAATCCTGAGAATAGAAAAATACGATTTTTATGCATTTGTTTAGAGTGTTTATGGAAATATCTTATTCCCCTCTCCCTCTGGGAGAGGGGCTAGGAGAGAGGGGCTTAGGAGCATCATAAATTAGCTCAGGACGAGTCTTCCAGATAAAGCTAGTTACAGCGAGAGTAATAAATGCTTCGCCAAGCCCGATCATGAAATGCCAAGTAAGCATAGCAGTCATTCCTAAAGCCAAGGGGACGGTGTCTGAAAGAGCCAACAGCACCGCACAGACTGCTGCCGCCACAACTACACTTGTCCATGAAGCGATCGCAGTGCCAACACTCATGCCTAACCATGTATTGCGTCCAATCAAAAATCTGATCACTCGATAGAGATAATAACCACCAAAGGTTCCAATTAATCCCATAATCGTGATGTTTGCGCCTAGAGCAGTTAGTCCACCATCCTGAAACATGACAGACTGCACGATGAAGACCACTGACATTACTAACGAACCTGCCCAAGGACCAAGTAAGATACCCGCTAGAGTACCACCCATCAAATGTCCAGATGTACCACCCACAATTGGGAAATTAATCATCTGCGCAGCAAATATAAAAGCAGCACTCACTCCCATGAGCGGAACGGTACGTTCTTTATATTCTGACTGAACTCGATTAAGAGAGAGAGCAATTAGGGCGATCGCAATGCCCCCTGTGACTAAACTTACAGGTAAACTCAGATACCCATCGGGAATATGCATCGCCAAATAGACTGGGAAAGAAAACATCAATGCCTCGTAAGTATTTGGATAGTAATCTAGAGGATATGAGGGGCGGCGCTTTGCGCCGCCCCTCATATCCTCTAGATTATGATAAAGATATTTCGCTAGTTTGGCATCCAAAATAACAGAAGATTAATGAGGCGATGACAATACGGGTTGTCTAGCTAACTGCTACTTGAAATGGTGCAACACGCCAGAGTTGTTCTAGCTTTGCCGCAGGCATCGTCAAATAGAGAATATCACCTGCGCTTAGCGAAGCTTCTAATAAATTCCATCCATGAATTGTTTGGCAAGAAGTTTCGATATAAAGTGGGACAAAATCCGCTGTCATTGATGCCTCCCGTACAGGTTTTCCGCAGAATGGATGATTGGGCGTAATCATCGTCGCGATCGCTACCCAGAGACTATCTGCGACAATACCATTGCCGAGAATGCGTCCACCCAGTGCTGAAGAAGCAAAGGCAGGAGCCGCGATTTCAGGAGGACTAAGAACTGACTCGAAATCAAATACTTCCTGCGCCATGCTGGCATAGTAAGGATCGTCATAGCGCACCACCACCCGACATCGGGGCGCAATGCCCTTAGCATTGAGCGCGATTTCGAGATTGGCTGTGTCATTGCTAGTGACAGCAAGGATACTTTCAGCTTTTTCGAGATTGGCGGCTTTGAGCGTAGTTGGAAGGCTCGCATCACCATGAATAACAGGAATACCATTTGATCGCACGGTATCTAAAAAGCGATTATTTAGGTCGCGTTCTATCACTAGAACTTCGTATCCATAGCTGACTAGTTGCAATGCTGTCTGCACGCCGACACTTCCTAAACCGCAAACCACAATATGATTTCGTTGTGGGACTCGCGCCGCATCCCAAAAGTTTCTAAGTCTAGAACCGAGAATAAAATCATTTAAGATTGCGTAAAAAATCCCAATTACTGCCGTACCAATCAGCATCATCACAATCGTAAAAACTTTGATGCTATCAGCAGAATGTTCCACAACCTGCTCGTTGCCGCCTGCTCCTGTAATCATTCCTACCGAGAAATACAGCGCATCTACTAACGAAACTTTCATCTGGAAACTGGTATATACCACTGTTGCCGAAAAAATTGTTAGCAATAAAGCGATCGCAGTAAATAACACGGCTCTTCCATGCACATGAAAGTGACGAATGCTCATGAATAGCTTCGATATTTTCTGCAAGATCGGACGCGATGCAGTGCGCACGCTAGGTTGCGTCCCAAGTAATAGGCGATCGCCTCTTTGCAATGCTCGACCATTGAGAACGGCACTCACCAGATCGACTTTGCTCTCGTCATAGGGCAGATAATAGATCAACATGCGAGTGCGATCTTCCCAAAATTCTGATAGTGGTTTACCTAACCAAGGATGGCGATCGTCGATATATTCTTCGTGAATTGGCCAAGTCTGATTAAATAGGCGTAATTGCCCGATCGCTTCACTACCCATCGCGCTAAAGGCAAATACGGGCGCGGCTAGAGCAGCTACACTCATGGTCAAATGATTGGGCAGAGTCAAGTCGAGACGCACGCCCAAACTAGAGTTAAACAAGCGATTAATAATCCTGACATGGGGATTAAGCACTCGCGCTTGCATCAAAATTGTCAGGTTGCGGGTTTCATCGGCTCCCGCCAAAATCAAAGTCTGCGCGTCTCTAATTCCTGCGGCAATCAAAGTCTCCGCCGCCGCCAGATCTCCAATCACAATTTCGGCATCGGGATGATGAATTGGGCGATCGTGAATACCGACCACAAGACAGCCTTGCTGCTTCAGTAGGCTCAAAATCTTATAACCTGTTCGGTCTAAACCACAGATGATAATGCGGGGTTTCATTGCTTGTGCGCGATCGCGATCGCTACCCATAGAACTATCGTAACTATTGTGAGCTATAGATGACATTGTGACTGTAGCTGACAGCACGAATCAAAATTTATAGATTTTGCCAATGAGTCCAAAAATATGTCAAATTAAAGGATCGCAATATAAGTAGCTAGGCACAATTAAATATAAAACCCCAAAATCTGTTCCGCCCGCTAAGCGGGCGGTACAGATTTTGGCTCGTTTTTTTTAATTATGCCAAGGTACTTAATTAAAAACTACCTCGATAAACGAAGTTTAAATTAATGACATTAAAAGTTGGAATTTTAGGATTTGGCGGATTAGGTCAGGCGGCGGCAAAGTTGCTTAACGCCAAGAAAGAAATGCAGTTAGTCGTAGCCGCCGATAAGGAAGGCTTTGCTTACGATTGCAATGGACTCAACGCCGCAGATGCGATCGCAGCCTATCAAAGCAAAGGATCTCTAGGTTATCTCGAATCATCGGGCATTTTGACGCAAGACAGTATCGCTGAGGCGATCGCTACCTCCAAGGATGTTGATGGTTATTTCTTAGCATTACCGAATCTACCCAATACTTTTATGGCAAGTGTTGCCAAGCAATTTATTGCTTCAGGATGGCAGGGTGTGCTAGTCGATGCAATCAAGCGTACTAGTGCTGTTGAGCAAATGATTGCTCTTGCTCCTGAACTCTCGGCAGCAGGAATTACTTATATGTCTGGTTGTGGTGCAACTCCAGGGTTGTTGACTGCGGCGGCAGCGATCGCGGCTCAAAGCTTTGCGGAAGTCCATAAGGTTGAGATTACTTTCGGAGTCGGCATTGCGAACTGGAATGCCTATCGCGCTACGATTCGTGAAGATATCGCGCATATGTCTGGCTATACGGTGGATATGGCTCAGGCGATGACTGATGTGGAAGTGGAAGTTCTACTCGAAAAGACCAATGGTTTAATCTCGTTGGAAAATATGGAACATGCTGATGACATCATGCTGGAGCGTGTCGGTATTTGCGATCGCGATCGGGTCACGGTTGGTGGTGTAGTCGATACGCGCAATCCGAAGAAGCCTTTGAGCACGAATATGAAGCTGACGGGTCGTACTTTTGAGGGCAAGATTTCTACGCATACTTTCACGCTTGGCGATGAGACGAGTATGGCGGCGAATGTTTGCGGGCCAGCGTTTGGCTATCTGAAGGCTGGTAAGCAGTTCCATCAACGCGGTATTTATGGGTTGATGACTGCGGCCGAGGTGATGCCTGCGTTTGTCCGCTAATTAATTGTCTTTAGCTATAGTCTTAGGGTGTGTTAGCGACAGCGTAATGCACTCTAATCAAGAAATTTCAAATACCCAGATCCCCGACTTTTTTTGTGATTGATAGAAGTGATCTGCGATCGCAAGATGTCGTCTGGAATTTCTAGCCCGTTGATGTAGGCTTCGGCAAGTGCCATTTGCGTTACATTAAAAGCTTCATCTAAGCATTAATTCAGTTGTTGCGCCTATATTTGGCAAGCTATTTTTTTGGGATGCAATTAGTTAGAGAAAGCACTCACAGGGTGCTTTCTCTATAGCTACTTTTTGCTTGAAGATGAGCCTAGAATGCTGCGAACTAACACTGCGAAAGCGAGAATTATGGCAACAGTGGGATTGTTGGCGATCGCAGGAATTGTATTGGATGCGTCAGCGGGTGTTGTTGATGGTGTGGATGCGATCGCATTTTGTTTAGCTGGTGCATTATCGAGTTGGGCGATCGCTTGAGTTGTGACTGGCTTTTGAACTTGGGCTTGATTTGGGGCTGACATAATTAAAAACCTCTGTGATTTGAATAAAACTATCGTCACCCGAAATTATTAAAAGCAAGTCAGAGTAAGGTGTTAGACTCATGTTAGCTTCATGTTAGGGATGCGATTACATGGCAAAGCCAACACTTACTGCTTCGATTGTGGGCAAGGAAAAAGCAAATGCAGCTTTTAAACGTTTAGGCAAAACACAAGACTTTGTTGCTGGTGTTTCGGGTACATCGCGTCAATTAGTCAGCAAATTTTTAAATGGGCTTAGTGTTGAGCAACCAAAATTTATTGCTATCTGTGATGCTCTTGAACTGAGATGGCAGGAAGTTGCCGAATTAGACGAAGTTGAGGTTACAAACGATAGCAACCCAAAAGAGCTAGAACTTTTAGTCCAAGAGGTGAAACAAAAAATTGCGGCGGATGTGACGGAGCGCTGTGGGACGATGCGGGTGTTGGATATGACGCAACCTGTCGATCTGGATCGGATTTATACCGATGTGAATATCATTAAGGATGTGACTGGGCGGCGGCGGATTGGTTATGACGAGGTGATGGAGGTATGTACCCGTGAGCATTTTGATCGCTTTTTAGTGGGGACAATTAAAAAACGGGTGACGGGATTTGACGCAGTTGAAGAAATTCAGAAGTTGGTAGTGTTGGGTAAACCAGGGGCAGGGAAAACCACGTTTATGAAATATTTGGCGATGTCTTGCCTCGGTGGTCGATTTCATGGGGAGCTTGTGCCAATATTTGTGACGCTGAAGGCTTATGCGGAGGAGAGGGAACAGCCATCGCTAGAGAATTATATTTTGACGGAATTTCAAAAGCGGGAGGTGGCGGTGGATGTGGTGAAGCGCTTACTCAAGGAGGGGAGAGCGTTGATCCTGTTGGATGGATTGGATGAGGTGAAGAAAGAGGACGATCGCCGTGTTAAGCAGGACATAGATCAATTTTCGAGGGATTGGCTAAAAAATCGCTTTGCGATTACTTGTCGGATTGCAGCGCGAGAATATCAGTTTGAGAAGTTTACGGAAGTTGAGGTGGCGGATTTTGATGATGGGCAGATTGAAACCTTTGTGAATAATTGGTTTCGAGAGAGGGATAAGTCAAAGGCAGAACGATTGTTAGAAAGGTTGAAGGGGAATAAGCCTGTTAAAGAATTGGCTAAAAGTCCTTTGTTACTGACGTTGTTGTGTTTGGTATTTGGAGAACGTAACGACTTCCCTCCGAAGCGATCGGAACTGTATAAGGAAGGTTTGGAAGTGTTGATGAAAAAGTGGGATGCCAAGCGCAATATCGAACGGGAGATGATTTATAAGCATCTGTCGCCACAAAACAAGGAGGATATGCTGGGACAGATTGCCTTTAATACCTTTGTGAATGGTGAATATTTCTTTCGGCAAGAGGATTTGCAACGCCAGATTAAGGACTATATCTGCAATCTCCCTGAAGCATCCGCCGATCCTGAGGTGTTGCGGCTCGATAGTGAGGTGGTGCTAAAGGCGATCGAGCATCATCATGGGTTATTAGTGGAGAGGGCAAGAAATATTTATTCTTTTTCCCATTTGACTTTTCAGGAATATTTTGCGGCACGAGAAATTGAACGGGAAAGACATTTTGAAAGGTTGATCGAGAATATTTCTAATCCCAGATGGAAGGAGGTTTTTTATCTGACTGCGGAAATGTTGAGGCGATCGGATGATTTTTTGTTAATAATGAAGGATCGCATTGATGGAATGGTTGCAAATGATGAGAAGTTGCAAGCGTTTCTAGAATGGGTAGATCAAAAGACAAATTCTGTAGAATTTAGCTATAAAACTGTCGCAGTTAGAGCTTTTTATGCATACTTTGAAGCTCACGCTCACTTCTACCCCCGCGCCCTCCAATTAGATATCGGTCTGGGTAGCCACCTCAACCTCGCCAGCTACCTCGACCAAGACCTCAACCAAGACCTCAACCAAGACCTCTTCCTCGCGGAAGACCTCTCACTCACCCACAGGCGAGGCCTCGCCATCGCTATCGTTATCAACCACGCCCTCGTTATCAACCATGCCCTCGACCTCGACCAAGACCTCAACCATGCCCTCGACCTCAACCAAGACCAAGACCTCGCCATCACCATTGCCAGCGTTATCATCCGCGACCTCGACCTCGACCTCTCCCAAGACCTCTCCCTCGCTCTTGCCTTCATCCGTGCCAACGACCTCAACATCTCCGCCCGCGCCCAATATCTCTACAACAACGACAACGCCTTAGATATCGCCCAACACCTCGCTCTTGTCCGCGCCCGCACCCGCGCATCTGATCTTGGCGATGATGTATTGCGACAAGCGCTGCAAGCGCTTAAGTCTCAGTTACCGACTGACCTAGAGGAGTTCTATGCTTGGTGGAAAAATCATGGAGAGGAATGGACAAAGGAATTGCGTCAGGTATGTATCGATTGCCGCAATATCGGTCACGATTGGCAATTTACTGATGAGCAAGCAGAACTTCTCGAACAATATTACGCAGCCAATCTCCTCCTTGTCGAGTGCATGAACCGCAGCTACGTAAGCAAACAAGTCCGCGAAGCGATCGAATCAACGATGCTTTTGCCAAGTAAAAAGTAAAAAGGCAAAAGGAAAAAGGAAAAAGGAAAAATTTAGAAATAGATGATTTTTACTCTTTAATTCCCCCTTTTTCCTTGTTAATAGACTTCATCATGAGAGCCAATATTAATCAATAGAATGGCTTCAATACTATTGTCAGGATTTTGGACAAACTGAAACAATATCCGATAGCTATAATCAACAGAACAAGACCATACATCCGACAAATCTCCCATCAGCTTATGAGTTCTCAAACTTGGATGAAATGGCTCCTCAGCTAATTGCAGTAAAGTCTTTTCGAGCAAAGGACGCAGTTGAGGATTTTTGCGAACCAGCCTTTTAAAAGCTCTGATTGATTTAGGAGTCCAACCAATTTCTCTCAACTATCCAACTCCGCTAAGAAATCACTAACAGAACCAAATTTAACTTTCCCTTCCAAGTACTCCTGCTGAACCTCTTTGACCTCTTGGATGACTTGCTGGCTTTGACGTTGTTTCAAACGATTGCTTAAAATATTAAGCAGCACAACTTGATCTTGCAAAGATAAAGCCTCTACCGCATCGATCGCCTTTTGGAATGAAGGAGTTTCTAATACCTGATTTACAGTACTTTGCATAAAGCTTAACCTAACAACCTGTAGTTGATTATAATCGATATTTCTCGGTGGACAAATTGCGATCGCCATCACCACAACCGATAAAACCACTTCGCTTTAATAGGAAAGCTGGATCGCGCCTTTGCTCTTGAAGATATTGATAATAAAAAGCGATCGCGTGAAGGAAAAATTGTAAATGCACAGATCCCCGACTTTTTCTCCGCAATCAAAGGGGCTTGTCAAGTTCACAAAAAAGTCGGGGATCTCAATCTCTGCTTTTGCCAAGAGAACCGGATAAAGTTTAAAAGTAGACTCTTTTTGACTCTTGATTCGCAAATTGGAGAATGGAAGACATTACCCAGCTTTTTCCTTTTTCCCTTTTCCTTTACAAAGCTTGTTGCTTGAGCCACAGTCGCATTTCTGTATCTGTATCCGCATAGACAGATTGACCAGTGACAGGATTGTAGGCATACCACCACTGATTGCCAGAGCGATCGCAAACTTGCTTGACCTTAATTTCGGCTTTCGTAAATAGGAAATTCCGTAGTCCTTGCCATAGCGATGCTGCTGGTGTCTCTGCTTGATTGGGGGCGATCGCAATTCTTTCTAGCTCCAGCATTGCCAAAAGTTCGGTGTTATGGTTGGCGCGGGCAACCTCGAACCGCCGCTCCAGCGAAGTCCACATACTGGCAAGATGTTTTTTGTAACTATCAGAAACTGTTGAACCGTCGAAGAACAAGGCAGAATCTGTAACTTGATGTATAACATTATTCATGATCTTAATAGCACGCTTTCATGTTGCTAGATGTTTTCAATCGGATAACATTGCATAGTATATATTGATACAAAACCAATCTGTGTATATTTTTCTGTGTTAATTGTTACAAAAAGATTAAGGACAAAATTCTTGCCTAAAAGCTAAAGTCATCCAAAGATAGCTGAACAAAATCAATCCAGTTTTTCCTTTTTCCCTTTTCCCAGAATTACGTTTTATTACAAGCCGTAACTACACAAGCCCCTTATCGTCATGCAATGTAACAATTCCCAATAAAGCTATGCTGTCAGAACCAAACGCCTTAACACCAAAACCAGCATCTCCATTTCCACAACTATTCAGTGGAATGCTTGCTCTGTCGATCGCACTTGTTGGTAGTGCCTATCTCGCTGGCAATGCCCTGCGATCGCTAAGGTCAAATGACATCTTGACCGTAATTGGTTCATCGACTCGTCCCATTCGTGCGGATTTTGTGATTTGGCGTAGCTCGGTTTCTAGTCAACAGACGACATTGCCGCTGGCTTACCAAGAACTCAAACGCTATAACGAACGAGTGCGAGCCTATCTCAAGAGCAAAAATATTCCTGATGATGCGATCGTCGTTAGTGCGATCGAAACTCAGCCGATTCCTGAAACCAATAGTAATGGAGTCCAAACTGGCAAAACCATAGCTTATCGATTGATACAACGCTTTGAGATTCGCTCTAAGGATGTCGATGGCATTAGTGCGATCGCGCGATCGAGTACAGATTTGATTAATGAGGGTATTCCCTTCACCTCGGAGCCTGCGGAATATCTCTATACGCAGCTTAGTCAGTTGCGGGTGGAAATGATTTCGGAAGCGACGAAAGATGCGAAGGCTAGGGGCGATGCGATCGTCAATGTTTCGGGTAGTCGCCTCGGCACAATTCGTAAGGCGGAAACCGATGTCTTTCAAATTACGGCGCGATATTCCACCGAGGTCAGTAACAGTGGCTCTTACAACACCACTTCGATTGATAAAGATATTCGGGCAGTAGTAGCGATTACCTTTGCTGTTGAGTAAACATAAAGTAGTGGCAAAATATAAAGTAGTTGCAATTCATGAATTGCAACTACTTTATATTTTGCGGTGAAGCTATGAGTTATTTTAGTTCGCGATCGCCATCGTCTCCTTGTCCTGTTTGTATGCGTGGCACGATCGCACCCATGCCGATGATGGAATCTTTGGCTTGCGATTTTTGTAGTCATATTTTTATCCTTGAGCAAAGTGCCGATCGACGTCAGCAATTTTTGAGGATGGCAGATACAATCTCTTTGTTGCGATGGACATGGACAGGCAAGCGCTGGGAAAATGCCAATGCAGTGCAAGTTTATAACAGTCGTTGGTTAAGTATTTTGGGGATTTTATTAGTATTAGTACCAACTGCGATCGCTTCCATAGCTGTCTATCTTTTCCCAACAGAACCTGATGTTCCTTTAGCATGGTTTCCTAAATTCTGGGCGATATCCACATTTTTTGGTCATTTGATTGTGTTGTTATCTATTACTCGTGACTATACAGAGTTTCCCATCAGGGCTTACTGGCGATCGATTAAGCGATCTCTTAAACATCAAAACCAAAGAAGCTAGAGGCGGCGCAAAGCGCCGCCTCTAGCTTCTTTGGTTTTAGAGATGAATGTAGCTATAAAATGGCTGTATGGCAAAAAAGAAAAAAAGTGAACTAAAGGGACAGAGATCTCTTAAAAAGACTTTGCGTAAGTCTTTGACAATATTTCGCTATGGCATCAAGGCTTTAGGTCTAGTGTGGACGACTAGCCGTGGATTAACCTTGGCGATCGCTATTTTTACACTTGTGAGCGGACTGTTACCTGCGGCGATCGCCTATGTTGGTAAATTGATCGTCGATAGCGTTGTGTTGGCGGCGCGGAGTGGATTGTTAAGCGATCGCAATTTGGCTCTTAGTTACGTGGGATTTGAAGCAATCTTGATCGTGATTTTGGCGGCGGTTCAGAAAGGACTAACCGTATCTCAATCATTGCTGCGAGTGCTACTTGGTCAAAGAGTAAACGTATTAATTTTAGAAAAAGCGCTTACCCTCGATCTGGCGCATTTTGAGGATTCAGAGTTTTATGACAAGATGTCTCAGGCGCGAGCGCAGGCTTCTAGTCGTCCGCTATCATTGATCAGTCGCATCTTTGGTTTAGGGCAGTCAGCATTAACTCTATTGACCTTTAGCGGATTATTATTAAACTTTTCCATTTGGGCAGTGATTGTCTTGGTCTTAGCGGCGATTCCGTCTTTTATTGCGGAAACTAGATTCTCAGAACATGCTTTTAAACTGTTTCGATGGCGATCGCCTGAAACCCGTCAGCAACATTATCTAGAGACCTTACTGGCGCGAGAGGACTATGCGAAAGAAGTCCAGCTTTATCAATTAGGCGGAATGCTATTGCAGCGTTATCGTGATGTTTTTGATCGCCTTTACGTGGAAGATCGCAATCTTACAATTCAAAAAGGATTTTGGGGCTATCTGCTGGGATTGCTCAGCACAGGCGCGTTTTATGCCGCCTATGCATGGATCGTCATGGAGGCGATCGCAGGTCGAATTAGCCTAGGGGAGATGACAATGTATTTAGTCGTGTTCCGTCAAGGTCAGTCTACTTTCGCATCAGCTCTAACTTCCATCGGCGGCATGTATGAAGACAATCTCTATTTGGCTAATCTTTACGAATTCTTAGAACAGCCTATTCCTCAATCTCAGGGTGAAATTACCAAGGGAATCGTATCGGAAGGAATTAGATTTGAGAATGTTTCCTTTTGCTATCCTGAAAGCCAAGAGCCTGTTTTAAAGGATATTTCACTGCATCTCAAGCATGGTGAGAAATTAGCGATCGTGGGCGAAAATGGCTCTGGCAAAACTACACTCATCAAACTTCTGACTCGGCTATATACGCCTAGTAGTGGCAGGATTTTATTAGATGGTGTTGATTTAAATGATTGGGATATTGATACATTACGCAGAAGAATTGGTGTGATTTTCCAGAACTTCGTACAGTATCAATTTACCGTAGGAGAGAATGTTGGGGTTGGTGATGTGGAACGCATTAATGACAATCAAGAATGGGAAATTGCGACTGAAAAGGGCATGGCGAAACCTTTTATTAATAATATGCCACAGAAATTTGGGACGCAGTTGGGTAAATGGTTTAAGGGTGGTCAAGAGTTGTCAGGCGGACAATGGCAAAAGATTGCGCTTTCTAGAACATTTATGCGATCGCAAGCCGACATTCTCGTACTCGATGAACCTACGGCGGCTATGGATGCTGAAGCAGAGATGAATATTTTCAATCATTTCCGTTCTCTCACCAAAGATCAGATGGTAGTTTTAATTTCCCATCGGTTTTCGACTGTGCGCATGGCGGACAAAATCATCGTGATGGCAGATGGTCGGATTATCGAGCAAGGCAGTCACGAGCAGTTATTGGCAGCAGATGGACGCTATGCCCATCTTTTCTTTCTGCAAGCAGCAGGTTACAAATAATACGTTTTATTGCTAAGTCAATCAAGTCAATCGTTGCCACACATTAAATCAATCGTTGAAATGATTGGATACATTACAGGGCATTATACAAAGTTAAAACAAAATTAAAAGCTAAACACACCCTAGAACGTTTACCCAATAAACTTTCTAGGATATTGCTTTACCCTTTTTGCTGACTAATAAAGCTGTATACAAGGAGTGAGATTGACACAAGATGTTTGATTTTACGCTTATTTATTTATTTTGAGAAAGTGATGATGACTATAACAAATGAGAGAAATACTCTTAACCAAGATTTCATCAAATACACTTCTAGTTTTGATGGCATGGGACTGCCAAATAGTTATGCGATCGCACCAGAAAACTATGAAAAAAGTGGCAATGTTCAATCTGAGCCAGAAAGCATATGCACGGTTATAGCTATATTTTCTTCAAGACAAGAAGCTAACGATGCAGTACTAGAAATGCAGCAACAAGGCTTGAGTTCACCTCAGATTGTCATCATTTCAAACCAATATCAAGAACATCAAAACTCAATGTATTGGGAATATATTGCTTCAGATCATGGTTTACCATCAGTTCTGACAGGGCTAGGAATTAATGTACAGGACACCTTGCAATTTTTAGAAGCTATTAATGATGGCAAGTTTTTAGTGATAGGGCTAGTCAGCGATCGCGATGCTAGTCAGGCACAGTATATCCTCAAGAATATCGGACGTAAAGTGATCGCTGTTTATTGATTTGTCATAGTGGTTTTGAATTTATCAAAGATAAATTCAAACCTCGAAATCAAGTTTATATCTAAATAGAAAAAAGAATTTGGATGAAAACAATGAATATGCAAAATGAAGAATCGATTATTTGCACTGAATATATCAATGCAATTTCAAACAAAAATGCTTATACAAAACATCAAGAAAAAACCCTGAAGAATTTTGCAACTGAATCAATCAAGGTCAAGGAAGTAAATACTACATTTATGATTGATGAGGTGATATCTGATAGCATCTTGAGGTTGTCTAGAATTAAATCCTCCAGAGGAATTCAGATTTTATTTGAAATGAATCATGATTCTATTGTGTATGCTCGTCGAGATATGATCTGCTGCATGGTTAGGAATCTCATTATTAATATCGTAAAATTTGGCTCCAATGGAGAGAAGATAAAAATTTCTTCTGGGATTGTTCAGGATAAAGTCAGGGTATCTATATCTGTCTCTGGTGGAAGCACTAACAAAAATGATTTTTATCAACTTTTTCAAGAGCATGAGAATATAGCTAATTTCAACAAAGTTGACGAGATAATTGCAAGGATTGAATTGTTATTGTGTCGCCAATTTGCAGAAGCGAATAATACTGATCTATCAGTTATATATCGAGAATGTAAACAAGATCTCTTGTTTACATTCTCCCTATTAAAAGGCAGTACGAATATACATGATAATAAAGTTAAATCGAATATTCCAGCTAACACATTAATACATTGGCATAGCAGCTTTTAAGTAGCTATGCACAATTAAATATAAAACCCCAAAACATTTACCGCCTACTAAGCGGGCGATAAATGTTTTGGTTTCATTTTTTTAATTATGCCGAGGTACTTAGATGTTTTTGCAAGAGAAAAGTTCTTTTTTAACCAATTTGAAAGACGTGCTAAATTCTGATTTACATAAATCCAATAAAAAGCCCTATCGCTACATTAACCAAACTAAACGGATTCAAATTATTCGATTACAGATAGGGTTAGATGAATGTATTGAGAGAGCAGTTTTCCCAGAAGATGAATTTTGTTTTGAGGCTCCATCTGATGCTTATTTAGAGATTAGTACCTATACGATCGCCACAGCCGTTTTAAGCGATCGCATTCCTTGCCAACAACTTTAAAGATATAAAACCCAAATAGAGAAAGGCGGCG
>NZ_BBJB01000062.1 GCF_016584665.1 Pseudanabaena sp. lw0831
CGAAGCGCCGCCTTTCTCTATTTGGGTCTAGTTGCACTTTCGGGAATTGATATAAGTTGATAGACTGTAAGCATCCGCATAGCACGCGACTGCTCAAAAGTAAGATGACAATGCAAGATTTTAATTGGAAGAAGCTCCAGAATGGTTCCGATATTCGTGGCGTAGCGATCGCAGGAGTACCTGACGAATTAGTAAACTTAACTCCAGAAGTTGTCAACATCCTAGGACAAGCCTTTGCTAGCTGGCTAGCTCAAAAATTAGATAAACCCACATCAGAGCTATTGATTTCCATCGGGCGCGATAGTCGGCTCTCTGGGACAGAATTAACCCAAGCTGTAATCGCAGGAATTAATGCTCTCGGTTGTCAGGTCTATGATTTTGCGATCGCCTCTACGCCTGCAATGTTTATGAGCACAATTACTGATGGCTTTAATTGCGATGGCGCAATCATGCTTACAGCTAGTCATTTACCCTTCAATCGCAATGGTTTAAAGTTTTTCACCGCACAAGGTGGCTTAGAGAAAAAAGATATTACGGATATTCTCACGCTTGCGGAAAAGAATGAATTTGTAATTTCATCTACTCAAGGCAACATTACCGAACATGATTTTATTTCCGTTTATGCTCATCAGTTTGTCACCAAAATCCGTGAATCTGTCAATCATCCTGAACACTATGAGCAGCCTTTAAAGGGATTGGAAATCATTGTTGATGCTGGCAATGGTGCTGGTGGATTCTATGCCGACAAAGTTTTACAGCCTTTGGGTGCAGATATTACGGGTAGTCAGTTTCTAGAACCTGATGGCAATTTCCCCAATCACGTTCCTAATCCTGAAGACAAGGTTGCTATGGCTTCTATTTGTGAAGCAGTAATCAAACATCAAGCCGATTTTGGGATTATTTTTGATACCGATGTCGATCGCAGTGCGGCTGTCGATCAATTTGGTAAAGAGCTTAATCGTAATCGCTTAATTGCGATAATTTCCGCGATCGTTTTACAAGAACATCCTCAATCAACAATTGTTACAGATTCTATTACTTCTGATGGCTTAACCAAGTTTATTGAGCAAGATTTACAGGGAGTGCATCATCGTTTTAAGCGTGGTTACAAAAATGTAATTAATGAGTCTATCCGCTTAAACCAATCAGGGCAAGAGTCTTGGCTAGCGATCGAGACTTCAGGTCATGGCGCAATGAAGGAAAATCATTTCCTTGATGATGGTGCGTATTTGGTCAGTAAGCTGTTGATTGAACTAGCCAAGTCGAAACTGGCTGGCAAATCCCTCACTGATTTGATTGCAAATTTGCAAGAGCCAGTTGAGAGTGAAGAGTTTCGGATCAAGATGGGTGTGGAAGATTTTAAAGCATTAGGCGATCGCGTAATTACAGATTTGCAGACTTTTGCCCTCACGCAATCAGATTGGAAAATTGTTCCCAATAATTACGAAGGTATCCGAGTTTCCTGTACTTCCCCAGATGAGAATGGTTGGTTTTTATTGAGGCTTTCCCTCCATGACCCTGTAATGCCTCTAAATATTGAGACAAATGTCCAAGGCGGAGTTGCAAAAATTGCTCAAAGATTAATTGCCTTTTTCCATCCCCTTGATTCCCTTGATATCTCAACGCTTTTATAGCAATGTAAGTTTTGATTAGGACATAAAACCCAAAAGATGAGTGGCGGTGCAAAGCACCGCCACTCATCTTTTGGGTTTTGATTTGTCCTATCTATCTCTTGCGTTGCTATAAAATTAGCACCATAACAAGGAGAGAAAATCTAACAAAAAAGGTTCGACAAGCGAACCTTTTTTGTTAGATTTTCTCGGCGATATATTTAGCGATTCTTGCCGATGCTCCTGCTTTCCCCATGCGTTCCTCACCATTGCGGCTTACTTCTTGAAAGTAATCAGGATCTTGCAAAATCTCATTTAGCACATCCGCAACCTGAGCAGGTTTTTCGATCAAGTTAATCGAACATCCTAATAAATCAGCCTGTTCTTCCGCAAATTTGCGCGTAAATTGGGGACCATTTCCTGCGATCGTAATTACAGGTTTGCCTAAACCCACCATCTGTTCTGTTGCCGTGCCTGCCATCGCCAATCCTAAATGACATTGATGCAGACAATCACCAAAGCCATTTTGCAATAAAATTAGCCGCGCATTCTGCACCTTAAAAGTAGTTTCATCAATGCGTTGCCAACCCTTTTGGATAATGCTCTGTCCGATTATTTCCAGATCTAAATCGGGAGCGATCGCTACTAAAAAATGGACATTATGGGGAATCGCACGGGACACAACTTGGGCGCAAAGCATCAATGTCATCCAATTTTCATAGGCTTCGGGCGATCTCGAACCGGGAAGAATCGCCACCGCCCATTCATCTTCACCAATACCAAAGTTTATGCCCTTTGGTTCAAGCCCATCCATCATCGAGTTACCCAGATAGATCGCAGGCAGTTTAAAATCGCGATTCAAGATCTCGGCAGTTAAAAGATCGCGGACAAATATCGCCTTGCAGCGATCGCTATTCATCAAAGCGCGTTCCCAAGGAAAAAAGTTGGAGCCGCCAAAAGGTTTTTTGACATGGGGCAAACTGCTTTTGCGATCGCGCCAAAAATATTCTGACTTAGCCGTGGCAACAAACGCAAAATTGCAACCGCCAAACTGAGATGGTAGCCATGCAAACAGCAATGGCACAATATCACCCACCGCTAAAATCAGCCTTTTAGTCCTGCGATTTTCGCGTGACCAGTTCCATGCAAAGCCCAATTGTTTACGAGTTAGCCCCACCAATCCGCTTTTGATATCACGCGCTAGTTGGCGGCTATCCATGCGGACAAATCCCCCCGATGGCATAGCCTGTGTAAACTTTTCGACGATCGGTATATTAGCTTTAGCATAGGCATGTCCCACGCCCACAAGCGGCAAGGCGATCGCTGAAAATCCTAATTTCTCTAGTTCAATGCAGATACGGGCAGCGATGATATCTTCACCATGTCCGTTACTGATACATAAAATTTCCACGTTTTACTAAAAACTCATATTTGCAATTCTAAACGACTGATTCACTCTACTCTTGGCATAGCAAATCAATATGGTGGGCTAATTTAACTTTAATAGAAACTGCGACATTATGTTTAGGAGCATCTAAAACCGTTGTGGCGGG
>NZ_BBJB01000063.1 GCF_016584665.1 Pseudanabaena sp. lw0831
CCCGCCACAACGGTTTTGGGTTTTGATTAGCTTAAATAGGTGTAACCATTTAAGCAATGCTCGTATTTTTGCAAAAACAACCTTGCTTCATCAAGAGTAATTTGCTTCTCTTGAAGAGCGCGTTCTGTCTCTTGACGAATATTTTCCAACATCGCATCGCGATTGTACTGCACATATTCTAGAACCTCGGTCATAGAGTCACCCTTGATTACATGCTCAACCTTATAACCGTCAGAAGTTGCATGAATATGGACTGCATCAGTGTCGCCAAACAAATTATGCAAATCGCCAAGAATTTCTTGATAGGCTCCACCGAGAAACAAAGCCAGAAAATAAGGCTCTTCCGAAATGAAAGGATGTAGCTCTAGAGTGGACTTAACATCGCGCAAATCGATGAAACGATCGATTTTGCCATCACTGTCACAGGTGAGATCGGCGATCGTGCCGCGACAGTTCGGTTCTTCATTCAGTCGATGGATTGGCATAATGGGGAACAGTTGATCGATCGCCCAACTATCGGGAGCAGACTGAAATACTGAGAAATTGCAATAGTAAGTCAGCGCCATCGCCTTCTCTAGATCTTCAAGATCATCGGGAACATAGTTCAGTTTGCGAGTTACCTTGAGAATGCGATCGCAACATTCCCAAAACAGTCGCTCAACTCTGGCGCGTTGTCTGAGCGTGAGATAGCCAAAGGTAAATAGACTGATCGCCTCTTGATTAAACTGGACAGCATCATGATAAATCTCTTGATAGTTATTCTCATTGATGTTTTCTAGTGTCTCGAAGAGATTGCGGATAATTAAATGTTCATCTTCTTTTAGTGGCTCAATTGCTTGATTAGGAATTCCGCTAATCCCAACCACATCAAAAACTAAAACTGACTGATGCGAAGCGATCGCCCGACCACTCTCGCTAGTGAGCGTCGGCACAGGCACACCTTTCTCTCCACAAGCATCTTTAATCGCCGCGACAATATCGTAAGCATAGTTCTGCATACTATAGTTTTTGGACGCATAGAAATTAGTTTTGGAACCATCATAGTCAACTCCCAAACCACCACCAACATCGAGATGTCCCATCGGTGCACCCAGAGCCGAAAGCTGCACATAAATCTGTCCCGCCTCCTTTAGAGCATCTTTGATGGTGCTGATGTTGCTAATTTGAGAGCCGATATGGAAGTGCAACAACTTGAGCGAATCCAGCATACTTGCAGCTTCCAATTGCTCTACAGCTTCCAAAATTTCCCACATGCTCAAACCAAACTTAGCGCGATCGCCTGTCGAATCCTCCCAATGTCCCAACCCTTTGGCACTCAGTTTCGCTCTTACGCCAACCACAGGCGCAATTCCCAGCTTAGTTGCAGCGCGGATGATCATTTCTACTTCTTCCAGTTGCTCGATCACAATGATCGTATTTTGTCCCAACTTTCGTGCTAGTAAAGCCGTCTCAATATATTCGGCATCTTTGTAACCATTGCAGATTAGTAAAGAACCTGGGGTGCGTAAAGTGGCAAGAGCAATCAATAGTTCAGGCTTAGAACCTGCTTCTAGACCAAACTGAAACGGTTTACCATATTTTGCAATTTCTTCAACCAATTGACGCTGCTGATTGACTTTGACAGGGAAAACGCCACGATAAACGCCATTGTAGTTATAGCGGGCGATCGCCTTGGCAAATGTAGAGTTAATGCGCTCAATGCGATCGGCTAAGATATCCGAAAATCTCACTAATATCGGCAGACGCAACCCTCTCTGCTTCAGATCGTTAACCAAATCAAAGAGGTCAATGCAACCACCGCGATCGCCCTTGGGGGAGACGGTCACATTACCCGCCTCGTTAATACTGAAATAAGGTTCCCCCCAGCCATTAATGCGATAAAGCGCTTCACTATCTTGAATAGTCCACTTTTTCGTATCTGCAACAACAGGTAATTGAATCTCTTGCAACATTGTTAATAAACCCTATACACCTTAGATCTACATGCTGGAATAGGCTACGCTTTGCGCTGACCGTATCAACTTTAGCACTATCAACGACAGTATCCTAGATGAATTGTGCCAAGAGCTAGCAATTCTCATTGTGAAACCGATTTTGGTGTTTCCAGCGCCTACGGCGCTGGAAACACCAAAATCGGTTTTTTGAAAGCAAGCCATAGGAGTGCTTTCAAAAAACCGATTTTTATAATGAGAATTGCTGGTGTCAAGAGCTAGCAATAAGCAGAGATAAAGAAGTTAGCTGGTCAACGATTTGTCCAGAAACATTGTGTTTTGATTGTTTATCTTGAGCGTTACAGCGCTTAGCGCTCAAACCCGAACCAAGAAATTTTTGAAAGTGTTGCTTTGCAACACTTTCAAAAATTTCTTGTGGTTCGTTTGATCGGAAATTGCTGTAAAATCTAGGATAATATATCTTCAATCTCTGCGGAAAGTAAGGATGGAATTAAATGACTACCACCAGTACCAGACCCATCACCTTTGAGCAATATCTGATTTATGATGACAGCACAGAAAGGCGTTTTGAATTTGATCATGGAAAATTGGTAGAAATGCCTCCAGCAACTAGACTTCATAACCTTGTGATGATGTTTTTGGCTTTCTGCTTGCAAACAGAAATTAAAAACTCCCATTATCCATATTGCGTTTCTGTCAATAGTACAAAAATATTTAATGGTTACAGAACTCGTCGTCCAGACATTTTGGTAATGACGATCGCCCAGTCGCAGAGTTTGGGAAATCAGCCAGATATCCTATATGAACCTTGTTTGCTTGTGGTTGAAGTTGTTAGTCCCACCTGCCGTTCTGTTGATACCATCGAAAAGCGTGATGAATATGCAAAATTCGGCATTCCTGAATATTGGATCGTTGATTTTACATTGAGTGTTTTCTCAGTTTTAGCTTTGGATCATGGAGTTTATGTCGAAAGAATTTATAAACAAGACGAACCAATTGTCTCTAATCTATTTCCTGAGATTTTCTTGACTATGAATCAGGTGATACAGAGCATTTAAACCCGAATCGAAAAATAGCTACATTTCTAACCAACTAAACAATTCACCAACTGTAAGCTGTAATCCTTCTGCAAAAGCTGGCATAGGCAAAAGGTCACTTTTATCTTCAAATATAGCTAATGTGCGATCGCTGAAATACACAAATACAATCTCTTCATTGGGGTCGATTAACCAGCCCATCTGTGAGCCATGATTGAGGCAATGGATAATATTGCGAATAACTTTAGTTTGGCTTTGGTCAGGAGAGAGGATTTCAATTGTCCAGTCTGGAGCGATCTCAAAAAGATTCGATACTTTGCGATCTAGATCGCGAGGAATATGCTCCCAAATAAATACTGAGATGTCAGGTATAATTGACCTACCACCAAAGGTACAACGCAATTCTGAGTAAGCACGAGCAATGCGTTGAGTCTTGAGTGCGAGGTTAATACTAGAACCAAGATCGAGTTGCAAACTACTGTGTTTTCCTTGGGGCATTGGCTTCTGGATGATGTCACCATCAATAAATTCACTAGCGGGCTTAGTTTCAGGAATTTGAAGAAACTCAGTAAGGGTCAAAGGTTTAGTGAGAGTTTGAACCATTGCTGTTGCCATTGTTGCTATAGTTTGCTTTAGATTATAGGCTATAGACATTCTAGCGTTTTATGGCTTGCCGATCGATGAATTTTGAAGCTGACTTAAATCTCACACTCCGCGCTCGCTATCCTTTGATTTACATACCTTCAGCAGAAGAAGAACGAGTCGAAGCCGTAATTGCCAATGTGGCAAAATCCCTAGGACGCAGCATATTTGTATGGGATTTTGTCGATGGTTATCAATCCAATCCCACAGATGCAGGGATGGGTAAGCGTAATCCTTTGCAGGCTCTAGAATTTGTCGATAAAATTCCCAAAGGTGCGGTGTTTGTATTGCGAGATTTCGATCGCTTTCTTGACGACGTTGCGATCGCACGTAAGCTGAAAAATCTTGCCCGTAGGCTCAAAAGCGAAGCCCAAAATATCATTGTGATTGCCTCACAGATTAATATTCCTGATAGCCTCAGTGAATTTTTCTCGATTTTAGAATTCCCCCTTCCCAATCCTAATGAATTAAGAACTGAAATCGATCAAATTGCTTGTTCTGTTAGTTATGCCAATCCGACTTGCGATATTCAACTTGACAAACAAGCGATCGACGATTTGGTTCGCGCTGGACAAGGCTTATCGCTTGAGAAAATGCGGCGCGTATTAGCAAAGGCGATCGCAGAAAATGGCAGATTACGTCCTGAAGATGTGGAACTAATTCTTGAAGAAAAGCGCCAAAGTATTCGCCAAACTCAGATTTTAGAATTCTATCCATCGACGACAGAAATTAGTGATATTGGCGGTTTAGATAATCTCAAAGAATGGCTCTTGCGACGGGGTAGTGCCTTTAGCGATCGCGCCCGTAAGTATGGACTGCCACATCCACGCGGTTTACTTCTCGCAGGAATCCAAGGCACTGGCAAATCCCTCACAGCTAAAGCAATTTCTCACCATTGGCATTTGCCACTATTGCGCCTTGATGTTGGTCGTCTCTTCGCAGGCTTAGTCGGTGAGAGCGAATCCCGCACCCGTCAAATGATTCAGCTTGCTGAAGCTCTTTCTCCCTGTGTATTGTGGATTGATGAAATCGACAAGGCTTTTGCGGGAACTGATGGACGTGGTGATTCGGGAACGACTAATCGCGTATTCGGTACATTTCTCACATGGATGGCAGAAAAGACTTCACCTGTATTCGTGGTAGCGACTGCGAATAATATTCGCACCTTGCCGCCCGAACTATTGCGAAAGGGTAGATTTGATGAGGTGTTTTTTGTGGGCTTACCCAATCAAGAAGAGCGATCGCAGATTTTCTCGGTGCATGTAAGCAAGTACCGCCCTCACAATACTCGCGCCTACGATATCGATCGCCTCGCCTACGAAACGCCAGATTTTTCTGGTGCGGAAATCGAGCAGGGTATTATTGAAGCAATGCATATTGGCTTCAGTCAAAATCGCGACTTTACCACCGATGATATCCTCGAAGCTGCTAGCCAAATCGTGCCACTGGCTCAAACTGCTCAACAGGAAATTCAAGTTTTACAAGAATGGGCTGCTTCAGGTAAAGCAAGGCTTGCATCAAGACAGAATGTGTTCAACAAGTAAAAACTAAGCTCCTGTAGCAAAGGGTTTGTAGGGGCTTCGCCCCCGTGCCATCCCCAGACCTCAGCTATCGCAGGAATTCTATCTGCGTAAGGTGAGTTAATAAACGGAGATAACTCTATGTCCAATGTTTTCGAGAAGATATTGAGCCTGACTAGCGGAATGATCGGTAACAATTGCTGCTACTAAAAACTTGCCATTTTTGACTGCATCTTCAAATTGCGCAGCGGCAAACATATCCAGTCCTAATCCTGCTAACACATCTAGTAAACCGCTATCGGCAGCAATATATTCCCAGTTTATTGAATTTTCGTGTTCTTGATAATTCTTAGCAATGACGACAATCTGAGAGGAGCGCAAGCCTTGCCGTTGCAGTTCCGATATGGCTTTTCTAGCTTCTAGCCTAGAAGAAAAAATATCTACTACAGTAAATATTTTTTTTGATTGAGATGAGGTATTGCCATTTTCTGCATACATCTCTGACGCGATCGCACTTGTGTCTAAACATCTTGCACTAGTTTCTGCGTGGACAGCCTCCATTCCCAAATTACTAGCATGATCGGAATCAATAGTTTTGTACTGAGTTCGCATCATCGTCAATTCTCTCCCTAAATATCTAGAATTGAAATATAGAAATCTTAATTCATTAGGACTTACGCATTAACCACAATTCGCAGGGGCAATTCATAAATTGCCCCCGCGAATTATGGTTAATGCACCGCCTTTACTGCATGGTATGTCCAGCTTCTTCTAGGACATGCTGTACTTGACTAGCTTCGCGATCGTTGCCAATCTCGATCACCAAGAACTTGCCATTGTCAACGCCTTCTACGAATTTGGAAATCGACTGCTTGCTAATTCCTAATTTGGTTAAAACCGCAGTCAATCCACCTTCCTTAGTAATGGTTTTCCAATTGATTGAGCTTTTAGGGTCTTGATAGCTTTTAGCCACGATCGACATATTCGTAACTCGCAGCCCTTTTTGCTCCATTGTCAACACAGCGCTTTTAGCTTCTTCTTCAGAATCAAAGATGTCAACCACAGTGACCCTATTGATTAATTCAGATAGAGATCTGCCATCTTCTTCATACATTTCTGGCTCGATCGCATAGTTATTCAGTAAACCTTCAGTATCGACTGTTTGACCATGGGACTCATTAATTTCGTCAGGTCTAGTTTTTTGCTCAGTTGATATAGTCATGGTATTTTCTCCTAAAGGTTGCTATAAACTACTTTGTCAAAGCAATGATTGACTTGATGTTTGAGATCAAGAAATTGAATGACTTCATTGCAAAACTTATGAGACTTTCGCAAAATGTATTTCATCGTAGGGGCAATTCATGAATTGCCCCTACGATGAAATGCGTTTTGCAAGAAATTATTGCGTAAGTCCTAACTTATAAAAGTGATTAACTGGTGTTACGTGGAAGTTTCTACAGCCCTCACCCCTAGCCCCTCTCCCGCAGGCTACCGTGTACACACAAGTCTAACCGTCTACGTTTCGATTTATCTAAGCCCCCTAAATCCCCCAATTCTGGGGGACTTTGAAAGAATTTTATTTTCTTGTTCCCCCAGAATTGGGGGCTAGGGGGCGATTAATTGTTGACATGACTGGGTTTTATGACTTGTGTGTACACGGTAGCTCCCGCAGGAGAGGGGAATAAGAAAAAATATTGGTTTTGCTCCCCTTCTCCTGCGAGAGAAGGGGTTGGGGGATGAGGGTTCCACGTAACATCAGTGATGAAGAAAGATATACTCTGTGGGTACATCTTTCTTCATTACGTCCATTCTCGGATTTCTAGTTCTTTTTGTGGCAACAATAAACTTGCTTCTATTTCTTTACGAATACTTGTTGTGACTTCGCAATTACTATTGAGGCAATCGAGCAGCAACTGATTAGCATCGTAATAGCTTTGTAATACTAGCTTCTGATTAGAATCAAAGTTCCATTGATTACTAATGTCGCGATGGGTCGCGATCGATGATTGAAGCTGTTTTACCCAAGTTGCATAGTTGTTTTTGCACCATTTCTCAAAGCTGTTTTTACTGTGATCGTTATTGGGTAATTTATCGATAAGTTGTTGCAGCGATTTATGAAATCCTAAATCTACCACCATCCCTAAAATATTGCTCAGGGCATCGCTACAGGAATGTATACTGGCAAAGTCTTTGCTCTTATTTAACGCGCATTCTTGTAATAAGTCATCTAACGCCGCATCTAATAATGCACCTTTATCTAAGGTACAGGCTAGAGCGAAATCAGGCACAAGATGCGGTGTACGGGATAAAGCCAAATAAAAGGCGCGTTCTGTAGCAGGTTTAGATTCAGGTGGATTGCTTTCTGCTTTATTGTTTGCCCAAGTCAAAAACTCTTGCAGATAAGGATCTTCAGAGACAATGGCATCAATTCCTAGCTTCATTAACTCCACTAATCCGTCGGCACTGCGGAGCATACTTGCGGTCAGCAAAAAGATTTCTCGCCAATAGGGATCGGTCATATGGGTTACAAGTCCCTGCAAAGAGTCTCCTAATGATTGGAGATTATGACTAGCGACGATCTTTCGCGCCGTGAAATACTCTTGTAACGCCAAATAGGAGAAAGAGAAGATACCGCGTGCCCGTTCGGCTAGAAGCCCATGTTGAGACTCGATCGCCCTAAGTATTGCCGCACTTGCCTGTTGAATCTCTTCAGGGTCGTTACTTGCGTCAGGGAGATTTTGCATATAGTCACTGATATGTTGCTCAATCACGCCTTCTTCAAAAAAGTACTGACCTTTCTCGAAGGTTGCCGAGGCAATCTGACTCAATAGCTTTAGCTTCTGCGGCAGCAAAAAACCTTGATATATTTGATCCCGTTCAATGCCTCTTGCTTCATCCCATTTTCCTAATAGCAGATCCATGCCTTGCTTATAAAATTCCGATTGCTTCAGGGGAAATTTATCTTGACGTTGGAATATGGAACAGGCTAAATGTAAAAATAGCGGCGTGGTAATCAGTCGTCGGAATCGCCAATTTTCTGGTAATTCCAAATTTTCCATAAACTCTGATGCACTCGTCAGCCCTTTTGATTCATTCGTTCTGCTAAATTCGATAAACCATTTCTGGGCAAAGGCAGCTATTTGGGTTTCGGTAAAGGGAGCAATCTCTACATCAGTGAATCCATTGATTGATAGCCTCTGAGCCGCCGTGCGACATGCCACAACAAACTGATTTCGATGAAATTTGTCGCAAAATCGACGAATTTCATTTAAAACAATATGTTCATCTTCATGGCAGACTTCATCTATACCATCAATTAGGAGCAAAACTCGACCACTATGCAGGAGCTTCTTAATGATCGCTGGTTGGGAAATGTCTGAGGTGAGAAACTCTTGATGGATATATTCTAATAAATCTGCTTGATGGCTATCTCGACAGCTTTCGGCAAAGTCTCTTAACACTATAAAGATAGGGACTTTGTCTGAACTAAACCGATCGCGGTTACATTGCACTGCTAAATGTTTGAGAAATGTAGACTTGCCAGCTCCAGGTCCACCTAAGACTCGCAGTTTACTAAATTTTTCTACTGCTTGCATACCAGAAATTTGGCTTTCTGTGATTTTACCTAATCCGAAGCGATCGATATCTTCGGGCTTGAGGCTTTTAATTTCAGAGACTTCTAACCATTGCTGACTGGAGATTTGCTCTAAAATATTCAGGTCAATATAGATATGATCGATGGAAACAGGACGATTAATATCTAATAGTTGCAGGATGCCGCATTGATGGTCTATCTTTTCCATTCGTTGCGATCGCACTATTTGCACTAAAGCATCTATTCCTAGTGTTGCTATATCATCACTAGTCTCATCGCTGTCAGTGAGATGGTTGTAGTCTAATGGAGGATTGAGAGCAATATCTCGCCAATCCAAATCTAGTCTTGTACAAAGCTCAAAAAAAGTATAACGTTCAATTGCTTGTCCCGCAAAAAAACGCCAAATTGGTTGTCTTGTTTTAATTCCTACTTCGTTAGCTAGATACTCCTGTGTCCATCCTTTAGAGATAAATTGCTGTTTAGCTTTTTTGGCTCCAGATGGCGACGTTTGCAGTGATCGCTTAGCCATAGGTCGATAAGCTCCAACACTTTTTAATGCTTACGTTCTACAAATTGCAATCAAAAAAACATATATACGATTGAGATGTATACATATAATTTAATCACATTCAAACAATACGTCTACAAAACACGAATTGGTATTTAGTTAACTATCTATTCATGTTTTGCATAGGTAGAAGCGATTTGCAAATTACACTTGTAATTGTTTGACCGTAAACATTTTCAATAAAAAGCGATCGTCAGTCCCCCCTTTTTTTTAGGACTTAAATCTTAAATAAATATAAACAGCATAGCGATCGCGCCCTTCTTAGCTCGCTTTAAAGAGATATTAGTGTTTTTTTTCTGCGATCTTTGGGCTTTTGAGGGCTTAGAACCCATTTAAGAATTGTAGTTTTTGCCCCCTAGCCCCCCAATTCTGGGGGGAACCATATTTAAGTCTCCCAGAATTGGGGGATTTAAGGGGGCTAGACACCTAGAACTTTAAACGAGATTTTAGGTGTTACGTAATCCTTAAATGGGTTCTTAAAAAGAATGTTCATAGCATAGCTATGCTATGTAAGTCCTATAGAATTTACGTGGCGAGTATGAACACTGTTAACACATACACTTGTACAAGATGTTGATGCTGCTAATCCCAAAAAAGCATCCCAACGGACGCGATCGCTGAAATCTCCAACATCAATAACTTGTCGCTCTGTAGAAGTTTCCCAAGGTCGTTCAGAATTAATCATGATCTTCGCTCCTGTAATATAGCAATCCTAAATAAATCGTGAGAAGTAAAAGTCCATAACAAGGGGCTTAAGCCCCTTGTCTTTCTCACATCTCATTTAGGATCGCTATATGGTTTGATGCAAGAACTAGAAAATCTAGTGAGAAGCAGAAACGAGTCGATGATCTTGAATCTTGCTCTTGGCAGTCTTAAAATCAGTCGCCAGTTGCTTCTGTTGTTCGTCGCCAAAACTACCGTTAATGCGGGGGAACATTTCATCCTCTTCTTCTTTGATATGAGCATTGACATCCGATGCCAAAAGATCTACCGCAGCTTTAAAAGCCACCGTATCTTCGCAGTTCATGGCTTTGATCTGTTCAAGCTTTTGCTTCATTTCTGCTTGTTCGTCATACAGATGCTGAATGTCGTTGTAGTAAGGACGCACAACTGGATAGATAACTTCCTCCTCGGCGGAAGAGTGAGCGCTCAAGTCTTGGTAGACCTGCCCAAAATACTCCTCTAGCTTTTGAGGATCGTCAGTGGCTTTAATCTGAGAAAGCAGAGCAAAGACCTTAGTATGATCGAGTCGAATCAAATCACAAATAGCGATCTCATGATCGCTGCCATTGATGAGACTGCCTGTAAGACCACTTAGCGCGGCGATGGTGTCTTGCACCCTTGACCACAGTCCACTGTCAGAAGGCTTACCCGTTAGCTCCATCGTACTCAGAGATTCCATGATTCCTTTGAGTTGCTCCTCATGTCCACGATTTTCAAAGTTAACCGCATTGAGGGGAGCGATCGCTACAGCAATGTCTGCACCAACTACTTGACCAGCCTTATGAACTAGAACTCCTGCCATCGCTTGAGTGTGTTTGAGGAGTTCATGCTTTGACACTTTATCAAACAAAGTGAGATCTGAATTTTCCATCATTCTCTCGACTTCTTCAATCTCTCTCTGGACACTAGGTTTAGCTTCAGCTTTAATTCCATACTGAACGATCACAGTATCGATGATACCCAAGTTTTTCTGGTCGTCTCTGAGAAATCCTTCTAAACGATTAGTGATTTCGCGATCGGGACAGGCGGCGATTAAGCTCTTTTCATTTGCAATCAGCAAGTTTTGAGTAGCTTTCATATCTGCCAATTTGACTGCGATGGCAGTACGTTTGGTATCTTCGAGTGTTACTGACATTTAGATTGCTCCTTTGTGTAGTTAAAAGATTCTTACTTCTCTTTTATAAAATCATGGCATCGGAATGTCTAACTACTTGAGTGACTTGATTAACTTGCACCATTACGAAACAAAGTGTAATAGAACTTTCGTTCTATTACACTTTGTTTCTAGTAACTCATGTTACATAGAATCTGAGAAAGAGGGCTTGGATACCAAGCCCCTACCTCTAACACTGTTGGGGCTTGGTCTCCAAGCCCTCTGCCAAGATGATATTGAAACATTAGGATTATCTGTGTTCTACATAACATCAGTTAGTAATGAAAATTCATGAATTGCCACTATTACAGCGCAAAGCGCTGTAAGTACATCAGCATAGTTAAAAAAATAAAAAAGAGCCTGTGCTGCCCGATACATCGGGCAGCACAGGCTCTTAGGTCTAAATGCATCGTGATTTAGCGACGAATTGCGGTAGCAGCGCGATCCCATGCATCTTTTACTGCATGTTTAGCTTGTTCCCAAGGTAAATTTCCAGTCTGATTTGTTTGATAATCGCGCTGCAAATCTGTTTCAACTTCGCTGTAAGTCCGACCACTATGACCATAGCGATCGTAGCCTTCATAGCCAGTGCGGTAGGCTGGTTGATAATCTTCGTAGGTTCTATCTGAATCTGCATAGGAGCTAGAAGTATAAGTCTCCTGCCAATTGGTTTCTTCAAAAGTTGGATTAACTTGTTCGGCAACATCCTTACCAGCCAAACCACCAACTACTGAGCCGATGACAGCACCAACTACAGCACCAACTGGTCCACCAACTGCGCCACCGATGACTGTGGCTACAGTACCAGCACCTGCGGCTCCCACACCTGTTCCGAGGGGATGCGCTCCTACTTCTCCAGAAAGTGGATCGAGATTCGCATCGCCTTGGTCAGTGGAATTGACATCTCTGTTTACAGTTCTATTAGTCATTTTTACTTGTCCTATAAATAATTTGTTTGCAAGTTGTCCAAAATCTTGAAATTGGAAGCCTTTCTGTAATTCTTACAACGCTTTGCACTGAATCCAGAACCAATATTTTTGTTAAAAGTACTGCTTTGCAGTACTTTTAACAAAAATATTGCTGTAAATAGCTTCTAAGCAGATCTAACTAGGCGAATCCCATATAGTAAAACCACCGCACCAATGGTTGCCACGATCAAGCTGCCAAGCAAGCCACCGCCTGTAGAGACACCAAATGTATTAAATAGGAAGCCGCCCAACAATGCGCCGATAATCCCGACAATAATATCGCCGACTACACCAAAGCCACCACCTCGAACTATTTGACCAGCTAAAGCTCCAGCCACTAGCCCGATCAAAATAAACCAAATAAATTCCATGAGATTCTCTCCGTTTATCTATTTCAAGTATTTGTGAATGAGAGGATAGGCGGCGAAGATCTTCACCTATCCTTAGTTACCGAATTTCTACCAATTCACAAAAGTGTCGTTACACTTTTGTGAATTAAAAACCAAACCCAGTAAGGGTTTTAAAAGAACAAAATGGCGTAGCCATTTTGTTCTTTTGTGTTACTGACCTAAGAAGTTTTTGACAGAGTCAATTGCTTCTTCAACCTTGTTTCCAGCTTTATCAGATAGGTCTTTGGTATTTGCCTTAACTTCATTAGCGCGATCGCCTGCCATTGCCTTGGTTCTCTCAACACCATCACCAACTTTGTTCTTGGCATCTTTAGCCATATCCTTAGCTTTGCCCATATTTTCCTTGGTGCCTTCTTTCACGTTTTTGGCTAAGTCCTTAGCGCGATTTCCAGCTTCTTTCGCAAAGTCCTTAGAAGTATCGGCAATCGTCGGATTACCAATGCTCGCCAAGGGAGATGCGATCGCCCCAGAACTAAAGAATGTCACTTGCAACATCAATACTAGCGCGAACCCAAAAGCGAAAAGGAGTCCTTTCTTGACACCATTTAGTACGGCAGTAACTGGATTATTAAAGTTACTAGCGTTGCCACTGTCTAAAATATTAGTCATTTGTTTCACCTGTAAGTTTTGTCTGTAACTCGGTAGTCAATTCCTAAGCTAACAGGCATTTGTTTGATCTCATGCTTGAAGAGTGTATAAGTTGCATGATTTGTACTAAAACAAAATAAATCTTTACGATGCAAATATCTAATTTTTTTTAAGCTTAGCAAAAACAAAAAAAGCATCTCATCCTTAATGATTATAGGCAATTCATCAATTGCCTATAATCATTTAATTGTTTCACCATAATTTAGACCTATATCAAAAACTATTGCCATCTATATATTGAACAGTATAGGTTTTAGGGTTTTATATTTAATCTAGCTTACTTACCTAGTATAGAAAAACTCTCTTAGCTAATGATTTGAAATTACTACATGGATCAAAAGGAACAGAACTGTATTAGTTGTAACAATTTAAGTACTAATAAACCATCTTATACAATTTGTTCATTTTTTAATGTCTGATTATACATGATTTATGACATGCAGGTGTGAGACTAGATTCACATAGGTAAATTACTAATATTAACTCTATCTATTAATAGATTTGATGTTACTAGGAAGTCTTAATTGTTTGTGGAATGCGTTTAGTGCAACGTAACGCATCAACTATACCTCAATGATGGGTTGCGCTATCGCTAACCCATCCTACATTTAATTCCAACAACTTACATAACTTTAGTAAAGCCTATGTTTTCTTAAGTAAAACTAAGCCACTAATTGATTTAACGGAGTAGAAAATTATGATCGGACAATACAAGCGCGCTACGGGTACATTTTCTAATCATCAAAAAGCTGAATCGGCTCTTGGTGAATTGAGAGACAGTGGATTTAATATGGATCAAATTTCGATCATTGGGAATAATGTCGATCGCAATTCTGATATTACTGCTGAGAAGCAAGTCCAGCATCTCAACGATCTTGACAACAAAGTGGGTGAAGGTGCTGCAACAGGTGCTGCATCAGGTGTTGCCGTTGGAGGATTAACGGGGCTACTAGTTGGGCTAGGACTTGTAGCTATTCCTGGAGTTGGGCCAGTGATGTTGGCTGGCGCTGTGGCTACGACTCTGGCTACTGCGCTAACGGGTGGTGCGATCGGCGCAGCCGCAGGTGGACTCATCGGCGGATTGGTTGGCTTAGGCATTCCTAAAGACCGTGCCAAGATATATAGCGATCGCGTAGATCAAGGAGATTGCTTGGTGATGGTTGATGGTTCGGAGCAAGAGATTCATCAAGCCGAAGCAATTTTGCAACGTCACGGTATCCATGAATGGGGTATTTATGATTCTGCTGATGTTTCTAGTAGAACAGGTGCAGTCTCTTTGAGATAGATGAATTCAGTAAGGGCAATTCATGAATTGCCCTTACTGAATTCATAAATTTTTATCAAAGATAAGTAGCTAAGCCTAAGCAACCCTTAAACGGAGAAGCCTGTGCCGCCCGCTGCGCGGGCGTTACAGGCTCTGACTTTAGATTTTTATTATGATTAAGTACTAATAAATTGAGGAATTTCTTCCATGAATACAAAAATTGCTTCTTTACTACTAACTAATTTTCTCTTAGTTACAGTAGTAGCTTGCTCTGATGCACGAACTACCTCTGAAGCTCCTGCTCCTAGTAGCACTATCAGCCCTACTGCCGCACCACAAAACACTCAAGCAGCTATGAGTGATGCTCAAAGTGAAACTCGCAAAAAACAATTGGATGCTGATATTCGCGCTCGCGAACAACGCAATGATGCAATGGGTGACACGACCAAACGACCAGATAGCGATCTTGCTAGCGAAGTTCGGAGTAAGCTAGAGGCAAATATCCCTAAAGGTAATTTGACTGTAGAGTCTAAGGATGCAAATGTTGTCGTATCAGGAACCGTTCCTTCACTAAATGACCTTGATAAAGTCAAAAGTTTGGCAATGGAGATCAAGGGAGTTAAGACTGTCACGATTAAGGCTGTGGTTGCATCTAAGTAATTCACCTTACGCAGAAGTTTCTAAGCCCCTCACCCCTAGCCACTCTCCCAAGGCAAGCTAACGTTACATACAAGTCTCAAAACCCCCTTTAATTCCCCCTTGCAAAGGGGGAAAACTAGAAATTTAGTTCCCTCCCCTTTGCAAGGGGAGGGCTAGGGAGGGGTAATTAATGAGATTTGAAAATTTCTTTAGTTGCGAGTACACGGCAGATCCCAAGGAGAGAGGGGAGCAAGAAAACTTGAATAAATTGCTGTTGCTCCCCTTCTCCCGCTCTGAGAGAAGAGGATGAAGGCAAATCTTCGCTAATCTGCTATTACATTTTATTTCAGAATCAATCAACTCATTCAACAAATCAAACATCGGTTTGCAATAGTGTTTGCAGGAACCAAGTTCCAATTATCAATTAAATCATGAGGAAATTCTATGAAAATTGTACAATTTTTAAAGCGCTTTGTGGTCATGGTCGTTGTCTGTGGATTAATCGCATTTGCTAGTGTCAATCCTGCGATCGCAGCTCAAAATGCTCCAGATCAAATCACTGACAATCTGACTATGCCTAACATCCAGAAGAAAGCTGAAGATGCGGTAAAGGGTAGTACATACGATACTAATCCAGAATACACGTCTGACGATTCATCGAATCAAGGTTTAAATGAAATTCAAGGAACCTCTGATTTTGACAAAATGAAGCGAAGCTCAAATGAAGATACCCCACCTGTAGTGAAGCAAGCAGAAAAGGCTTTTAACAAAGCTGGAAACAACATTAACTCTGCAAAAGACAGCACCTTAGATAAGGCTGGTGATGCAGCGAGCTATATCAAAGACAAGACAGGAGACGCTCTCAAATCATTGACTGGGAAAGCTTCTGACACTGCTAAAGCGATCAAAAACAAAGTTAAATCCTAATCTTGTTTAGGGTTTAAGTATCAAATACCTGCGTTAGAGATAGGGGCAATTCATGATTTGCCCCTATCTCTAAAACGCTGTAGATAGAAGAAAAATCATAGTCTGGAGAAATATATGAGTAGTCTAATTGCTGTTGGATTTAAAGATGAGTTCACGGCTGACGAGGTTATACTAGAACTACGAAAGCTGCAAAAAGAGCATCTGATTGATTTAGAAGATGCAGCGATCGTGATCAGAAATAAAGATGGAAAAGTAAAGATTAAACAGACTCAAGAACTAACTGCTGCGGGAGCATTAAGTGGAGGATTTTGGGGACTGCTATTTGGCTTCATCTTTTTTAATCCTCTCTTGGGTTGGGCTGTAGGTGCGATCGCAGGTGGGATTTCTGGTGCATTGACAGACATTGGGATTGATGACAACTTTATCCGAGAAGTAGGCAGTACTATTGAGCCTAGTACTTCAGCAATTTTTGTGTTAGTCAGGAGAGCTACTCCTGACAAAGTACTGGAAGATCTCAGCAGATTTGAAGGCAAAGTTCTGAGGACTTCTCTATCAAATGAAGATGAGGCAAAGCTAAAAGCCGTTCTCACAAAATCATAACTCCTAGAATGGTCGGCGTAAAGCGCCGACCGTATACAGCCTAATACTATTTAGAATTTAAATAATTCAAGAAGGTTATATGTTTCTAAAATCATTTGAACTAAAGCTCTTAGTTGTTTTTGGAT
This sequence comes from Pseudanabaena sp. lw0831, assembly GCF_016584665.1. GTDB lineage: Bacteria > Cyanobacteriota > Cyanobacteriia > Pseudanabaenales > Pseudanabaenaceae > Pseudanabaena. The sequence continues at coordinate 16,772 of NZ_BBJB01000063.1, forward strand.
TGCTTCTAAGTTTATCTTTTGTATCCTCCGCTCAAGCAGACGAATGTTATCCTCTTAATGTAATCGGAGACACTGGCACGACTGTAAAAAAAACTGTTTCTCCTTTTAGCACATTGGTAACCAGTAATAATTGGAATACAGATTTCTCTGTACCTAGCGATCGCTCTTTTAATAGTTATGAGGCAACTATTGTTCCTGAAAACAATGCTAACTATGATGTAGAGCTAAGCTTAAAGTATCGCGATCGCAGTTCTAGTCGGGCTTATAAAAAAGATAATGTAGCAGTTAAGGTTGGTCAACCGCTAAGACTAATGGGTGTACCACAATCGTCTAGCAATCCTTTTCAAGTCAATGTATTTGTGGGTGGACTCAATGCGATCGGCAATACCTACAGTGTTTCCGTTGAAGGATGTATTTAAGACTGCGATCAGACGCAAACCCGTAGAGTTGCGCCCCTTCGGGGCGCAACTCTACGGGTTTGCGTAATTTATTTTGTGAAAGTACTTACAAGCATAGATGGAAGTAGATTTTGTAACACTTTATTGCATAGTAAATCAATTCAATCAATTCAATCAAGAAACCAAACATTCTTCAGCAATAGTATATAAACAGAGAAATTTTAAATTTTTCTGTTTGTATACTATTACTTAAGAGAGAATATATGCCTAGACTTGTAGGAAAGAAAAACAACTCTGCTTTATATACTGGTTTAGCAATGCTTATTGCTGCTGCTGGAGTTGTAGCATTAGAATACTTTGGAGTAATTGATTTCGCTCCTAATTTTGGGAAAGATGCTGAAGTAAAGAGTGATTCTACTAACCAACCCATAAAGACCTCTAGACCGATTAATTAAGGTTGACTTTCATCAAGTTTTAGGAGAATGAAATGCGCAATGGTAAAGGAATGATTGGCAAACCTATAGTCGCCTATGACTCTGGGGAAGAATTTAAGACAATTGTGGACTTGGTTTTTGATCAAGAGAGTAATCAATTATTAGGGTTTCTTGTTGATGAGAGTGGTTGGTTTAGTGATGCGTTGGTATTACCTTTAACTAATGTTCAGGCGATCGGAGCTGATGCTGTAATTGTTGCATCCAGAGATGCGATAGATTCTGCCAGTGAATTCCCGCAGATTCAAAACATTTTAGAAAGAGATAATACCTTGAAAGGCACGAGAATCATGACTCTTGATGGGCGTGATTTGGGGACAATGGTTGACCTTTACTTTGACGATACTAGTGGAGCGATCGAAGGATATGAAGTGTCTGGTGGCATCTTCGCTGATGCCTACTCTGGACGCTCCTTTGTTCCTGCTCCTGACACCCTCAAGATTGGCGAAGATATAGCCTTTGTGCCTTCTGAAACTGCTGACTTGATGCAAGAGCAAGTAGGCGGAATTAGAGGCGCTATGCAAACTGCAAGCGGAAAAGTGCAGGAAATGGCGCAACTTACAGGAGAAAAGGCTCAAGAAGCTGTTCAATTTACAGGAGAGAAGTTTCAAGAAGCGACGACATTTGCAGGTACTAGCTTTACTAATGCTGTTGTTGATCCTGAAGAACAAGAAATTTTTGTATTAGGAAAAGTTGCTCAAAAAACTGTAGAAACTACTGATGGCATAACTTTAATTCATGAAGGACAGATTGTGACTTCATCACATATCTTGGCTGCTCGGAACCTTAATATGACCAACGATCTCTATCATTCAGCAGGAGGAAATGCCACTGCTAAGTTAGGAGAAAAACTGACTGGTGTAGTGACAGGTATGAGCGCAAATATTGGTCTTGAGCAGGCGCAGGGTCGGCGTGTAAACAAGATGATTTTCACAACTGAAGGCTCGGTTGTTGCTGTAGAAGGTCAAATTGTAACTCCGAGAGTAATTGAAAGAGCCAAGACTCATCATCAAGAACAAGCGCTATTAGAGGCAGTTGGGTTAACCACTGGTGATGCTTTGCGAGTTACAGGATCTAATGTTGGACAACAGGTTAAGGACGGAGCTAAGGGATTATGGGAGCAGGTGAAAGAAACTGCCAGCAATCTCCAAGATCATGGTACTCAAGCATATGAGGATAAAAGAATTAAAGGTGCTTTGGGTCGTCCTGTAACTCGTGTGATTCTCGATCGCAATGATGAGGTGATTCTCAATGTTGGGGAATTAATTACACATCAAGCGATCGCCATTTCTCGTGATGCTGATGTCTTAGAAGTTCTATTGGACTCAGTTTATACTCAGACACCAAAGCTTTCTCTAGATGAATTACGCGCTCCTGAATCTGGTAAAGCAGCTTTAAATTAAATTAATTACCTTAGAAACCATTTAAGAATTACTTTCTGTGCTCAAAAGCCCTAAGAGATCCCCCTCAATCCCCCTTAAAAAGGGGGAAGAATTTAAATTCTCCCCCCTTTTTAAGGGGGGCTGGGGGGATCTAGACAATTCTTAAATGAGTTCTTACATCGAGCGAAAATCTGCCCTCATCCCCCAACCCTTTCTCCCGCAAGAGAAGGGGAAGAAACCCCAATCATTTTCTTATTCCCCTCTCCTGCGGGCTACGGTGTACACACAAGTCATAAACCTAGCTAAGTCAACAATTAATCGCCCCCTAGCCCCCAATTCTGGGGGAACAAGAAAAGAACTGTCTTTCAAAGTCCCCCAGAATTGGGGGATTTAGGGGGCTTAGATAAATCGAAACGAAGACAAATTGACTTGTGTGTGCACGGTAGCTCCTGCGGGAGAGGAGCTAAGGGTAAGGGATCTGTAACCTTACAACCTTGAGTAATTTATTTTGTACAAGTACTTATTTAAAACTTATGCACTATTTAATATTAGCTACAGATTACGATGGAACCTTAGCGAAGGATGGAAAAGTATCAGAGACAACGCTAGATGCACTCAAGCGATTACAAAAGGCTGGACGGAAGCTGATTTTAGTTACAGGAAGACAGTTAGAAGATATTTGGAAGATATTCCCCGAAGTCGATTTATTTGATTGTGTCGTAGCTGAAAATGGAGCCGTAATCTACTTCCCTGCAACTCGCGAAGAGTTATTGCTAGGTAGTTTACCTCCTGAAAAATTTGTGCAGGCTTTGCGATCGCGTAATATCAATCCCCTATCCATCGGCAAAGTAATCGTGGCAACATGGGAACCCAACGAAAACGAAGTACTGACTACAATTAGAGAACTGGGACTAGATCTGCAAGTAATCTTTAACAAAGGTGCAGTGATGGTTTTGCCAGCTGGAGTCAACAAAGCTTCGGGTTTAAGTGAAGCATTAAGCAAAATGGAATTGTCTGTCCGTAATACAGTAGCGGTTGGAGATGCTGAGAACGATCTTGCCTTCCTGAAATTATGTGAGTTTTCTGTAGCCGTATCTAATGCCTTACCATCAGTAAAGAGCGAAGTGGATTGGGTGACTCAATCAAGTCGAGGCGATGGTGTAGTTGAATTAATCGAGAGGTTATTAACTTTAGATCTGACTGAAGATCTCCGAGAATCCTCAATTTTGCCAGATCGTCATCGCATCATATTAGGTAAACTTGATGGCGATCGCGATGTCTATATTCAGCCACTTAATCGCAATATTTTGTTAGCGGGTATCTCTGGCGGCGGCAAATCAACTTTAGCGACTGGATTGATCGAGAGATTTATCGATAAAGGCTATCAGGTTTGCATTATCGATCCTGAAGGTGACTATCAAAAATTTGAACAGACAGTCGTATTAGGAAACGCTCAGCAGATTCCTAGTTCAGCAGAAGTTTTGACAGCATTGAGTAAGCCAGAACAGAACCTAATCGTTAATTTAATGGGAGTAAAAATCGACGATCGCCCTTTATTTTTAGCACAACTACTACCTTCACTATTAGAAATGCGGGTGCGGACAGGTAGACCCCATTGGATCGTTATTGATGAAGTACATCATATGTTCCCAACCTCTTGGGACGCAGCAGTAACTTTGCCACAATCTGTTAATGGTATTTTGATGGTTACAGTTCATCCCGAACATGTAGCAACTTCGGCATTATCCCTAATTGATACGCTGATTGCCGTAAAGTCACCAATGCAAACATTTACCAATTTTTGTAATGCCATAGGACATCAGCTACCGAACGCTCAGCTACCTTCAGAACTTGCATCAGGATCGGGAGTAGCTTGGCTTCTCAACACCGAAGAGCAGCCATTTAAATTTGAAGTAATTCTACCCTTGCAAGAACGTCAACGGCATATGCGAACCTATGCTGAAGGTAATTTGGGCAGCGATCGCTGTTTCTTTTTTAGAGGTGAAAATAACCAGCTAAATCTCAAAGCCCAGAATCTCAATATGTTTATCCAATTAGCGGCTGGAGTTGACGATCGCACTTGGTTACATCATCTACATTTGCATGATTACTCAAATTGGCTCCAAAATTCAATTAAAGACGAATCCTTAGCAAAAGAAGTCAGTGAGATTGAAACAACTACAGATCTTTCACCTGCGGATAGTCGAGATCGGATTAAATCTGCGATCGAGAACCGATATACCTTACCCGCTTAAACCCAAACCCGTAAAGTTGCGCCCCTGCGGGGCGCAACTTTACGGGTTTGGGTAATTTAGTTTGCCCAAGTACTTATTTAGGCGATCCCCAGTCCCAATCCTTAAGCTGCTATTAAACTTTATCTGTAATCAATCAACTCATTCACGATATCAAACATGGGTATGTCAAGTTAGAGATTAGAGAATTCAATGATTTGCAAAGAAAAAATCTATGAAATTTAATCTTTTCGCTGGTATCGCTCTATTAATGATTGGTAATTCTGTTACTGGAGTAGAGGCGCAAACAACCAATTCATCAAATTCATCTCCATGTGGATGGGTCTGTTTGAGTACACTCAATAAGAAAGAAATTCCTAAATCTATATCACCCTCAACAAGTTTAAAGACTGCTGAAAGTACCATTCAATTACCAGAAGGGAAAGTTTCAACAGTAGCAGAACTGACAACTGTACCTCAACGCAATTTAGGCATTCTTAAGAGATCTGACAACTTCATTTCTCAAATCACCCCTCCGACTGATAGTAATGGCAACCGCATATTTAGGTCTACTCGTTCAGGTCCCAGCTATTTAGGGGGTGGCGCAAACTTCGGATTAACTGGTGGAAGTGATTTAGGCGGTACAAGCTTTGCACTTATTAGCAAACTTGGATTGACTGAAGTTATATCAGTGCGTCCAACTGTTCTAATACTGAGAGACTTTGCTACCATTCTACTTCCTGTAACTTATGATTTTGCACCTCAACAGCCTTTTGGAGATTTTCAGTTCTCTCCCTATCTAGGTGGTGGAGTTGCAATTAATACTGGTTCTAACAGTAGTGTAGGTTTATTAATTACGGGAGGTATTGACATTCCTCTATCATCCACATTCACAATTAATGTGGCAGCAAATCTAGCCTTTTTGCGTACAACTGATTTGGGTATTTTGGTTGGTATTGGCTATAACTTTTGAACTTTGCAAGTACAGTCCTATTGTCTACGACAAAATGAGAATATGCTCACTTGCAAGTTGCTACGATTAACATTTGAGAGGTATTCATACAGAGTATACGTTGTTGGCTATTCTGCAACATGATTTCCACCATAAGGATGTCATTCTATGTGAAGTTGTGAGACTAAACAGATTTTAATTTTTGGAGAAACTACTATGCAAACTAACACGCCACAATCTGAAGCCGCCGAAGTAATGATGCGTAATGCTTGGATTTCAGGATTTACCCCTCAAGCAGAACTTTGGAACGGTCGTCTTGCTATGATCGGCTTCATATCTGCGATCGCCATTGAATTGTTTACCCATCAAGGTGTTCTGCACTTTTGGGGTGTGCTGTCATCAGGCGTAACTCCAGTTTCATAGACTGGTTTCATCGTAAAAAGGAATCATAGAAATGAGGGGGATCTCCCTCTCAAAATCTGGAAGATATTCTATGAGATTTACATAATATTTTTACTTGATTTTTTTTAACTCGACATGACAAATCTATCTGGAAAACATGCCTCCTTTTGGATTGATTCTACCCCTACAACCACTTATCCCTCCCTTGAGGATCGGGTCACAGTGGATGTGGCAATTATTGGCGGCGGTATTGTCGGACTGACCGCAGCGACATTGCTAAAGCGCGCTGGAAAAACCGTCGCGGTGATTGAGTCTAGACTAGTTGCCGCAGGTGTGAGTGGTCATACAACTGCTAAAGTTACAGCATTACACCAATTGATTTATGCTGATTTAATTAAGCAAATCGGAGAACAAAAAGCAAAACTTTATGCAGAATCAAATCTAGCTGGAGTTGAGCAAGTTGCCACATTTGTCGCTGAAGAGCAGATTGATTGTGACTTTAGCCGTCAAAGCTCTTACACTTTTGCTGAGCCAGATAGTGAGCTAGAACAAGTTAAAGATGAAGTGGAAGCCGCTCTTAAACTTGGACTTCCCGCGACCTTTGTTACAGAAACTTCACTGCCATTTGCGATCGCGGGAGCAATCAAGCTTGATAACCAAGCTCAGTTTCATGTTCGCAAATATTTGCTACATCTTGCTAAAAATATTACTGGCGATGGCAGCTATTTATTTGAGAACACCAGAGTTCAGAAAGTTGATGAAGGTGATTCCTGTTACGTTGTTACTGATTTGGGTGTAATTACGGCTCATGATGTAATTGTCGCAACAAATCTACCGATTCTCAACCAAGGACTTTTCTTCGCCAAAACCTATCCCGAACGCTCCTACATCGTGGGCGCAAAAATCGATCCCTCGAACGCTCCCGTAGGAATGTATATCGGCAGTGGCGAATCTTCTCATTCGATTCGTACTACTCCCTATGAGGATGGACTACTCCTATTAGTTGGCGGTGAAGGTCATAAAGTTGGCACAGTTACTAATACTGAAGAGTGTTATCAAAAACTAGAATCTTATGCTCGCGATCGCTTCAACATTGAATCGTTTGCGTATCGATGGTCAAACCAAGATATGGTGTCGTTCGACAAGTTACCCTATATCGGTAATTTAACTCCATTCAATAAACACATTTATGTTGCCACAGGATTTAGTCTCTGGGGAATGTCAAAGGGAACCATGTCTGGCATGATCCTGACTGACTTGATTCTCGGAAAAGATAATCCCTATACAGAGTTGTATGATTCACTGCGTGCGACTCCATTTGTAACAGCGGAATCGGTCAAACAAGAAGCTGATGTGGTAACTCGTTGGATCGGCGATCGCTTTAAAGGTTTATTATCTTCTTCCTTTAGCGAGGTTGCTACAGGCGAAGGCAAACTACTGACCATTGATAATGAGAAGGTCGCTGCTTACCGCGATGAGCAGGGAACTGTCCACGCTGTTTCAGCGACATGCACTCACCTCGCTTGTATCGTCAGTTGGAACAGCGCGGAAAAAAGTTGGGATTGTGCTTGCCACGGTGCAAGATATAGCTGCGACGGCAAAGTAATTCAGGGACCTGCTGTCAAGGACTTGGAGCAAGTCGTTAGCTAAATTCACCTTGGTGGTGAGCATAATGAGCGGCGCATTGCGCTGCTCATTATCCGCTTCTAAAAGCATTTTTATATTTAGGAACTTGGAGTCAAAAATGCAAAAGTATATCTGTAAAACCTGTGGATATGTCTACGATCCCGCAGTCGGCGATCCAGACTCAGGTATTGAACCTGGCACTCCATTTGGCGCTTTGCCCGATGATTGGGTTTGTCCCAAATGTGGAACCCCAAAGTCTGACTTTGAGCCAGAAGATGCAGCAGCAACAGATGTTCCATTAATGGAACCAGTCGTCTAGTTCTTATTAGGCTAGCTTTAACAAGGAGCTTAAGCCTCTTGTTAAAGCTAGTAAGACTTCCAAAATGAATGCTATTACTATAATTCAAGGAGATTTACTCATGCAGACAATCAATATTGGACTAACCGATACCCAACGCCAAGGTGTGATCGATCTTCTCAACAACGACCTTGCCGACAGCTATTTGCTGCTAGTCAAAACCAAAAAATACCATTGGGATGTAGTTGGTCCTCAATTCATGACCTTGCACAAACTATGGCAAGCGCATTATGAAGCTCTCACGATTAATGTCGATGCGATCGCCGAACGGATTAGAACCCTCGGTGGATATCCTGTAGGAACCATGGAAGGGTTTCTCAAAATCTGTTCTCTCAAAGAACATGCTGGCAAAATCCCGACAGCAACGGGTATGGTATCGCAACTGCTAGAAGATCATGAACAGGTTGTGCGGAACTTGCGTGAACATATTGAGAAATGTAGCGACAAGTTCAAAGATGATGGAACCGCCGACTTTCTCACTGGTTTGATGGAGCAGCATGAACAAATCTCATGGATGCTACGCTCTTTTGTTGAAGGTGAAGCCCTAGAATCCAATGGTGCAAAGCCAGAGGCTAATAAAAAGATGGTAGGAGTTTAAGAAACTACAATATTGACAAAGAAGGGGTAATTCATGAATTACCCCTTCTTTGTCAATGAATATACTAGGAGGGTAATTCGATGATAACAGTTCACCACTTAAACAACTCTCGCTCTCAACGTGTGCTTTGGCTGCTAGAAGAACTTGGACTCTCATACGAAATCAAGTGCTACGAACGTGACCCAAAAACTATGTTGGCTCCCACATCTCTACGTGAGGTACATCCACTCGGTAAATCACCTGTCATTACCGATGGGGAACTGACTCTTGCCGAATCTGGAGCCATTATCGAGTATCTAGTCAATCGCTACGGCAACGGAAGATTGGTTCCTGCTCCAGACACGCCAGAACATCTGCGTTACACCTACTGGCTGCATTATGCAGAAGGTTCTGCTATGCCACCACTATTACTGAAGCTTATCTTCGATCAAATTGAAAAGAATCCAATGCCCTTTTTTGTGCGCCCGATCGCTCGGTCAATCACAAATCGCGTCAAAAGTTCGTTTATTGAACCTCAGATTGCACGTCACCTAGATTATATGGAGGCGGAGATTGGAAAAAGCACATGGTTTGCTGGCAATGAATTTACCGCAGCCGATATCCAAATCAGTTTCCCACTGGAGGCATCGGTAGCACGAGCTGGACTGAACGCAAGTCGTCCAAAACTTATGGCATTCTTGAATCGCATTCATAGCCGTCCTGCTTACCAGCAAGCACTAAAGCGTGGTGGTACATACGATCTTTTGAGTTGAAGTTTGGGATATTCTCATGCTCAATGTGTTCCGACGCGATGGCGAAGTAATCTATCACTTTTGGGGTTCAGAACTACTCTATATGCCCCCAGAATCTGGACAGGAATATCGCCATAACGATTCCCTCGACTCGTTCTGGAATATGCTCGATCTCACTCCCGAAGGACGAGGAGATTTTCATACTCAGTTGAGTTATACACGATCCGCAAAAATTAGCTTAGCAATGCCTCGGAAACAAGCGTTTTTCAATTTAAGGAGAAAGCACATGAAATATAAAGGAAGTTGTCATTGTGGCAAGGTTGCCTTTGAAGTCGAAGGTGAAGTCACCGAAGCAATGTCTTGCAACTGCTCAATCTGCTCACGCAAAGGGTCGCTTCTCTGGTTCGTTCCACGGGACAAGCTGCGTTTACTCACTCCAGAGCAGGATGCAAGCACGTATCTATTCAACAAGCACGTTATCAAGCATCGCTTCTGTTCAAACTGCGGCATCCATCCCTATGGAGAAGGCAGCGATCCAATCGGCAATGCAATGGCTGCGGTCAATATCCGATGCCTTGAAGACTTCGATCTGTCGTCCGTTCCCGTAAAACAGTTCGATGGACGCTCTGCTTGAATCAAATGCCGTAATCAAAAAATCAAAAGGAGATATAAAATGCCACAAAAAACAATCGAAACTAAAAACCAGTCTCCAGAGATGTCCTTACCCAGTGTCGAACACAAGCAATTGGGCGTATGGGTCGGCAAATGGAATACTGAAGGACAGTCTTATGCAGAAGGAAATTCTAAGGAAAGCTTGAAAGTCTCATCCGTCAAAATGACATCATTGGAGACCTTCGAGTTGCTTTTGGACGGTTTTTTTCTGGTTCACCGCTGGGATGGGCATGTCGGTGATGCAGAGTTTAAGGGTATGGAAGTCATTGGCTATGATGCTTCGAGTCAGACATACTGCTCGCGCTTTTTCGATAATTCAGGCAATTCGCCGACTTATCAAGTGTCTGTCCGTGACAATGTTTGGACGTATATTGGAGAATTACAACGCGCCACATTTGAATTTAGCGATGACGGTAATACGATGACGACCCATTGGGATTGGAAAAAATCCGATGAGGAGAATTGTTTGCCCTTGTGTGATTTGAAGGTGACTAAGGTCAAGTAGGAATATGGGTCACTCGCTTCTCGATCGCACCACGCATAGTTAAAACGTTCACTTAAACCTAGAGGAATTCAAATGAGAAAATTAAAATTGCAAATGAACATAACCGTTGACAGTTTTGTGGCAAGACCAAACGGTGAATTGGACTGGATGAAGTTGGAAGATTGGGACGATGAGGTGAATAACTGCGTAAACGAATTAATTGATTCATCTGACATTATCTTAATGGGCAGAAAAATGACCGATGAGTTCGCCAACTACTGGACAAAAGCAGTGGAAAATCCTGAAAGCCCTGAATATGAGTTCGCAAAAAAAATGCTTGATACCCCGAAAGTTGTTTTTACAAAAACACTCAATGAATCTCCTTGGGCAAACACGATGCTGGCAAAAGGCGATCTTGTAGAAGAAGTGAATCGCCTCAAAAATCAGACAGGTAAAGACATTCTCGTCTATGGCGGCGCGGACTTTGTGTCGTCTTTGATTAAGGAAAATCTGATTGATGAATACAATTTTTTCATCATCCCGACGGCAATCGGTCGTGGAATGACGTTATTCGGCAAATTGGAAGATAAAACTTTAAGTTTGAGACTAAACCGTTCGCAATCCTACAACTGCGGGATTGTGGTCAATACATATCTGAGATAGCTGATAGACAGGAGTATCGCTTAACAGATGCAGCGATCTCAATACGTTTAGTTAAAACATCAAATCAAATATAGGAGCAATTATGACAACTGAAAATGGCAGAGCAAATGATCAAATAAGCATCTCTGATCTTGCTCGTAGGTGCTTTTCTGCTTACGAATTAAAAGATCGACAAATGATTGAGGATCTGCTGAGTGATGACTTCACTTTCACAAGTCCGCTTGACGATCGCATCGATCGTCAAGCGTATTTCAAGAGATGTTGGCCGAACAGTGAGATCATTCGTACTTTTCAAATCGAGAAGCTTTTTGAAAGCGGCGACGAAGCCTTTGTTCGTTATGAATGTGAAACTAAAGCAGGTAAAAAGTTTCGGAATACAGAGTGGTTTCGATTTGAGGGAGACAAGCTTAAGGAAGTTCAAGTCTACTTTGGAGAAGAAACTCAAAGTGCAAACCAAGAAGAGACGGGTGAAACTGTAATCAGTGCGATAATCAATGAGCGCGTTCAAGCAGTGCGAGATAAGAATGTTAACGCGCTTTTATCCAACCACGCGCCGAATATTTTGTCGTTCGATGTCATAAATCCACTGCACCGTATAGGAGTGGATATGATTAGAGAACGAGTTGAAAGGTGGCTCTCTTCATTCCAAAGCTCGATCGGCTATGAAGTTCGAGACTTGAGCATCAAGTCGAGCGATGAGTTGGCTTTCTGTCATTACCTTTATCGTGTAAGCGGAACATTAATAGAGGGAGGAAATGTTGAAATGTGGGTACGGGCAACTATTTGCTTTGAGAAGATTGATGACAAGTGGACGATTATTCATGAGCATCAATCAGTACCTTTCGACCCAGAGACAGGCAAAGCCTCGCTTAATCTTAAACCGTAGCACCTCGTGAACCCCGAATAAAATGCAGAGTAGCAGCGATCGCTTAACAGATGTAGCGATCGCAAATAAATAAATTCTTAAATTTACTAGAGAAAATATATGACAAACCCACAACCAAATTCGCTAACAGGTGCAGATTCAGCCGACGACGCTGAGAATGATGCATATCGAGCAGAAGTGAATGGTGATGAAGCCGTTGGCGGTAGCACCGCAGTTCCCAGCCAAAATGACACGGAAGAATTAGCGGAAGCGGTGGGGATTGTGGTAAATGATAATACTCCCATTGACACCGAAGAAATGCTCCTAAAGCGCGATCGCAATCGCTGGGAATTAGATTCTGCATCGGCTGGACGCAACAACCCCGATTGAATCTCGGCATCTATAAACTTGCTTCGCGAACGATCGCTGTCTCAAATAATTTTATATCAGACAAAACAAAATGATATTCATCCGAGTTTGGCGATTCATTACGCTGATGCTGGCTGCGTTTAGTCTAAGTTTGTCGATGACACATTTACTAGAGTTACCGCAAAGAATGCAGTTTGACCAGCAACTTTGGGTGAGAGTGACAGTGATTGAGAATATTTATAAGTTGTTTGGTACAGTCGGTGCAGTCTTTGAAATGGCTGCTATTTTGACCGCAATTATTCTCGTATTTCTAATTCGCAAACATGGTTCAACATTCTACTGGACATTTGGCGGAGCAATGCTCTTAGCGATCGCGTTTGTAAGTTGGATTATATTTATCGCGCCAATGAATGCTGAATTTGCTAAATGGTTAACTTTTCCCATTCCATCAAACTGGATGCAGTATCGCGATCGATGGGAATATGCCCACGCAGCTAATGCCTTAATCAAAATTATGGGACTAAGTTTTCTTGTAATTTCTGTACTTGTAAAAACAACAGAAGAGAGAGATTTAATGAGAAACACATTACTTGATCGAGCTGTTTTGCGATCGCAAAGGTAAGGTTGTTCTAGCACAGATACCGAATTTGCCTTCGCGATCGCTTGGATTGTATTTAGTTAACTAGATCTGAACCTTATGAATAGAACGAAATTTATTGGTATTGCTGGCGGCTCAATCATTGCAACTTTAGTTACAAGTTATTTATTAAGCGATAGAAGTAATCTTTTAAGGAAGGATTTGAAATTGATAAACTCTAACAATGCAACTTTCAAACCAGATGAAAACGAGATTCTACATCTCGCATCCCTCGCACCCAGTGGTCACAACACTCAGCCTTGGTTTGTCCAATACCTCGAACCCTATAACTGGATTATCGGTAACGATAAAAGTAAGTGGCTACCAGCCGTTGACCCAACTCAGCGGGAAACGATTTTATCAATTGGAGCGTTCATTCAAAATCTGGAATATGCAGCTAGCTCTATGGGCTATATCTGCCACTGGACTTTACTTGCCAAAACCAATCAGGATGAACAGGTAGTCAAAGTTAAATTAAATAAAATTGAATCGAAAAATCCATTTGATATCTCTAAAATCAAAGATCGCCGCACTGTGCGTTCCAATTTCTTAAATGATGAGCTAAAAACAGAAGATCTCCAATATCTTACTAATTCAGAACCAGAATTTATTCACTATCTACCTACTATTAGCAAAGAAGGTCAATTTATCAACGAACAAACCATGGTCGCTAATCGCCTACAAACTTATCGAGACCCAGCACAGCAGGAACTCGCGGACTGGATCAGGTTTTCCACTAAGGATGCTGATAAGTATCGCGACGGGCTGACAACGGCAAGCATGGAAATTGAAGGGTTCTCTGGTTGGGTAGTGCGGAACTTTTATGACAAAGAAAATGTGATGAAAAAGGATTTTCGAGAAGTGGGGCTTAACAAAGTTAAACAGCAAGTATCGGAGTCAGCAGGTTGGATTCTCATCACTAGCAGAGATAATTCAGTAGCGACATTGCTAGAAACTGGTCGCAGAATGCAACGGCTTTTTCTTAAAGTGCGAGAAAAGAACATTGCCATTCATCCAATGACTCAGATTTTGGAGGAGCCAGCAACGAATGAAATGCTCAATAAATCAATCGGAATCGGCGAAAATATTCAGTTTATTTTGCGGGCCGGTTATTTGAAAAATTATCCACCGTCGGTTTCATTAAGACGACCTGTTGAGTGGTTTCTGAGGAGCTAAAACAAATCTACTAACGTTTTGGGGAATGAGAAAGTTTTTGAAAAGAAAGGAGTTGAAATGAAAACACTAACAAGAAACAATAACGATGCGATGTCAGCCGAATCTTCGGTCGAAATTCACGGAATTGTGAAGGAAGGTTTTGAAGCGGTGCGCGAGGCGTTCGCCGAGAATTTCTCCAAGCGGCGCGAGGTGGGCGCGGCTTGCTGCGTGTATCACAAAGGCGAAAAAGTGGTCGATTTGTGGGGCGGCGTGCGAAACGTGGCGACAGGCGAGCTTTGGGGAAAAGACACGATGGCTCTAGTTTATTCGACGACCAAAGGTTTGTCGGCGATGACTCTAGCGATCGCCCATTCGCGGGGCTGGCTCGATTATGACGCGCTGGTATCTAGATACTGGGCGGAGTTTGCCCAAAACGGAAAGGAAAAAATTACCGTCCGACAACTTCTGGCGCACCAAGCAGGACTGTTCGCTTTCGACGAGCCAGTTGATAAAAACATAGTCGCCGATCTTGACCGTTTGGCGGAAGTTATGGCGCGTCAGAAACCTGAGTGGGAGCCGGGAACGCGGCAGGCTTATCACGCCATTACGCTCGGCTTTTACGAAAGCGAGTTGCTCCGACGCATTGATCCGGAGCATCGCAGTCTTGGACAGTTTTTTCACGACGAAATAGCCACACCTTTGGGGCTGGATTTTTACATCAATCTACCAGAAGCAATCCCCGATTCGAGACTCGCGCCGCTCATTAACCCCTCGCCTTCCGAAATGCTGTTCGGATTCCCGCTAAGGATGACGCTCGCAGTTTGGAATCATCGATCGCCTTTGTATCGGGCGTTGATGGTCAATCCGGGTTCGGCTCTGCCGCACGACGAGCAGCGCATCTACACCCGCAATCTCGAAGTGCCATCGGGCAGTGGTGTTGGGACGGCGCGAGCGATCGCGCAAGCCTACAGCGTTTTCGCCACTGGAGGAAAGGAACTGGGGCTGCGCGAGGAAACTTTGCAGGAGTTGACCGCATCGGCAATTCCCGCCGCACAAGGTTTTTACGATGAATGTATGAAGGGCGAAGTAGAGTTTTCGCTAGGCTTTATGAAAAGCTGCCCGAATTGGTCGTTCGGAAATCTTGGTTCATTTGGCTCGCCAGGCGCGGGCGGTTCACTCGGCTTTGCCGACCCGCAAGCGCAAATCGGCTATGGATATATCCCCAACCGAATAGGCACAACAATGACGGGCGACCCGCGAGATGTAGCGATTAGAAAAGCTTTGTATTCGGCAACGCCGATTATCTAAAAAATTATCCCGAACTTGTTTAATTAGGACGACCTGTGGACTGGTTTATAAGGAAATAAATTAAGTGAACTAACCTATTATGAATAAATTAAGACTTTCTGGTTTATTATTCTTTCTTGCTGGTTCATTTGCCTTAATGGGCATTATCACTGCTGAAGTATTTTATCCATCTGGATACACAACTTTTAGCAACGAAATAAGCGATCTTGGTGCAACAAAACCACCCAACAGCTTAATCTATCAACCATCCGCTAGCATTTTTAATATCACCATGCTGTTATCTGGCTTATTGGCTTTGATGGCAACATTTTATCAGCATAGATATTTCAAAAAAATACTTTTCACTATTCCACTTAGTCTATTTGGGTTAGGTCTAGTGGGTATTGGCTTCTTTTCTGGTGATAAAGTCCCGTATCACGGAATATTCTCTTTGCTCACTTTCATATCAGGTGGGGTATCAGCGATTATGTCTTTTAAAATTGTTTCTGCACCATTTAAGTTTATCGGAATTTTCTTTGGAGCTATATCATTAATGACATGGTGTGCTGTTGTGGTTGCCCCTAATATTATTGTTCCATTTATCGGTCTGGGTGGAACAGAAAGATGGCTTGTTTATCCTATTGTGCTATGGATAACTGGCTTGGGCGGTTATTTTATGAATAAAACAATAATTTAAAGATAAAACAATGAAAAAAATACTCATTATCAACGGACATCCCGACAAGGAAAGTTTCTGTTTTGCCCTCGCAGAAGGCTACAAAAAAGGCGCTGATTCATCTGGAGCAGATTGTAAATTGGTGCATCTAATTGATTTAGATTTCAATCCCATTTTGACTTTTGGATACAGAGAAATAAGCGAGTTAGAACCCGATCTAGTAAAAATGCAACAAGAAATCTTAGCAGCAGGCCATTTGGTTTTGGTTTATCCGAATTGGTGGGCAACTTTTCCTGCGCTTTTAAAAGGATTTATTGATAGAGTTTTTGTACCTGGCTTTGCCTTCAAATACCGTAAAAATTCTCCATTTTGGGACAAGTTATTGGCAGGAAAAACTGCAAGGATGATTGTCACAATGGACACCCCAAAATGGTATTACTTCTTGATGAATAAAAATGCTGGACACAATGCAATGAGAATTGGCGTATTAGAATTCTGCGGTATAAAACCCGTAAAAATCATCTCATTTGCTCCTGTAAAATCATCTGATGGAGTGAAAAGAAGAAAATGGTTGGCTGAAGTTGAAGAACTAGGAAAAGAGCAGAAATAAGATAGAAGATGAATATTTTAAATCAAAAAGTACGATCGCATTACTTCCCAATTTTCGCTGTTTCCACGATCGCACCATCTTGCATATTAATGATCCGCTTGGTCTGTGCTGCCACTCCCGCATCATGGGTAACGATCGCAATTGTCGTACCATTTTGATTTAATTCGGTTAACAGAGCCATAATCTCATGGGAAGTTTTGGAGTCCAAAGCTCCCGTGGGTTCATCTGCCAATACTAAAGCAGGATGATTTACCAATGCACGGGCGATCGCCACACGTTGTTGTTGTCCTCCCGAAAGTTGACTAGGGCGATTATTTAGGCGATCGCCTAATCCCATTTTCTCTAAAGCTTCCGTTGCCGATTCTATTCGTTCTGTTCTCGATACATCAGCATAAATCATTGGCAACATTACATTTTCTAGGGCAGTCAACCTTGGTAGGAGATTGAATTGTTGAAACACGAAGCCAATGTACTGATTGCGAATATCGGCAAGCTCATCATCATCTAGGGTGGTCAGGTCTCGCCCGTCTAGAATGTACGATCCGCTACTGGGACGATCTAAGCAGCCAATGATATTCATCAGGGTTGATTTTCCTGAACCTGAAGCACCCATAATGGCAACATATTCGCCATTTTTCACTGAAAAATTAATTCCCTTAAGCACTGGTACATCTAGTTCTCCCAAGTGAAAGGTCTTGGTAAGGCTTTCGATCTCGATCATAGTTGCCATAGTGATTTACTCCCATCGTAATTACTCATTGTGAAGGGCGGCGATCGGGTCTAATTTCGCTGCATTCCTTGCAGGGATTCCACCTGCCAAAACACCAACGATTAATGAGAGGGTGAACCCTGTCCCAATTGACCACAACGGTACAATAAACGGAAAGTTGAATATGGTTGCTGCTCCAAGTGCTAATCCCACGCCAAACCCTACGCCAATTACGCCGCCGATAGTGGAGATGAGGATTGATTCGGTTAAAAACTGCCTCAAAATATCTCTGCCAGTTGCGCCTACAGCTTTACGAATCCCGATTTCTCGCGTTCGTTCCATCACCGAAACCAGCATGATATTGGCAATGCCAATGCCTCCCACTACCAGAGAAATACCTGCGATCGCTCCCACCATCAAAGTCAAATAACCCATCACACTGGTGAAGGTGCTAATAATATCCACCAGATTTGTAATTACAAAATCATCAAGAGTAGGCGGACGAATGCGATGTCGCAGCCGTAAAATATTTGTCACCTGAAATTGAGCAGAGTTGAGTTGATCGGGATCGCTCGCTTCTACCCAAAATCCATTGATTGCCACACCCGTTAAGGCATTGTTTCCAACAATTTGGGCAGACATATTGGTCAAAGGAATATAAATCACATCATCCATGCTTTGCCCACCCATCGTTCCCTTCGATTCGGCTACTCCGACTACGGTGTAACGCTTGCCGCTAATCCGTAAATCTGCGCCAATTACCTTTTCACCCGATTTAAATAATTTCTCTCTCACTGTGGAACCCAGAAACGCCACTGGTTTAGCGGCATCCAAATCTGACTGATTAAAATAGAGTCCTTCTTGGACTTGAATGTTTCTGATCGCTGGAAGATTCAAATCTGCTCCGACTAGGATGGTAGAGATATTGGTATTGCCGCGCACCACCTGAATGGAGCCACGCTGTAAGTATGCCGTAACCAATTTAGCGGCTGGGACTTGCTTGGCGATCGCTTTAGCGTCTTCCCATGTGAGCGTACTAGCCGAACCATCACCTTGGCTAATACCACCTGTTCTAGCCGCTCCTGCTTGGACTAGCATTACGTTGGTTCCGAGTTCCTGAATTGTGAGTTCAGTTTGCTTCTGTACCCCTTGTCCGATGGAAGTAATGGCAATCACCGAGGCAATGCCAATAATCACGCCCAACATGGTTAACCCAGTCCGCAGTTTGTTACCCCACAAGGTTTCGACGGACATGATCAGAATTTGACTGAAAGAGACTTTATGCTTGCGAAGCGATCGCTTGGATGATTGAGATTTTGATTGAGATTTTTGCATAGAGAGAAGCCTCCTTAACCGCCATTAGGGGTCGAAACCTTTCGAGTTCCTGGTGGAAAGCTGAGTAAAACCCGTTCGGTTCCAGTTAAACCAGATTTCACTTCGGTTTTATCATTCACCGTTGTCCCGACTGTAATTGGCACGAAAGCTGAACCACCTTTATCATTAGCGACAAACACTCCCTGAGCGCCATTCTGCTCGACGATCGCTCCAGTAGGAACCACCAGCACATTCGTCAACTCTCCAGCTTTAAACTGCACGTTTACATTCATTCCCGATCGCAATAAACCTTCAGGATCGGGAACCGATGTTTTTACTTGAAAACTGGTCACATTCTGAGTCACATCGGACTGAGTAGCGATTTGGGTTACTTTCCCAATAAAGGTTTTATCAGAATAGGCATCTACTTGAATTGTCGCCTCTAAGTCCAGACGGATTTGGGAAATATTTGCTTCAGCGACCTGAGCCACAATCTCGTTTGTAGATGCAAGTGACAAAATAGAAGATGAAGTTGCAGAAGTAACGGCGCTACCTGAAGTTGTGGGCGTAACAAAAGCTCCTGGGTCAGCAAATTTACGCCCAATCGTGCCATTAAAAGGCGCTCTTAGCACCATGTCATCAATGTTTGCCTGAATAACTCCCAACGCTCCTTGTGCCGCCATTACTTGAGCGCGGGCTTCATTGATGTCTTCCTGTTGCGCTCCTGCTTGTGAAAGATCGAGCGCTTCGAGATCTTGTTTGACCTGTGCTTGGGCGCGATCGCGAGTTGTTAGCGCCGTATCGTAAGCCTGTTTAGAAATAGCTCCTTCCCGATTCAACGACTGATTGCGCTGTAGATCGTTTTCAGCTAAGCGCAGGGCAAATTCAGAATCCTCTAATTTGGCGTTCGCCTGAGCAGTGGCTTGTTGACGATTGCCACCAATTACTTTTTGCAGATTTGCTTCCGCCGCCGCCAGATTCCCTTGCGCCTGAAGTAATTGTCCCTGAAGATTCGTATCATCCATATAAGCAAGGATCTGTCCTTCTTTGACAGCATCACCTTCTTTAACCAGTAATTGCTTCAAAATCCCTGATGTTTTTGGACTCACATTTACCGATTGCTGTGGTTGCACAGTTCCATTTGCCGAAACTAAAATTGTAAGGTTACTCCGCTCGACGGGCGCTGTTTGAATCTTATTCTTTGCTTGCTGTTGAGGCACTGTAACCACTTGGTTATAAACCAAATAGCTAATTCCCCCAATAGGAATCAATATGAGTAAGACAAGTAACCAATGATTCAGTTTTAGCTTGTGTAATTCCTGCGGTTTTGCTGGGAGTGCTACAGGGATTGTTGTAGGTGCGATCGCGGATAATACTTCTGTTTTTTGCATAGGGAATAGGTGTTGACCAGAATTTAGACGAATCTGAGGCAACATGAAAAATAGAATACTAAGGTGATGCATATGCAAACGTTTGAGTTCCCTTAGTTGTATAGGAATGTACTTAATCTTAATAATCAAAAGCAAAAAGTGAAGACTTTTCTAATCATCAATTACGTTTTATCTCCTATTCAATCAAATCACTCATTAGATCAAGCGATCTCTTGTTAGAGTCAAATGGATTCAATCGAGTATATTGACTCACCTCAAGTTAAAGAATCTGTAGGGCGAGTCAAGAAACGGTAGTGTTTGTCCAAATAGTGAGATTTATCATGGGTCAAATCCTGCATACTCCGATTCGCAAGCCCAATCGGTTATCCAAACTCCACATTGTGAAAGCGATCGCACTTATAGTGCTACGAATTCTAGTATTTATCCTGATCGCTTTAGCTATTATCCCAGTCGCATTATTGCCCGTTAGCACCACCGTTCCCGCATCGATTCTAATTCTGTTTGCAATGGCAGAAGTCGCCCTTTTGATAGCGGTGTTTCGACTTGGCTTTACCGTGCGCGTTGTTCTTGCCGAGCTTGCAGGGTTTGTGGCGATCGCCCTCCTCGCCATTTTCGCCTCACAAGTATTCGCATCTACACCGCCCATTGTCGATGCCAACGGCAAACCCATTTCCAACAGCATTGCGGTACTAGAAAAAGTGAAACTCGGCGGTTCCGAAGAATGGATCACGATTCGCGGCAAGGATTCGCGCAATCCAGTGTTGCTTTTTCTGGCGGGTGGTCCTGGTGGTAGCCAACTTGTCAGTGAGCGACGCGCACTGGCGGGATTGGAAGATCGCTTTGTTGTCGTCAACTGGGAGCAACCAGGGTCAGGCAAATCTTTCGATGCGGTAGACCGTTCCAAGTTGACACCCGATCGCTACATCACCGATGCCCACGAACTGGTCTTGAATCTGCGGCAACGCTTTGGCAAAGAAAAAGTTTATGTATTGGGTGAGTCGTGGGGTAGCGCCCTTGGCATCATGGTGGTGCAACGCTACCCAGAATTGTTTCATGCTTTTATTGGCACGGGGCAGATGGTGGCATTTCTTGAAAACGATCTGATTTGCTATGACTTTGCTCTGCGTTTGGCACAGGAACGCGGAGATACAAAGAAAGTAGAACAACTTAAGCAACAGGGTTCGCCGCCTTATTACGGCAACGATGTTGCAATGAAAAGCGCGACCTACCTCACGGAAACATTCAATTACATGAATGCGAATCCTGCGATCGCCAATGCAGGGTTCAACACGTTTCAAGACCTTGCAGGTTCCGAGTATGGATTGTACGACAAAGTAAATTTTGTCCGAGGAGTGCTGGACACTTTCGGAATTGTTTACCAGCAATTGTGGGGTGTGGACTTTCGCAAGCAGGCGAAGCGCCTTGAAGTGCCAGTCTATTTTCTGATTGGTCGCCACGATGTCAATGCACCGCCTAAGCTGACCGAGGAGTATTTTAATCTCCTCACTGCGCCCCATAAAGAATTGATTTGGTTTGAACATTCAGGTCACAGCCCCTGGATAAATGAGTCAGCCCAATTCATTGATGTGATGGTAAATCAGGTTCTGACGAATATTCCAGCCACGTCATGAGGTCTCGTGAAATCAATGCGGAAGCGATCGAACCGACAACTCTTAGGAGATTAAAAATGGAGATTAAAAAATGAACGCGACATCCAAAATACCCATAACTCGACAAACAGCGATCGCTTTGGGCTTTTGGTCGGCAATATTCGCAAGTGTATTTACGATTTTACTTGTCTTGATTGCCATTGGGACTTCTCTCATGTTCCCTATCAAAGCATGGAATGGAATACAAACTTATGCAGAGAATTTCAACTTTCTGGATATGACAAGCTTCATCCCTGCCTTCTTCCTCGCTCCGACTATGGTTATCTTGATAGCTTGTATCAACGCGATCGCACCTGCATCGAAGAAGATTTTTAGCCAAATCGGTTTAGCATTTGCGATTGTGTATGCTGCCATTATTCCGACCAATTACTATCTCCAGTTATTCGTGGTGCGCCTGAACCTGCAAAGCGGCACACTGGAGGGATTAAGCATCCTCGCTCAGCCCAACTTACATTCCATTTTTTTTGCACTAGAAACTCTTGGCTATGGGTTTCTAAGTTTGGCAACCATATTTATCAGTTTTGTTTTCACTAGCGGAAAGTTAGAGATTTGGATGCGATCGCTATTTATTGTCAGTGGCGCGGTGGGAATCTTTGGTGTGTTGGTTGCTCCATTTGACCAGCCATATCTTATATTTGCAGGACTGGGGTTATGGTCTCTCGCTTTCCCTATTTCAACAATTTTGCTTAGCATTTTCTTCCACAGATCCCTAAAATAAGGCATTTCAGATTGTATTTTATATCGTTCTCAATCAATTCAATCAACTTATTCATGAAGTCATGCGATCTCCTGTCACGGTCAAGAAGATTATCTATACAACTATTTTCGGGATCATTTCGATTATCACCATCTATCAAATTCTGAAGTAACCAATATAGGTAAGTATCATGTGGATTAAATCGATTGCAATTATTAGCGTTTTAATCATAGTTAGCTTTGGAATCGCTCTCACTTATGCTCGCGATCGCTGGCGGGTTGAAACTGACAAATTACGAGTCAAAATGATAAATGGACAGCAATCAATTCACCGTAAAACCTATGATCCAGAAGAGATTACAGGTTTACCAGAGCCTGTACAACGTTATTTTAAGACTGTTCTTCAGGATGGACAGGCAATCGTATCAAAAGTTGAACTCTCGCAGCAAGGATTTTTCAACATGAATGAAAAGCTGGATAAGTGGAACAAGTTTATCGCCACTCAATTAGTGGTCACTCACCGACTAGGTTTTGATTGGGATGCCCGTATCCAGATGGCTCTAAAGCTGGAGGGCTTTGTCCATGATACTTACTTGTTGAGAGTAGGCAACTTACACGCATCATTATTGGGGCTTTTTACCCTTGCAAATATGTACGATACACCCGAATTAAATCAAGGAGAATTATTGCGATTCTTTGCTGAGGCAGTTTGGTATCCTACTTCTCTATTACCCAGTCAGGGTGTAAGTTGGGAAGCAATTAATGATAATTCTGCTCTTGCCACTTTGACCGATGGAGAGACAACTGCTTCAGTCGTATTTCAGTTTAACCCTGAAGGCTTGATCTCTAGTCTGCGGGCTGAGAAACGTTATCGTGATAAGACGACCGCTATGCCTTGGAGTGGTCGATTTGGGGAATATTCACTTCAGAGCGGGATGCTTATTCCTTTGTATGGCGAAATTGGATGGGAACATCCAGAAGGGCTTCGACTCTATTTTAAGGGAAAAATCACCAAGATTAGCTATGAGTTTGCATTGTAAATTATATTTTGTGTTGTAATCAATCAAATCAAGCAGGAAATCAAGCGATCGCCTGTCATGGTTAGATTTTTGCAATAGCGTATAAACTGAGTGATTCCATGAAAAAAGTACTCATTATCAATGGACACCCAGACAAGGAAAGCTTCTGTTTTGCGATCGCAGAAAGTTATAAAAAAGGTGCTGATTTATCTGGAGCAGATTGCAAATTGGTGCATCTAATTGATTTGGATTTCAATCCCATTTTGACTTTTGGATATAGAAAAGTAAGCGAGTTAGAACCTGATTTGGTAAAAATACAACAAGATATCCTAGCAGCAGACCATTTAGTTTTGGTTTACCCGAATTGGTGGGCAACTTTTCCTGCACTTTTAAAAGGATTTGTCGATCGAGTTTTTGTGCCTAATTTTGCCTTCAAATACCGTGAGAATTCTCCATTTTGGGACAAATTATTGGTCGGGAAAACCGCAAGGATGATTGTCACAATGGATACGCCTAAATGGTATTACTTTTTGATGAATATAAATGCTGGACACAATGCAATGAGAATTGGCGTATTAGAATTTTGCGGTATAAAACCCGTAAAAATCACCTCATTCGCTCCTGTAAAATCATCCGATGATGTAAAAAGAAGAAAATGGTTTGCTGAAGTTGAAAAATTAGGGAAAGAGCAAAAATAAAAATGAAACCGCCATTTACGATTGAACAATTTTTAGCAGTTTTTAAAAACTATAATCAGCAAGTTTTTCCAATGCAGGTTGTGTTTTGTTTGATAAGTGTCTTTGCAATCTATTTGATAATAAAACCTAACTCAAAATCCAATAAAATCATCAGTATTATTCTTTCATTTTTATGGATATGGATGGGATTTGTCTACCACATTATTTTTTTCACTGCAATAAATAAGGCAGCTTATTTATTTGGGGCATTGTTCATTGTTCAAGGTGCTTTATTTTTGATTTTTGGCATTTTTCAAAACACACTATCATTTCGATACCATTTTGATAAATTTGGGATTACAGGAATGGGTTTGATTTTATTTGCACTGATTATTTATCCGATTTTAGGATATTTTTTCGGTCATATTTATCCTTCATCGCCCACCTTTGGTCTGCCTTGTCCGACAACTATTTTCACTTTTGGTATTTTGCTAATAAATGGTAAAAAATGTTCGCTCACAATTCTTGTCATTCCTTTTTTCTGGTCAGTTATTAGTTTTATGGCAGCCTTTCAATTCGGCATATTGGAAGATATGGGATTATTAGTGGCAAGTCTAATTACAACCTCCTTATTAATCTATAGAAATAATAGACTGCTAGTTGGAAAAGTAAATTAATTTTCAAAAATGGAACTTGACCTTTCATAAATAAAATCTAGAAAATCATGAGCATAATAAAAACATGAAACAGAAAAAGCGATCGCTAGAGCAAATTGGATTTTTTCTACTTTACACTTTCTCGATAACTTGGCTATCTTGGCTAGTTATAATCATTGGAAATACATATTTTAATGCTCTTTGGTATGGTGAGCCTTTATTTTGGATACCTTACTCGATCGGCAGTTGGGGAGCAGTCATTAGTTCCTACATTATTTATCGACAGTTCAAGGAAAATTTTAGAGAAGCATCTTTTAGGAAGTTTGTCTTTGGCAAAACAATTGATAAAAAAGTATGGCAGATATTTGGACTATTTACAATTTGGCGATTATTGATGATTTGGATTGCTTTTGGTATCAATAAACCTATCTCAATTCTCTCGATTATTATTAATTTACCACTCCTCATTCTTTTAGGTGGGCTAGAAGAATTAGGTTGGCGGGGAATTTTGCAGCCTCAATTAGAAAAAGCAATTAATTATTTACCCTCTATCTTGATGGTAGGAACTATATGGAGTCTATGGCATTTGCCGTTATGGTTTATCAAAGGCTCACCTCAAAGTTCATTCCCCTTTGGATTGTATTTATTCTCAGGAGTAGTTTTAACTTCCAGTTTTACAACCCTTTATAAATACACAAACAACTTATTCCTTTGTGTATTAAGTCATGCTTGGTTTAATGGATGTATTGGATTAGCTCTATATATTGGTAATAATGGAGCTTTGCAGCTAAATCTGGATTGGAAAGCAATTTTAGTTTTTTCAGTTGAGCTAATAGTATCAGTCATTTTAGGAATTGCCTATAGTCGCAAGAAATCCTCATATGTTAATCAACATTTTCAAAATTAATTAAAAAGATATCACTCATCCAAACATGTCGATTTATGACACTTAAAACGGAAAATTTATGAAAACATCCAATCATTCTAAAACAGAAAAGAATCATTCAGTTGATTCAGCCAAAGCGTTGATGAGTATTGCACAGAGCGACGTCAAAGAAGTTTTACATCTCTTCGATACTGAGTTGGATGGGCTGAGTGAGACTGAAGCAAAGCAGCGATTAGAGAAATATGGACTGAACGAGATCGATCGCGAAAAACCGATCGCATGGTATTTACAACTGTTGAAAACGGTGACTAATCCCCTCTCGCTTTTACTCATACTTCTAGCAGTGATTTCACTATTTACTGGAAGTGCGATCGCCGCGCTAATCATTTTTATCATGGTAATTTTTGGCGGGTTGTTGCGCTTTTCGCAGGAATTTAAATCAAATAAAGCTGCCGAAAAGTTACGCGAAATGGTCAGTGCAACGGCTACTGTTAACCGCAAGGATACTAATAAAGACGCAATATCAAAATCTGCATCTAAAGAAGAAAAGGGAATAACCGCAGGAATAGAAATTGCGGTAAAGTTACTAGTCCCTGGTGATATTGTTTTTCTGTCCGCAGGAGATATGATTCCTGCTGATGTCAGACTGATAGAGGCGAAAGATTTATTTCTCAGTCAGTCAACTCTCACAGGCGAGTCGCTACCTGCGGAGAAACATGTAGATCTTCCAGATGACAAAGAGAAAAATCCCCTAGAGTTAGTCAATCTCTGTTTTATGGGAACAACGGTAGTTAGTGGGTCTGGAACCGCCGTTGTTGCCGAAACTGGCAGTCGAACCTATCTTGCCTCATTAGCTAAAACCATCAGTGGACGCAAACCACGCACCAGTTTTGATAAAGGTGTGAATGGTGTGACCATGCTATTAATGCGCTTCATGTTGGTTATGGCTCCATTAGTGTTTGTGATTAATGGAATATTTAAAAAGAACTGGGTTGAGGCTTTTACCTTCGCTTTGTCGGTAGCGGTGGGACTAGCTCCAGAGATGTTGCCTGTGATTGTCACCGCAAATTTGGCGAAAGGGGCGATCGCGATGTCTGACAAAAAAGTAATTGTCAAAAACATTGATGCAATTCAAGACTTTGGATCGATGAATATCCTTTGTACTGACAAAACAGGAACCCTCACTCAAGATAAAATCGTCTTGCAGAGACACTTAGATCCCTACGGTCAAGAAAGTACCGATGTCTTAAAATATGCCTATCTCAATAGTTTTTATCAGACGGGTTTAAAAAATTTATTAGATATCGCGGTTCTCGATCACAATCAAGAACTTGAATCTTTAGAAATCGAGAAAAACTATCAGAAATTTGATGAAATTCCTTTTGACTTCCTGCGTCGTCGGATGTCTGTTGTAGTCGAGGAAAAGGGAAATCAGCACGTTCTGATTTGCAAAGGTGCAGTTGAGGAAATCCTCAAAGTTTGTACTCAACTCAAAGTCGATGACAAGGTTGTGCAAATGGATGAATCAGCCCATACTAAAGTTAGCAATTTGCAACATGCACTAAACGGTGATGGATTAAGGGTGATTGCGGTTGCCTACAAAGTAATGCCTCCAGAGCAATCGCATTATACGATCGCTGATGAGAGCAATCTAATTCTACTAGGCAATATCGCCTTTCTCGATCCGCCCAAAGATTCGGCTGCTGAAGCAATTAAAGCCTTAAAGCGCAATGGAGTTGATGTCAAAATTATCACTGGCGATAATGAAATCATCACTCGAAAAATATGTAAAGATGTGGGTTTACCTGTCCATCACATCTTGTTAGGAAGCGATGTTGAATCCTTATCAGATGATAAATTAGCCGAAGTTGCCGCAACTACGACTATTTTCGCAAAAGTCTCTCCAACCCAAAAAGCAAGAGTGATTCAAGTATTACGCAAGAAAGGCAATGTTGTCGGATATATGGGAGATGGCATTAATGATGCCGCCGCTTTGAGAGAAGCAGATGTGGGTATCTCCGTAGACACGGCGGTGGATATTGCCAAGGAGTCGGCTGATATCATTCTATTAGAAAAGAACTTATTGATTTTAGAGTCTGGAGTAACTGAAGGTCGCAGAACTTTTGCTAATATCATCAAATACATCAGGATGGGGACTAGTTCTAACTTTGGGAATATGTTTAGCGTCTTAGGTGCGAGTGCGCTATTGCCATTTTTGCCAATGCAACCAGTACAAATCCTGATCAATAATCTTCTCTACGATTTCTCTCAAACAGGTATTCCTTTTGACGATGTGGATCGAGAAGATCTAGCTAATCCACCAAAGTGGAAGATTGACAATATCCAGCGATTTATGATCTTCATTGGTCCCATTAGTTCCATCTTTGATTATGCAACCTATTCTCTAATGTGGTTTGTGTTTGGAGCAAATTCTATTGATAATCAAGCTTTGTTTCAAACAGGTTGGTTTGTGGAAAGCCTAATGACACAGACTCTAATTGTCCATGTAATCCGTACATCGAAGATTCCATTTTTTCAAAGTCGAGCAGCTTTCCCCATGTTAGCAATTACTGCCGCTGTAATGGGGATTGCCATATATTTACCATTTTCCCCGATCGCATCCAGTTTAGGATTCGTTCCCTTGCCAGCCGTTTATTTTGTCTGGTTAGCACTTATCCTCACTAGCTACTGCGTATTAACTCAGTTTGTAAAAACTTGGTTCATCAAAAAATATGGATATAACTAATAATGTTTTACATTTACAGCGCATTGCGCTGTAATGGATAAAAAAATGGATAACAGCAAATCAGAAAACCGCTCACCATTAAAATTCTTTCTACTTGTTTATGGACTGTCTATTCCGTTATGGATAATTGAAACAAGAATTGATATAAAAGGGCTACCGCTAGATATTCCTATAACAGACATATTAGCTGCATTTACACCATTGATTGCCGCTAATATTCTCGTTTACAAAGAAGAAGGAATTATTGGTACTAACAAACTGTTTAAAAGAATTTTAGATTTTTCAAGAATCACAAAAATGATATGGTACTTGCCGATCGCTTTGCTACCATTTTTAATATATTTGTTGATATACATAATAATCCACCTCATAGGATTGCCGCTTCCAATCGATTTTTCCATTCCTTTTCTTTCTATCCCTTTTCTTTTTTGTCTATTTTTCATCGGAGCCGTGGCGGAAGAAACTGGCTATATGGGTTATGCGATCGATCCTATGCAAGAACAGTTTGGCGCTTTATCCGCAAGTATCCTTATGGGCATACCTTGGGCAGTATGGCATTATCCATCAATAATTCAACAGGGACACAATTTTATTTGGATAGCTTGGGCAACTCTTGGTACTGTTGCCGTGAGAGTTCTAATTGTTTGGATTTACAACAACACAGGGGAAAGTTTATTTGCTTGCATCCTATTTCACACCTTGTTGAATGTCGGAAGACTTTTGTTCCCAAGGGATGGAATACATAATCCATTGGTTGATTATCCTGAAGTTCACTATTCAATAATGGCAATTGCTGCTTTTATTGTTGTCTTTCTATGGGGATCGAAGACATTAGCTCAATATAGATACACCTGATTTGGCATCAAGTTTCATGTTTTGTACCGCAATCAATCAATTCAATCAACTCATTCAGGAAGTCATGCGATCGCCTACTGCAAACCTTTAGAAAATATATTGTTGAAGCGATCGCCCCATAAATCACGACGCTTAACTATTTCTGAGAACCGACATTGATCGGCGTAAACTGTACCGAAGCCGTATATGCCCAATCCAGAAATGATATGATCTCAAGAAAAGGATTAAATACTGCGCTATCCAAACCAAAGCGATCGGCATCAGAAATTTGGGCGGAGTTTGATTCTATTCGCAATTCATTATTTCATTCACTTGTTTCTTAAAATGAACGACAACCGCAATCCATTGCCTAAAGCTGACAGTAATTCTCAATTACAAAGAAAGAGTATTATAAGCTTTCAAAAAATTTTACCAGTTAAGATGTTTGTCTTTCGAGATGAACGAGCAGATGATGCTGGAGTAGATGGTTCTCTAGAGATTCTGATCGACGGATGCTCCACTAACATGCGTGCTCAAGTTCAACTTAAAAGTAGTCATCATAAGAAGGCAAGATTAGATGGAATTGTTACTTCTCCATCAATTGACATAAGCAATTTCAACTATTTACTGAATGGGGTTCTTGGATTGTACGTTTTTTATGTTGAAGACGTAGATAAACTATTTTATGAATGGGCTACTGATGAAAATCGTCGCCTTAGTATGATTGATTCTGACTGGAGAAGTCAGGGGAAAATTTCTATTCCTCTCAAAGAGCTTAATGAAGCAGCGATTCAAGAAATATATGAGAGGATTAAGCGAGAAGCAGAGTTGCGTCGTGAAATGTTGGAAGCCTTAGCACATGCGCCCACAAATGATAATATATCGGTCTCTATCAACCCATCCACACTTGAAAGTGAAAATTCTGTTGAGATTGAAAAGATATTAAGTTCTGCTGGTATGACTTTAGTTGCATCAGGATATTCTAATTCTGTCCTTGAAAAGCTAAAACTAATAAGTCCGAAAGCTTCTGCTCATGCAAGATTTAAGCTGATAAGTGCCTATGCAAATTATTCTACTGGTAGATATCAACTTGCTTTAGGTTTGGTTGCCGATGCTATGATTACTAATACTAATAATAATAAGCTAAAAGAAGAAGATCAAAGACTTGCAGAAGGAATTCATTTAGCTTGCCAAAAAAATCTTGGCATAATCACAAACGATCAGTATTTTCAAGAGATTGAGGCTAAAGCTAAAGGCGATGAGATTCTACACATGGAGGTTGTACTACAGAGACTCACAAACAAAATTCGTTCTCAAATAGATCGCGATGAAGAAGCGTTACAAGAAATTCAAGAACTCAAAAGCAAAATTGTCTCTTCTGAGAAATCGTCAGATAATTCAAAACTCGGAGCAAGGGTTAAATATCTTGAAGTAATGGGATTTGATGCTGTACGAGAAATTTTCTCGGAAATATTGAAAGCTGGTGCAAGAAAGGAAAGTTCAGTCCCTATTTCATTAATTGATCAGATATCTGATTTGAAAACAGCTTTTAATCGATTTGAAGAATGGAATAAAGAGGCTGATGCTCTTATTCAAGATGCAATTAAAGTTAATCATCCTATTTTTGTGGCTGATGCGATTTCAACTAAAGCTTTTATAAGCCTTATGGAGCTTATTTCTAACATATCCTATGCAGAATTTGAAGAATTGTCTTTTGACCAGTCAATTATTAAAGATAGAGTGCTTCTAATTCTTGATTGGTGTAAAATGGCTCAAGAAATTTACAAATAAGCCAATATGCTTGAGGGAGAAGTTCGTATTCAATTGATAATGGCTCAGGCATTTGAGATTATGGGGCAGTTAGAGCCAGCGAAAAAACTGGCTCAAGGTGTTTTAGGAAAAGCTAAGTTACTCGGATACAGGCTCCATATAGAAACTGCTAATCAAGTTATCTCAGAAAAAACCTTGTTTTCTACGTGTATTCAAAGTGCTCGCATGGTGCTACTTCAGAAACAGTCTGATGAATATGATCCGTTAGATCTAGATACAGAGGAGGATATACAGGATTTTACAAATCATCTGATGGAAACATACAAAATTCCAGAGGAACGTAGAAAGTATGTAGTAATACAAGCACTTTGTACGAGAGATACTGCTAGAGAAAAATCTCAGTGGTGTAAATATCTAGAAATACAGCAAAATCGGACACATACTTTTTTGCCAGAAACCTATTATGCTGAAGATCCTGATAGGCGAGTTATTTGTTCAAAGTTCAATTATTGTGTTGATAACAAGTCACCAGATTGGATTGAGCCTATTAAAGAATTAAAGAAAATTCATTGCTCTAATTGCCTTGATAGAGAGACAGCATGTATATCTAGCTCTGTTGTTCAATAAGTGCGATCGCCGATCTTGTCTGCTGCATTAATGAAGTGCGACGCACCTTATTTTTGTTTATACCGATACTGACTTGAACAAAGATACAATTTTTTAGTTAGACTAGAGTAAGTTCTTCCTCTACTAAACTGAGTAATAACTTTCAATCTAGGAGCAGCCATGCTAGACACAGCAACATTTGAGCAACGCTTGATAAACCTTGAACAAGTAGTATTCGATCTTCAACATAAATTTGAAAGTAATCCTAACTCTGACAATTGGCTCGATAGTCTCGTAGGCTCAATCTCTGACGACTCAGCTTTTCTTGAATCTCTAGAATATGGACGTGCTTTTCGGCAGTCTGACAAACCTATTGATGACACTGACAAATAATCGTGAAATATTTGCTCGATACCGACCACATCAGTTTTCTTCAGCGCCGTTCCAGTTCAGAGTTTATTCGATTAACTTTGCGGATGTCACAACATTCGCTCTCTGACTTTGCTTTATCAGTTATTAGTTTTCATGAGCAAGTAATTGGCGCTCATAGCTTCATCAATCGCGCCCAAACAAATACAGATATGGCTCGTGGATATGCGCTGTTGTTAGAAACTCTCAACAGTTTTGCAAAGGCTCCAGTTCTACCATTTGATGCTAAGGCGATCGCCATATTTGATGAGATGCGAAATCAGAAAGTTCGTGTGTCTACAATGGACTTGCGAATTGCAGCGATCGCCATTTCTAACAACTTGGTATTACTTACCCGAAATACTGG
>NZ_BBJB01000064.1 GCF_016584665.1 Pseudanabaena sp. lw0831
TAAAGCGCTCCCCATTGTCAAGACAAAAAAGTATAAAAGTTAAGATAAAAAGCTGCATCGACAAAAGGCAATCAAAATAACTACATATGAACCTCCTTGTTAGGTTGTTTAAAATGAACTGTTGCAGGAGTTTGATAGTCCAAAGACTGATGCAGTCTTACATTGTTGTAGAAGTGGAAATATTTATCCAACTCCTGCATCGCCTCTTTGACCGATGTGTAAGCTTTGGGGTACACCTCCTCATACTTCACCGATCGCCACAACCGCTCTACAAAGATATTGTCTAAGGCTCGACCTCGCCCATCTTGGCTGATGGCTATTCCTTTCTGCTCTAATCTGCTGGTGAAAGCTAAGCTGGTAAATTGACTACCCTGATCGGTGTTAAAGATCTTGGGTGTATTCTGAGTCAAAGCCCGATCCAAAGCACTGAGGCAAAAGGTAACATCCATGGTGTTAGATAACTCCCAAGATAGTACATACCTGCTGTACCAATCGATTACGGCGACCAAATAGATATGTCCTTGCGGTAGTGAAATGTAGGTAATATCTGTACTCCAAACTTGGTTGGGGACTGTTATTTCTTGCTCCTTTAAAAGATACGGGTACTTCCTTACGTTGTCTTTAGCTTTGCTGAGATTTGGTTTGGGATAGATCGATTCTAAACCCATCTCTCTCATCAATCGCCTGACTCGTTTAGGGTTGACGGCTTCACCTTGTGTGGCAAGCCAAGCCGTCATTCTGCGGACACCGTAGAATGGTGTTGTAGTGAACTGTTTGTCTAACATCTGCATCAGCTTTAGATTTTGCTCACTTTCGGGTTTCGGTTCATAGTAAAAACTAGACCTTGCTAGTCCCAATAGTTCGCACTGTCGAGCAATCGAGATTGATCGATGCGTTGGCTCAATCAATTCTTTCTTCTCAGCTACGGCTAAGACCAGATTTTTTTTTCATCCAGTCCAGTTCTACCTTGAGCTGACCGATTTGTTGATACAGTGCGCCTGTCAAATCTTCCTCCTTTTTTTCTTGCTGTCCTCGACCACTGGCAAATAGGCTTGGCATTTCATCTAGCAGTTGTTTCTTCCATAGAGTCACTTGGGTTGGGTGTACCTCGGCTTCTCCTGCTATTTCGTTGATTGTTTTCAATCCTTTCGCTGCTTCCAGCGCTATTTTGGCTTTGAATTCTGCACTGTGTTTTTTTCGTTGCATTATTTTTATTTTCTCCATACTTTCTTCGTGATTTCTGGCAGCTTTTCTATCTTAATCTCCTGTCCGATTTATAGGGAGCATTATAAAACCCATGATTAACCTTGACCTCGAAGAACAAGAAATTTTAGAAGCATTTGAAAGCGATCGCCTCACTCGCACAGCAACCTGGCAGGAAGAGCTAGAGCAGCATAAACAAATCGCCTCTGCAACCTTTGCCCAAAATAGCACAATCAACATCTCTGTTTCCGAAAAAGACCTGCGATCGCTACAAAACCGTGCATTAGCAGAAGGAATTCCCTATCCATTACTTATCTCCAGTATTTTACATAAATTTATTGAAGGCAAGTTAGTAGAAATCTCTTGATCGCACTTTATAATGCTCCCTATAAATCGGACAGGAGATTAAGATAGAAAAGCTGCCAGAAATCACGAAGAAAGTATGGAGAAAATAAAAATAATGCAACGAAAAAAACACAGTGCAGAATTCAAAGCCAAAATAGCGCTGGAAGCAGCGAAAGGATTGAAAACAATCAACGAAATAGCAGGAGAAGCCGAGGTACACCCAACCCAAGTGACTCTATGGAAGAAACAACTGCTAGATGAAATGCCAAGCCTATTTGCCAGTGGTCGAGGACAGCAAGAAAAAAAGGAGGAAGATTTGACAGGCGCACTGTATCAACAAATCGGTCAGCTCAAGGTAGAACTGGACTGGATGAAAAAAAAATCTGGTCTTAGCCGTAGCTGAGAAGAAAGAATTGATTGAGCCAACGCATCGATCAATCTCGATTGCTCGACAGTGCGAACTATTGGGACTAGCAAGGTCTAGTTTTTACTATGAACCGAAACCCGAAAGTGAGCAAAATCTAAAGCTGATGCAGATGTTAGACAAACAGTTCACTACAACACCATTCTACGGTGTCCGCAGAATGACGGCTTGGCTTGCCACACAAGGTGAAGCCGTCAACCCTAAACGAGTCAGGCGATTGATGAGAGAGATGGGTTTAGAATCGATCTATCCCAAACCAAATCTCAGCAAAGCTAAAGACAACGTAAGGAAGTACCCGTATCTTTTAAAGGAGCAAGAAATAACAGTCCCCAACCAAGTTTGGAGTACAGATATTACCTACATTTCACTACCGCAAGGACATATCTATTTGGTCGCCGTAATCGATTGGTACAGCAGGTATGTACTATCTTGGGAGTTATCTAACACCATGGATGTTACCTTTTGCCTCAGTGCTTTGGATCGGGCTTTGACTCAGAATACACCCAAGATCTTTAACACCGATCAGGGTAGTCAATTTACCAGCTTAGCTTTCACCAGCAGATTAGAGCAGAAAGGAATAGCCATCAGCCAAGATGGGCGAGGTCGAGCCTTAGACAATATCTTTGTAGAGCGGTTGTGGCGATCGGTGAAGTATGAGGAGGTGTACCCCAAAGCTTACACATCGGTCAAAGAGGCGATGCAGGAGTTGGATAAATATTTCCACTTCTACAACAATGTAAGACTGCATCAGTCTTTGGACTATCAAACTCCTGCAACAGTTCATTTTAAACAACCTAACAAGGAGGTTCATATGTAGTTATTTTGATTGCCTTTTGTCGATGCAGCTTTTTATCTTAACTTTTATACTTTTTTGTCTTGACAATGGGGAGCGCTTTACTTGATGATGACAAACTGCGAGCTATTATGATGCCCTGATAGCCGATAGCGGAATTCGCGTGGACTACCCTCAAAACCAACAGCAAAGCCGCGAAATTATGGATACGATCAATGCGATCGCACTAGCTTCTGAATAATAATTAATCTGCACAAGCCTTTTCTTTTATGCTGCCTAGCGAACTCCTGATGCATCGACTGAATGGCGAAACCGTCGTTCCTAAAAGATTGAAATTAGATGATAAACATCTAACTGCGATCGCTATAGAATTAATCGCAATTTTTGAGAATGCTAAGGGTGGAAAACAGAGCGAACTCGATCACTTATTGCAAGAACTGGAAGGCGACACACCCGATTATCGGGTAAAGAGGGGATTGGCACATATTCTCAAGTCTAGTTTCAGCACTTTTGAAATTATTAGTCCCCTCGAACCGCAGGAATTACGTCGCCGTATTTTTGAATTGTCGGCTCAAGTTATACCTAGTCAGCAAGCTACACAGCAAACTCTCACCAAGCTTGCCGATAGCCTAACAGAAGAGCTTAAGCGTGAAGTCTTACCTGCACAAATCACAATGGGACTTTATGCCGATCTCATGGAGAATCGGATTCTGACGCAATTTGAAAGTCCTACGCCTGAAGCCCTAATCCATCGATACAATCTCTCACAAGTGCAAGGGATTTTCTATCGGGCAAGTCACATGACCTTAAAAGTCCATCGCAATGACCCTGGGGAATATAAGCTACTATTCCGTTATCTCAAGTTATTTCAACTAATGTCCTATATCGAAGGCGATGTCGATTATGGCTTTACGATTACGGTTGATGGTGCTACGAGTTTGTTTGGTACGAGTACCCGTTACGGACTTGCGATCGCTAAGCTTCTTCCTGCTTTGCTGCATGTTACCAAATGGAGTCTCCAAGCCACCCTCGTTGAAAAAGACACTTATTCAAAACAAAAGCGCACAGGTTTATTTACTCTCGATTCTGATTGTGGTTTAGTCAGCCATTATCCTGCTGGCAAAATGTATGACAGTGCGATCGAGTCATCGTTTGCCGAGCGTTGGGCTGAATTGAAAACAGAATGGAAACTAGAAAGAGAAGTAGATTTAATTCCCATCCCTGGGAGTGTGATGATTCCCGACTTTCGATTAGTGCATCCCGATGGACGCACCTATTTATTAGAGATTGTCGGCTACTGGCGACCTGAGTATTTACGCAAGAAGTTTTCGCAAGTACGACAAGCTAATTGCGAAAACTTGATTTTAGCGATTTCTGAACGACTGAATCTGGAGAAAGCAGGCGTAAAAGTAAGCGATACTCCTGCGCTGACAGTTTGGTTTAAGGATAAACTTTCACCAAAAGTAGTTTTACAAGCGATCGAATAAGTCTCTAAAAATGTTTAAGAGTGTTGCATTGCAGCACTCTTAAACATTTTTGGAGATTAAGGATTGCAATAGGAGCAGTACATCGGATCAGCAGTTTGTACTTCATCTGGGAAGAGAACTTCTTGCTGAAACTGGCAGCGATCGCAACAATAGACATGAGCGCGAGTAACTTGAGTGGGCAGTCCGCAAAGTTCACAGGGTAGACCCTTTAATCTTTTCGCTACATCGAAATTTACAAAATTACAATTGGGACAGAGTTGCTGTAACTTGCGTACTAGATCTTCAGTAGCTTTGGCAATATTTTTCATGCGAGTTGGATTATAAAGCGATCGCATATCTGTCTCTATGTGGATTTGTGGCGATTGTTTTAGCAACTCATGGACAGATTCTTCGAGTAAATCCTCTGAGGTAATTCCTTTATAAATAGCCTCTTTTGCCGAAGTGTTAGCATCTAGCATCAGCACGATCGCATGATCGGGAAAGCCAACTTTGAGAGCAAAATCGTAGGCTTGTTCGTAGCTAGAAATCTCTTGATGCCGAAAGTTCGTGTTAGTGGAAAGATATTCGCCGTAAACATAGAAGTTATGCTTTTTATCAAGCAAAAACACAATTTCGCGATTGTAGGAAATACCTAAAATTGGATGCGGGAAAAAGCTACCTTCACTAGCGATCGCCAAATCAGCATCAATTAGTTCTAAAGCTTTCTCCGCTTTGAGTTTTGCCGTTTCAATTTGATTAGCAGGGCGATCGATATCGCGGGTAAATGTGCCGAACAAGTCGCTATTAAAATCTTGAGGTACGGCAACTCTCACGCCCAAGGATGTTTGTACAATTGGCGCGATCGCTAATTCCTTACGATGCATTGTAGCGATTACCGCTAGGCGATCGCTAAACTCTATTCTACACTCTTGTCCCCCTCTCCCAAAGGGAGAGGGGCTAGGGGTGAGGGCTTTATTACTCGTCATGGGCAAAGCGGTTATATAAGAAGTCTAGAGCCGTATTTCTCAGATCGTAGTATAAGGGATCTTCCATAATTTGAGCGCGATCGCGGGGACGAGCAAAGGGAATCGTTAAGACTTCCCCAATACTGGCGGCGGGTCCATTGGTCATCATCACAAGGCGATCGGCTAGGAATAACGCCTCATCGATATCGTGAGTAATCATCAATACTGTACAGCGATGTTCTGTCCAGATTTGGAGAAGTTCTTCTTGTAATTCTTCCTTGGTAATTGCATCCAAAGCGCCAAAGGGTTCGTCAAGAATTAAGACTTCGGGACGGATGGACAAGGCTCTGGCGATCGATACGCGCTGTTTCATCCCACCTGAAATTTGAGTTGGCTTTTTTTCAGCCGATTCACTCAATCCGACCATGGCGAGGTGATGGCGGACGATATCATTTTTCTCGCTTTTTGAGAGATTAGGATTAACTGAGTCAACCGCTAGCATGACATTTTCATATACTGTGAGCCAAGGCAAGAGCGCATAACCTTGGAATACCACCATGCGATCGGGTCCTGGTTTGGTAATCAGTTTGCCATTAACTAAAACTTCACCGATCGATGGTTTTGAGAAGCCACCAACCATATTGAGAAGCGTGGATTTACCGCAGCCAGAGTGACCGATTAGGCAGATAAATTCTCCTTCTTGGATATGTAGATTTACATCCTTGAGAACAACATATTCGCCATTATTGGGAGTCGGATAAATTTTGGAAACATTTTCAATGCGAAGGAAGGATTCTTGAGGGGGGATTGTAGCGATCGATGTGGGATTAAGGGTTGTTTGAGTCATGTTCTTTTTAATTTTGTCCTTAAAGTTTGATGTGTAGATCCCCCCCAGCCCCCCTTGTAAAGGGGGGAGAATTAATTATCTTCTTCCCCCTTTACAAGGGGGATTGAGGGGGATCGCATTTAAGCAACCATTCGCATAGAGTCCATGCCAATCTCTGCCATTGTGATATTGCGCTTAATCTCTAGCTGATTGAGATAAGCGATCGGATCTTCGGCATCAAAGGGAATGTCATCAAACAGTTGAATCGCATTACGGCTATAGGTGATATCCGTCAACCCAAGCTCACGCGCCGCCGTACTGAACACTCCAACGCGGCAGCTTTTTTCGAGAACTTCTACCCAGTTGCGGGGGAAGGGAACATCGCCCCAACGCGCCATTTGGGTTATATGCCAGAGATGCTCAGAACGGCTGGGACGGTTGACACCAGCGCCATAGAACTGATGGTGAGCGGGTTCGCGCATCGGGGAATCGATCGCACAGGTGACATCATCAGGATTACCTAAATGGATGTAATTAACATTCGTGCTGACATAGGCACGACGAGAGAGGATTTGGCGAATCTCTTCAGCATTATTCGGGTCAGCGCAATACATACAAGCTTCTAGTAATGCCTTGACGAGAGCGATGTGTGTATTTGGATAGGCATTAGCCCAATCTTCGCGCACGCCGAGAACTTTCCCAGGATGTCCTTGCCAAATCTCCAAATCCGTGGCGACGGTAAAGCCGATATTTTCCATCGCAGCGCGGAAGTTCCAAGGTTCACCAACACAGAAACCATCGATGCTGCCAGCTTTGAGGTCAACTACCATTTGCGCGGGGGGAATTGTTTTTAGCTCAACATCAAGATCTGGATCGATGCCACCTGCGGCTAACCAATAACGCAGTAGCAGATTATGCATTGAAGAGGGATGGACTACACCCATGCGGTGAGAGCGATCGCGTGTATTTTGCAGCATCCCTTTAAAATCAGCAAGGGTATGAATACCGCGATCGTAGAAACGGCGATCGAGGCTAATCGCGTTACCATTGCGGGTCATGGTTAGGGCGGTAACAATTGGTTTGCAAGCACCAGCACCACCGAGAGTCATCCACATTGGTAATCCCGAAGGCATTTGCGCTGCGTCAAGATAACCACCTGCGATACCATCGACAATCCCGCGCCAACTGGTTTCACGCACTAGTGACACTTCATCAAGCCCATGTTTTTCAAAGAAGCCTTTCTCTTTTGCCACAGCGATCGGCGCACAGGCTGTCAAGGGAACAAAGCCGATCTCTAGATTGACTTTTTCCAAGCCATGACGGGCAACGGTAGTAACCGTTCGCGCATTGAGCTTTTTAACGCGCTTCTGTTGGTTTAAGAAATAGATAATCTCGCTGCGTAAACTGTAGTAGCTAGGATGCTTAACTGCTTCCAGTCTTTGACGAGGGCGAGGAATATCTACTTCTAAAATGCCGCCAATTTTTGAAGATGGTCCATTGGTGAGCATAACAATGCGATCGCTTAGCAATACGGCTTCATCAACATCATGAGTGACCATTACTGCTGTAACTTCGTCTTCATTACAAATCTGCATTAACTTTTCTTGCAGATTGCCACGAGTCAGCGCATCCAAAGCTCCAAAGGGTTCATCAAGGAGAAGTAGTTTTGGTCTGACTGCTAGGGCGCGAGCGATCGCTACCCTCTGACGCATACCACCCGATAGCTGCGTGGGTGGCTTGTCAATCGCGTGGGCTAGCCCCACCATGTTTACATATCGTTCAACTAAAGCATGACGCTCATCTTTTGGCAAGTTGGATAGAACTTCATCAACAGCCAGAGCCACATTATCGCGTACCGATAGCCAAGGCAATAGCGAATAGTTTTGGAATACCACCATGCGATCGGGACCTGGACGGGTTACGCGCTCATCTTCGAGCATGACTACTCCGCTAGTGGGCAGGTCTAATCCTGCGATCATGTTCAGTAAGGTGGATTTTCCACAGCCAGAGTGACCGATCAGGGAAATAAATTCACCTTTTTTAATATCTAAATCAATTCCTTTAAGGGCGATATATTCTTTGCCACCACCTAAGGGAAATGTTCTCTCTACGCGATCGACTGAAACAAAACTACTCATTTTAAAATTCTCCTATTATAAAATTAATCTTGAACCCCTCCCTAACCCTCCCCTTGCAAAGGGGAGAGAACTTTGATTTAATTTCTTGTTTCCCCCCTTGCAAGGGGGGACTAAGGGGGGTATTTCAACCTACTTCTGTTCTTCTGGCAAAATAACGTTTTGTAGCCAGCCGATCGCACGGTCAAGGATCAAGCCGACAGCACCGATGTAAACCAGAGCCAGAATAACTTCGCCAACCTTATCGTTGGTGTAAGCATTCCAAATAAAGAAGCCGATACCGACGATACCTGACATGATGATTTCGGCGGCGATAATGGCAAGCCATGCAAGACCGATAGAAATGCGTAGACCAGTGAATATGTAAGGAAGAGCGGAAGGAATCAGAATCTTAAAGAAATACTTTTGGCGAGAAAGTTGTAGCACTCGCGAGACGTTGCGATAGTCTTGAGGGATTTGCTTAACGCCCACGGCGGTATTTAACAAGATTGGCCAAACTGCCGTGATGAAGATAACAAACAAGGCGGCTGGTTCATTTTGACGGAGTGCAGCAAGTGCGATCGGAACCCATGCAAGCGGTGGAACTGTCCGCAAAAACTGAAACAATGGATCGAGTGCTTTGTCAATAACCGCATTAGTGCCAACCAGAATGCCTACCCCAATACCGACGACAGCAGCTAGGGTATAGCCCTTAGCCACCCGCTCAAAGCTAGCAAGAGTCTGCCAGAATAGTCCTTTGTCAGTACCACCGCGATCGAAGAAGGGATACAGCAATAGATTGCGAGTGGACTTCTCGGAAATAATATTAATTGGACTTGGCAATTTGACTAAGCCAATACTTGAAAGAATTTGCCATACAATCAGAAATCCTAAAATCCCGACGATTGGGAGCGCCCAATTCTGAGCATTTTTCTGCCAAAACTTCGCGATCGTATTTGATGAATTGCGATTACCAATACTTGCTGCCATAAACTTGTTACTCCTAAAATATTTGTTTGTGATTAACTTTAAGAGATCCCCCTCAATCCCCCTTGTAAAGGGGGAAGAAGATAATTAATTTATTCTCTCGCCTTTTTAAGGGGGGCTGGGGGGGATCTAAACCTTATGCCTTCTTGATCTTCAATCCATCAAGATAAGCTTGAGGATTCTCTGGATCGAACTTTGTGCCATCAAAGAATTCTTCAATGCCGCGAGAAGTACTAGTCGGAATGTCAGCAACAGGGAAACCAGCATCCTTAGCAGCTTCGCGCCAAATATCCTCACGATTCACTTTCTTGATCCAATCCTTAGCTGTAGCTAAAGAATCTTTCGGCAAGAATCCCCAACGAACACTTTCGGTAATGAACCAGAGGTCATGACTTTGATAGGGATAAGAAACATTTCCTTTCGCATCTTTCCAATAGAGCGGAGCCATACTCTTGTCATTGATAATGCGACCATCGCCCATGTCATACTTGCCCATCATCGTATCTTCAAGAATTTCAGTAGCAACACCAAAATAGTTTTTAGTAGCCACAATCTGAACTAATTCTTTGCGATTATCGAAGTTGTCACACCATTGCTGAGCTTCCATAATTGCTTTCAGGATTGCCTTAGTTGCTTTGGGATACTTGTCCACCCAATCAGCTCGCATCGCTAAATATTCTTCAGGATGTCCTTTCCAAATTTCCGCAGTTAGCGCAGGAATAAACCCAATCTTCTCTTTAACGATACGGTAAGGCCAAGGATCGCCTGTGCTAAATGCATCCATCGAGCCAGTCTTCATATTGGCAACGGTTTGGGCGGCTGGCACAGTCAACAACTCAATGTCAGTGTCAGGATCTACTCCATTTGCAGCAAGCCAATAGCGAATCCAAAATTCTTGATTAGATTTTGGGAAGGTATAAGCAGCTTTGAATCTAGTGCCATCAGACTTCATTTTGTCAAATAGAGCTTTTGCCTTATCTGCTTTTAGAGTCAAGCCTTTGTCTTTGTGCTTATCAGCGATCGCGATCGCATTTCCCTGTGTATTCAATTGCAGCAATACATACATGGGTATTTTGAGATTGTCAGTAATGATGCCTTCCGAAATCAGATAAGGCATTGGCATTTGCCACTGACCACCATCGATACCGCCTGCGGAGGAACCGATTTTAACGTTATCTCTAGCTGCACCCCAGTTGGCTTGCTTCGATACATCGACATCAGTCATGCCGTATTTAGTAAAAAAGCCCTTTTCTTTAGCAATGATCAATGGGGCAGCTTCAATAATTGGCAAATATCCAAGTCTCACTTTTGTAATCTCTGGGACTTGCTCAGTGGGAATACTGATTTTGGTAGCCTGTGCCGAAGTAATAGTTGGGGTGTCTTCGGGGGGATTGCCAAGGCAACCTTTGAGCAAAGCTGAGCTTAGAGCCGTTGCTCCTGCTGTAG
The DNA here is from genome assembly GCF_016584665.1 of Pseudanabaena sp. lw0831. GTDB lineage: Bacteria > Cyanobacteriota > Cyanobacteriia > Pseudanabaenales > Pseudanabaenaceae > Pseudanabaena. The sequence continues at coordinate 10,570 of NZ_BBJB01000064.1, forward strand.
CGATAAAGCGTCGCCGTGAAATGTTGTGATTGAAATCAGACATAATTTCGTTCCTTTAATTGAAGTTAGAAAAAGTGATTAAATTTTTAAGGTGTTATTAAGTCAGCGCAAAGCTGAGCTGCGATCGCCCTTAGTTAAATTGCAGCTTGCAAAGCTACAGGCAATCTCAACTCACCCAGATTTAGAAGCTAAGTTATGAGAAGACTTAGCAAAAAACTTGAGAACGATTGATTCGTTGCTATTGATATCTTAGAGTTAAACCTTAATAGAGTAAAGTCTATTATTTTTATACAATACATAGAAATTAATCTATGTATATAGCCAACCATAATTAGAAGGCTTGAATAGAATCATCAAACCCAAGATTGTTATGGCGGGC
>NZ_BBJB01000065.1 GCF_016584665.1 Pseudanabaena sp. lw0831
CCCGCCATAACAATCTTGGGTTTGATCAAGTCATCAGAAATAAGAGCGACTCTATTTTTGCTATACAATTGCCATAGCAACAAACACATGAATTAAGTATGGATACAGCAAGTCTCAATGCTCTACTCAATAGTGGCGCGATCTTGCCAGAACTAATCGTCATTGGGACATTGGTACTCGTATTGATCGTCGATCTGATTGCATCAGGGCGTAAATCGGCAAATGTTCTACCCTACATTGCGATCGCAGGTTTAGCGGTTTCAACAGGTGCTTTGGTATGGCAATGGACAAGCTTAGAAAATCCGATCGCCTTTTTGGGTAGCTTTAATAGTGACAAACTCAGCATTATTTTTCGCGGCATCATTGCTATCTCGGCACTATTCACAATCCTCGTCTCTGTGCGTTATTTAGAGCAGTCAGGCGTAGTAGTAGGCGAATATCTGGTGATTTTGCTCAGTGCCACCTTGGGCGGGATGTTCCTCACTGGCGCAGACGAAATGGTGATGGTATTTGTCTCACTTGAAACCTTGAGTATTTCGTCATACTTGCTGTCAGGATACACCAAGCGCGATCCCCGTTCTAACGAAGCCGCACTTAAGTACTTATTAGTCGGTGCTGCTAGCTCAGCAATTTTCCTCTATGGCATGTCTTTGCTCTACGGACTCTCTGGCGGCGAAACTTCACTAGCGGCGATCGCATCGAAGATCACCGTGAGCAATACAGCCCTGATCATCTCCATGGTGTTTGTGATTGCGGGAGTTTCCTTCAAGATTTCAGCAGTACCTTTCCACCAATGGACTCCTGACGTATATGAAGGTTCACCAACTCCTGTAGTTGCCTTTTTATCAATCGGCTCGAAAGTTGCAGGTTTTGGACTTGCCCTCAGATTTTTAATTACCGTATTCCCTCTTGCTTCATTGCAATGGCATTATGTGTTTGTGGTCTTGACCGTTTTGAGCATGGTCTTGGGTAATGTCGTTGCGATCGCGCAAACTAGCATCAAGCGGATGCTTGCTTATTCATCCATCGGTCAAGCAGGATTTGTGATGCTCGGCATGGCGATCGACTCCGAAGCAGGTTATGCCAGCATGATCTTTTACTTGATCCTGTATCTATTCATGAACATGGGTGCTTTCGCCTGTGTGATTCTGTTTGCTTCTCGCACGGGAACCGATCAAATCAGCGAATACAGTGGTCTCTACCAAAAAGACCCTCTACTCACATTGGCTCTGAGCGTTTGCTTACTCTCCCTCGGTGGTATTCCTCCTCTGGCAGGTTTCTTTGGTAAGCTCTACATTTTCTGGGCTGGTTGGCAAGCTCAAGCTTATGGCTTGGTATTGTTAGCTCTAGTCATGAGTGTAGTTTCTCTCTATTACTACATCCGCGTCGTCAAGATGATGGTAGTCAAAGAGCCTCAAGAAATGTCTGAGTCGATCAAGAACTATCCTGAGATTTCATGGACTCAGGTTGGTATGAAGCCTTTACAAGCGGCGCTCGTATTTACACTTATATTTACTGCGATCGCAGGTATTGCTTCTAATCCTCTCTTCTCCCTATCCAATCAAGCTGTAAAAGAAACCAAGTTTCTCCAAGCTAAAGCTCCAATATCAAAACCAGTTGCAGTCTTACCAACAACTGCACAGTAAAAAAAAGGGACGCTTTGCGTCCCTTTTTTTGCGTTGTCTGTGGCATTTTCAGAAGTATCTTGGGTGTCGATTAGACTAATACATACAAGTTATATATAGCGCAGCTTTTAGAAATAATGACGACACGCTTAGAGAAAGTACGACAACTTCAAAATATTCTTATTGCCCGTGCAACACATGAAGATACGAAAGATGATGATTATAGTATTCTCCGTTTAGAGTTATTAAGAGATAGCACAGTCAGAGATCTTCTGCCTCAATTTGTTAGAACTTGTGATGAACTATCAAAATTCTGGGGTTTTATTAAATCAAAGTTCAGTACCTACCAAGAACGGAAAAACTTTATATGGGAAGAGTTTGGTTCGTTGATTATATCTTTAGAGCAAAATATTATTGCGGCTCAACCAGCAGATGACGACATTTCCACAATCCTTGTTGAGTTTGATACTGAACATGTGCATATTGCTTGGCAAAAAGCTCTGGAGCGCAGAGATGAAGATCCAGAAGCAGCAATTACTATGGCACGTACATTACTTGAATCAGTTTGTAAACATATTTTGGATGACGCAAGTATTGCTTACAGCGATAAAGATGATTTGCTTAAACTCTATAGAGAAACTGCTAAACAACTTAATATGGCTCCTGAACAGCATCAAGAAGAAGTCTTCAAGCAAATTCTTAGTGGTTGTTTTTCAGTAATTCACGGACTTGGAACCTTACGCAATAAGTTGAGTGATGCTCATGGTAAAGGGAAAAAAGCCATTAAACCATCTCCTCGACACACTACACTCGCAGTCAACTTAGCAGGGTCAATGGCTGCATTTTTGGTCACAACTTGGGAAGAAAGAGTATCGAAATCTACCTAAAAAATGGATTAAATAGTTAAAGAATACCTACAACAAACTTTAGATAGTTAATTTTCGAGGTGATCTAATTGCTTAGTTAAAATAGAATTTACATAAAAGAGTCAACAACTATGCTTTTAGAATACTATTTCGATTTTCTAAACCCTGATGACATAAGCATCAAAGGTCATCGTATAGGTATCCAAGATGTCATCAAATACTATTTAAGCGGCTATAGTCCCGAAGAAATTTTAGAAGAACTACCAAGCTTAAACCTAGAAAAAATCTATGCCGTAATTACCTATTATTGGCGTAATCGCACTCAAGTTGATGCATATATGTTCCGCCTAGAGCAGTCTCAGGAACAATACTATCAAGAATGGCTTAAAAAAGAACCTTCAGAAGTGATAGTAAGATTGCGATCTCATAGAGATCTGGTAAAAAAAGAACTTTTACGCATTTCATGAAAAGAAAATATGACTGTTTATGCAACTTTTTTAGACAAACTGTAAAATAGCTGTATCGGTTGACTGAGAATATTCCTATGGTTGTCACATTACCTATTTCTAAAACTATTTTAGCGATCGCAGATGTTGAAGACAAATTTCAACTTTTGCCTTGCACCGCGCCTACATTTTTTAGAGAATGGCAGGAAAATTTACCAGAACTCACCGAGATTGAATACGCAGCAATCGATCGCCTATTAGTACGATTTGCAGCACATAGAAGGCGAGGTATTTTAGCCGAAGGTGCTGTTGACAAGCTCATGATCTCACCATTGTTAGATTTGGTTGGCTTTTACGAACCTGAATACGAGGTGCGAACTGAAGAATCAGTTGAATTCGCGCTAGAAGGTGATGAAGAAGTTTTGCGCGGAAGAATTGATACTCTAATTGTGCGTGAAAAGCTATGGATATTAGTGATTGAGGCAAAACGCACGATTATGGCTTCGTTAGCAATGCCACAAGCTTTGTCATACATGATGTGTAACCCACAACCTGATATCCCATCTTTTGGGCTAATTACCAATGGTGATGAGTTTATTTTCCTGAAGGCGATCTCCAAGCCAACTCCCCTATACAGTGCTTCGCGATTATATTCAATATTTTTTCCCACTGGTAGTCAAGATTTAGCTGAAGTGTTCCGCGTCTTGAAGAAGATTAAGGAGCAAATAGGGTAGATACAAAGTAATTTATGAAACCTAAATTTCCTTTATTCTCTGAAGTTGTCTTGCTGCAAGATATACCCATGTATAACCTCAAACGGGGTTCAGTTGCTACGGTTGTAGAACATTATCCCATGACTGAATTGGCGCAAGATGGTTATAGTCTTGAAGGGTTTAATATTCCAAATGTGACAGTCGAAGTTGCCGAATCACAAATTATCTCTGTCGAACAATGGCAAAAAGAGATGAAAATACTAGAAAAACTACATCAATTAAGCGTAGTAAAACTAGTTCATTTAGAGTTGTACATCGAGAAACTATTAAGCGGCTACAGTCCCGAAGAAATTTTGGAAGAACTACCAAGCTTAAACCTAGAAAAATCTATTTAGCTGAAAATACTCTTATGGCTGTCACATTACCTATTTCTAAAACTATTTTAGCGATCGCATATACTCATAATGCTTTGGAGGATCGGAATGAGAGCTAAAGTTCTACCTTGCTTTTTTGCGATCGCGTTATCAGGCTCATTTACACAAGAACTCGTAAGTGCTCCACTAAAGAATAATTGCACATTGAAAGAAACTAATGGCGTTAAACAGGCAAGACTGTCTGGAGATGTGAGTGGAAAGCTCACATGGAATGCTTGTACCAGTATCATCCAAGTTTTTGTTTTCGAGTTCCCTACTAAGCGAGGTGTTCTATTAACACATGCGGAAGCACTCACTAAAGCAGCAAGTCTTGTACGAGAGTGGAGGAAAGAAACACAGACAGGATTAGATCCTTATCGTGAATTCCCTGAAGCTCTCGAAAAAAGAGCAATCCAGAAAAAGCGTTATGTCTTCGGTGAAAATATTCCAGTTAGTGACTTGCGGGGCTGGGCAGGAACATCAGTTAACATTAGTTCGTCTTCCCAAACAACCCAACTTACTATTCGGTATTGGGTTAATCCCTAATGGTTCTCCAGTTTTGCAGAAAGTCAGTTGGAATTGGATAAATGATAAAAAGTCTTGGAATCGCATTAATTATAGGATTTTCATCAATTAGTTGTCTTCCTGCTTTGGCAAGCACAAAGACTAATTTAGAATTGCCAAAATCTGAAACTGTTATTAACGAAGATATTGACAACAACGGAAAACCCGATCGCATTGTTGCTAGCTATTTTATTCGTCCAGTTTTAGTTCCCAAATATGACTCAAACGCTTGTCAGACATTATCAGGGAAGTTTGTGAGATATACCTTGTATGCTGATGGACAGCAAACAGGTAAGGTCATTCTTGAACAGTCCTATGGGACTAGTCTGGCTAGTTACTGGATTCATAAATTAACTTTGGATAAAGATCTAGATGGCAATGGGCGAAAAGAACTATTGTTTTACATGGGTGATGACACCAGTCAAGAGAGTATGTATCTCTTTATCAAGCCAGATGGAGTAAAGACAGTTTATCTTGGAGTTACGGATTTACCTGGAGCAAGTCTCAACGAAAATTTTGATTTGCAGTTTTTCAGAGGAGAAGTGATTGCACAATGGAATCAAATAGAACAGTTATGGAAGAGTCAAAACAAACGGTACGTATGGACGTTAGGCGATTGTGTCGAAATTCGGGAACGTCCAGATGCGCGATCAAATATTGTCAGTATGATGTCAAAGCATGAGGTTCTCACTGTTTTTCAGTCTCAAACAGATAGTGGTTGGATTGGGGTAGAGTTTCCATATGGAAAGAAAGGATGGATTAAAAAGAATAATATTAGTTTTACTTCGCCAGTAAGTATGATTCGTTTCGCCAAACCATAGAATACTTAATGCTCAGCAATTTTATCGATCGCAGTTTTTACCGCGTTTACAAGTAGCTCTGGCTGGTCTACCCATACAAAATGACCACTTTGACTTGCCTCAACTTGCAGACAATCTGTGGATAATTGGCTTAGCTCTAGATGCATTTTATCTCGTAACTGATTAATGCTTCTCAGAGGAATAAATGCAGTCCAAAATGCAGGCTTAAAGAAGGAAGCGGCTTTAATGCTAACTATAGGTAATGAGCCAAAATGTTTAGCGACACTCACTTGCGCTGAACTTTTGTCTAGATTGATGATCTCTCGGCTCATCGTAATCCAATGTTTGGGAAGACAAAAAGAACGCTTCACGCGATCGCGAGATTCTTCAGAAAAACTCCGTAACTCTGGCTTGATTAATTCAAATACTCTACATGTTTTCAATAATCGAATAACCCCAAATGCTGAGCCAAAGATAGACATCACAAAGCCTGACAGAAAAAACAACTTGAGAGCCTTTAATTGGAGCGGCATATTTAGCATCCCGATCTCATGCAGTCCATCGATGAGGACGATACCCGAAACTTTTTGAGGAAACAAGTGTGCATATAGTCGGACATTGTAACTACCAAAGGAATCGCCAACCAAGATGTAAGGTGGCTCGATTTTGGCTTGAGTTAGCAGTATGTCAAGTTCCTTTACAATTTGCCCGCTGGTGCGAGGATGTGGGCTATGGTCGCTCCATCCATATCCTGCGCGATCGCAAATACATACTCGTCCTAGTTTGGCTAATTCCTCTATCAGCAGATAGCCTTCTACGCCTCCTAAGCTATGGTCTAGCACGATTGTTGGTTTGGCTTCTCCTAGAGTATAAAGATGCAGCCGATATCCACCGACATCAATCAATTGACCAATAGGCGATCGCTTATCTTCTAAGTAGCTAGCGATCGCTTGATAAAGTGTCGTAAAAACCAGCAGAATAACTTGAATTGCGATCGGCATTATCAGACCTTGCTATATCTCGCTACATTTGAAATCACACAAGCTTGGGTCATTCATAAACCACTTCAAAGGCTGATAGTTTGTCAGCTTTCCCTTTTAAGGATAACTCACCAACAGAACGACAGGAGATTTTGTCTTGCACAGCCGTAAAAGTTTCCTTGCTGATTAATATCTGTTTAGCAATAGCTCTACTTTCAAGACGTGCCGCCACATTCACGACATCACCAAGGACAGTATAGTCCATTCGACGTTCGCTTCCCAAACAACCAGCTATAACTTCTCCTGTATTGATGCCGATGCCAAGATTGATAATATCTGTGTTAATCCTCATCTTGTTGATTTCAGCTACCTTGTGTTGGATGGCGATCGCACAACTAACTGCTCTTATTTCCTGATCGATTTGTTCGGTTGGAGCACCGAATACCAGCATAATTGAATCTCCAATAAACTTATCAATTGTGCCTTCATATTGGAAAACAATTTCAATGATGTCTTGAAAGTACCTGTTAAGTAGTGCAAAAATATCATCAGGAGAGGCAGTTTCGGCATAGGATGTGAAGTTACGAACGTCACAGAACACACAAGTTACTTTACGTCTTTCACCTGCAACGATCTCGGCAAAATCTGAGCTGTGCATAATCCGATCCACCACCTGCCGAGTGACAAAGCGGCTGAACATGTCTTGCATTTGGGCTGAGCGATATTTTTCATGTTCGAGTAGATGTTGAACACGCAGTAAAGGGTTTTGAGTGATGAATCTCTTGTAGGTATTAACCCCAACCTGTTTCGATCTCAAAAGGCTTCGAGAAAAGTCTTGGATTGTCTGATGTTTAGTAATTGGTAAAGGTGTAAGAATACTTTTTTCTAAATAATTCTGTAAAATTGGTCGTGTCTCATCATCAATCTGTAAAATTTCGTAGGTAGCACATCGACCTTTTGTTCCTTTTTGTTCACAGATCTCACAGCCCACTTCTTGCCATAGTTCTTCTGAGTGATGAGTACTGGGGTCTAACAATTGCATTGATTCGAGACTTACTTGAATTGGGCGCGCACAATTTGAACATAAGATAGGTAAAAGTGCCTGTGACCAAATACAAGAAAATAGCTGAAGAATTTCCGAGTAATTTATTCCTTTCCAATCTCGAAAACTGTAGACAACATCAATCCCTATATAAGGTGTGTCAATACTAGTAAAGATCCATCGTTTTTGTTGAGCTGCAAGAAAGACTGCACGATAGTTTCTTGAGTCCATTCTGTCAAAAACAAAAATACTAGAAGAATCTTGAATTGAATTTTCTATTGCTTCCATCCAAGCGATTTCTGTCGGTGTAACAATCTGAATTGACCAGTTTTCTGGTAGTTCACAATAGAAATTCAGATCTTCTGTAAAAAGTTTGACTGGTAATCCTGACTTGGTAAACTCTTGTACAATTGCTAATAAAATTGTGAGCTTACCTGTTTGAGTTTGACCAGTAGTGGCAAAAATGCCAGGTGAGCATTTCAGGATTCTTTGCACAAACTCTAACTCTAAGGTTGAAGTTGATGGAATCAAGTCTAGAAATGGAATTATACCTTGAAGTTTCGCGATTATAGGATTAGGAGGTTCCATAGATGTTAAACCATAAATTGTTAGCTGGAATTATGTTACCCCAATTTTTAGATGCAGAAAGACATTGGTGATCGCTTGCCGTGATTATCTAGCGATTAAGCGATCGCGGATTCCCAATTGATTAAGCCGTTGTTCAGTTTCTTGATGAATTAATGCAGTGTTATGTTGACGTTCTAAAAGATACGCATCAACTTCAGATTTAGCTATCTAGACTTTTGCTGCTTTCACTTTTCGCAAAACTGCTGCTTGAATTTTCTCGTCAAAATCAGGAGCATCTACAGTTGTAATAATCTCTCGTTTGCGATCAGCAAGTCTATCTAGATAAGCTCTGAAAGCAATCTTATCTTCACGATGCAGAAGAAAATGTTGTCTTAATTCCTGATCTGACATAGCCTCATAGTTAACTTCACTCATCAGAACACCTCTCCATTCGGCGTAATTTGGAACTCTAGATCTTCAGTATTTCCAGCCAAAACGTACAGATTATTTGTTCGCTCATCAATGCAGGCAATATGTACAGGCTGAAGCATAATATACGTTAACCAATAGATCAGACGATATAAGCCTCTCAGTTGAGCATCAGTAGGCATTTAAGTTTTTATTCCACACAATCCGATTGTAGCACTAGATTTTAGCGAATATATCTAATAATTTCAGCTTTATCTGTCAACCTAACAGAATCTGTTGTTGCTTCAATCATGGTCGCATGAGGAATAACTCGTTCCACATCAGTAATAGCACTAGAAATAGCCTCGGAAACAGACGAAGCCTCACGCATAAAATTTAGTGCAATATACCCTTTATTCCCAACACCAATTAAAGCGTCATCACACCCATTTTCATAGAGTTGCTCAACATACTCATTGGGGTCAACTTGTGAATCTGGGAGATTAAACTTCAACGTAAAGTCATAATCTTTCATAGCTCATTCTTTCTCTTTATACGAATTAGTTTTTACAAGAAAGAGAGGGCGATCGCCCTCTCTTTCTTGTGAGATATATGGGTTAGGAACTATTTAACGAAAAATAGTAGCGTACCGATCGCTAAAAAGACGATTGACAAAACCAAACCCCAAAAGGCAGGATGACTCGAAACTTTGTTGCCATTTTTGGTAGATAGAAGTTCTAAATCCATCCAAGATGCAACACCGCGACGGAACCAACCTTTTGCTGTGGTTTCTGTTCCGATCAAGCCTTCTACACGCTTCATTCCGAAGAAGAAATTACCAAAAGGGCCCCAACGCGAAGCATAGAGCAGATACATCATGCCAGTTTTGTCCTGTAACTTCAGGTCAGAACCAAACACATAACCTGCATCGCCACGACCAATCAGAGTTCCTTCCAATTGCACAGGTTGACCGCGCAAAGGGCTAGCGTAGGCATCAGACATGAGCATAATCACATCATTCGCAGGCGCATTCTTGGAACTTGGATACATGACCGATCGCTTAAAGATCATCACCGCACCAAGCAACAATAGAGGAATTGCCACAAATGCTCTCAGCCCTCCAATACTTGTGTATGTAGCAGCACCGATCGCTAAACCAACTGCGATCGCGATAAACTCTGCGCCATAAAGCAGGACATCTTGATAGAACGTTCCATAGAGACGTTTTTTGTCGAGGCGTTTACCTTCGGCAACTACATGTCCCATATCAAATTCCATATCTAAGCCCAGTTGCTCAGCATAGTTACTGAGAGCGCGAACTCGCTTACCCGTCAGCGGATGAGTCGAATTTAACTCCATCCACCATGCCCAAGGATTAAATAAATCCCAGAGAAATAGGCGACCAACTTTTTCTGGAGAAGAAGAAATTTGATAGGCAGTACCAGTAGAAGCCGCAGCTTTAGCATCGTAAATACCCAGAGCGCGAGTACCTTGCATCAAACGGCTTGGTTCTTTAGACTTCTCGGTTTCCTGGACAATGCCATAGGCAATTTTAACCAGAGAGCGAGATAGAGCATTAGGATTACCAGTCTGCTCAGCAGCAAAATGGTCAGCGAAATATTCTCTAGTGCGTGATAGGTAAAGCACCATATATGTACCAATGATGTAAAACGCATAGGCGATAAATGCCGTAACCATCGCTGCATTTTCGGCACGTTCATCATTAATTCTTTTGCCGAGTTCACGGATGGTGACATAGAGCAAATAGGTGATCTGCACCAATGTCGAAGCCACAGTCATCACCGCAAAATCCCAATGGACAATATGTCCCAATTCATGGGCATAAACGGTAGCAGCTTCATCATCGTCAAGATACTTAAACAAACCTGCACTGACTACTAGACGAGCGCTATCTGGCAAAGCGCCATAGGTAAAAGCAGTTGGATTATTATCATCAATGATGCCGAGGCGAGGCTGCTTCAGCTTCTTAAGACTACAGATGCGCTGAATCACACGCGCCGATTCGGGGCTGAGTCGCTCGATTTCTTCGATCTTCACCCAGCGAGTATGATAGAGCCAGCCTTGAGTCAAGTCCATGATCCAAGGCGACACAAAGAAAATAATCGCATTCACCACAATCGTGACTAGAACTGCAACGCCAAATCCAAGAATAGGGTTGGGACTATTGACGATAAAAATGGTGGCGGTAACTAGTGAAAATACAATCCCCACAAGTAAGGCGATCGTAATACTAGAGGCTAGCGCAAGGTTACCTGCGATTTTAGCTGTGGCAAGACTTGCGCCAACTTGAGCAGCCCGTCCTGCTTTTTGTGGAAGTTCTGATTCTGGTGTGGACATAAAATCCTCTATCAATTTTATTGAGACTTAGTTTGAGCCTTAGTTTGAGTATTAGTCCCGTATCATGATGTTTTTGTTGCAAGCTGCCCCAATCAACATCGACATAATTCAATACAAATTATGATATAGCGATCGCCATAATCATGATTTTACGTAAAGATTAAATTTCATCTGTCCGTAATAACAATTCTCAAAATGAGAATTGTTATTACGGACAGATGGGGATAACTTAAAAACTTCCGATCTCGGACTATAATTTAATTTACAAAACAAGTAGGAATCAACATCTACGCAAGGACATCACAATTATGGGAATGACACTCACCGAAAAGATTTTGGCAAAAGCGTCGGGCAAAAGTCACATTAGCCCAGGCGAAAATATTTGGGTGAATGCTGACCTGCTAATGACCCATGATGTCTGTGGCCCTGGCACGATCGGTGTATTTAAGCGTGAATTTGGTCAAGATGCCAAGGTGTGGGACAAAGAAAAATTAGTATTGATCCCCGATCACTATATTTTTACCAAAGATACAAGAGCTAATCGCAATATTGATATTTTGAGAGAATTTGCCAAAGAGCAAGACATTAAGTATTTCTACGACATTACCGATCTTTCAGATTTTAAAGCAAATCCTGACTATAAAGGTGTTTGCCATATTGCCCTTGCGCAAGAAGGTCACACGCGACCAGGTGAAGTACTATTTGGCACTGATTCACATACCTGTAATGCGGGAGCCTTTGGACAATTTGCCACAGGCATCGGCAATACCGATGCTGCCTTTGTTTTGGGAACGGGCAAATTATTGCTAAAGGTTCCTGCCTCGATGAAGTTTGTCTTTGATGGTGAAATGCCGCCTTACTTGTTGGCTAAGGATTTGATTTTGCAAGTAATTGGTGATATCGGCGTTAGTGGTGCAAACTATCGCGCTTTACAGATTGAAGGCGAAGCGATCGCCAAAATGACCATGGAAGAGCGGATGACGATCTGCAATATGGCGATCGAGGCTGGCGGTAAAAATGCCGTGATTGCGCCAGATCAGACTACCTTCGACTATGTGCGATCGCGCACTGACAAGCCCTTTGAGTCGCTCTACGCCGATGCTGATGCTGAGTACTATTACGTCAAGCATTACGATGTCTCCAAACTAGAACCCGTAGTGGCAAAGCCTCACTCTCCTGACAATCGCGCTCTTGTTCGCGAAGTGCAAGATGTGAAGATCGATCGCGTATATATCGGCTCCTGCACTGGTGGTAAAACAGAAGACTTCTATCACGCCGCCCAATTGATCAAAGGTCAACAGGTCAAGGTTCCCACTTACCTTGTACCAGCAACACAGAAGGTTTACAACGATCTATTCAGCTTGAAGATTGATGGCTTGACACTCTCAGAAATCTTCTTGCAAGCGGGTTGTATTGAACCAGCTTCACCATCCTGTGCTGGTTGCTTGGGTGGACCACAAGATACATTTGGGCGCGTCAATGAAGCGGAAGTTTGTGTCTCGACGACAAACCGTAATTTTCCTGGTCGAATGGGTAATAAGCAAGCGCAAATTTACCTTGCTTCGCCCTATACGGCGGCGGCTTCTGCTTTGACAGGACATATCACCGATCCACGTGATTTCATGTAATACCAATTCTCAACTAGATAGGATGGGCAGCGCTTCGCGCCGCCCATCCTATCCCTAAAATGTCAACGTCATTTTGACAACTGGTATAGTTTTTTGCTTAAGGCAATGTGTCGGCAATATAAATGTGTTCAAGTAGTACAAGTATTAATAGTTTGGTCAAAACAAAAGTTATTGAATGTTATGGATCCCAAGGATATGAAGTTATTCACCAACCTCATATTCAGCAGCTTCCATTCGATTTAAATGGATATAGCCCAAATTTACTGGTAAAAATATCCGAAAATCAGGGATTTATTGTTGAGGTAAAAGATGTGGCGACAAATTTGCCAGTTTCTCACTATCGAGAGGTTGCCAAAAATGTTGCTGAGCATAGTGGCTGGCGATTTTTGCTGATCACTGGAGAAGATGCAACGCCGATCGCTGAAGAAGATATTCCAGATCATAAACTTACGCAATCACAAATCTTGCATCGCAAAGAACGGATCGCCAAATTAATCTCGATTGGAGAACATGAGGCTGCTTTTCTATCGCTTTGGATATTTGCCGAGATCTTGATGCGAAGACATGCAAGACACAAATTAATTCCAATTGATCGCTTACCAACGATTTTGATGATCAATCATCTTCACGATCAGCTAGGCATTTCTAATCATCAGTTTGAGAGAGCGATCGCTTTGAACGAAATTAGAAATCGTGTCGCCCATGGATTTCCAGTGAAGTCAATCAAACTAAATGATGCGATCGAAAGACTCCTAAATTTAGTTGATGAATTTATCTCCATGCAAACATAACCGAGATTCGTAGGGGCAATTCATGAATTGCCCCTACGAATCTTGGTTAATGCGTAAGTCCTAATAAAAGGGCGTGCAAAGCACGTCCTTTTATTTATGCGTTAGCTAGTCCTTGCTGACGTGCTACTGCATGTACTGCGGCAGCAACAGCATGAGAAACGCGGGGATCAAATACAGAAGGAATGATAAAATCAGGAGCAAGATCGCTACTGCTGACTAAAGAGGCGATCGCTTGCGCAGCACCTAAATTCATTTGAGTCGTGATTTGGGTAACCCTTGCATCAAGTGCACCACGGAAAATCCCTGGGAACGCCAATACGTTATTGATTTGGTTGGCATAGTCACTGCGACCTGTGGCGATCACTGCGACATCGTTTTCCACTAGTTCAGGCTGAATTTCGGGATTAGGATTTGCCATTGCAAAGACAATTGGTGCAGGAGCCATACTTCTGACCATCTCAGGCGTAAGAGCGCCCTTTACACTTAAGCCGATAAACATGTCAGCCCCTTTGATCACCTCTGCGAGAGAACCAGAGCGATCGCTAGCAAATTCTAGTTTTTCAGCCGTGAGATCGGGGCGATCTTTGCTAATACAGCCTCTAGAGTCGCACATCTCGATTCGCTTCACACCTGCTTCACGCAGAAGACGAGCTACAGCGATACCTGAGGCTCCAGCTCCATTCATCACAATTCGCACTGTGTCGATAGGTTTGCTGACAACTTTGAGGGCGTTGAGTGTAGCCGCAACTACAACGATCGCTGTGCCATGTTGGTCATCATGATAAACAGGAATATCTAATTCGGCTTTGAGTCGTCTTTCAATTTCAAAGCAGCGTGGAGCGCTAATATCTTCGAGGTTTATGCCACCGAATGCAGGAGAAATGCGTTTTACGGTTTCCACGATTTCATCGACATCTTTAGTATTCAAGCAAATCGGGAATGCATCTAGTCCAGCAAATTGTTTGAAGAGCATGGCTTTACCTTCCATGACAGGCATGGCAGCTTCAGGACCAATATCGCCTAGTCCCAAAACAGCCGTACCATCGGTAACTACAGCGATCGTGTTGCATTTAATCGTGTAGTCATAAACTTTGCGTTTATCTTCCGCGATCGCCATGCAAACGCGCCCAACCCCAGGGGTATAGACCATCGCAAGATCATCTTGATTTTTTACCGCAACTTTTGCTTCGAGATGGATTTTGCCACCTTTATGAACTTGGAAAGTGCGATCGTAAACTTCAAGAATGCGAATTTCGGGGACTGCCTTGACAACGGCAATCAATTTGTCCATATGCTCGGTACTATAAGCATTTACGTTGATATCGCGCACTGAAATTTTGCGAGTCTGTTGGATGAGGTCAATCTGTCCGAGATTCCCTCCCGCTTCAGCTAGAACGCCAATGACTGAAGATAGCATTCCTGCGCGGTTGAGGAGTTGCACGCGGATGGTTAAGCTAAAGCTGGGATTAGGTGTTAGTTGTTGCATCGTGAAGAGTAAGTAATTGCATAGAGTCAGGCTTTGCCTGACTCTATGCAATGTTACCTGATTGTTTGTTTGCATTGCGTTACAAATCACACGATTTCACGAAAGCAAAAGAAGCCCGTCGCGCTTCTTTTGCTTTATCAAAGGGAGATAAAATCTATGACTGCTCGACTAATTGGCGGGCAATGTACCAAGTGAGAATACCTGTGGCGATCGCGATCGCACTTAGTGCAAAAATAACCCTCTGCAATCCAAAATAGGATTCGGCAATCCCTGCAACCGATAGCGGCAAACTCAGTGCAATATTCACGGCATTATTTTGTAAGCCAAAGACTTTACCGCGCACTTCTTCAGGGGTTTCTTCTTGAATTACCGTCTGCATCGGAATTACGCATAATCCCGCAAAAATCCCTGTACCCGCGATCGCAATTAGCCCCAATACAAAGCGATCGCTAAAAACAGCTAGCATCCCCAAAAATGCTGACATTCCAAGGGAGCCAATTAAAGAAAGCATTTGACGGCTACAGCGATCGCCTAGTTTTGCCACGATCCCCGCTCCGATCGCCATGCCCACACTTGCCACGGCGAGCAAAAATCCAAACTGCTCAGATTTAATTTCGGGCATTACTTCTGCTAAACGCACGGCAAGTACTGTCAGCGCCGCAATGATTGAAAAGGTACAAATTAATTGAATCAGTGCTGATAGCGAAGTTTTTTTATGCTTAAGATATTGCAAACCCTCTTTGATGTCATTCCAGAGATGAAAGCTATCACGGTGTAGATCTTCTTTGGTTTCGCCTGTTTTCAATAGAATCAGAATAATTCCTGCGACTAAATAACTACCGCCAACAAGGATTTCTTGACCGACATTATGCCAAAGATGATCGGATAGGGCTAAAAGTGGTTCGCCAAGAGCAAATCCTAAAATTAACGCCCCCATGATCGTGGTTGTGTAGAGCGAATTTGCCGATAGTAACTTTGGTTTCTCGACTACGAGCGTAATCGCTGATTGTTCGGCAGGGGTGAAGAACTGCGTGAAGGTGGAGACCAGAAAAGTAATACATAGTAATCCCCAAAAGCCAGTCGGTGCGCCCCAAGGTAGCACGCTGTTTCTCGTAACCCAGAGTAGTAGGGGAATGCTGAGAACCAATACTCCACGCAGAATATTTGAGCTAACTAAAACTGTTTTTTTATTCCAACGATCCACATATACGCCAGCGATCGATCCAAATAAAATCGCGGGAATTGTGAATGACACCATGACTGCGGAGACCCAACCGCTAATCGTTTCGCCCTCATGCTGAAATTGTGTAGAAACGATCGCAATTACGAGTACTAAAAAGATTTTGTCTGCGATCTGCGAAAAAACCTGTCCAGTCCACAGTGATAAAAAATTAGGATTACGAAGAACCGACTTAGAATCAGTTGACAATGAATCAGTTAGCAGTTCAGGAGTGTCTACTGTATCGCCATTGTTCGCATGAGTATCAGCATGGTGGGGATCGGGAATCTCTGGCAGATTTGGTGTAGGCGGATCGAATAAATGGGTCATATATTAAAAAAACAGTTATCAATCAGAGCCGAAGACTGGATTGGTCTATCAAAATGATACTGTGCATAGGCTCGTAACAATCTTTCAACTGCAAGCCAATCTGTTGGATTAGTTTCTAAAATATTATCTGCTAAATCAGTCTGGGCAAGTTCTTGCATAGCCAGAAGTTCGGACGCTGTTAGGTAGTGACTGATGCGATTGTGTATAGCTTCACTCATGCTTGATTCAGCGCTATCAGAGTTCGGATTACCGTCACTAGCAAGATCGGTTATTTCAAGATTAACTACGCCGCCGCCGACAATACTAAAACCTGCTTTCCATTTTTGTTGTTCGCGATTTGCCATAACTGGGCTTTGACTGATACAACAGCTATGTACTTGGGGTGCAAATCCTGCGATCGCCAGTAAATGGTATGTCCCATGATTTAAATGCGCCAAGACATTTTGATTCTCAGCATCCTGAATACGATTTAGATGCTCAACTAGCACTAAAAATAGCTCTTCTTGGGGCTGAGATGATAATGCTTGCATCAGGGCAAGTTCCGACAAATATTGTGCGGCGGTAAGCTTAGCTAGAGTTTTCCCCAAACCCACAAAAGATTGCAAAACTTCAGCATGTTTAATGCGATCCATATTGCGCCCTACGGAAATCTGCAAATCATTGACCACAAATAAGCCCGATCGCCCTGCCATTGCTGAGCGATGTTTTCGCGCTCCTGCGGCGACAGCTCTGATCAAGCCATGCTCCTTAGTGAGAATGGTTAATAGGCGATCGTTTTCACCTAAAGGCATCCCCTTAAGATTTATTCCTGTGGCTCGATATTCTTTAGGCAATTTTGACCTCGTTAGGGTTTAAAGAACCAATTTTTTGTTGGTGCAGCGAAGCCGCACCAACAAAAAATTGGTTCTTTATTTTACTGTCAGTAGTTAAATGGACTAAAATAGAGATCATCTAGCAATCATCGATTGTTTGATATCGGAATCAGTCACTGATTTGATTCTTTGCCCATCTTTTGCCGATTTAATCATTTTTTCCATAATGAATCCTGCCAATCGCGATTTGAGTTTAGTTTTAAGTCGCATTACCAATAAGCTACAACAAGATCAAGTTGTTAGTGACTCTCTACACAAGCTCAGAGAGAATCTTAATGTTGATCGGGTGGTTTTGTACTATTTCTACACTAAATGGAAAGGACAAGTAACCTTTGAAGCTATAAGTGAACAGAAATATTCGATCATTGGCTCAACTGGCCCTGATGATTGCTTCAATATTGAATATGCCGCGCTTTATTTGGAGGGACGTGTACAAGCTACTGATGATATTGAGAAGGCTCCTATTAGTGCTTGTCATCAAGATTTTTTGAGAGGTATGCAAGTGCGATCAAATTTAGTTGCACCAGTTTTAAATCATGGGAAGCTCTGGGGACTATTAGTTGGACATCATTGTCAAGATATCAGAGCATGGAAAACCTCAGATATTGACACCATCCGTAAATATTCTCATGATCTGGCTTTTGCTCCTTCAATTAGCGATTCATGATTTTTGGCGCAATAGTCGAGTCTTGCTAGAATGAAGCTGGGAAATATAGGCGTTAGCATATGAGATTTATTAGTCCAAAAACTGATTTTGCGTTCAAGAAAATCTTTGGCTCTGAACAAAGCCATGATGTCTTGATCAGTTTTTTGAATGCGATGCTTTACAATGGTCAGAGCAAAATCTCGCAATTAGAAATTCTCAATCCTTATTTAGCGCCACGCATCCGAGGCGTTAAGGATACCTATCTCGATGTCAAAGCCAAGCTAGATAACGGCACAAGTGTGATTATCGAAATGCAGGTATTAAATATTGAAGGATTTGAAAAGCGGATTCTCTACAATGCCGCAAAAGCCTATTCTATTCAACTCGGTATTGGACAATCCTATTCGCTACTCAATCCCGTGATTGCCCTGACAATTACTGATTTTGAGATGTTTCCAGAACTGGAGCGATTAACTTCTCGGTTTATTTTAAAAGAGAAAGACTTTTTGATTGATTATCCCATTTACGATCTTGAGTTAGTGTTTGTCGAGTTACCAAAGTTTGATAAAGCACTCGTGGCGCTAGAAACCTTGGCGGATAAGTGGTTATATTTTCTTAAACATGCGATCGATTTAGATGTTGTGCCAGAGAGTATGAATCTTGTTCCAGAAATTAAGCAAGCCTTTGAATTTGCGAGAGAAGGAAATCTGTCGCCTGAAGAATTAGACGAGTTAGAGCATCAGGAGTTCTTTATCCAAGATCAACATAATGCGATCATTAAGGCTTTGAAGCAAGGAGAGAAAAAAGGCTTGGAGCAAGGCTTGGAGCAAGGTTTGGAGCAAGGTAAAACGGAGGCAACGCTGGCAATGGCTACAAAATTACTCGATCTTATTGATGACGTGGCGGTTAGTCATGCTACTGGGCTGAGCTTGCCAGAAATAGCGGAATTGCGAAGTACGCGATCACAAGATCAATAAATCCGTAGTGATCGCATGTCACCAATTTACAGCAATCACCAAATTTTCCAATCACTCCAATTTAGATTAAAAATAGAAGTATCGGGAAATGCGATCGCATTATTGTTTTTTACTAACATTTGCTGTAGTTGCGTAAATTGTGGGCTTACCCTCGGTAAATTCTCAACTAGTTGGTAAGGGAGAATACCTTCAGACAAGGCAAAAGAAGCAGTTGTCCCCGCAGCGGCTCCCACAGACCACTCGTAGGAATGGACGCGATATCCTGCGGCGACGATGTAACTAAAAGCGATGTTTTTTCCAGACACGATCAGATTATCGATTTTTTGAGGAATTAGCGATCGCAATGGGATTTGACCTGGAAATGCTGGCCCATGACCATTGCGGACTCCTGTCCGTTCAGTATTTCCTGCTTTCTCGACTGGATATTCACTCAAGCAAGGATGGAAGTCTAGGTAATATTGAGCGATACCAATCGCATCAGGATAAATCGTCGAACGGGTGCGGCGAGGAATTTTGTTTGGCTCAGTATTATTTCTAATGGTGCTAGCTGCTTCTAAACCCGACAAAGCTTTCCATAAACTGCGGTAAGTTGAATCCGAGAGGTTATTTCGATAAAGCTCAGTACTAAAATCGACCTGTGAGACATCAATTTCCGACATGCTAAAGCCTTCAGGATAGCCATAGGAAGGACGACCGATGATCCGCCTTGATTCACGAATATATGGGTATTTGGACAGCCCATGTAAAGTCCCCATGGGCGAGTCAAAGCCCGTTAGTAAACGGTGATTAGGAAATGGCTTTTTCCAGTCAGTTTTTTGTTGTGAATCTGTTGTTCCTGCGACTAGCCAATAATAGAAGCCAAGCGCGATTTCTTCACCACTCTTAAGGGTTTCTGTGCGTAATCCTCCCATCCATCCATTTGGCTCTAATTGTCCCATTCGTTGCAATTGTTCTTGAGAATAAATGAGATTATCTTTGTCTGTCCCTGGACGATAGTCATTGCCCCATACCCAGTTCTGCATGGAGATATCACCCGCTTGCATGGCGGAAACACCAAAGGCATTTTTTTTAGGGTTTTCTGATTCAGCGCTCCAAATACGGCGATAGGTGAAGATCGTGTCAAAGTTGGCGAGATTGGGCTTGGGGTCAGAACCGTAATAGGGTGAATAACGATCATAAGATTCAGGCTTCTTTTGCGGTTGTGCTTCTTGGGTTTGCTCCATCGCAAAGGTATAAGTAAAACCCTGCGTGCAATAAGTATCATTCGCCGTTACGGGTGAAGAGGGATTGAGATGCGATCGCGGATCGATACCTAAGCGATAGGGAACATCGGCTAGGGCAATGATTTCCCCTGTTTCGGTGGAGTCAACCACAAACCAATCACTTGGACGCTTTTGCTGCTGGGTCTTTTCATTAACTACAGGAACAAAGCGAATAATTTGTTTTTGTAAGCGTGGCGAATTTTCGTAACGATATGAGTCGTCAATAATTTGTGAAAGTGGCTCAGTATTTAGCGGTGGTGTATTTGGTGCAGGACTATGTTGAATGGCGATCGCGCTATCGATCAGTTTCCCGTCCGCACTCATTTCCAACTTTTTAATTACGGTATTCGGAAACCATTTCAACTTGCCATTCCCTTTTTGGGCTGCTTCCTGCAACATGCCCACTAGTATTTGCTGCGCGGTATTGGGGATAAAACAAGACACACTTACCCAACAATCTCCCGCATTTAGCTTTCCATAATTCTGTTCAATTCGCTTCCGAAATTCTGTGTATCCTTTAGGAAAAAACCACAGGTTGCGCTGTTTCTTGGCTTCATCTAATGCGGAAGTACCTTGAGTAGTTATCTGCCCACCCACCCAATCGGTAATTTCAGTCATGCAGACAGTGCGTCCTGCGAGTAGACCTTCGTAGGCAGTTGCTGTACCTGCGACCCCACCACCCACGATCAGGATTTCACAATCTTCAGTGCGTACTGATGCTTTAGCAAGAGAATTTTGAGCGATCGCTAGATCGGAGATTCCTATAGATCCTACGGAAATCGCTGATATAGCGATCGCATAGGCTGAAAACCAAGTTTTAGAACTAAGCTTTTTCAATGATTTTGACATTAGGGTAGTTTTTAGATTGCAGCATATCCTAACCATAAGTTTACCTTGCCTTAAACTCATGACGCTAGAGTTAAATCTATAGGCAAACTATTACGAAGTTATAGCTATAGCCACTTATGTTAGGACAAAAACAAAACCCAAGAGAGAGTTGCGGCGCAAAGCGCCGCAACTCTCTCTTGGGTTTTATATCCTGACTTGACTGTCTACAGCTATAGCATCAGGAAATTATTAAAAACATGACCATTAACCGCAGAGATTTCCTCACTTTTATTGGTGGAATTAGTGGGGCAGTGCTACTTGGCGCATCTCCTCACGATCGCCAAATCCTCAAATATTCTATGCCTTTTATGGGATCTGAGGCAGGCAACGAGGCGTTTGCGGCAACATCTTCAAAGCTTAGCTTCAAACCCATTAAAGGCGTAATGCCACTGCTCACGGATATGATCGCTCCGTCAAAACAGAGTCAGGCATACAAAAATGCTGAAGTAATTGACGATCTAGTTCTTCCCGAAGGATTTGCCTATGATGTGATTGCAGCATGGGGCGATCCAGTTGGAGATTCGCGATTTGGCTATAACAATGATTATTTATCACTGGTTGAGACCAGTAAGAATGAAGGTTATCTAACCGTCAATTTTGAATACATCAGCAGCATTCCTTGGGAGCAATCTTTCTCCCAAGTTATTGGCAAGTCTTTACCATTTACTGAAGTTGCCGATCAACTCAAAGCTATGGGTAGCAAAGATATTGATGCTTGGTCATTAGCAGACAGCGATCCACTCAAAGACAAAATTAAATTGATCTCCAAAGAAGCCTTAATCGATCTCGGTATTGGCGTAATTTCAGTGAAGCGCAATGACGATGGCAAATGGGAGCGCACTAATTCTAAGGCTGACCGTCGCGTAACTGGAATCTCAGGTTTAGAAGATGGCCGCTACCTCAAGTCAACGGGAGCCGCAGTAGATATTTTCCGTAAGGTTAAGGGTTTAGGCTATACCGACAAGCTTGGCGATCGCATTATCGGCACATTCAATAACTGTGCTGGCGGGACAACTCCTTGGGGAACTGTATTCAGCGCCGAAGAGAACTATCAATATTTTGTACCAGAGGAGGTAATGCCCGATGGAACTTCCTTCAATCCCAGCAAAAAGAAATTCACCAAAGATGATGGCGAACTAGTTGGTGTTGCTAACGTATTTGGTCTAGCTGCTAATAAATATGGCTGGATGGTAGAGATCGATCCCGCCAATCCCAACGATTTTGGAACTAAGCATACTTGGCTAGGGCGTTATCGCCATGAAGCCGTTGGTATTCGTGCCGAAGCAGGTAAACCTCTAGTCTTTTATTCAGGCTGCGATCGTCGTGGTGGACATCTCTATAAATTTGTCAGTAAAAGTGTTGTTACCGATCTGAAAGACAAAGCAAATTCTAAACTTTTGGAATCGGGAATGCTCTATGCAGCCAAGTTTAATGCCGATGGTACGGGTAGCTGGATTGCTCTAAATCCTCTAACCCCGATCAATCCTCACAAAATTGATGTCCTCGCAGGAAAAATGTTGCCTCTTCCCAAACGTCCTGAAGGTGGAATTTTTAATGCAACTAAAGAAGAGGAGATTGCGGAATTTAGATCCAAATTCAAAACTTTGGGGGATCTATACATTGGCAGCGATCGCGAGAAGCAAGGCGCAATTTTGATCGATGCCCACTATGCGGCTAATGCCGTTGGCGCAACTTGTACGGCGCGTCCTGAAGATACCGAAGTGGCTACAGATGGGACATTATTTATTGCCTTTACTTCAGGTTCTGCTAGTGCTAGTGATGGTAGTCCAGATTTACGCATCTTTAAGGGTAAAGATGGCAAAGCATACGAATATGGCTGGATCATGCGCCTAAATGAAGAAAGCAATAAGCCTGAGGCAATGAACTTCAAATGGTCGATGATTGCTACAGGTGGCGAACCAGCCGAAGGTGGTCTTGGTTTTACCAATCCTGACAATCTGGCGATCGATCTTGGCGGACATCTTTGGATGGTAACTGATACGTCCAGTGACAAGTACAATCGCGCTGTTCCTAGTCGCCAAGACAAAGATGGAAAACCTGTCAGTCAATCAAATTTACGCGGACTTTACGGCAACAGTTCGATTTGGTTTGTACCAACCTCTGGTGCAGATACTGGCAAAGCATTTCTATTTGGATTTGGTCCAATGGAATCCGAAACCACAGGTCCATTTTTCTCTAGCGATCAACAGACGCTTTTCTTGGCGGTGCAGCACCCAGGGGAAATCAATGGTACGCGCAATAATATGGCATTTGAATCCCGTAAATTTGCGATGAGAACCACTAATGGCAAAGAGTTTACGCAAACCCGTAAGGTTCCCATTGGTTCCAATTGGCCAACACTAAAGCCAAATGATCCACCCAAGCCTGCGGTAGTTGCAATTCGGAAGATTGACAACAGTTCTATTTAAGAAGCCATTTAAGAATTTCTTTCTGCCGTAAAAAGATCTAAGAGATTGCCCCTAAAGCCCCATTTACAAGGGAGTCATGGAGATCTAGACAATTCTTAAATGGTTTCAAACTTACAGCCCTTAGGGACTTGCGATTTAATAAAGTCCCAAATATAAACCCAGAATCAGTGGGCGGCTTCGCCGCTCCACTTATTCTGAAAAATCTGGATTGGCACTTTATTTTTTCGCAATTCCCTTAGCACTTAAGCCATTAACGTCGGGCTTTGCGCGATCGCAGTAGTGACAATAAAAATCTTATAACCCAGCTTAATTATCGCCATAACTGATAGCTCCTGTATATACGTAACTATAGAACGCAGCAAGAGCGATCAACATACCGATTACAAATAGCCATATCCGCAGACTTAGTGATGCTTTTGTCCATATTTGCTCTCCAGTGAGTTTACCTAGATAGCAGCCTACCAAGACTCCATATATGGGCATGTGAATGAAGTGATCGTACCAAATCCCTTTTGCATTTGCCCCTTGACTCCAATTCCATAAGGTTCCTAAAATTCCTGTCACTAGAATAGTTCCCCACAAGCACCCCAGAAAAGTCCGTCCTGTAAGGGGTAGGAATTTGAATGATCTGTGAACTACCAAGTGAAAAATTAAAATCAAACTGAATAGCAGTAATAAACCAACAACTAGATTAAAAAAAATAGATAGAATCGCAAAGCCAAACATATTGTTCTCAGAGATTCACAAAGTTAATAATTTAAATATATATCAATCCATTAATGTCATTATTTATTTACGCCCTGCCTAGATATGTAAGTAGCTAAGCAAAATCAAACCCTACAAGGCTGCTAGAAAACAAAAAAGAGATAGTTCGCTAAGCGAACTATCTCTTTTTTGTTGTGAAATCTATGTTTTTAATTTAAAAGCAATGCTCTTAAGTTAAAGCTTCTAAAGATTTAGAAGGGAAATGTCAAGATGTCTGGGAATAAGCGGTTAGCTTCGATCAATACACCAGCGGTGATTGTCATCCATACAGCAGCCAAGACAGGAGCAGAAGATAAAAAGCCGTTCAATGGATTTCTCCTTTTAGATAGTTTTAATTTTTCTCCAGAGTGCTAAAACATTTGTCGCCACACTCTGGAAAAGTTAGCAAAGCGATCGCTAGATATAGAAACTAGCGAGGCGAAACGGTAACTTCATTTTCAGGAGCCAACAGTTCGCCAGTGCCAAACTCTTTAAGAGCAGCAAGGGGCCATGCAAATCCAGTTAGCATACATTTAATAGCAAGAGGAAGATCGATGATGATTTCCTTTTGAGCTGCGGTTGCTTTGTCCTTACGGATCGCGATCAAATAAGCACGACCAACCCAGCCGATCCAACCTGTGATGAATAGAAACATCAAGGCGGGAATGGTAAATTCGCCAGCGTGACTCCAACGACCATCGCTGATCAAGTGAGGCAAGCCATCTTCACCGCAAAGCAAGCCAGAGTTGGCATATTTTGCAAAGCGAGCTTCGGTTTGGGCAATTTTACCTTTGAGGTATTCAGCAGGGCCGCTACCAGCTTTGAAATTAGCTAGACGGGCTGTGTAACCATCAACTTCACTTGTCAAGCGATCTTGAAAAGCAGAGGAGGTTGCACAAGGAGTCAAAGCATTGAATGAGAATTCTGCGTATGCAGCAGGGGTTGCAGCAAGGCTAATGCCAAACCACAGGCTAATAACTAGAATGAGAGCAAAAAGTCTTTTCATGGACTGACCTTAATTTACCTTTGATAAGATAGGCAAAAATAACGAGATTTTCGTTTGAGAACTTAGCCTCAGATCCTATATCAGCGATCGCGCCTAGGTAAAGCAATCTTCACATCCTGTAAAGTAAATTATCAATTAAGATGATCTAACTGCCGCGATGCGGCAGTTAGATCATCTTAATTTTGTTTAGTAATGCCAACTATTCTTGCGATCGAATCTAGCTGTGATGAAACGGCGGCGGCGGTTGTATGCGATCGCCAAATTCTCAGTAGTGTAGTTTCATCGCAAATTTTAACTCACGCGCTTTATGGCGGTGTTGTGCCTGAGATTGCGGCGCGGCAACATGTGGAGACGATTAATCCTGCGATCGCGCAAGCATATCGCGAATCTGGCAAAACATGGGCTGAGATTGACGGGATTGCGGTGACGACTGCCCCAGGGCTGATTGGTTCGCTGATGATCGGTGTGACGGCGGCAAAAACCTTGGCAATGTTACATAAAAAGCCTTTGATAGCGGTGCATCACCTTGAGGGGCATATCTGTTCGGCTTTATTGGCTGATCCAACTTTAGAGCCACCATTTTTATGTCTATTAGTTTCAGGTGGACATAGCAGCATTATTTTGGTCAAGGACTATACCGACTATCAGGTAATGGGCAAAACTCGCGATGATGCGGCGGGTGAGGCGTTTGATAAAGTTTCGCGGTTGCTAGGTTTAGGCTATCCAGGGGGCCCAGCAATTGACAAGATCGCGATCGCGGGAGATCCCAAGGCTTACAAATTACCGCAAGGACGTATTCCTGATTTCCCTTATGACTCTAGCTTTAGTGGTTTAAAAACCGCAGTATTGCGCTTGACCCAAAAACTTAGTCCCAATGGCGAAGAGTTACCGATCGCCGATATTGCCGCCAGTTTTCAAGAAACCGTTGCTACTGCTCTGGTAACCCGCACGATTAAATGTGCAGTTGAACATAACTTATCGACAATCGTGGCAGTTGGCGGTGTGGCGGCAAATAGTGCTTTGCGATCGCGCCTTGTGACCAGTGCCGCAGAGCATGACATTCGGGCAGTTTTTCCACCCTTGAGTCTTTGTACGGACAATGCCGCGATGATTGGCTGTGCAGGGGCTATTCATTTCGCTCGTGGCGAAACTTCGTCAATGAATATTGCGACGCGATCACGCCTCAATCTCGAAGATTGTCAAAGTCTGTATGCTTAAATAAAAAACGCCGCGAAGCGGCATTAGACATAAAACCCAATAATTGATTGGCGGCGCGGAGCGCCGCCAATCAATTATTGGGTTTTGATTTGCCATACGAAAAGTGACTGTAGCTATAGAACTGATGGCACGACCAAATCTTTCATCGCACGATGGATATCTTCAGTAAGTTTGCGGGTGCATTCCTTGGAGGCAGCTCGGCTAGATTGATATTCGGCTAGATGCTCTGACACTGATAAAGGTTCGGCAACTGAGATCGTTAATTTGCGATCGCCAAAATTAGGAGTTTCTTTAAAAGCAGAATCTTGATTTCGCTCAGTGACGCGCTGTAACACGCTCCACATTAATTTCAAAACTTCAATATAGCGACTAGGGCTAGGATGTTGGCGGACATAATCACTGGTGACACCGATAATGCTTTCGGCAATTCGCATATGCCAGTTGCTATAGTTAGCTTCGAGCGCTAATTGATCAGCAAAGCCACGCTCCACCCCAGATAATTGCTCAATATCATTAATGTCATTACGAAAGATCCGATCCCATCCAGCCTGTTCGAGGCGGCGGCAGCGATCAATTGGTGAACCCTTTGCCTTGATCCCAAAACTCATTTCCGCAACACTCAAAATGCGATCGGCTAGCTCCTCCAAATTTGCTGCTAAATTATCGGGATTGGTATTTTCGATGTTAACTTTGGCGTAGTTGCCATAGAAAGCTTTGTAATAATCGCTGACCCATTTCACTAGGTAACTACCCAAATCGTAAAGTCTTTGATAGCGGTTATCAGGTGTAATCGCGGGTTTACTAATTCCACATTCTTTTTCAATCGTGATGATTGTTTGATCAATTTTTCCCCAAGCCTGAGTCGAATATTCGTATTGAATCCCCACAGGAATGATTAACATTTCCTCGGTACGCCCTTCTTTAAGCAAATCCTCAGCCGCCCAAAATCCAATCTGAGCAATCCCTGGTTCTAGTTCGGCAACTGTCTCACTTTTGCCATTTGTACCACCTTCAGGAGCCATCGAAAGAGGCACATCACCATGTGTAATTTGTTTACGCATCCAGCTTAGGGCAAGGCGATCGAGCTTACCGCGAAAAATGGAAATCCCTCCTAATGCTGGAAATAACCAATTGACGTAATCTCCTGCCCATAGAGAAATGCCGCGATCGTACACAAACCCACTATGGGGCAATGTCGTTAACTTGATGCCCATATCTCTTGCCTCTTCTGGCACAGCGTAGGCGAGCAGATACAACATCGCAAAGGGATCATCCGTGCTGGGATGCCGAAAAGCAAGCATATATCGTGATTTGCCATCCTGAAACTTTTTTGTGGCTTCAACAAGGCGATCGACATAGCGGGTTTCAATCTGCTTGATGCCACATTGCCACCGCAACCAAAAGGGCGTTAACAGCCGTATGATTTTCAATATAAATTGATTGGCTTTGGGCGGATAAACTTTGAGAGGTGGTTGAACGCGAGTCAGATCTACTGCCATGATTTCCAGTTGTATGTATAGCAAATACGAATTAAAACACGCAAAGCGTATCTTCGCGATTTTAGCTTTTTTGCAACCCAAATAAATATAGCTATAGGCATTCAAAACCAAAAAGAGAGTTGCGGGGCTCCGCGCCGCAACTCTCTTTTTGGTTTTATGTTGGTTCTAACATAATTAGAATATTCTCAGTCAAGTCAATTAATAAACTCTATGCTGACAAATATACCTTTGGTAATGAGCGATTTTGGTGCGTATTTGCAAGCTAGTGGCCGACGTTTTCAATGGATTGCCCCAAAGAAGAACACCAAGTTTCGGACGATCGCATGGTCAAGTGGCACGATGTTACTTCTGCGGGTATTACTCCCCAATCGCAAATATGCCGTGGCAAGAATATACTGCGCCACTCATGAGATTTTAAAAAAGACTCATCAACACCTCATCAATGGTGATCGCCTATCGGTAAAGATTGGCTTTCAGTTAACGCGATCGATGTGGTGCGCCATTCCTCAAGTATAGAAAATCAAAAGCTTTGCAAAGCTTTTGATTAAACCCAGAAAGTGAAATGCGGCGCTTCGCGCCGCATTTCACTTTCTGGAGCGCAAAGCGCTATACACTAAACAGTAAGCAATACACACAAGCAATAAAGCGATAAATTGCGGCATCCAAGGTCAACACTGGTATATGAGAAAGCTACTAAAGGGTTTACACAAGTTTCAATCGTCCTATTTCCCTGCCAATCAAGAGATTTTTGAACAACTTGCCGATGGACAAAAGCCGCGTGTGTTGTTTATTACCTGCTCCGATTCGCGGATTGTGCCGCATCTCATTACTCAGTCAGGTGTTGGCGAACTGTTTGTCATCCGTAATGCAGGGAATTTAGTGCCGCCCTTTGGTGCTGCGAATGGTGGTGAAGGCGCTGCGATCGAATATGCGATCCATGCTCTGGGGATCGAGCAGGTAATTATCTGTGGGCATTCAAACTGTGGGGCGATGAAAGGGTTACTCAAGTTAGAAAAGCTGAGAACCGAGATGCCTTTGGTCTATGAATGGCTGCAACATGCTGAGTCAACTCGCCGATTGATTCAAGAAAACTATGCTGATGTTAAAGGTGAAGAGCTGATGGCGATCACGATGGCAGAGAACGTCGTCACCCAGATCGAAAACCTAAAAACCTATCCCGTAATTCGCTCTAAATTGCATCAAAACAAGATGTCAATCTACGGATGGATTTATGACATTGAGTCAGGCGAAGTACTTGCCTACAATCCTGAGACTGATGATTTTGAGGTTCCGCAAACTTTGTTAGCCAATCCAAACGGCTCGTCAAATGAACATTTTGCCCATACTGATGCCCCTCCCATACCATCGGCGTATCAGAATGGTTCCCAGCAAGTAGAGACTAAAAATGCTGGAGATCTACCTTCATGGATGTCACCTGAGCAAGCTAATCGCATCTATCGCGGTTCAGCCCGCTAAATTACTGCATTTTGACCTCAAACCCGAACCCAAAGATTTTTACAAGTGTTGCTTCGCAACACTTGTAAAAATCTTTGGGTTCGGGTGATTAAAATAGTTGCAAAGCACCGCCCTTAATCTAGGCTATGTAAAATTGCATCTAATAAATTTGGAAATCTAGCATCTAAATCTTCGCGTCGTAGAGAATTATGATGTTGAGTTCCTTCTAGGCGCGTATACATGATGCCTGTATCTCGCAAAACCTTATAGTGGTGCGATTGTGTGGATTTGCTCATTTCCAAACAAAATTCGCCGCAGGTAATCTCTTTTTTGGTTGCCAACATTTTCACAATTTGTAAGCGCGTCGGATCGCTGAGTCCATAGAGTACATCGGTTAAAGAAATATTGTCGCGATCGGGGTGGTGATATTGGCGCATTACAAAAAGCCGAGAAAATTAAGACAATCAAAATGGCTTTGCCATTTTGATTGTCTTAATTTTCTCATAATGTTGCATAAATTTCTATTGTTCGCATATAATCGAACAATAGAAATTCAAACACTCACACATTAATCCTATGAGCGCTCCTCTTCTCTCGACCGTCAAGCTCGGTCGTTATACATTGCCAAATCGGATTGTGATGGCTCCTTTAACTCGCAATCGTGCTGCTACTGGCAACGTCCCCACAGCTTTAAATGCCTTGCACTATGCGCAACGGGCTTCAGCAGGATTGCTAATCACAGAAGCGACACAGGTTTGTCCACAGGGTCAGGGATATCCGAATACTCCAGGGATTTATTCTGATGAACAAGTCTCAGGCTGGCGCTTGGTGACCGAAGCAGTTCATGCAAAGGGTGGGAAAATCTTTTTACAGCTTTGGCATGTAGGAAGGATTTCGCATCCAGATTTTCAGCCTAATGGCGAGTTACCTGTTGCTCCATCAGCGATCGCACCTGAAGGAGAAGTCTTTACTTATACAGGCATGAAGCCCTATGTCACGCCTCGCGCTTTGGAATTAGATGAGATTCCTCAAATTATCGAACAATATCGCATCGGCGCAAAGAATGCTCTCGAAGCTGGCTTTGATGGAGTAGAAATTCATAGTGCCAATGGATATCTATTAGATCAATTCTTGCAGGACAATACTAATCATCGCACCGATATTTATGGTGGCTCAATTGAGAATCGCGCCCGTCTATTGTTGGAAGTAACAGCAGCGGTTGTGGATGTATGGGGTAGCGATCGCGTAGGTGTGAGACTTTCTCCTAGCGGCACATTTGGTAGCGTGTATGATTCCAATCGCGCTGTGACTTTTGGGTATGCAGTTAAGGAACTAAACCGCTTTAATCTTGCCTATTTGCATTTAGTCGCTCCCAGAGTCGAAGGATTTGGTTCTGCTGAAGATCAACCCGATCTTGGAGCTGACTTCTTCCGCCCGATTTTTAATAGCACGATTATTACTGCGGGTGGTTATACCCTTGAGACTGGAAACGCCGCGATCGCATCTGGTGCTGCGGATCTGGTTGCCTTTGGTCGTCTCTACATTGCTAACCCCGACCTAGTAGAACGTTTTGCCGCCAATGCACCTTTGAATACACCCGATCGCAATACCTTCTACGGAGGCGATGAGAAAGGTTATACAGACTATCCAAGCTTATAAACAGTTAGAGAGTTCGCAAAGCGAACTCTCTAACTGTTTATGACAAAAGGCGAACTTGCGATCGCTTAATGGCAGCAATTAAAGTTTCAATTTTGATAGGCTTACTAAGAAAATCATCCATTCCTGCCGCCAAGCAATGCTCTCGATCGCTAGGCATGGCATTTGCTGTCATCGCAATAATCCGAGGACGCATAGCAAAGTCCCATTCTTCTAAAATCTTTGCTGTGGCTTCTAAACCATCCATTACAGGCATTTGAATATCCATAAATACCAAATCATAAGTACGCGATCGCAGCATTTCTATTACTTCAAGACCATTATTCGCAATATCGACGATGTAGCCCAATCTTTGAAACAGCCGTGAAGCAACTTTCTGATTCACAAGGTTATCTTCGGCAAGTAAAATTTGTAAAGGATACTGCTGGGCTAATTTGGAGTCAAACCCATGCTGAGAATTTAGCACTTGAGCAGAATTTTTTGACAATAGATATTGGTGAGTATCATGATCGATTTCACCATAGTCAATAGGATCGACAACTTCAAATGGTAATCGTAAATTAAAACAACTACCTAAACCTAATTCACTAGTTACACTAATTTCACCCCCCAAAAATTTAGCAATTTTTTGACTGATGGCTAATCCTAACCCTGTACCTTGAGATTTAAACTTATTCTCTCCCGCTTGCTCAAAGGGTAAAAAGATTTTGTTCAGTTTTTCAGAGTCAATCCCTACAGCTGTATCTGCGATCGCAAATAGTACATATACAACTTCAGGTGTAGGCGAAATGGAATGTGAAGAACAAGTGATTACATTGATGTGGTCGGAAGATTCGAGATCAGAAATCAACTCTTGATTAGTCATTTTGCTGACCGCAAAAGTCACTGTGCCTTTATCTGTAAATTTCAAAGCATTACCCAACAAATTAAAGAGAATCTGCCGTAATCGCTTGGCATCTGTATGTATGATCTGGGGTAGATCGGGAGTAAACTCGCAAACTAAGTCTATGCCTTTTTTCTGCGCTGAAACTCGAAAACTCTCACTCACTCCATGCAATAGTTGTAAAAACTGACAATCCAGCGGCTGAATTTCCATTTTACCTGCTTCGATTTTGGAAATATCGAGAATATCTTCAATTAAAGATAGTAAATGAAATCCTGCATTGCAAATAATTTGTAAATCTTCCTTTTGTTGTGGCGAAGCACTTTCATCGTCCTGAAGCAATTGAGTGACACCAATAATTGCATTGAGTGGAGTGCGCAACTCATGGCTCATATTAGTCAAAAAGTAACTTTTTGAACGGTTTGCGGCTTCGGCTAATTGTTTAGCTTGGGTAAGTTCTTGATTGCTCTTAGTGAGAAGTTGTGATTTCTGAAGTAGTTCTATTTGGGACTTTTTCAAATGATTGCTATTGCGACGCTGTTCATTAATTGTTCCTGACAAAATTAATGTAAATGAAACAGTAGCGACAATAAAACTTTGTAATAACAGTAAGGATTCATTAATATTGACTCTCGCAAATGATCCTGAGCCGTTGAGTGTACCAACAATAGCAATTATGGCAATCAACAGGATCAAATTAGTAGCTGCAAAATGACCAAAACGGAAAGTTACCCATACCAAACAGGGAATAATCAGATACTCAATAGGATAAATACCAACAAAAGCGGTTTGGGAAATTGTTAACACAATGACTAACATCACCAATGCTTCCAAAAAGTGTAAAAGCTTGGTTTTCCGATAGAAGTAGATTAGTTTATAGCTGGTAATCTCACTCCAACTTAAGAGGGTCGGAGTTAATACAAAAATACCTGTCACATTGGACACCCACCAAGTTAGCCAGACACTTGGATAAACAGACCAAGCGATCGTGCCGCCTAAGCATAGGGCAGTTACGCCTGCTGTTGCATTCACCATCGTTCCCATTAGCCCAGTCAACCAGAAAAACTGGGAAACATTCCGAAAATTTCTGAGCGGACTTTCTCTGCCGATCGCCCGACGCAATAGAT
This sequence comes from Pseudanabaena sp. lw0831, assembly GCF_016584665.1. GTDB lineage: Bacteria > Cyanobacteriota > Cyanobacteriia > Pseudanabaenales > Pseudanabaenaceae > Pseudanabaena. Next base: position 32,899 of record NZ_BBJB01000065.1, read on the forward strand.
AACTGCCCAAGCCAATTCCTGTAGTTGTACCGATCGCAATCATTGTGACTTGGGCAATAGATTGCAATAGATGGAAAGTGGTATCGGTTTTCAGAAAAGCCCAAATATTTGCCAAGAAAGAACCAATCAGGACTCCGAGGAGTAAGCGATCGCCAAATAGCAAAATGGCTGCTGATGCAAATCCATCAGGAAACCAAACAGGTGTGACATCTTGAGGAGTAGAAGCGAGGTGGCGACAAATTTCGGCAAGCCCATAGTACCCTAATGCGACGATGGTGATACCGAGGCAATTAATAAAGGTTTTCCAAATAGATTTGTGTTGACTAAAAATCACAGGAATTCTCAACATATTGCCGTACCTAATAGCTCAATTCCGTATAGCCCTCTAACTGATTTTATGTCGTAACTAGCTACAAAACTTAAACCATAGAAGCTTGTGTCACCCGCTAAGCTCGCGGCGCAAGCTCTGACAAGGAAAGCTGGTTGGGGAATAAAGTGCATTTTTCTTGCCAAGTAAAATCAGCTATTAGAAAGATTGTATTCGGTTAATTGAGTTTATTTTTATAAAAAACGAAGAATTTTCTTGTACCTTGCAGCCTGTTTAATGTTGAGAGATCACTGTTCATTAATGATCTAGATCGTTGATTGTTGTAATTGCAATCGTAATTTTGAGTGTTGAAGATCGTTAATTTCGTATTGTTTGAATCACCAACAGATTTAGCGATCGCACCGACAATAGTGATATTCAGAAATGTTATCCAGACCGAGGGGGACTACTATGACACCTATACAAATAGCCAGAACCCAAGAATTACTGAGCGATCAACAGTTTCAGCTTTTCTTTCAACTCAGCAAGATTCGTGGATGGATGGGAGAACTCTATTTAGAACTAGTTTTGTCCTCTGAAGATGTTGAATATATCTATCGATCAGAGACTGATATCTGCAATTACAAAGACGATCAAAATGAACTGCAATCTCCCTATCTAATGCGTTGATTTACCATGAAAACAAAAAAGAGAATGGCGGCGCTTCGCGCCGTCATTCTCTTTATATACCCGTTGAATTACTGTAATTTAACGGGTGTATACATGATATATTTAGGCTAGAGCGTTAAATTTGCTTAAATCAAGGATCTGCTTGTATGACTCTGCTTACTCTTTTTCCACAATGTCAAGATTTAAAAGCACAGGTTGAAGCCATCTTACAACTTTTGCAGCAGGAGCCAAATTTGCGATCGCAGCAGGATGGTAGCGTTGTTCAGTCTTCTTTAAGAAAAGCGATCGCACCCACCTTTGAGATTGTCTTTGCAGGGGCTTTTAGCGCAGGTAAATCGATGTTGATTAACGCGCTGCTAGAAAGGGAGTTGCTGTATAGTGCCGAGGGACATGCGACGGGGACGGAATGTAAAATTGCCTTTGCCAAAACTGGCGAAGAGCGGGTTGTATTAACGTTTCTCAGTGAAGTAGAAGTACGCGAACAGGTGCAAGCGCTGTCTCAGTTAATTGGACAGGTTGCGCCAATAAATATCAATCAACCTGAAGCGCTCAAGCAGTTGCAAACTCTAGCTCTGAGTGTGATCGAGCAAGAAGGTGGTAAGAGTAAATCAAAACGAGCCAAAGATGCTGATGCTTTGAATCTTTTGCTGGAAGGGTTCACGAATAACCGCGATCGCATTAAATCGACAGCAAATGCCACCTATTCAATGGAACAGTTTGGTTTTGAGAATCTTAAAAAAGCCGCCGACTATGCTCGCCGTGGCGCAAATAGCGCCGTCCTGAAACGGGTGGAATACTATTGCAATCATCCACTTTTAGAAGATGGCAATGTGATTATCGATACCCCAGGGATTGATGCGCCAGTTAAAAAAGATGCGGCATTGACCTTTGACAAGATTCAACATCCCGACACTTCTGCGGTGGTATTTGTCTTGAAAACAGCGGCAACTGGGGAGATGACTTCTGAAGAAACAGAACTGAGCGAAAAAATGCAAACTAATGCAGGAATTCGCGATCGCGTATTTTATGTGTTCAATCGCATTGATGAGACTTGGACTAATGACCAGTTGCGCGATCGCCTGCAAAATACGATCAACACCCAATTCCGCAATAGCTCAAAAATCTATAAAACTAGCGGTCTGCTTGGCTTCTATGGTAGTCAGATTAAAAATACGAGTGCTAGCGATCGCTTTGGGTTAAATTCCGTATTTTCTGAAAGCATCAAATCAGTCGGTGGTCAGGAAGGGACACCGCAGTTTGTCAATGAATTCAACAGTTATTGTCTGGTTTCTGGCAAGCTTGATATTATCAAGTTCCCAATTCCTTACAATGTTTTAGAAACGAATGTGAAGAATGAGAAGTATGTGCGCTTACTCGCGGGTTTGGGAACTGGGCTAATCGGTCAATTGATCAAGGATAGTGGCATTGAAGAGTTTCGCACGGCAATTACTCGATATTTAACCACGGAGAAGCGTCCTTTACTGTTTGCTGATCTTGCCGATGATTTACAGCCAATTTGTATTGCATTGCGTCAGTCCTATCTGGAAGCTTGGCTACAACTAGAAAGTCAACCTCGCGATATTGACGCGATCAAGTCACAGGAGTTGCAGAAGCTCAGTCGAGATCTCAAAGAAATTGGCGATCGCCTCTACGAAGATATTGCCAAAGAAGTAAATGTTGCTGTGGCAAGCGATCGCAATGAATTTTTGGAAGCTGATTATTTGAAGCTTAAAACCAAAATGGTTAAGCGTTTAGATGAATTGATTGTCAATTTCTCGGTTGCTGTCGTACATCAACGCGCTCAGGCTAGTCATCGCCGTAATTCTGTCGTTCCAGTGATGGGAATTTTGGCTGAGGGATTCTATTTCTTAGCAAATGAGCTAGAGGATGTTTTGGTGGAATGCTCGAAAGAGATTGTTACCAATTTCTTCCAAAATTTGATTGAGAAGCTCAAAAAGACTGATTATTACCTCGAACTATATCGATTGCTCGGTAATGATGGCGGCACTGAGAGTTATCTCCAAAGCGTGATGTTGAATGCTTCTGATGCATTAGTAAATGAAGCTAAGACGGAATGCGATCGCTATGTGCGCGAACGTCCAACATTTTATGCTAATGATACGGGTTCATTTCAGTTGCAACAAGCTTTATTCCAAGCCTGTCGTGGCTACGATTTTCAAAGCATGATTGAGTCTGAGCCAGCAATTCGCCAGCTTTTACAGTTAGATTTTGAATTCAAGGTCAAGGATACAGTAATTCGTACTTTCCGTCAGACGATCAATCAAACTTTGAATACGCATTTATTGGCGGGTGCGGAGAAGCAAGGTGATGAGATTTTGCAGCAGTACGATCGCGCTCGTGCGTATCTTGCTCAAACTCTCGAAAAAGAAGCTCAAGCTAAAATTGATAATAATCGCCGCTTGCAAGGTGACATAAAGCAAAATATTGATGCTTATAATGCAGCAGTTTCTAACATTAATGCTTGTTTAGAAGCGATGCAATTGTCTCGTAAGAAGTTGCCAGCGATCAGTGAATCCGATCTATCGATTGTACCAACTGTGGCGATCGATGTCACCGATGCTGAGTCAGTTGCGATCGAAGAAACCAACGCTTCATTACTAGATGATAAGTCCTGATAGGGCAGAAAAGTATGTAGGGTGGGGGCATCCGCCCACAATCAACATATTTGCTTAGCTCAAACATCGTGCTAAGCTAAATCGTCATGAAAACGGACACCCTATTTTACCAACTTTTTCAATCCTTCCATACACTACTGTTTGAGCTAATCGATCGCCCAACATCAGAAGCCGAAGGATACAAATTTAGCTCAGCCGAAATCAAAGAAAAAGCATTTCGGTTTGACGGCATCTTCATGCCCATAGCCCAAGACAAACCCATATTTCTAGCAGAAGTCCAATTTCAACCCAAAGAAGACTTCTACTCCGAATTCCTAGCTGAAATATTCCTGTATCTCAACCAATATCGCCCCATCCAAGACTGGCAAGCCGTAGCCATATTCGCCAGACACAACTGTGAACCAGCACCCGACAAATTCTGCCAAGAACTAATCACATCAGGAAGGATCATCCGCATACATCTAGAAGACTTTCGGGAAGAAACAAACTCCCTTGGCATAGCGATTATTCAGCTAATATTAGCCTCAGAGAAACAAGCACCCAAAATGGCAAGAAACCTAGCCCAAAAAGTCGAGAAAGAAACAAATACCGATCTGAGAGATAACGTAGTAGAATTCATAGAAGCAGTATTGGTATACAAATTCCCAAAACTAAGTCGTCAAGAGGTTGAAGCCATGTTTACCCATAGCGATCTAAAGAAAACCCGCGTCTATCAAGAGGCAGTGCTAGAGGGCGAACAACGCGGTTTGCAAATTGGCAAACAAGAGGGTTTACAAAGACAGATTGCAATACTGCTTCGCCAACTGACACGCAAGTTCGGCAAAGTAACCCCTAGGGTGAAATCTCGGATTTCCAAACTTTCTGTGGTTCAGCTAGAAGATTTAGCCGAGGCAATATTTGATTTTGAAACTGCTGCTGACCTGAATGCTTGGTTGAAAAATCAGTCGTAAGATCGTCTGGGTAATCACTGACAAAGACGACACTATCCAGACATTTACTTATGACAAACTTCACTCAAAAACAATATTTTAGAGATTGATGTTAAAGATAATTTCGCAACTCTATTAGGTCGTCTTTCAATTGACCATCAACAAAAAGCAAATGGCTGGGAGAGTTCATGTTATTTGATGCTCTTAAAAAAGCGATCCCTGTTTCTAAACAAGTTGCCTCGCTTGCAATGATAGCCAAAGCTTTAAAGGAAATATGATTTTCGCCTCAGCATTATTTTTATTTTTATTTTTACCAATTACCCTAGCAGGATATTTTCTGATTAGCCCAAAGCTACTGTATCTACGGAATATTTTTCTATTGATCGTGAGCTTAATCTTTTATGCATGGGGTGAACCAGTTTATGTTTTCCTGATGATTGCCTCTATTTTGCTGAACTATATAGCTGGGCTAATGCTACATCTTCAGCGACAAAAACTGATCGTATCCATTAAAGAACATGAAATACTTTTAATCTCTATTGTCAGCAATTTAGGATTGTTATTCTATTTTAAATATGCCAATTTTTTCATCAACAACCTCAACACAGTTCTGCACAATCTTTCAATCCCAACGATCGCATATTCTCAAGTCCCATTACCAATTGGGTTATCCTTTTTTACTTTTCATGCAATATCCTATGTGATCGATGTTTATCGGCAAGAAACCGATGCACAGTTAAATCCCATTAATTGTGGATTATACCTGAGCTTATTTCCACAGCTAATTGCAGGGCCGATCATCCGCTACCATGATGTCTCCAAGCAAATTGTGTCACGGACAGTGACTAGACCACAGTTTTCATCGGGGATTCAGAGATTTATTTTTGGATTAGCCAAAAAGACGATGATGGCAAATCCGTTAGGAGAAGTTGCCGATAAAATCTTTGCCGTACCCGTGCATGAAGTCACCACAGGTATGGCTTGGTTAGGAATTGCTTGCTACACATTGCAAGTCTATTTTGATTTCTCAGGATATTCCGACATGGCGATCGGATTAGGACGACTTTTTGGATTTGAGTTTCTAGAGAATTTTAATTATCCATACATTGCCCAATCTATGCGTGACTTTTGGCGAAGATGGCATATTTCCCTATCGACTTGGTTTCGAGACTACCTGTATATTCCTATGGGTGGCAATCGTGGCTCTTCACTGCGGACATATCTCAATTTGTGGATAGTGTTTTTACTATGTGGGCTATGGCATGGAGCAAGTTGGAACTTTGTGATTTGGGGAGCCTTACATGGAGCCTATTTAGTGATTGAAAGAATAGGATGGCATAAATATCTCGATCGCTTATGGATGCCATTACGACATTTGTATACGTTATTACTAGTGATGATTGGATGGGTATTTTTTCGTTCGGAATCCCTGAGTCAAGCGATCGCATATTTAGGCAGTATGATTGGTGTTACTGATGCTGATGGGATCAAATATTTTACACTTCTCTATTTTGATTTAAAAACCTTAATCATCTTAATTGTGGGCTGTATATTAGCAACCCCAATAGCAAGTTGGATAGGCATACAATTGCAAAAGAGAATTATTTCTCCCCAATTTAGTCATCTTCAGCCTGTTTTATATGGTGGGTATTATTCTCTTTTAGTTAGTCTATTTATGATTTCCGCCGCCAGTTTAGCAGCAGGAACTTATAATCCATTTATCTATTATCGCTTTTAAAGCTATAGACAGATTACTCCATGCACCCAGAAAATCATCAAAACAGAGTATCTCGGATATTTGACAATCTATTGATTGCGACTTTTATAATTGGTCTATTTTTGCCTTTATTACTAACCCATAATCGCAAAGAATCGGCGACGGAAAAACGTAAACTTGCTGAGTTTCCTGAACTGAATTGGGATCAAAAAACTATACTCAAATTCCCGTCACAGTTTGAATCGTTCTTTAATGACCATTTCGGCTTACGCGATCAGCTAGCTCAGGTTTATTCTTTGTATAGCATCATCTTAAAGAACTCCTCGAATCCTAAAGTGCTGATTGGGTTAGATGATTGGCTGTTTTATGTTAACCCAGGGGAAGGGAATAGTCTTGAGGATTATCGGAGAAATGATCCTTTCACTCCAGAAGAACTCAGAAGCTGGAAAATCGGATTAGAAGCAAAACATAAGTGGTTGAAGCAGCAAGGAATCCCCTATCTTTTTGTAGTTGTGCCCGACAAATATTCTATTTATCCAGAATATATGCCTGAGCATATTCGTCAAGTTGGTAACCAAACTCGCCTAGATCAACTAATAGAATACATGAAAGATTCGGACGTGCCAGTCCTAGATTTAAGACCTACATTGCTTGCCGCAAAGAAACAAGGACAATTGTTTTATAAAACCGATACTCATTGGAACGATTTTGGCGCAGCGATCGCACAACATGAAATCATCCGCACTATTCAAAAATTTTATCCAAATCTTGCTCCAATTAACTACTCTTGGCAGGATTTTGGATTGACAGAATACAAGTCAGGGGATATTGCGAATATGTTAAACATTTCATATTTTCTTAAAGAGATGGTTCCTGAACTACGCAAACCATTGCCCACATGTCATAAACATATTGTAGAGAAACACCCTGAAGATCAAATGAAGGCGACTTTTTTTACGGATTGTGGTATTGATGCGCCAAGAGCGTTGATTTTTAGAGATTCATTTTTTATTGCCTTACAGCCCTATATTTCTCAATATTTTGCTAAGACTGTTTACGTTTGGGAATGGCCAGATATTAAGTTATTGGAGCAATATCTGCAATACAATCATCCTGAGATTGTAATCGAAGCCCGCGTAGAAAGGCATTTAAAGTTCATAAACCAAAAATAATTAGAGCTTGCAGAAAAAGAGACTAAGCGGAAAGTAAGAGGCAAAGAGAAAGAGAAAAACTCTGTGCCTGTCTACTAGGAAATTGCCAAGAAAGAGAATTAAAGCTAAAGAGCGGTTTCAGCGAAGGAGGAGCAGAGATGCGAACACCCCATTTTTATCGATAAAGTATTGGTATAGCAACGCAAGAGATAGCTAGGACATAAAACCCAAAAGATGAGTGGCGGTGCGAAGCACCGCCACTCATCTTTTGGGTTTTGATTTGTCCTAGCTATCTCTTGCGTTGCTATAGATTTGGTCAATAATATTCAGTCAGACAAAAATATTTCTGAACACGTTATGTACAGAAATATCTTTGTTGATAGCTATAGCTGTTAGCGATCGCTAATTGGCATATAGGTTACATCATGTAGTCCTGTATAAACCTGCGTTGGACGGAAAAGGCGATTATCGGAAAGCTGCTCTTTCCAATGCGCTAGCCAACCAGGCACACGGGCGATCGCAAAAATAGTTGTAAACAAATTACTAGGAATACCCAGTTTTTTGTAAACCAATCCAGAATAGAAATCCACATTAGGATGAATCCCTTTGCTAGCTAACTTCTCATAGGCTTGCTTTTCTAGTTCTAGAGCAATGTCATAGTAAGGATCATGACCAAACTCATCAAACATTTTATGCACTAAGTCCTGTAAAACGAGAGCACGGGGATCTTTGACTTTATAAATACGATGTCCAAAGCCCATGAGCTTTTCTTTGCGCTCAATCTTGCGCTCAAGGTAAGCAGTCACATTCTCAACCGAGCCAATTTCTTCGAGCATCATCATTACTTGCTCATTAGCGCCGCCATGTAATGGGCCAGCAAGAGTACCGATCGCTGAAGTCATTACCGCATAGGGATCAGTCAGCGTCGAAGCCGTTACCAAAGCCGCAAAGGTCGAAGCGTTAACTGTATGTTCTGCATGAAGAGTCAAACATACATCAAAAATATAGGCTGCGAGGGGAGCGGGAACCTTCTCGTTTAACATGTACAGAAAATTAGAAGCATAGTCCAAATCATCGCGAGGCATCACAGGATCATTGCCTTGACGCATCATATGAAAAGCCGCCACCATTGTCGGTACTTTTGCTAGCAGTCTTACTGTCGCCTGATAAATGTAGTCTGCATCATGAAAATTACCCAGAGGATAGAACATTCCTAATGCTGCGACACTTGTTTGCAGTGCATCCATCGGATGTGCATTATCAGGAAATGACTTAATCATGTCGCGAATGCGATACTTAATTCTTCTTCTATGTGTGAGATCGTGCTCAAATTCTTCTAATTGTGTAGCTTTTGGCAATTCACCGAAGATTAGTAAGTAGCTGGTTTCAAGGAAATGGCTATGCTTGCAAAGATCCTCAATGCGGATACCTCGATATTCAAGCAAACCTGCCTGCCCATCAACATAACTTATATTGGACTGGGTTGCAGGAACCCCCTCTAAACCAGGCTTATATTCTCCGATCGCCATATCTTAGCTACCTTACAAGATTAATTTTGTTTATTTCTTAGCTTATTTTATCGTTATGTATGCTTATGAATGTACATACCTAACAATAAGCCGAAATATTAAGAGAGGACGCAAAGCGTCCTCTCTTAATATTTCGGCTTTAAGCTGAAGTTATTGGAAAGGATTGTTACCTTGCTTGCCAAATAGGGAAGCTTCACCCTTGATTACAGCTTTTCCAAGGTTAAAAGCTGCCCAACCAGCTACTAAAACAATTGGTCCCAATACGACTAATACTCTCCAATCCATATATTTATACCAGTTTAAATAGAAATTACTTTTAGCTTTTATTATGACAGTAAAGCTGAAAATTGAAACCCCAAAAGTAGATGTGCGAGCAAAATTCGCGGATCTACTTTTTGAGGGTTTCGCCGGTTCGTGATATATGTCGTTTGTCTAAATTTTAATTTTTATGGAATACTGGCAAGCTTTTGTTTTGGGGATCGTGCAGGGATTAACTGAATTTTTGCCGATTAGTAGCACGGCTCATCTGAAGGTAGTTCCTGCCATTTTTGGCTGGCGAGATGCTGGTATATCCTTTGATGCTGTGATTCAGCTTGGTAGTATTGCGGCAGTTGTTGGTTACTTTTGGAAAGATCTCAGTAATATTACGCTAGGCAGTATCAAAGCCGTCCGATCGCAAAACTACAAGTCCCAAGAATTTAAGTTGGCAATGGCGATCGCCCTTGGGACAATCCCAATTTTATGTGGTGGTTTGCTGATTAAAATTTTTGTCCCAGACTATGACAAATCAGCTTTGCGAAGTTTGACCGCGATCGCGATCGCCTCGATTGTGATGTCGAGTTTACTCGCCCTAGCTGAAATATTGGGGCAGAGAGGAAAAACCGAAAAGCGCCATTTTCAAAGAGTACGGGTAATTGACGGCATTTTGATGGGCGTAGCACAAACGATGGCACTTATGCCAGGGGTATCGCGTTCAGGCTCAACTTTAACCGCAGGCTTGTTTTTAGGATTGGATCGCGTTGCCGCAACTAGGTTTTCTTTTTTGCTAGGCATTCCCGCGATCACCATTGGTGGGCTTGTTGAGTTAATCAGCTTAATTAAGAAAGGGTTTGGTGACGTTGGCGCAGTACAGCTTGCGATCGGGCTATTCTCATCGGTGATTTTTTCGTATTTAGCGATCGCATGGCTCTTGAAATTTTTTCAAACCCATACGACTTGGGTATTTGTAATCTATCGATTAATTTTTGGAGCGTTATTACTGACAAGTGTAGGGTTGGGTTGGCTCAAATAAACCCCAAAAAGTAAAGAATGCGCGCTGCACATGCGTTCTTTACTTTTTGAAAATAAATTTTCGCTTGGCGAAAATTTATTTGTTTATTTCATGTATAGTTGTAGATCGCACGATCTTTCATGCTCGGATCGGGTTATTTAAAAAATTGGTGGAACTAGGTGAAACTAATTTCCCAATACCTGTACGGCATCTACTGAATATTTAAACACCATGAGTTACGCAATCATTGAAACAGGCGGTAAGCAATATCGCGTCGAAGTCGGCAGATTTTATGACGTTGAGCTACTAGAAGCCGAAGAAGATAGTAAATTGACAATTGATAAAGTTTTGTTTGTCAATATGGATGGCGACATTTCTATTGGTCAGCCCATCGTTGATAGCGCTAGCGTAGAAGTTACCGTAATGCGCCATCACAAGGCGAAAAAAGTAATCGTATACAAAATGCGTCCTAAGAAGAAAACTCGCAGAAAGAACGGTCACCGCCAGCCATTGACTCGGATCATGGTTGAAGCAATCAATCTAAGCGGTCAAGCTGCTTAAAACCAGTTATCACATACAAAAGGCGCTTTGCGCCTTTTGTATATAAGCGTCTTTAAACTATTAGGAGGATACAAAACAAATGGCACATAAGAAGGGTACAGGTAGTACAAGAAACGGACGCGACTCTAATGCTAAACGCCTCGGCGTAAAGCGTTACGGTGGTCAAGTCGTTAAGGCTGGTAGCATCCTAGTCCGTCAACGCGGCACTAAGTTTCACCCAGGCAATAACGTCGGTCGCGGTAGCGATGACACATTGTATGCAACCGTTGATGGCGTTGTGACTTTTGAGCGCTTTGGCAAAACCCGCAAGAAAATTAGCGTTTATGCACCTGTAGCTGTAGAAGTTGCAGAAGCAGAAGTTGCTTAATGCTTAAAACAAAAAAGAGATTGCGCAAAGCGCAATCTCTTTTTTGTTTTAGAGGCTGTACAAAGTACAGCCTCTATTTTTATGTTTTCGCTGATTCGTAATACTGCAAAAGGTTTTTGAGTTTCTCGATCTGAATTGGTTTACTAATGTAATCATTCATTCCTGCATCACGACAGAGATTTTGATCGTCATCGGTGGCATTTGCAGTCATAGCAACGATCGCAATTGGAGGAAGTTGTGTTTCTGATTCCTGCTTACGAATATATTTGGTTGTCTCCAAACCATCCATCTCAGGCATCTGAATATCCATCAGGATCAGATCGTAGGCTGTGTTGGCGATCGCTTTAATTGCTTCTACACCGTTATTAACTATATCGGCTTGATATCCCAAGTGATTCAACACTCGTTTGGCTACCTTTTGGTTGACTGGGTTATCTTCAGCTAAGAGTATTTTGAAACTAGATGCAGACGAATCGAGTTTGCCTGAGGTATCCATAGAGGTCTAACCCATAATTTGTGGTACGCGGAAAAAGTCTTCTTCTCGATCGGGCGCACAGTTAAGCAAGACCTCGCGATCTGTAAAGGGTTGTAATATGTCGGGGCGAGTAATATTGACAGTATTAACGGCTCTAGTTGTCGGTTCAACCCCTTCTAGCAAAGGATCGAGTTCATTTAGCTGTTGGAAGTAGTCCAAAATGCTATCTAGCTGCTTAGTAAAAGAAATTTCTTCAGCTTCAGTTAATTGTAAACGTCCTAAATGAGCTACGTGGCGAACTTGCTCTCTGTCAATCATGATCTTTATATAATTTTTAGCTAATAATAATCTTTAAACAAGGGGCTTACGCCTTATTTAAAGATTGGGGAAAAGAACTAAGCAAATCTTATGTGAATTTCAGAAAACAGTCTAAAAGAATAAATTAATGTCAGCTCTACCAGTAGTTTTTAGCCAGTTTTGGGCTTCAATGTAGTTGTTCGGCGCAAGGCGAATCGCCCTCACCCAATGATCGGCAGCAATGTTGAAATATTCTTCAGATTGTTCTTCATCTTGAGCATTTTCGCCTTTATGGTGATAAATCACCGCCACGTTATTGAGAGCCTGTGGCATTCGAGGATTAAGATCGATCGCCTGTTCATAAAACTCTAGTGCCTTATCATGATCGCCGTTGCTGGCATGAATTAAGCCCATGTTGTAATACACGTAGCTGCGATCGTAGGAATTTTCCTCAAGCTTAAGAGCTTCTTCGTAGTTAGCCAATGCTTCGGCATATTCGCCATCACCTTGTGCAGACATGCCATCTCGATAGTAAGCAAAGGCCTCTTTTTCTCTCTGACTGGCAGGAAAGAGTTTTAAAATCGTGTCGGCAATAACGGTAAAAGTTTGATCGACGAAGTTGTCATTACGTTGCGATCTAGGCATAGTTCTTTATAAATTTGCAGTCAATTACTAATCAGCATACCAAAAGCTTGATAAATTAAAACCCATAAAGTTAAGAGGCACTCGAAGCGTGCCTCTTAACTTTATGGGTTTTAACTAGATGCACTTGTGTAAAACTTCAAGGCAAATCGCCAAAATTGATTTGAAACATAAAGTAATCCGATCGCTAAAAACATCGAACTGATGATCCAACCAGCTTCACCACGTCCCAAGAGCGTTTCGGCTGGAACCGTTGTCAAAAAAGCGATCGGCACAATGAAAGTAAAAAAGAAACGGTAAGAGGCGGGATAAGCTGCCATCGGATAGCGACCTGCTTCCATTAATCCGCGTAACACTTCGGTAACGTTATAAATTTTTACAAACCAGATACTAGTTGCGCCGAGCATAAACCAAATGCTGTAGAGACTAATGCAGCCAAAAGTCAGGGGAATTAAACCCAAAAGATAATTGCTCAAACTTAATCCCAGTTTGTTGCCTGCATAAATCAAAAGCCCGACACCAAAAATTAAATTAGGAAATCCCCAAGGTGAGATCGCTCTTGCCGATAGCCAAAACTGGCTACTGATCGGTTTTAAAAGCACAAAATCTAATGTCCCTTTCTGGACATGATCCACGATTTTGCTTAAGTTAGGCGCGAGAAAGGTGCTGGAAAATCCTTCGAGAATCGTAAATATACCAAGCACAACGATCGCTTCTTCCCATCGCCAACCTGCGAAAGTGTAACCAGTGCGATAAAACAAAAATAGTCCAAACAAACTTCCTGCCAAATTGCCAATACTGCCTAGGGCAGCGATCGCAAAGTTAATCCGATATTCGAGTTCGGCGGCGATCGCCGTTGACCAGAAAAGCTTTAAGGCTCTTAAATATCTACTCGTATTGGTCATAAGTAATTGAACAAAATTAACTACCTAAATTTGTAAGATTGCGCCCCTCTGAAGCGCAACCTTACAAATTTGGGTTTATATGGCTTACTCGCTACAAATTGCGGAGAACAGCTTAGCCATTCTTCGCAATTTGCAATTTTTGCAATTAATATAGGCTTAGGCGTAACCACGACCCCTAGGGCGATCGTTACTACGTTCAGCACGAGGCTTAGCCTTATTAACGCGAAGGGTTCGTCCCATCCATTCGGCTTCGTTCAGCGCCGCGATCGCCGCTTCTTCTTGAGCATCGTCCTCCATGTCCACGAAGGCGAAACCCCGAACCCGACCTGTTTCTTGGTCGGTGGGCAATTGCACACGCTTTACAGTACCGTAGTCTGAAAAGACGCTTGTTAAGTCGTCTTTAGCAGCTTGATAAGACAAATTTCCAACGTAAATAGTCACAGTCAGTTCGCTCCAAAAAAGAGATCGATATAATAATTTAGCCAGTCTTCGGAAAAGACTCGCTCGATCCGAGATCTCACAAATCCAACCTAAATTTCAGCTTTGATATAGTTTACCGTTTACCCGCAACAATTTGCGTAGGCTGTATTACAAAGCTTTATGCAACTAATGGTAAAGAGATTCCTAGGTCTTAAAAAGCTTAATAAATTCCTTGCTGAAAGCGTTACTTCTGGTGATTTGCGATCGCATTTAGCAAAATATGCCAAGATCCGACTCAAAATTTATATCTAAAGACATAGGCTAATTGCAAACCCAAACTTACAGGGTTGCACCCCTCAAGGGCGCAACCCTGTAAGTTTGGGTAACTTAATTTTGTACAAGTACTTAAAAAACATGAACTTAAAAAATATGAACAATCGACAACAGTTACTTGCTTTGTTATTGACAGCTAGCTTAGGAACTTGCGTTTCACCATCATTTAGTCAGCCACCAAAACCGAGCCTAACCCAGCAAAGTGGTGTAAAGATTACATTGCAAGCAAAAATCAATCCTGCACAAGGTATTAACACAATTACGCCACAAATGATGGAAAGAGCCAAACTCGTTTTGGAGAAGCGTATTAATGGTTTAGGAATTTCTGGAGCATCTGTTGAAATCTCTGGTAACAATCAGTTAGTTGTGAAATTACCAAGCATAAAAGATCCTACTCAAGCTAATCGTGTGGTTGAGACAACTGGTCAACTTGATTTTCGCAAACAGAAAAAAGGTACGGAAGGTAAGTTAAACGAAAGATTGCAGATCTATCAAATGATAATCGCTCAGCGTGAAGCTCTTAAAAATTCTACCGATCAAAAGGCGATCGCGGCAAATGAGGCAATCTATAAAAAGAGTGTTCAAGCTCTTAAGGACATCTTTGAAAACACAGGCTTAAGTGGCAATATGATCAAAGATGCCTATGCTACCCCGCTATTCAAAGGTTCTAGTGCTTGGCAAATTACGCTAACGTTTGATGATAAAGGTGGTGCTTTATTTGCTAAGACTACTAGCGAAATTGCGGGAACAGGTCGCGCTTTAGGCATTTTTCTAGACGATAAATTCATTAGTGCGCCAATAGTGGGAGCCGAATTTCAAAGTCAAGGCATTACAGGTGGGCGAGCTGTCATTACTGGACAATTTACTGTAGATTCGGCAACTGAACTCGCTTTACAGTTGCGATCAGGTGCATTGCCTGTCTCCTTTGAAGTTGTCAAAACTCATTCGTTTTAAAGTTGTTTTTCTCGATCGGCCTCATCAAATTTCTTGTAAAAATCGTGTAAAGCTGGGCTTTTATAGCTGTAGCTAGAAAAGTTATAGCTGTCAAAACGATTTGCGGCGCTTCGCGCCGCAAATCGTTTTGACAGCTATATAACCAATTCAGGGCTGCTATCCGTGGGGTATGATGGCAGATGTCTCAAAATATCCTCTGTTTAATCTGGCTCTAAGTAAAGCTCAACCAGCTATACAAAAAAGCTATATAAAAAGCTCAAAAAAAATATGGGTAAACAAAGCCGCCTGCTTGCCTTTGTACTGGCAATTTTAATCGGGGCTGTGTATTTAATCGTCAGTCATCCTCCTAAATTAGGTTTGGATCTCAGAGGTGGTGCACAGCTTACACTCCAAGCAAAAATTAATCCTGAGCAAGGAATTAATGAAATTACGCCGCGTATCATGGAAACTGCCAAATTTGTGGTTGAGCAGCGCATTAATGGCTTAGGGGTTTCTGAAGCAACAATTTTGCTGTCGGGTAATGATCAACTAATCGTGCAGTTGCCAGGAGTAAACGATCCTGCTCAAGCCGAGCGCGTAATTGGTACAACTGCCCAGCTTGACTTTCGGAAGCAAAAGAAAAGTACGGAAAGTGAGCTAAGGGCAAGATTGCAAATTCAGCAGGCGGCGACAATTCAGCGTGAAGTTCTGAAAAATTCTACCGATCAAAAGGCGATCGCGGAAAACGAAGTAGCCTACAAGAAAAGTATTGAAGATTTAAAAGGGATCTTTGAACGCACTGGCTTAACAGGCAATATGCTCAAAGATGCAGTTGCTTCACCAACAGGAAATGGTCCCGATTCTTGGCAAGTTGCACTGACCTTTGATGATAAGGGCGGCGATCTATTTGCGAAAACCACTAGCGAAATCGGTGGTACTGGTCGCGCCTTAGGAATTTTTCTAGACGATAAATTAATTAGCTCCCCATCTGTTGGCCCCGAATTTCAAGGTAAAGGTATTACGGGTGGAAGGGCTGTAATCACAGGTAACTTTACCTTAGACTCAGCTACCGAATTAGCTTTGCAGTTACGCGCTGGAGCTTTGCCCGTGCCTGTGGAAATTGTCGAGAACCGCACTGTTGGCGCAACTCTCGGCGCAGATAGCATCCTCAGTAGTATTTATGCTGGAGTTGCGGGCTTACTACTAGTACTGATTTTCATGGTGCTGTATTACCGTATTTTGGGAATGGTCGCCGATATCGCGCTGATCACCTATGCGATTATTACTTTTTCGTTGTTTGGCTTATTGGGCGTAGTGCTCACCTTGCCAGGGATTGCAGGATTTATCCTCAGTATCGGTATGGCAGTGGATGCGAACGTATTAATTTTTGAACGCACTAAAGAAGAATTAAAAGCGGGACGCACACTTTATAAATCCGTTGAAGCAGGTTTTTATCGAGCTTGGTCTAGCATTCTTGATAGTAATGTGACGACATTAATTGCTTGCGCCGCACTGTTTTGGCTTGGTTCGGGATTTGTAAAAGGCTTTGCAGTTACTCTTGGGGTCGGGGTGCTGACCAGTATGTTTACGGCAATCACCCTGAGCCGATCGCTAATGTTAGCAATGATTAGCAATCCGATATTCCGCAAGCCTGAATATTACGGAATGAAGGCTTTTGGCAAAATCTCATCGACAGCGATCGATGTAGATTCAAAAACTGAGGATGAATCGAAAGATAGTAAAAACGACAATAAAAAAGACAATACAAGTGGTGCAGTCTTATGAGATTAGATGTAATCAAAAATGCTCGTCTTTACATCACGATTTCGACAGCAGTGATTTTGGCTGGGATCGTGGCAATGGTGTTGTCTTTTCAGCAGTTAGGTTCGCCCTTGCGATTGGGAATAGACTTTACAGGTGGCTCCAGCATCACATTGGGATTAGCCTGTAATGCTGGCAATTGCGGCAAGCCAATTGATGTAAGTGTCGTCAGGCAAGCGATTGAAAGCAAAGGTTTTACCAACAGCGTCATTCAATTAGTTGAGGGCAAAGATCTCAAGGGTGTATCAGTACGGACGGCTCATCTCTCAACCGATGAACGCGAAAAGCTAAAAAATTCCCTCGCAGAGTCTTTGAAGCAATATGGTGAAGTTGATCCTAAAAAGTCGCAAATAGATGAAGTCGGACCCGCGATTGGGCAGCAAGGGCTTAGAAATGGGCTACTTGCTCTTGCCTTGTCTTTTTCAGGTATTGGCATTTATTTAGCATTTCGTTTTCAACTGGATTACGCCGCCTTTGCAATTATTGCGCTGTTTCACGACATGCTCGTAACTGTTGGGGCATTTGCTGTGCTGGGGCTAACGATGGGTGTGGAGATCGATAGCTTGTTTATTGTGTCGATGCTGACGATTTGCGGCTTCTCGGTGAATGATACGGTGGTCATTTACGATCGCATTCGCGAAAATGTAAAGCTTGACGCAGGTGCTTCTAACTTTAATCAGTTGGTTAATGCTTCGGTCAATCAAACTCTAGGGAGATCGATTAATACATCGCTAACCGCAACTCTTCCCCTTGTGGCTATTTTCTTGTTTGGCGGTGCAACCCTGAGATTTTTCTCTCTTGCCTTGATTATTGGCTTCCTTTCTGGAGCTTATTCCAGTATCTTCAATGCCAGTATTTTACTGGCATGGTGGCGTAGCCGTCAGAATCCTAAAATTAGTCAACCTCCACTAGAGGTAAACTAAATGATAAGGGCGGTGCAAAGCACCGCCCTTATCATTAGAGCTATTATGTGAGTAAGTCTCTGGCATATAACTATGACTATAACTACAAATCGGAAGCTTACATTTGACGAATATCTAACCTATGACGATGGTACTGACAAAAGATATGAATTTAACGATGGAGAATTAGTAGAAGTGACACCGCCAATAGGATTACATGAAAGAATTGTCACTTTTTTATTGGTCTTTTTATCTGTAACTATCAAGCAAAAATCTTATCCTTATTGTGTGCGATCCAATGGAGTCGAAATTTGGACAGGTAATCGCACGCGCCGCCCTGATGTATGTGTGTTGAGCAAGCAACAAGAACTAGATATTTTAAGAAAAGCGGCTATCTTATTTACTCCGCCCTTATTAGTAATTGAGGTCGTTAGCCCAGATTATCGGAATGTCGATCGCCAAGAAAAATTGCACGAATATCAAAATGTTGGCGTATTTGAGTATTGGATTGTTGATGCAGGATTGGCTATCATTTCGGTTCTAAATATGGTGAATGGACAGTACCAAGAAACTGTTTTCCATCTAGGAGAGCAGATTATCTCGCCAACATTTGCCGATCTCCAGCTTACAGTTGATGATGTTTTGAATGCAGATATATGAATTCTGACAATAGCGATTCTCTCTCTGAAACCAGCTCTGAGGCATTAATAGACCCTTTGCTAGAACGCCAAGTCCAACGGCTGATCGAAGTACAAACCTACTTGCGATGGATATTTGATGGTTTTCTGTGGCTAACTATCGGAACTGCAAGTATTTGGGCTTTGCGAGCGGATATTGAGCTGTGGATTGCGGCTTTCACATGGGCAGGAGTACGCATAACCCTAGCTTATAATCGTTTGCCAATGATGGGGTTAGGAATATGTGTAGCGATGACTCTAGCGACTTTAGTTTGGCAGAGTTCGATTATTTTGTGGGGAGTTAATCAACGGGAGAAGCGATCGCTAATTGATCAAGTAAAAAGGATAAAGGATAAAGGAAAAAGTCATCCATTATGGCGCTGGGTCTGTGAAGAGAAAATATAATAGGCGGTGCGAAGCGCAGCCTATTATAGCTATTTTTGTTTGAGGACTAATAATGTAATGTCGTCATAAATCTTCTGAGTGCCAATATGCGATCGCAGATCGGCAATAACTGCTTGACGAATCGCGATCGCTGGGTCACCGACATGTTGACAGATGACTTCGCATAGACGCTCCAAGCCATAAAGTTGTCTTTCTTCATTCTCTGCTTCGGTAATGCCGTCGGTATACAGCACCACGACATCTCCTTCCTCAAGGTCAATATGCTTTTGAGAGAGAAAATCAAAAATCTCTTCCTCTAATCCAATCGGAAAGCCCAAGTCAATAGTGTCAAATCTTTCTAGAGTTCCATTTTTTCGCACGACAATCATTTCTTCATGTTGACCGCTCAGGATTAATTTACCTTTCTCATAATCAATCAAAGAGAGGGTTAAGTTTTTATCAGATGACATTCTCTGAACATTGCCATAAATTGTGCGATTGAGGATATCTAAAAAGCGGACAGGATCATTTTCTTCACTTTGTAATAGGGTTCGTACCGCAGTCTGTACCATGATCATTAACATGCCACTTTCTAGCCCATGTCCTGTTACGTCGCCAATACCGATTTTAATCCGCCCGTTTTGTTGTAGTACATCATAATAATCACCACCTACCTCATCAGCAGGCTCCATAAATCCTGCGATATCTAACCCCACAATCAACGCTAATTCTTTGTCTCTAGGCAAAATCATCTGCTGGAGTTTGCGCGTTACATCTAGTTCACTACTCATCCGCAGATTTTCTAATTTGAGAAGATCGTTTAAAGCCAGAATTTGCTTGTTAGCTTTCTCCAGAGCAATTTCCGCAATCTTTCGCTGACTAATATCTTCAACAGTTCCTTCGTAATAAAGGATTTTGCCATTTTCATCTCGTAATGCTCGGACATTCTCGCTAATCCAGATTGTCGTGCGATCGCGTTTATATACCTGTGACTCAAAACTAGTAATCGTGTCATTTAACTCCATTAGTTCCTGAAATTGCTGCCGACGATCGCGATCAACATAGAGATCTCTCTGGATATCAACAATTTCTTCAAGCATTTGCTCTACTGAATCGTAGCCATAAATTCGAGCTAGGGCAGGATTAACACTTAGATATTTACCTTCGACTGTTGTTTGGAAAATCCCATCCACAGAATTCTCAAAGATGCTCCGATATTTTGCTTCGGACTCTCTCAGTGCGATCGCGACACTGTTAAACGATCTCACAACCATTGATAGCTCATCTTTACTATCAAGATTAATTGATATTGCTCCACCTATTGTCATTTGTTTAGAAGCTATATCTAACTGATGTACAGTTCTCATGACCGACAAATAAAAGCCAATAAACAAATAGAGAATTGCTCCGAAAATCACTGCCACAAAAATCAATATAAATTGCTTTCGTTGCGTAAATCCTTGGATTCGATAGATAAATAACTCATCGAGGCGATCGACAATTTGCTGCGAGAGCATAAAACTATATTTAAGAGAATTCCCTATTGCTTGTCGATAAAAGCCATCAGCTAAAGAGAACTTGTTGTCTTTGCCGACCATTTGATTTGTATTGGCGATCACCTCACTAATATTAGCGACAAAATTGCGAAGATGACTGCTCAGCGAATTACGTAAATTGCCGCGAGGATTATTTCTAAAAGCGCGTTCCAAATTTGCCGTTAAATCGTTGTTATATTCTTCCAACAAACTAAGCAAAGAAATAAGCGATTCTTTTTTTAAGTTGGTAATTTCTTTGTCAAATAAAATTTCCTTAGAAGTCTGCATCATCTTATTTAAGATCTTCTGCATCTCTGGGAGCTTAACGGCACTCGCATCCATTAGGTAGTAGGTATCTAAATCTGGATCGAGAATTAAATTCGAGTAATCAACTACGTAAACTCGGAATTGGGCGAGCTTTTCGAGTAATAAATCGTGATTACGAAAGCCTATAAACCCTGTCATGTCCTGTAAGTCTTGCCACGAAAGCTGAAGATCTTTTAGTTTCTCGCCTGTTTGAATGGTCACACCTAGTCGCATATCAGCATTTGATAAGCTTGTGAATTCATTATCAATTAGACTTTGTAGATCATCCAATTCTCGCGTCTGCAATTGGAGTATTTCCGATTTCTCTGTCAGGTTAATGCTTTGCTGGCTCTTGTGAAATTGGTTCTGTAAAATTAATTGTCTTTGTGGAATGTATTGCCATAGTTGACTGATTGGGCGCAGATAGGCATTCCCGTAGATTTCCTTTTGGGTAAACTCTATGCGACTATCAAGTTCTGACAACAGCAGATTCATCACCAATGCTAATGGCAACACAAAGAGCAAACTGATCAGAAAAAACTTTTGGGGGTATTTCAGCCGATTCATAAGGGCGATCGCTGGTTTAAATAGAAGCATATTTTGCCTTAGAGTCAAGATGGGCATTACTTTGCCTTGCTAATCGACTAAGATTCTTGATCATTTACTTAAGTACCGCGGCATAAATATAAAACCAGAACCAAAATCTGTACCGCCCGCTGCGCGAGCGGTACAGATTTTGGGATTTTACATTTAATTAGACTTAGCTACTTACTCATTTTATAGCTCTTGCCAGTCTTGATTAGTACAGCCCCAAAACCGAGGGGCGATTATTTTTAGTAACTCATTTTTTTATTTTGCGATTTCTTTAACCGACAACTGGCTCAATTGCGATCTAGATCACAAATACTTGGGGAACATATCACAAAGTAGACAGTCATAATAGATTAAATCTAGGTTAAGATTAGGTTAACAAAGTTAATTGCGTCTAAATTACTTATACCCATAGTCATCAAAATATTTTTCTAACAAAGGTAATGTGTTCGGCTGCTACTCAATACAGAGCCTTTCAGGATATATAAGACTATCTAGTCTCACTCTTAGTTGTAATCTACAGAGGGAAAATTATGTCCGCTACAACCAAATGTCTATTTCCTAAGTCTCGTTATTACGGCACATTTACGCCAGAGAACCTGATGTTTAATGCCAATTTACAAGAGTTTTCCCACCGTGTCAGTATCATTTGCAGTCTAGAGACTGGTGGCAAAATTTCAGCGCAAGCAGCGTATTTGCAAATCGAAGAGTTATGGCAGCAGCTCGAGCAATCTAAACGTACTCTCCTTACATGAAAGAAAAAAGCGGTGCAAAGCACTGCTTTTTCTTTTTGAGGCGATCGCACGACCGATATGTATGGATTTGCCAACAATTTATTTAACTATTGATGTAACTTTCCCTCTTAGTGCTAATCTTATGGATGGCTCGGATCTACGCGATCGCAACGCCCGAATCGTGTCAGGGTCGGAAGACAGCAGCACTAAGGGATGCTTGAGATAGGCGTAGTACCCGGGCTACTTTTTTAGGTTTAGCAATGGGTTCAGGAGAGATTCATGGGTCGGGCGAAAAAAGTCGTACTTGCGTATTCAGGCGGCGTTGATACATCTGTTTGTATTCCTTATCTCATGCAAGAATGGGGCGTTGAAGAAGTCATTACCCTTGCAGCAGACCTAGGACAAGGCGATGAGTTAGATCCCATCAAGCAGAAGGCTCTAGATTCAGGAGCGTCCGTCTCTCTGGTTAGAGATGTAACTAAAGAATTTGTCACAGACTATGCGTTCCCAGCGATTAAAGCCAATGCGCTTTATGAAAATCGTTATCCTTTAACGACGGCTCTAGCGCGTCCCCTCATAGCCAAAATTTTGGTGGAAGCGGCGGAAGAATATGGTGCTGATGCCGTTGCTCATGGATGTACGGGTAAAGGCAATGACCAAGTAAGGTTTGATGTGTCGATCGCTGCTCTCAATCCAGATATTAAAGTCTTAGCTCCAGCCCGTGAATGGGGCATGAGCCGAGAAGAAACGATCGCCTATGGTGAAAAATTTGGGATTGCTTCACCAGTGAAGAAGTCTTCACCATTCAGCATCGATCGCAACTTGCTCGGTCGCAGCATCGAAGCAGGGCCTCTCGAAAATGCTTGGAATGAGCCGCCAGAAGAAATTTATGCGATGACCAAAGCGATCGCCGATACCCCTGACGAGCCAACCTATACCGAAATTGGCTTCGAGAAAGGCATTCCTGTCGCGATCGATGGTAAAGCTCTTGAGCCTGTCGAGTTGATTACTGCCTTGAATGAGATCGCTGGTAACAACGGCGTTGGACGCATCGACATGGTAGAAAACCGCTTAGTGGGGATCAAGTCTCGTGAAATCTACGAAGCTCCCGCGATGTTGGTCTTGATCCATGCTCACCGCGATCTGGAAAGCCTTGCTTTGCCTTCTGACTTAGCGCAATACAAGCGCGGTCTTGAAGACACCTATGGCAAGATGATTTATAACGGTCTTTGGTACAGCCCCCTCAAGACTGCCCTCGATGCTTTCATCGACAGCAGCCAAGAGCGTGTATCAGGAACTGTCCGCGTCAAGTTCCATAAAGGCAATGCGATCATTGTCGGTCGTCAGTCAGTCAACTCCCTTTATGACGAGGACTTGGCAACTTATACCAGTGCTGACCAATTCGATCACAAGGCTGCTGAAGGATTTATCTATGTTTGGGGTATGCCTATTCGTGTATGGGCCCAGAAAAATAGATAAGTGTAAATGAGCGCTTAGCACTGCCTTACACTTAAAAATCGCAAAGAGGAGTCAACGCTAAGCGTTGACTCCTCTTTGATTACTGGTGCAAATCGCTGTAAGATGGCTCAAAATAGTAATTTTCTCTATGACTAAAGTACCTCTACCCGATGAGCGCATTCTTTTTAAAGGTCATCCTGCGGTTATTGGTAGTGTGACAAGGTTGCTGATTTCGATTTTTACCCTAGGTATTGGTGCTATCTGGTATTGGTTGCAGTCGATCAATACAAAATATCTGATTACTTCACAACGAATTGTTATAGAAAGAGGAGTTTTCTCAAAAGATATTGAAATTCTAGAAATTTATCAAGTTGATGATATCCAGTTGGAAATGCCCTTAAACCAGCGCATTATGGGTACTGGAAATATGCTTTTGTTAACCCGTGATATTTCCGCCCCAAAGTTGCTCTTAAACCGTCTACCAATTAACGTGAGAGAGCTATACGAGCAGATGCGTCCATGCATTCAGCAAGCAAGATTTCGCTTTCATGTTCGTGATGAAGAAAATCCTAGAGAACTTTTTTGAAATTTTCTGCGCCGATGGCACAGAAAATTTCCTGATATGGCGATCGCTATAGAACTCAAGCTAAACTGGGTAGAACGTCTTAACTAGTGCCAAGCTTAGCAACAATGACTTCATCATCGATTTCAGTTCGTGAATTGCCGCTGTTCCCTTTACCTGAGTTGGTACTATTTCCGGGACAGTCTCTACCGCTTCATATTTTTGAGTACCGCTATCGCATGATGATCAATACTGTGCTAGAAAGCGATCGCATGTTTGGGGTCGTAATGTGGGACTCAGAGACGGGTAAACCTGCAAATATCGGCTGTGTTGCCCAAATCGTACAGTATCATCGCTTGCCAGACGATCGCTTTAAACTTTTGACTATGGGTCAACAGCGCTTTCGAGTGTTGGAATATGTACGCGAAACTCCCTATCGGGTGGGATTGGTGGAATGGATTGAAGACGAGCCTAGTAGTGACGCACCATTTTTATTAGCCACAGAAGTACGTGAGTTGCTCAATGACGTAATCCGTCTATCGCAAAAGCTTACCGATCAAGAAATAGAGTTACCGAAGATTCCCCGTGGCCCGATCGAATTATCCTATTGGGTCGCCAGCAACTTTCAGGGTGCAAGCTTAGAACAGCAATCATTACTGGAAACACTTGATACGGCTGGGCGTTTGCGCCGTGAGGCTGAAATTTTATCTTCAACTAGAAGTCAATTAGCAGCCCGTACAGTTTTGAAAGATACTTTTAAATAAAATTAAATCAATTTTTTGTTGAAAGTGCTGCGAAGTAGCACTTTCAACATAGCCTTAAATTTTCAGGAGCAATAACCGTGAAGATCGGTGTACCGAGCGAAATCAAAGATCGTGAGTTTCGGGTGGGAATGACACCTGCGGGTGTGGTGGCATTAACGGCGCGATCGCATCAAGTGTTTGTAGAGGCAAATGCAGGAGTTGGCTCTGGCTTTAGCGATCGGGAATATATTCAAGCTGGAGCAAAAATTGTCGCAACGCCACAGGAAGTTTATGCCCAAGAAATGGTGGTAAAGGTTAAGGAGCCTTTGCCCAGCGAATATGACTTGCTACACCCAGAATTAATTCTCTTTACCTATCTCCATCTCGCCGCCGATCGCCAATTGACGGTCGCTTTAATCAAGTCGGGCGCAACCTGTATCGCCTATGAAACTGTGCAATTAGATAATGGTCAATTGCCTTTACTAGTGCCGATGAGCATTATCGCTGGTCGTTTATCAGTTCAGTTTGGGGCGCATTATTTGACCAAGCAACAGGGTGGTAGTGGTGTGTTACTAGGCGGTATTCCTGGGGTAAGAGCAGGACATGTGGTGGTGCTAGGTGGCGGCGTAGTCGGTACTGAAGCCGCCAGAATGGCGATCGGTTTGGGAGCGAGGGTGACAATTTTAGATGTCAATCTTAATCGTCTTGGTGAATTAGAATCTCTGTTTGGTTCGCGGGTACAGTTGCTGTACAGCACTGCTAGCAATATCTCCGAGGCAGTGGTGTCGGCAGATTTGGTCATTGGAGCGGTGTTAATCACTGGCAAACGCGCACCGACATTAGTAAAGCGTGAACTTGTCCAAAAAATGCGATCGCATTCCGTGATTGTCGATGTTGCTGTCGATCAAGGTGGTTGTATCGAAACGGTGCGAACTACTTCTCACACGACTCCTGTATATGAAGAAGAAGGAGTCTTGCATTATGGTGTGCCAAATATGCCGGGGGCTGTACCTTGGACGGCGACTCAAGCTTTGGTTAATGCTACACTTCCCTATACTTGTGCGTTGGCAGATTTTGGACTGGATGCAATAAAGCGCGATCGCGCTTTGGCAAAGGGCGTAAATATCCAGAATGGTCATATTGTTTATGCTGCTGTTGCCGAAGCATTTCCTGATTTGCCAAAAGCCTAGATCCTGAAGCCTAAAAGCAACGCTTTTAGGTGTAGAGCAGCCATGCAAATTTGCCAATCCCCAAGCTGAAATAGAGGGCGATCGCAATTATAAATATCAAACTCGAACCAATCATCAAAAAGTAATCAGCAATTGTTAGAGCCGACTCATGCAGATAAGTGCGATCGGAACTACCTGAAAAACCTTTTGACTGCAAAACTATTTCTAGTTTTTGCGATTTCGAGAGTGAATTTAGAATTAAAGGTACAGCAACCTTGGCATAAACTCGTGCTTTTTTTAACCATCCCATCCTCTCAAAATTTAACCCGCGTAGGCGCTGTGACTCAATAATTGATTGAACTTCTTCTAATAAAAGTGGCACAAATCGCAATGTTGACGAAAAGATAAATACAACTTTGTAAGGGATTTTGGCGCGTACCATACCTACCGTCATTTGATTTACATCCGTTGTAAAAATTGCCAATGGAATGATCAAAATCATTGTCAGAGTCTTAAAGACAATATTCAATCCATAGAGAGTTCCTTCTAAACTCATTTTTGCATTTCCTACTAACCACCATGTTTGTGGCAAGCTCAAGAGGGTTGTGAGTTCTGTTTTATGCGTCAGTAATTTAACTTGCTCCACATTAAAAAATCCCATACTCAAAATCAGAAAGATGTAAAAAGGAATCATTACTTTTAAAATGCTTCCCAAATAATTGAGCCTGACTCCAGCGAGAACGCAGGAAGCAATCACACTCAGCATCAAAATCCCACCTGCGATCGGGCTTTCCCATAGGAAAGCAAGAATTGTGATCGAAAGCATCACTACCAACTTAGCTCGAAAATCTAAGCGGGTGAATAGAGAATCATACTTAACTGTTTGTAACTTCATATTCTAAATTTCTGATGGCCTAAAACAATTAGCAAATTCTGAGGGGGTAATTAGAGGATATTCGCGATCGCATATTTCACTGAGCTTTTGCGATAGCTCCACCGATTGCGGCGGCGTGAGGTAGGTGGACTCTAGCAAATCAGTTTGATGATAAGCTTGGCGCAAGGGTGCATCAAGCAAAATAGTGCCTTTGCCCATGACGATCGCGCGATCGGCATAGTCAGGCATGAGATATAAATGATGTGTAATCACAATCACGGTTTTACCCATTCGGTGTAGCTGACGACTGACTTCTAAAATCGAAGAAGCTCCTTGATAGTCTTGTCCTGTGGTCGGTTCATCGAAAATGATGATCTCAGGATTCATTGCTAATAAAGCCGCAATAACGATGCGTCCGCGTTCTCCCTTTGGTAAAGATAACGGATGAGCATGGCGCTGTTCCCATAGCTGCATGGCTTTAAGACTGCGCTCTGTTTCTTTCTTGACGATATCGGGCGCGTAACCAAGGAAAGGCAGAGCAAAAGCAACTTCTTTCTCAACGGAAGTATTAAAAATTTGGTTGTCGGGATTTTGAGCGAGATAGCCGATGGATTGAGCAAGATCGCTGACGGATAGATCTTTAGTATCGCGATCGCGTACTAATACTCTCCCTGATGTGGGTTTTAGCAAATTCAGGAAATGCTTCACAAGGGTGCTTTTGCCTGCACCATTCTGTCCGACGATTAGCACATATTCGCCTTCATGGATATCTAGCGAGATATTTTTGAGTGCTTCCGTGCCGTCATCGTAGGTATGTTTTAGGTTCTGAACTGAGAGAACGGGCGATTTATTGCTACGAAAGGGAGTGGTGAATATGGGCGGCTCTATTGGTTGAATTTGCGATCGCAGTTCACTTAAGGCTTTAATTCCAGCCTCCAAGGTAACAGGAATCTTGGGAATATTAATTCCCTTTTGCTGGATTTGGCTAAAAGCTTGAGCGACTTCAGGAGGACGCAGTTTATTTTGTTGCAGCAGATTCACCTTTGAATAAATTTCATCAGGAGTGCCAACTGCGATTAATTTACCCTGTGAGAGCAAGGCAATGCGATCGCAAAATTCTGCCATTTCTTCGGCAGCATGGGAAACCATCACGATCGCTACGCCCAGTTCTTCTTTTAATTCCCTGACTGTAGCAAAGACTTCCTGGGAACCAATGGGATCGAGTTGTGAGGTTGGTTCATCGAGTATTAGTAAATCAGGTTGTAGAGCAAGTGCAGCTGCGATCGCTAAACGTTGTTTTTGACCACCCGAAAGCTCTTGCGGATTCTTTTTTTCAAATCCTGCGAGACGGACTGATTTTAAAACGATGGGAATCCGCCGCAAAATTTCTTCGCGGGGGACGCAGAGATTTTCGAGGGCAAAAGCGATCTCATTTTCGACAGAAGTGGCGGTAATCTGGATTTCAGGATCTTCAAAAACAATTCCCACATGACGTGCTAATTCGCTAACGGGATGGTCAAGGGTATCTAAACCCGCGATCGCAATTATGCCAAAAAACCGTCCACCATAAAACTGGGGAACGATGCCCGTAAGTGCCAGACATAGTGTAGTTTTCCCTGCTCCTGTCGCACCAATTATGCCTAAAAATTCTCCTTTCTTAATCGTTAGCGATATATCTTTTAATACTGTCTCCTTAGCGTTGGGATATATATATGAAACCTTATCTAAAACTGCGATCGCCTTGATCTCATTCATGATTTTGACTGAAAATCTATTTTTGTACTAAAGTTCAAAATGGCGCAGAACTTTTAACCTCAGACACTGAACTGCCTGTGCAGCGGGCGTTTCAGTGTCTGGGGTAGCTGCTTACAACGGGCAAGATAACTCACCGACTTTGCGAGAAAAAAGCATGTTTTCACGGTAATCAACGGGGCAATCAATAACGGCAGGAACATCTTGCTCAAGAGCTTCCTTAAGCATAGGAATTAAATCCATTGCTGAAGTAACACGATAACCTTTAAGTCCCATACTTTCAGCAAGTTTCACAAAATCAGGGTTGCCAAATTTGATAAAAGCCGATCGACCGTAATGGATTTGTTGCTTCCATTCAATGAGTCCAAAACCGCCATCATTAAAGATCAGCGTCACAAAGGGCGTACCGATGCGAGTTGCAGTTTCCAGTTCCTGCATATTCATCATAAAGCCGCCATCACCTGTGACAGCGACAATCTTACGCTCAGGATTGACTAGCTTTGCGGCGATCGCACCTGGGATGGCTATCCCCATTGCCGCAAAACCATTGGAAATAATGCAAGTGTTAGGGCGATCGCAATGGTAATGCCGTGCCATCCACATTTTATGCGCTCCCACATCGGAAATAACGATATCTTCGGCTGCCATGACTTGGCGTAGATCGTAGATGATCTTTTGTGGCTTAATCGGAAACCCATCATCATGGGCGTACTGCTCATAGGTGGCGAGAACTTGGGGACGCAAGGCGATCGCATGGGGATCTTGCCTTCCTGCGCGATCGCAACGGTGCATAATCTCCATTAATGAATCAGAAATATCACCAACAATTTCTACCTGCGGCATATAGCTGCTATCAACTTCCGCCGTCAACTCCGCAATGTGAATGATCGGAATTGTACCTGTGGGATTCCATTTCTTGGGTGAGTATTCGATTAAGTCATAGCCAACGGCTATTACCAAATCTGTTTCATCAAAAGCACAATTAATCACATCTCTTTGCTGTAAACCGATTGACCAAAGCGCCAGAGGATGACGATAAGGAATGACACCCTTACCCATAAAGGTATTAGTAACAGGAATATTTAAGCGCGTCGCAAAGTCGGTCAAAGCTTGACTAGCTTGGGAACGAATCGCACCATTTCCCACCAAAATCAAAGGGTTTTTTGCCTGTGCAATCAGCAACGCTGCTTCCGAAAGACTGCGATAGGAGGCATACATTGAATTGCGATCGCCTTTAATCAATAATGGCTGCCCCGTCACTTCCATATCAGCAATATTTTCGGGTAAATCAATATGTACTGCCCCTGGTTTCTCAGATTTAGCCAGTTTAAAGGCTTTACGCACAATTTCAGGCGTGATACTAGGGCGGACAATTTGCGCATTCCACTTGGTTACAGGCTCGAACATAGCAACCAGATCGAGATATTGATGGGAATTAGTATGCATTCGGTCAGTTCCCACTTGCCCTGTAATAGCGATTAACGGAGCACAGTCCAAATTCGCATCGGCAACCCCCGTCATCAAATTGGTGGCTCCAGGGCCTAATGTCGATAGACATACTCCTGGCTTGCCCGTCAGTCTTCCATAGACATCCGCCATAAAGGCTGCACCCTGCTCATGGCGAGTAGTGATAAATTTAATCGATGAGTTCTCAAGGGCATTAAGAACCGCCATATTCTCTTCCCCAGGCAGTCCAAAGATATATTCCACACCCTCATTTTCCAAACATTTGACTAATAATTCTGCGGTGTTCATAGCTTCCTCACAAATTAAGTTTGGATTTGCACGCTTTGCGTGCAAATCCAGACAGGGTTTATTTAATCCAAATAGTTTTGATATTCACAAATTCGCGAATACCTTCGAGTCCTAGCTCACGGCCAAAACCCGATCGCTTAATGCCCCCAAAAGGAACGCGCGGATCGGATTTGACCATACCATTGACAAAGACTGCGCCCGCCTCGATTTGTTCGATCGCCGTCTCTATTTCTTGTTGATCATTACTCCAAAAGCTCGCCCCCAAGCCAAAATTAGTGCTATTCGCAAGGGCGATCGCCTCATCAATATTTTTGACCCGAAACACCGAAGCGACAGGACCAAAAAATTCTTCTTGATAGGGCGGCGCACCCAAGGGAATATCGGTCAAAATCGTCGGTGCGTAGAAATTACCTTTCTCTTTAAGGCGATAACCTCCAACTAAGACCTTTGCGCCTAAATCCACAGTGTTTTTCACCTGCAAATCTAGTTCATTTAAAATTTGCGGCGTAGCAAGTGGCCCCACATCAGTTTCAGGTTGCATCGGATCGCCCACTTTTAGAGCTTTGAATTTCTCCACAAATTTAGCAATAAACTGATCGGCGATCGCCTCTTCGACAATAAATCGCTTCGCAGCAATACAGGTCTGTCCATTGTTCATTACCCGCGCTGTTACTGCGGTGCTTACCGCCAAATCCAAATCTGCACTTTTCAGAACAATAAACGGATCGCTTCCCCCTAGCTCTAAGACAACTTTTTTGAGATGATGCCCTGCGATCGCAGCTAGACTTTGCCCCGCAGGTTCACTGCCTGTTAACGTGGCAGCTTTAACGCGACTATCTGCTACTACATTTGCCACGCGATCTGCCCCCATCAGCAAAGTTTGAAATGCACCTTCAGGCACACCTGCTGCGTGAAAGATTTCCTCGATCGCTAAAGCACATTGCGGCACATTAGAAGCATGTTTCAGCAACCCCACATTTCCTGCCATTAAGCAAGGCACAGCAAATCGAAATACTTGCCAAAAGGGAAAGTTCCAAGGCATCACCGCTAGAATAACTCCCATAGGTTGATAGCGAATTAGTGTGCGACTAGCATCGGTAATTGCGGGCGTATCTGCTAAAAATTGGGGCGCATGTTCGGCATAAAAACGACAGAGATAAGCGCATTTCTCTATTTCCGCGATCGCACTTTTCAGTGTTTTCCCCATTTCGATGGTCATGATAATCCCAAATTCTGTTTTTTTCGCCTCCAGAATATCGGCAGCTTGGTTCATCCATTGGGCGCGATCGCTAAAACTACTATGCTTATAAGTAGCAAAGGTGCGATCGGCAAGCGCCAATTTATGCTCAAGTTCTTGATCTGTCAAAGGCTCGAAAGCCTTTAATAATTCTCCTGTTACAGGATTGATTGATGCGATCGCCATGATCTTTTCTCCATTCCTGAGAAGGCTACAACAAATTTAGGCTTGCCATAGGTAAGCAAAACTCGCTATACAAAATGTTTGTATGCATAAGATCTTAAGCCTTGCGATCGCCAAATATACCGATAATTCAACTAAATTTACGATTCATGATGAGGAAACAGCACTTTGAGCTATTTCCTCATCATGGCGATCAGTTATCTGCTATTGTAAATATTCGTTCTAAAATCACGTTAATGCCATTTGATCGATGAGAAGTAATTACATCCTGATAGACTATGAAAATGTTCAAAATATAGATTTAACTTGTCTTAAAGAGAAAAGTTTTTATATCAAAATATTCATTGGTACAAATCAAACAAAAATCCCTATTGATTTAGTCTTGAAATCTCAGGAGTTAGGCAATCAAGTTGAGTGGATTCAAATTAATGGAAGTGGCAAGAATGCTCTTGACTTCCATATTACTTTTGTTTTAGGGAAATTAGTCCAAAAAGATCCAGAAGGATTCTTTCACATCATTTCTAAAGACACTGGATTTGATCCATTAATTACTTATTTAAAAAATCAAAAAGTACTCTGCAACCGTAAAGAAGACATTTCTTTAATTACCAATTCATTATGGGATGACAAGATGTCATTAGAAGATACATGCAAAATAATAATTCAAAAACTCGTATCTATTGATAAAAAAGGTAGACCTAAATCTGAATCTACATTAAAAAACTATATCAAAGCACAATTAGGCTTAAGAGAATTATCTCCCGTCATAAATGAAGTTTATCAGAGTCTTCTTGGCAGTAAAAAGATTTATTTCGATCAAGCAAAAAAAATTGACTATGGATTTTAGTCACTGCTTAAGCCTAGGTTTTACCCTGCTATACAGAATGAGAAATCTCTTCGCAAAGCAGAAACTTTGCTGAACCACTTGACCTTATACCATAGTATAAGGTCTAAGCTTGTATATGTTGGATGTAAAAAAGCAAGG
The DNA here is from genome assembly GCF_016584665.1 of Pseudanabaena sp. lw0831. Taxonomy (GTDB): domain Bacteria; phylum Cyanobacteriota; class Cyanobacteriia; order Pseudanabaenales; family Pseudanabaenaceae; genus Pseudanabaena. The sequence goes on from NZ_BBJB01000065.1 coordinate 65,729, forward strand.
ATCGCAATGCTGCAAGTTGGTGAAGTCTCTCGCAAATTAGGGCTAAATCCTCAGACGCTTTATTTCTATGAGCGCATCGGGTTAATTCCCCCTCCGCATAGAACTGAAGCAGGCTATCGCCTGTTTAGCCAAGAGGATGTAGATCGATTAGCTTTCATTAGCCATACAAAAGCGATGGGTTTAAGCCTAGACGACATTCGAGAGATTTTGGCTGCCAAAGACGGGAAATCACCGACTTGTCAAACAGTGCATGATTGTCTCCTCAAAAAAGCAAAGGCGATTGAAGAGACAATTCAACAACTACAAATATTGCATGACGAACTTCTACCACTCATAAATCATTGCCATCAAAATATTGAATGCAAAGATTGCTCTAGCCCAAGCGAAGATTGTGTAGTACCAGATGATCCGCGTTATGAATTCCAACAAGCTTGCAGTTCTTGGCAAGGACTTACTGAAGCCTCTCAAATGAGAAGCTGACGGATTTTGACTTCCATTAAAGTTAAGTTTAACAACATCATTTTAGCCACAACGTGCGCATGAAATGATGTTGTTAAACTTGTGCTTGCAATTGGGCAATACCTTCTCCCTATTTAGATAATACCAATTCTCGAAAGTATAGTCACACGTTCGAGAATTAAAAGCCAAATCCGATAAGGGTTTTAAATTTTCGCATTGACTTCGCAATGACAACGTCATTTTGAGAATTGATATAACGAGAGATTCTTTCTTCTCAGAAAATCTTTAGCACCACCATTTATAGACCATGACAAGACTATTTTCAGACGACATTTTACTTTCAACTTCTGACACTACTCCTAAGCCGCTAAGGCTTAGCTGGATATCAATAGTTTTTTTTGCCATCGTTCATGGATTAGCCCTATTAGCACCTTGGTTTTTCTCATGGTCAGCTTTAGGAACCATGATTTTATTGCATTGGTTCTTAGGAAGTATTGGTATCTGTTTGGGATATCACCGATTATTGAGCCATCGCAGCTTTCAGGTTCCTAAATGGCTAGAATATGCGATCGCTTTAGTCGGCGCAACAGCTTTACAAGGTGGCCCAATTTTTTGGATCGCAGGTCACCGCTTACACCACGCTCATACTGAAGATATTGAGAAAGATCCTTACTCCGCACGTAGAGGATTTTGGTGGAGTCATATGCTGTGGATGATCTATCCTAAAGAAGAGTTTTTTAATCCAAATCTATATCGTAAATATGCCCCTGAAATGGCTCGCGATCCCTTCTATCTATGGCTCGACAAGTACTATTTGCTATTGCAAATTCCTTTAGGAATTATGTTATATCTTCTCGGTGGTTGGTCGTTTATCATCTGGGGAATGTGTTTGAGAGCAGTTTTACTATGGCACAGCACATGGTTTATCAACTCAGTTACGCACATGTGGGGATATAGAACCTTTGAGACCAATGATAATTCACGAAATCTCTGGTGGGCTGCGATCGTTACCTATGGAGAAGGCTGGCACAATAATCACCATGCCTATCCCCATGTAGCAAAAGCGGGTTGGCGTTGGTGGGAAGTTGATGTTACTTGGTGGGCAATCCAAGTGCTCCGAAGTTTAGGATTAGCAACTAAAGTGATCATGCCTCCTGCGATCAAAAATTAAAAAAGGTTGATACGCAAAGCGTATCAACCTTTTTTATTGAGTAAACAACTGACAGATTGAATTCACTAAATTGTCTAATTTGCAAAATGTCCGAATACTATTTAAATCATCCTAATTTTGGTTTAATATCCCGCTTATGTAGGGTAGATGAGTTCCATGGTTTGTTTGCTACGCTCTTCTCTCAAAGATTATTTTTATTGACTACAATTAGTCTACCCCTGTTAAGGTGACTAACGAGCTTGCCTGATTCCAGCGATATAGATCCGTAAAATATCATGTCAAAAGTCCAAGAAAATGGATTTTTGAAGGCTGAAACGACCAATCTACGTTCGATATTTTTGCACCTTAACAGGGGTACTACAATTAGTCCTAATGGTATTTCGTTTGAGACTGTTCCACGAGCAGATGCTAAGCTCATTGTCGAAAATCAAATGCGATCGCCTTAGTGGTGCAGAAAACTTAGGCGAGTCTCATCCTGAGACAGTGGTAACACGAGAAAATTCAATACGAAAATCTAACATTTCTCGTTTGGTAATAGAAGCACAGGCAGGAGGAGGGTTACTTTTAGGCAAAACCTGCAATTGAGGAAGTAGTTTCTGCTGGTAAAGAAGACTGTGAAGATGACGGAGACCGAGTTGCAGAAAACTCAAGCCTCTGTGGTCATGCCAATCAATCCAAGCCCTTTGCCCCAAACGCACCAACATGATACCGAGAATCAGAGCAATCAAGGAAGCCGTGGCAAGGAGCATAAATAAACAAGTGAGAGCTTGAGCATCGCGGAGATGAGAGCTAACAATATCAAAAGCCCCAGACTTGTAATCCTTAAAATGAGGTTCAA
>NZ_BBJB01000066.1 GCF_016584665.1 Pseudanabaena sp. lw0831
CTAGATTGAGCTGCATCAGTACGTTCTTGGACTTGTTTCTCTAGGGAACCATTCAGACTTTGGAGATTTTGATAGATTTCAGCTTGTTGAATTGCGATCGCTAATTGCACCGATAATTGCTGAAGCAACTTAATTTCATGTTCTTCCCAATCACGAGTCGCAGAACATTGGTGAACAATGAGTAATCCCCATAAAGTTTGATTGTTCTGGAGATTATTTGACTGATTATTTGATTGATTATTAGAAGCTGAACTATTACTTAGAGTTTCAGCTAATAGAATTGGTAAAACCACATTTGCCTGAACCTGAAAGCCATCCAACATCTGTATATGGCATTCCGAAAACCCAGCGCTATGTACATCAGAATTGGCAAAGATCTGACCATCAAGATAGGCGTTTACCTGATCTTCTGAAGGATGTACACAGAGATCGTTAGCCCCAAAGGCTAAACAAGCAGGAAAAGGTGGAACTACTGTCTCAGCAATAATTCTGCGGCTCATATCCTCATCAAACTTATAAATAAGCGTGCGATCGGTTTGAAGAAATTTACTGATTTCTTGAACCACGGTCTGACAGATATCTTCTAGATTAATAAACTGACGAATATTAAGAGCCGTTTGAGAAACTAGCTCTTCCCGTCTGCGAGACTGCTCCAGTTGACGAGTTAGGCTAAAGTATTCAAGTAGACTACGGATACTCTGCTGTAATGAATATTTGGTAATATCGTTTTTAATCAAATAGTCATACGCCCCCAAACGCATTGTGCTGGCAGCATTTCTTGCATCTTCGCTTCCAGTAAACATGATTACTGGAAGTTTGAGATCTAACACCTGCTCACTTGCCTTACCCCGAATATGGTCTCGAATAGCCTCGACGAAGACTATCCCATTACCATCAGGCAAAGCGATGTCAACCAATACTAAATCAGGGTTTTGCGATCGCCATAACTCTAATCCTTGCTTAAGAGTTTCAGCCTCTAAAATACGATAGCTATTATCGAGATCACACTCAATATAGTGACGACATAGTAAGCGATCGCTTTCATCATCATCCACTATCAAAATAGTTTTCGCATTAAACATGGCTTAAAAACTCATCTTCACAAGATTTTACCATGAAAATTACCAAATTTTTAAGAAGAATTAACGTGGTTTCACCGTATAGTCATCAAGGATTTCTCTTCCACGCCGAGTCAGTGTTTCAGATCCTTCTAGCATGAGCAAATATTGTCCGCGCTCCAAACAACTACGACAGGAAATCGACAGGCTACTTTTAAAAAACCAGCCATACAAAGTACCAATTACACCACCAATAACGATCCCAATCAGTCCCGCTGTTGAGGCGATCGTCAATAAGGCTTGATGCCATTCAAGATTTGGCAATTTGATATTGAAGATTAGATACAAGATCACGCCCATTACGGTGCTAATTACGCCTACCCAAAACATGCCGCGTTTGGCGTAGCGCCATGCGGTGTAAGTGGGATTAAATAAGCCCACACTATCTGGGCTGCTATAACCTTTGCCAACCAGAGCAAGATGCTCTGGAGAGATGCCATGACATTGAAGCAAGCGATATGCTTCAAAAGCTGAAGATTCGTCAGGTAAGACAGCAATCATCAGTCGAGAATGTTTTGAGCGTGTGTGAGTCACAAGTGATGCCTGCTATCAACTGAATGTTTGAGTCATAACGGAGAAATATGCCTTTCTAGATTCTACAAAATTTCAGACGCTTAAAGTCATTTCTTAAAGTTAAATACAAACTCCAAAGAAAAAACCTCGCTTGATGACGCTTTTTATATGAAACCATTTGAGAATTGCTTTCTGCGGCTAAAAGCCCTAAGAGATCCCCCTCAATCCCACTTAAAAAGGGGGAAGAATTTAATCCCCTCTTTTTTAAGGCGGATTGAGGGGGATCTAGACAATTTTTAAATAGTTTCTAATGGCAAAACCCAAAAGGAGTTGCGGCGCTTTGCACCGCAACTCCTTTTGGGTTTTATTCTAGTTTAGCGATCGCTTGTTGGTCGATCAGTACTCGATCCGTCAGCAAATCTCGCACAGTCGCCATCAAAACCCGCCGATCGTCGATTTCAAAATCAACTGCAATGCGATCGTTCCCTAACTGTCCTGAAGGATTTAGTCGGGCAATACAAACTTGATCGACATCTGATTTTTTACTACTTGCCGCTAGCGATCGAAAATCTGATTGTTTCAGCAATTGGCTGCTAGTCATGCGTCCAAAATTGTCATAGGTAACCTCAGCCTGTGAAATATCTGCAACCTCACCGATATCTAGCCAAATTTCAGTTTGTCCTGCGATCGCTGCTTGCAAAATTAATGGCTCAGTGCGTTGACAAGGATATTTTGTGCCTTTCTCAAACAATGTAAAGAAAGAATATTGATGCAGATAAGGCTCCCAAAGACGAATCGCATAGCTATGCCGCAAATGATCGACGATCGAGATCGCCTGACCTAGAACTAAAGCCCCATGAGCAACTGCTTCAAAGGGTTTGCCAAACTTGACTTTAGATTTGCCGAAATAAGACACGATCAATTGCTGAATTGCCACAATCTGACAACTGCCACCCACTAATAGAATTTGCTCGATCGCCGCTTTACTAATGCCCCGATTTAGTCCAATTGTCAGAACTTCATCAATAGCTTCCCGCAACTGCTCAAGCATCTGATTTTGTTCGAGAATTTCGGTTAGTGCATTTTGATTAAGTCGTAATTCGTGAGAAATCATGTTCTCATCCAGCCAAATTTCCTTGACTTCCTGAACTACTGACAATTTGATTTTGATTTGTTCCGCTATTTCTAAAATACTTAGCCAACTAGTTTCGCCAACCTGCGATCGCGTCATTTCTAATTGCCGCAAAAAATACGCAGCAATCCATCGGTCAATGTCAATCCCACCAATATAAGCATCAGATTTGGCGATCGCTTCAGCTTTAGTAACTTGTTTATGAGTGGTGGCGCTAGCGATCGGCGCAGTCCGCACTAAACTCAAATCTAACGTACCACCACCAAAATCAATCACTAATACCAGAGCGTTTGGCCGAGTAATCGCATAGCCCAGAGCCGCCGCAGTAGATTCATCGATAATTTGGAAGTTAGGAACTTTTAGTCGTTCGGCAAAGTTAATAAACCAGTTGAGATATGCCTCAAATGCGCCAACGGGAACTGTAAAGATTAATTGCGTTGGGTGGATATCTTCCAATATTAGTCGCTGCCATAGTTCTGTTAAGAACACTTCCGCGATCGCTTCGGCATCATAAAACTTGCCATCAATCTCACACGCAGGCGATCGAAAACTAGCGACAATATCCCGCTTAAATCCTTGGAACAATCGCTTTGATTGACTTTCTAATAAATATTGCGATCGCGCTTGCTCTCCAAATAGAAATCCACCAAAACCTGTCTCAGCACCAAGCACATAGACTAAACTCGGCACTAGCCAAGCCGTTCTCTCATCCGTCCCAAAACCGTGAGAGATATTATCAAAGCGCAAAGTTGTTGGTATTGCCATATCGAGATCGCTGTCTGTTGCGAGAATTGCGATCGCAGTATTACTTGTTCCAAAATCAATCGCAACAACAGTCATGTTTAAGCATTTCCCAGTGAATAATTAGTGATGCGCGGCTCCGCTGCACATCACTAATTATTCACTTTATACCATCGAAAGGATAGACAGTAAAACCCAAGAATTAGTAGTGCGGCGCTCCGCGCCGCACTACTAATTCTTGGGTGAGAAAGGAGTAGATTGAGTTAAAGTATAGATAGACGGCTCTATGTTGTGTTCTGAAATATCAAGGAGCATAAACCCATGAAAGTAATCATGACAGCGATCGCTACGCTTGGGGCGATGACTACATTTGCAGGCTCGGCACTTGCAGATGTCTCTATTAGCATCAGATTTGGATCGAGTCCCTCAACCAACACCTATCGCACCTACGATTCCTATCGTTCTCATACCCGCCAGCCCATTTACCACAATCCTTATCATCGCAACTACGAGCACCAACACAATAGTAACTCTAGAGTGATTGTTCGCGAAATAGTCCCAAGCCATAATTATGGCAACTCACGGAACTATCCATCTGCGCATAGAGTTACCTATCCTGCTGCAAATCAGTCAGTCTACAATCCATATAACGTCAACCTTGGAGGATATAGCAGCTATCCAACGAGCAATCCATCGATGATCTATAACCCCCATAACGTTAACCTTGGCGATCGCTATATTGTCGAGCGACGAATCATTCGCATTCGCTAAAAAAAAGAGCCTGCAAATGCAGGATCTTTTTTTTGTGATTTTTTAAGCAGGTTGCTTAAGATTTTCTTCGCCTTTAGTGATAATTATTGATTCAATGCGATCGCCGCCCTGAATTTTTTCGACTAACTCCATACCTTCGGTCACATAGCCAAATACAGCATAGGAACCATCAAGAAAGTAAATATCATCAAGAGCTAGATAAAACTGGCAAGATGCAGAATTAGGAGACTGCGATCGCGCCATAGCGATCGCGCCCTTGTTATGACGTAATTTTGGCTTTTGAGTAGGAGCTAAAATTTCGCCATAGACAGGTTGCTTTGCACCATCAGGCAAAATTTCCAGAGGAATATAACGGGGCTGTGAAGTTACGGGATCTGTGAAATTACCCGTACCATTGCCAAGGGGATCGCCACCTTGGGCGACAAATGGAGTTGGGTCTTTAACCACTCGATGAAAAGTTAAGCCGTTATATAATCCACGCTTGACTAAATCGGCAAAATTCCCTGCGGTAACTGGTGCATTAGCACCATCAAGCTCGATCTTAACGATTCCAGATTTTAGTTTTAATTCCACCGTTGCTGAGCCTTTAAGCTGCACATATTTAGCAAGCGCCGCATCTAGTGAGTTCTCAGGACTTTCACTAGGCTTAGGCGATGCTGGGATCGTAGCGATCGCTGTAGGCTTGCTGCTAGTTGTAGGTGAAGCACTTGCTGAAGCAGTCGGCGAAGCGCTGGCGGAGACACTACCGCCATTTGTGCAACTTGTGAGTAAAACACTCACTGCTAAAAAACAACTAAGAATCCAACGCAACATGTTTAACCCTTGATAACTTGTAAATATGAGATGGTGATAGTAGGCGCTCCGCGCCTACTATCATTTATAGCCCTTCCAATGGCACTGCTAAAAACTTAGCAATTTCCGCCGCCTGATCTTCGAGAGCGGTCAAAGCGATCGGTTGACCAACTTCTGATAGAGGTAGATCGCCTTTGCCCTTAACTCGTAAATACAAAGCTCTCTTAGGATTTAGTCCATTGCGAATTTCGACACGAACCGCCTGTACATCAGTCATCTTGTAAGAAAGCTCAATGTTTTTGCTCTTACTGCGTCCTTGTCGAAAAAGTGTCACCTTGCCACTGTTGCGATCGAACTCGTTGTAGCCACTACCATAATCGATCGCCATCACATATAGCAGGTATAGCTCTAGCAATGTGCCAGCTACTCCATAAAAGGAAAGTGCCAAACCTTGAGGCACAAATTCCAACTGTAGGGGATCGGAAAACGGTAGCAAATTAATCTTTAAGAAACTCGATATTCCTGCTAGCAAAAAGCCCGACGCACCTATGGCAACAATAACCGCAAAGCAATAGTTACTAAAGCGCCGTGACCCGACAATGTCATATCGCAGAACATTGGATTGAGATTTTGTAGTTACCATCGGTTGAAACAATATTAAAAAAATTACTATGCCAAGGAACAGTATATAGCGGCTTGCAGTCTCTAGTAAGTATCTCGACATAATTCAAAACCCAAATCCAAAGATCTGTACCGCCCGCTAAGCAGGCGGTACAGATCTTGTAATTTTATGTTTAATTGTGTCGAGATGCTCAATATGTAAACTAAAGGTCAATCGCGATCGCAGTCAGTTGTGTCCAAAAGATTTGCTAAGAAATGATGCGTAGAGTATCTTGATTAGACAAGTGACTCAAGACTAATTTCCAACCGTTACTTACCGACAATTACCTCGCCAAATTAATCGTGAAAAAATCACTCAACTATTCCTTAAAGCAAAGCCTACTCGCAGCGATCGCCGTTAGTTGCGTTGCGGTTATGTCAGCTTGCCAGCAACCACCAGCACCAACAGAAACTGCGGCAACCACTAAACCAACAGCCGCAGCAACGGCAAGTCCTACAACTACCGCATCAGCATCTCCCACCACAAAGACTCCTGAGTCTGCACCAGACAAAAGCCCCGCAACCCCTGCTAGTCTTGACAAGGTCGCAGGTGAATATACAGTCGTTTTAGACCCTAAAGTTTTAGCTGATGCTGAAAAAGAGGGTGTTAAATCCGTTACAGGTAAATGGACAATTAAACCTGAAGGTACTTTTGAAGCTACCCTCAAAGCAGTCTCTACTAAAGATGAAGTCCAAGAAATCAAGACTGCTGGCAAAATTTCAATCAAAGATGGCAAGGTTGTTTCTCAAGTCGAATCCGTTAATGGAGAAAAACCACCCCAAGCTCCTCCCGAACAGCCTTACACCTTGTCCGCAGATGGCAAGGAATTGCAAGCTGATGGTCAGCCTGTAAAATTGGTCAAACAATAATCTTTTTAGGCAAGCAAGATCGGAGTGCGATTTTGCTTGTTCTTTTAAGACTGTGGACAAAATCAAAACCAAAAAGAGAGTTGCGGCGCTTCGCGCCGCAACTCTCTTTTTGGTTTAGCAAATACCGAAGCAAACTCGCCACAAAATGTATAACAGTTTCTACTCATCTCACGATCGCATTTATAACTTTGAAGAACTAGCTTTCCCCACTGAAGGCGTGGAATTTGAACTAAACGATAGCCCCGCTAAGCGTCCATATATTGCCTTCAATATGGTATCTAGTGTCGATGGGAAAGCGACAACCTATCAGGGAAAACTTACAGGCTTAGGCTCGCGTCCCGATCGCCTATTAATGCAAAGACTGCGATCGCAATTTGATGCTGTTTTAGCTGGAGGCACGACGCTACGCCAAGATGCCTTTATCCCTACCGTACCTCCTGAACTAATAGAGGAACGCCAAAAAAACTTTTCACAGCCTCAACCCGTCGGCATCGTGATTAGTAATTCGGGTAATCTACCTAGCGAACATCGTTTTTGGAACGCTGGAAAAGATTTACGAATTGCTTTGCTAGGACAAGATACTTCCGTTGAACCTTGGCTCGATGAGAAAGCGCAAATTTTTCGATTTCCCACCAAAGATCACCAAATTGACCTAAAGCAAGTATTGTCAATGCTTTTTGAGCAACTTGGCATTCAGCGTCTTTTAGTGGAAGGTGGCCCCGCCCTAAATTATTCGCTAATCTCTCAAGGTTTAGCTGATGAGTTGTTTTTGACGTTATCTCCTCATATAGTTGGCGGAGCTGACAATATGACCGTTGTTGGCGGTTCAGGTTATGGGCTTGGTGGTACTGATTTGCCCAATCTCAAGTTGCGATCGCTATATCACCATGAATCAGAGTTGTTTTTGCGCTATCAATTTACGACGATATAAAACCGATAAAACCCAGTTTGGTTGAAAGTTCGCCGACGGCGAACTTTCAACCAAACTGGGTTTTAATGCAAACCTTTAAGTTGGCGCACAAGATGAATAATTTCTGGCAAAATTAGCTGCTCGATCGCTAGTTTCACAGCATTACTCGACCCAGGGAGCGAAAAAACTAACTTCCCTTGATAGATTCCTGCCTCCGATCGCGAGGCGATCGCTCTAGAGCCAACCTCTTGCCAACTTAGATAACGAAACATTTCGCCAAATCCTGGGAGTGTCTTTTCCAGCAAAGCAGCGATCGCATCATAGGTCGTATCTCGTGGCGCAATCCCCGTCCCACCATTGAGAATAATCGCATCAAGATCGGCGATCGCGGCTAACTTATACATTTGCTCGCGGATCTCGTCGGGTTCGTCTTTGACTAGGGTGTAGTATTCCAGCAGATGTCCTGCATTCGTCATCGATTGTTTGATAAAGTTACCGCTTTTGTCGGTTTCTGGTGTGCGGGTATCGCTGACGGTAATTACTGCAAAATGGACTTGATAGGACGGTGGATCGGGACAAGGATTTTGAGAAGGCTTCATAGTTTTTAGTTAAGTATAACCTTGTAATGTTTTAGCATTTGCGCCACTATCTCCAAACTCATTACCAAAAATTTAGAACAAGGCTAACCCATGCTAATATATCAAATGTGATATAAAGCGATATGGGAAATCAAAGTAAACCTTTAGTTTGGCTGCATGGAGAAGTTAAAACTCCGCCTTTCAGCCAAGAAATACGGGTAGAAACAGGTGTTCTACTTAGGCAATTGCAGCAAGGAGTTTCTCTTGGATTACCTCATTCTCGTCCTATGCCAAGTATCGGAGAAGGTTGTCATGAGTTACGCATTCGAGATGCTGATAAAAACTGGAGAATCATTTATCGAATTGATGATGATGCAATTGTAATTGTGGAGGTTTTTAACAAATCAACGAGAACGACTCCTAAGAATGTGATTGAAGTTTGCAAGAAACGCTTTTGTAAATACGATGCTGACTAATAGGATTAATGCGATGGATTTAGATAAAAGAGCGCGTTTGGAGTCTAAGGGATGGAAAGTTGGTACGGTTTCAGATTTTTTGGAGTTAACGCCTGAAGAATCTGTTTTGGTAGAGATTAAGTTGGCTCTTAGTCAAAGCTTGAAGGAGCGTCGGCAAAAGCTGATGACTCAAAGTGAACTTGCGTCTAAGATGAGTTCTAGTCAGCCTCGAATTGCTAAAGCTGAAAATGGTGATGCTTCTGTTTCTATTGAGTTATTGATTAGGGCAATGTTGGCGACTGGCGCGACTCCTCAAGATATTGGACAGGTTATTGCTGGAGTAGGGTAGGCGAGATCGCGAATATGAGCAGTTATTTCTGCAAGTTCTGCAAGGTGTGGCGGCGAATTGGGATTAGCAGAGGTTGATAAAACTTTTGGGCGATCGCTAGATGTATACTCTAGAAAAATTTATAAGCTATGCTTAAAAGGCAAGGAGGGCAAATGTATGACAATCAAAGAGCAATTAATTCGCGAAATTGAGCAAGCGCCTGAAGCCTCGCTGATTAAATTTATGCAGATTTGGCAGTTTGCTAAACAGTCAGGTTTTACAGCAATTAGTTCTGAGGATTGGGAACAACATCAGGAAACTTTGTTTGTTTTACATAATGATGATCTTATGAAACAGATATCTCGTTCTATGGCAACCCATGAGCAACGGCAAGGTTATCAGCCTAGTAAGGAAGAGATGGATGAGATACTTAGTTTTTGAGGGTAATACATGGGAGGCTTATGAGGATCTCAGACAGAAAGATAAGAACCTTCACAAGAATCTTTGTAAAATCATCAAAGAGTTACTGCGGGATGATCCTGCTAAGGGTATAGGTAAACCAGAGCCGTTAAAGCATAAGCTTTCGGGCTTATGGTCGAGAAGGCTTTCTCAGAAAGATCGACTCATCTACAAATTCGATGATCAATACGTCTATATATTTGCGATCGGTGGTCATTACGATTAAAGGAATTCCAGTCTGGCATTCCGCGATCGCTTGAGGAGGTTGCGGCAAGTCGAGATATGTCGATAGATGCGCTGCTAAAATTTTATATTGGGAATGGGTTGCGCGAAGATAAGGCTAAGCTATTTAGCGATCGCAAATCTCTCCACGAAAAAGGCGATCGCTAAGAAATAAATCCTAAAGAATCACAACATTCATGATTTCATATTTTCGTTGTAAGATCTAAATTATGAGAGATCTAACATTGAGGTAACGAAATGGAAAATCAATTAATTGTAAGAGATCCTGAAATTCTCTCTGGAATACCTGTATTTAAGGAAACTAGAGTTCTTGTAAAGAACTTAGTTGATTATCTTGAAGTAGGAGACTCTCTGGAAGAATTTTTAGATGACTTTCCCACTGTGCAGAAAGAAAAAGTGGTGGAGTTTTTAAATCTATCAATCAAATGTTATTTGTCACATGATTATGAAAGTGCTGCTAGATGAGTGCGTGCACAAAAAACAAAAGGGTTATTATAGGTATCTCTAATTACGTCAATTAATCATGAAACACATCAAAATTGTGGTAGAAAAGCATCCAGAGGGTTATGTGGCTTATCCTTTAGGGATTCAAGGGGTTGTAGTTGGTGAGGGAGATTCCTATGAAGAGGCTCTCAATGATGTGAGATCGGCGATCTTGTTTCATGTGGAAACCTTTGGGCGATCGGTTTTAGAGTCTGAGTCTTCAGTGCTTGAGGCTTTTGTCGCTGAGGCGAGTGTGTAATGGCTAAGTTTCCTGTTGATGCGCCTAAATCAAAGGTAATTAAGGTGCTTGAGAGTTTTGGATTTTCGATAGTACGGGAGAAGGAGCATATCTCTATGGTCAGACAAAATACTGATGGAACAACGACTCCTTTAACTATGCCAAACCATAAGCTGATCAAGGGTTCTACTCTCAGAAGCATCTGTACTCAATCGGGAATATCGCGGGATGATTTTATTAGTGCTTATGAGAAGGTATAAACATTTGCGCCCCGATCGCAAATCTCTCCACAAAAAATCTCGATCTGCAAATGCTGAACCCTCTTTGCCTTTATCGATAAATTATTCCTGCGGTTTGGGATTTTGCATTAATGTGTGAGGCTTTGGGCTAAGCATTCCCAATTTGATGGCATCTAAAAATTCATAAACATTTGTGGGAATGCTTAGCCCCTACGGAAAAAATTGCTAAAATTTTAGGAGCTTATAGCGAGGCTGGGTGCGTGATGAGTTGGTTTAAGGGTTTGTTTGGTGGTAAGTCGGACGGATCGCTGTCTCTTGTACCGTTAAGAGATCGCGAATATGAGCAGTTTTTTGAAAGTTCTGTAAGATGTAACGACGAATTGGGATGAGCAGAGGTTGTTAAAATAAGAAAACTTAAAAAGCACAGGTTAAGATCCCCGACTTTTTTTGTGAATTTGCAAATAACCTTTGCTTGCTTAGAAAAAGTCGGGGATCTGTTCATTTGCAGACTTCTTTTGATGCCTTACTTGCCACATTTTTGTCCCAATTGATTAACAGGATTAATGCGATGGATTTGGATAAAAGAACTCGTTTGGAGTCTAGGGGCTGGAAAGTTGGTAAGGTTGCAGATTTTTTGGAGTTAACGTCTGAAGAGTCTATTTTGGTAGAGATTAAGTTGGCTCTTAGTCAAAGCTTGAAGGAGCGTCGGCAAAAGCTGATGACTCAAAGTGAACTTGCGTCTAAGATGAGTTCTAGTCAGCCTCGAATTGCTAAAGCTGAAAATGGTGATGCTTCTGTTTCTATTGAGTTATTGATTAGGGCAATGTTGGCAACTGGTGCGACTCCTCAAGATATTGGACAGGTTATTGCTAGTGTGGGGTAGACTAATGGAAAAGGAGAAAGGCAAAAGGAAAAATTTGTTTTTTATCTTATTAATTATGACTTACGCAAAATCTAAATTGCCCTCATCCCCCAAACCCTTCTCCCTTTCTGGGAGAAGGGGAGTAAGAGATTTTTCTTGTTCCCCTCTCCCTTTTTGGGAGAGGGGCTAGGGGTGATGGTCTTAGCAACTTCTGCGTAAGTCCTAATTAATTGAAGTTGTAAAGACCCTAAGTTTGTTTGTATCCCAATTTTTTCTTTTTACTTGATTATTTCACTTTATAGGTCTTGATGCGAGAAAAGAAGTAGATAATCCGCACACGATGACCAATTCTCTATCTCCTCATTCCTATAAAGAAAACCTCCTCCTACAGGGAGGTGTCCCCTTACACTCATCACAGTTTCATTATATGCCTCAGCCTCAGGATAGATCATCTCTTCATCTCCGCTATACCATGCAGTCCGAGCACAGAATTTATCCCAAGTCTCATCACTAGGATCACTAAAATCCAGCTTGCCACCACACTCGGCATAAATATCCTTCTGGACGCTAAAGCCATAGAGTCCGTTGCTATAATTCACTCATAGGCGATCTAGGATTAATAAATCTTCGCAACAGAAAGTTTTAATATCATCCTCTCTCAACCATCTTTCTTCCTCACGATCCGTTATCTTAAGCATCAATTGCCATGTTTCTTGATCTGCTTCATACCATTGTTTGTTTTTGAGATAGTTCTCAAGATTTTGATATAGCAAATGTCTAACATCAACCATTAGAGCCTTGAGCCGATTTTCCCAAGTCGGATCGACTTTTTCGGGGCTGCGATATTCACGCAAACAGCCATAGGCTAATTTTGCTGCATCCACTCCCCTTTGACAAACCTGCGCCAGCATTTCCGTAAAACGCTTAGGCGGTAATTGGGCAGTGTAAAACAAAATAGTTTCGCGCCAAGAAGATTTATCCCAATTTTGTAAAACTATCTCATAAGCAGCCTCGCCCTGTTGCTCTAAATACGAAGCGGCAAAGTATCCTAAAAAGCTAAGATGCGGAAACTCATATTCACCTAGATCACGCTGTACTAATAATTCACTGACAGTTTCAATCCTTCTCAAAAAGTCTCTAGGTAAAACTTCTTCTTGAGCAAATACAGGCTGTTTTTCTAAGAAGCTTAAAAGATTGCTTTGCTTAATGGATATGCAATTGCTTTTTAACAAACCTAGAGCGATTAATTGAAGAATGCTTTGGCTCTTGTCAGTGGGTAATAACATCTTAATCCCCCTAGCTCTAGGGCGATCTTCTAACTGTAGCTTACAAATATTCTTATAAAGTTCTACTTTGCGGCGTGGTAATTGTATCCCAACATCAAAACGATGAAAGGTAGTCAGCATATTGAGTAACAGTGGATTTTTGGATAGTTCCTGCAATTCAGGACGGTTAGGATCTTGTAATTGCTTGATCAGATCTTGAGTCTTACGTTCCGCCGATTCTTTAGCTTGTCGTTGAGCATGGTGATCATGAAAGCACCTCTCTTGACAGAGATACCAGCGCGTTACAAAATCAGCTTGCTGTTCTGGGCTAAAATCTTGAATCGTCAGAGGCGTAGCAGGACGAGTCGCCACATAATCCTCATAGCCTGAGGGGCGCGAGGTCAAGATAAAGATTGATTGATCATATTCTTGCATCTGCTCACTAATCCAATGGCTAACCCTGTGACGATCTGCTTCTGGCAACTCATCAAATCCATCCAACATGACTAGGGCTTTACCGTGACGGAGGAGATTAGTTACCCATCTTGGCGGTGGCTTTAAGAGTTGATTCTTTTTCGATATTTTTGGCAAATGGAAGTCAGTGATTAACTCAGATAAATTAGGGATAGAAGCTTGGCTAAGAATTCCTTGATCTTGTTTTCAATCGCGTAGAAACATCAAGAAAGGAATTAATTTTGGGGCTTTAAATTTCCCATGCTTACCTTTGCCGTAAATGAGCGCAATATGTTTGAGCAGAGTGGTTTTGCCAAATCCTCCTCTCTTGAGAATAACCATTTGCCGAAATCTTGATTCTTTGTGCGATCTCCGAATTAAATCCCATATCCTGAGATTAGTTGCACTTAGCTCGCCACTAAGCTCTAAAGGTACAAATACCTCTTCGAGCATTGGTGTTGCAGTTTTATCAGGGTTGTAGCCTTCGGTAGTGTAGGGTGTATAAGGTTTAGCTTGTTGTTGGAGATATTTCGTGTCAAACCCTGCAAACTGCCACTCAATTGCTTCTTTGAGACTTTTGTTGAGATTGTCCAATCCTTCAACAAGTGACACTGCATCATCTATCGCCCGTTTGCTATAAATTTTGACTAACTTCTCAATAAAATTCTTACTATAGGCAGCCCATACTCCCGAAACCGCAGTCACAGGAAATAGTGCTATGGCTATTGCCCATTCTTGTTTAAGTAAAAATGCTCCGAAAGCATAACTCGTTCCACCCAAAGGCGACCATCGCGCAATTGCAGCAAGCGATCGCTGTACAAATCTTTTTTCAGAACTAGGATCAGATTGCTTGTTTTGTTCTTGAGTCATGGTGTTTGGGGCGATCGCATTTCACGCATTATAAACCGATAAAATAAATTGATATGATGAAAAATGCGATCGCTAGCTATAAGGAGTAACAAATGAAACCCAACACCTTAAATCATGCAATTACCATCAACACTGAAATTCAGCATGGTAAACCAGTAATCCAAGGAACAAGAATCCCCGTAGCAATTATCATTGGTTCTCTCGCAGGAGGCATGACCTATGAAGAAGTTATTCAAGAATATGCAGTTACCCAACAACAAATCCTTGCATCATTAACTTATTTTGCAGAGCTTCTAAACTACGAAACAATCTATCCAATGGAGCAAGCCTTTTGAAATTACCAAACTTTTTTATGTCATATTGCTTGGGTCGATCGCATTACTTATCAAAAATTTGCGATCGCGAAAACTTTACCCTAGACATAGATCTAGACCATCCCAACGCCATTGCAGCTCAGGAGGAACAATTTCTACATCTAGTGTCTGCTATGATGCATAGTGGAAATTTAAACACTAGATTTGTTTATGGTGGCTCAAATTAAGACGGCTCAGATTAAGACGAATCCAACAAAAAACAACCACAATCAGACTACAACTAACGCAACAGCTCTCACCTCGCCTAAAAGCGCATCTATCGTGACCCCAATTAAAGGCAATGTGCAGGTGTTTATCGCGCCCCATCGCAATCTCTACGCTGATATCATCGCGCAAGGCTTGCGGGTAGCGGGTCAAGGCACACAGGTATTACTAGTACAACCATTTCAAACAGGGATTAATCAAGGCTTGAAAAATCCTCGGCGGCTGGTCGAAAACTTGGAATGGCTCCGTTGTGAAGCTCAGCGTGACTTGTCACAAGATGATATTGAACTGACCGATGCCGAGAAATTGGCGGTACTGGAGCTATGGGACTATGCCAAAGTTGCGATTAAGTTAGAACATGCAAGTTTAGTTATTTTAGATGAAGCGAATTTGCTTGTGGCGCGATCGCTAATCACAGAGGAAGAATTGCTAGAGGTGCTAGAAACGCGATCGCCCAAGGTCAATATCATCTTGACAGGTGCATCAATGCCTTCTCGCATTGCTGACTACGCTGAACAAGTCACCCACCGACGTAGTTAGACTACAAAAAAACTTTAAAAAGTGCTGCTTCGCAGCACTTTTTAAAGTTTTTTTGTTAAGAAAGCGAGCTTTCTTAATCATGACCCAAGCTTGAAGGCTTCTAGAAATAGTCCATATACCAAGCCTAACTTAATAGAATTCAATATTTCAGTAGTCAGTAATCTTGGGGCTAAGCTTCCATCTACAGAAGTTACTCTTTTAGCACCATAAACATAGCGATTAGTAAGCTCCACAATCAAAACCACAACTGCCGCTGTCACAACATCTTGCTCAGATTTCGCCCCAGACACAGTGGAAATCACCGATGCTAAAAAGAATCCTAGCAATAGACTAATCAATATAAAAGATGTGCGCCGCCAAGGGTTTCGTGACCATTGCGATATTCTACCAACGCTAACACTGATAATTGTACTAAGACGAGTATTTTGCATAAAAATTTCTCAACTTCGTTATATGGTAAGGATAGGCGGCGCGAAGCGCCGCCTATCCTAGATACTAACTAAAAACTAGTTTGTCATCCTCAACCGTGATCGAAATCTGATGCCCTTCCGCAAAAGTTCCTTCTAGAATTTTATTGGCGATCGGATTTTCGATTTCCCTTTGAATGGCTCGTTTTAAAGGACGCGCACCATAGGAAGGATCATAACCAACCGCAGCAATATAGTCTTTCGCTTCTTCGCTTAGTTTTAAAGAAATCTTGCGATCGCTAAGTCGATTCTCAATACGTTTAATTTGCAACGCGGCAATCGAGCGAATCTCATTGCGCCGTAAAGCATGGAAGATCACTGTCTCATCAATGCGATTGAGAAATTCAGGGCGAAAGTGATTGCGAAGAACGTCAAGAACTTTATCGCGCATTTCATCATAGCGAGAGTCGCCATCAAGATCGCTGGATAAATCCTTTGATACTTCGAGAATGCGATCGCTACCGATATTACTGGTCATGATGATTACCGTGTTTTTGCAATCTACCAAGCGCCCTTGACTATCGGTAATCCTCCCATCATCAAGAACTTGTAAGAGAATATTAAATACATCAGGATGCGCCTTCTCGACCTCATCAAATAACACCACCGAATAAGGATGGCGACGCACGGCTTCTGAGAATTGTCCGCCTTCCTCATAGCCGACATATCCAGGAGGTGCACCGATTAAGCGCGAAACCGAATGCTTCTCCATATATTCCGACATATCGATCCGCACCATCGAGGCATCGGAATCAAATAGAAATTCGGCAAGTGTGCGAGCCAGCTCAGTTTTGCCCACGCCCGTGGGGCCCAAAAATAGGAATGAACCAATCGGACGATTGGGATCGTTCATCCCCGCACGGGCACGACGAATTGCGGAAGCCACCGAAATTACTGCTTCTTCTTGACCAATAACGCGATCGTGGAGGTGTTTTTCTAGAGTCAGTAATTTCTGCCGTTCTGACAGTAATAATTTGTTAAGAGGAATTCCAGTCCACCGCGCTACAATTTCGGCAATATCATCTTCAGTAACTTGCTCACGAGACAGAGATCCTTCAGAACCTGCAAGGCTAATTTCTAACTCAGCCTCATCAAGATTTTTCTCTAACTCAGTTAATTTTCCATATTTGAGTTCGGCGGCTTTGTTCAGATTGAACTCGCGCTCCATCTGATCGATTTGCTGCTTGGTTTGATCGATTTGTTCTTTTAGTGAACGTAAATTCGTCACTGCATCTTTCTCAAGTTGCCAACGATCATTGAGACTGGTAAAGCGATCGCTTAATTCATTCATCTCATTGTCAAGGCGTTCTAGTCGATCCTGTACGGCTTTACTGCTCTTGTTCTTATAGATCACTTTGCCATCTGCTTCCACTCGTTCGACAGCGGTGGCATCTTTTTCTTTTTGCAAAGAGAATCTTTCCATTTCAAGCTGTCTGATCCGACGATCAATTTCATCTAGCTCTAGTGGTCGGGAATCCATTTCCATTTTTAATTTGGCTGCTGATTCATCCACAAGATCGATCGCTTTATCTGGCAAAAAGCGATCGGTAATATAGCGATTAGAGAGAGTTGCCGCTGCTACTAGTGCTGAATCAGAAATAGTTACGCCATGGTGTAATTCGTAGCGCTCTTTTAAACCACGCAAAATCGAAATTGTATCTTCGACTGTCGGCTGCTCGATTAAAACTTGCTGAAAACGACGCTCTAGAGCTGCATCTTTCTCTATGTATTGACGATATTCATCTAAGGTCGTTGCGCCAATACAGCGTAATTCACCCCGTGCTAACATCGGCTTGAGAATATTTCCTGCATCCATTGCGCCTTGCTGTGTGGCTCCTGCACCCACCACGGTATGCAATTCATCAATGAATAGCACTATTTTGCCATCGGAATTGAGAACTTCTTTTAGAACTGCTTTCAGGCGATCTTCAAATTCCCCCCGATATTTTGCTCCTGCAATCAGCGACCCCATGTCCATACTAATAATCGTGCGGTCTTTGAGAGATTCTGGTACGTCGCCACGAATAATACGCTGGGCAAGTCCCTCTGCGATCGCCGTTTTACCAACCCCTGGTTCACCAATCAACACAGGATTATTTTTAGTCCGCCGCGATAATACTTGTACCACCCGCCGAATCTCATCGTCACGACCAATCACAGGATCGAGTTTGCCTTGCTTCGCCTGTTCTGTAAGATCGCGACCATATTTTTCCAAAGCCGCATACTTTGCTTCAGGATTTTGATCGGTGATGGTCTGGCTACCCCGTAGTGATTTGATTGTTTCTTCTAACTTTTTGCGATCGATGCTTAAATCCCGATATAGCCGCTTACCGATGCGATCGTCATCGGTTAAGCCGAGGAGCATATGCTCAACTGCCATAAAGTCATCACCAAAGCTCTTGCGACTCTCCTCAGCACGATCGAGCCATACCTCCAAGCTGCGCCCCAAATACAACTGCTCTGGACTCGCTACACGAGCCTGTCGTCGCAAAAATTCTTCAACCTGTCGCCGCGCCCGCGCCATCGGTACGGACATCGCCGCAAATACATTTGTGGTTAAGCCATCTTCTTGCTCCAAGAGCGCCATCAGCAAATGCTCGACTTCAAGTTGTTGATGCTGCGATCGCCTTGCGACCTCTTGCGACTTGACGATCGCTTCCCATGCTTTTTCGGTAAATTTTTTCGGATCGGTTGGTTGCATTGGCTTTGGTTACAGCAGGCTTAGGTGTGATTTCTAACGATAGTTAAAATAAGTTTACAATATAGTTTCTTGTCTATAGCAATCCTAAAAGGTTTGTGAGAGTATGCGACTAAAGGGCGCACTCTCTTAGACTAGCTTTATACAAACTTAGATCGCGATCGCTGTTACCATCGTTGATAATTTCTGGAAAGGAGAAAGCATTCGATGTCTGTAGTCAATCAGCAAGAAGTTTTGGCAAGCTTTAAGGTTTTGGTAAGCATGGCAAAAGCCGACGGTAAACTGCTTGAAGAAGAGTTTGCTAGTCTTGCCGATACTTTTGAAGAAATCCATCTACCCGAAGGCGTTACCGTTGATCGCCTATTGAATGAAGAAGATGAGCCAATCGATACATTACTGACCCAAATCACCAGCGAGATCGCGCAGGAGATGGTTTATCAGTCTGCCTATGCGATGGCAAATATCGATGGTGAGTGCAGTTCAGAAGAAAAAGAGCTTTTAGATAAAATTGGTGCAACTTTTACGAGTTCTAAGCTTTGGGGCAAACAAGAATGGCTGGAGACACTAGAGCGCCGCTCCACCAAATCCTCTATCTCCGAGCAGGTACGTCAAATCGATGATCCTGACAAACGGGCTGCTGAGGTTGAAAGTGCAACTACTGATGCCTGTTTTTTGAATGCAGTTTTGGGCGCTTTCCCCATTCCTGGGATCGCGATCGCCTTCGATATGTTGATCTACTGGAATCAACTCGATCTCGCTCAAGCGATCGGTCAAAGCTGGGGCTACGATCGCGCCAACGAAAATCTTCGTAAAGCCCTATTCGGTAGTTTAGGAATCACGGGTACAAGGATTGCAGTTAGTAATCTCGCTAAACTTGTTCCTGTTTTTGGCATGGTAGTTGGTGCAACTACCGCTTATGCAAGTACATGGGCGCTTGGCAAAGTTGCCAACGATTACTATGCATCGGGCGGAGAAATGGATACCTTTAGCCTTCGTCAAGCTTTTAAACAAGCCAAGAAAGAGGGTGAAGCTGTTTACAAAACCAAAGCTGATGAAATTGCAGCGAAAAAACAAGCGATCGAGCCTCAAGTTCAATTGCTAAATGAGGAGCTGAAAGCAGGAAGTATTACTCCTGAAGAATATCAAGTGAAGCTCAAAGAGCTTCTCTAAAAGAAAAAGGGGCGCAATGCGCCCCTTTTTCTTTTAGAAGAAACCACCGAGGCGAATTCCTGCGCCTAAAATCACAAATAAAACGGCTAGGGTCGTCACTCCGATAATGTGATAAGCCAAGGAATTTAAAGTTTCTTTCGTGAGATTGGGAATAATAAAAAAGCGAGCATGAATCGCCAAGGCAATCGTTCCTAATAGCAGTAAAAGTTTGATTCCGATATAAGTTGATAGATAGGAATCAAAATCTAGGAAGTGATGGAAATAAGGGAAATAAATCCACGTTAGCCCCAAGCCTGTAATTACTTGCACCAATAGGGAAGTCAGTCCAAAATTTTCAAAATGTTCTTCAAATTGATGAATCAAATCAGGATCTCGATTTTGCAAAGCCTTGGGTAATACTGTCACTGCCAGCACTAGATGACCGCCCACCCATACAGTTGCACCCAAAGTATGTAGAACAACCAGAATTTTGAATAACATTTAATGACTTCTCCTTTGGCAATGAAAATTTTACTTACAGCAATTTGCTTTCAAACCCGCCACAAATAAGAATATAAGTATATGCACATAATTAATTACACACCCAAACCCGTAAAGTTACGCCCCTGAGGGGCGTAACTTTACGGGTTTGGGTAATTTATTTTGCACAAGGACTTAAAACCCATTGCAGGGCTTAGCCCTGCGACCCTTCTTGTGGCAGGTTTGCTCGAACACTACTGTAAGACACAAAACCAAAAAGAGAGTTGCGGAGCAAATCACCGTAACTTACAAGAGATGCTAGCGATCGCAGGCATGAAGCTTAAGCATCAAAAATAGAACGAACTAAGCTCTTAACTACCCAAACATCGATTTCATCGGTTCTTACAGCTTCAGCAATTTGCTGAGCGCGATCTAGATCGGGCGCGATCGCAAATACTGTTGATCCTGAACCTGACATCATTGCGCCAAGACATTCTTGATCGAGCAATTTATTTTTGAGATCAGCAATCGCAGGATACTCAGGCAATACTACTCGTTCAAGATCGTTATAAAGTAATCGCCCGATCTTATTTGGCGCAGAATCACCACCAGAGGCGATCGCCGCGACGATTTGACTAGATAGATTTTGGTTTTTAACTTGACTAGTGGCAAGCAAACCTTGTTTTCGGAAAGTTTGATAGGCCCATGCAGTAGCGATCTCAATCTGACGTGGCTTACAAATTACTAATACTAAATCTGTGAGATCGGGCAAAGGTGAAAGCACTTCGCCGCGACCTGTGGCTAGGGCAGTGCCGCCAAACACACAGAAAGGAATATCGGAGCCTAACTGCGCTGCAAAATCACAAAGTTGTGACTGGGTGAGTCCCAAATCCCAAAGGCGATCAATCCCCACAAAAACTGCGGCAGCATTGGCTGAGCCACCAGCCAAACCAGCCCCCATCGGAATTTGCTTGTCGATCACAATTTCCATTCCCCCAATCTCTGGATAGATGTCTTGCATCAAGGCCGCAGCTTTGTAAGCTAGATTTGTGCGATCGCAAGGCACTTCAGGATTAGTACAGAGGACTTGAATCTCATCTGCACCAATTTTACGAATATCCACGCGATCGCATAGATCGATACTCTGCAAGATCATCACCAAATCGTGGTAACCATCAACACGGCTCCCCGTAATCTCTAGATAGAGATTGATTTTTGCCGCTGCTTTGAGAGAAATACGCGAGGTCATTGAGAAAAAGTTCGCTTGTATATATGCTGTAAGTTTTTTTGATCGATATCAGTCCCACCGCGCCGCAGCGATCGCATTTGGTTTTCGACCATGAGCTTGGCATCTGCTCGCGAGACAGGCTCAAACTGAACACCGTCAGGACTAGTTGTAATTAGGAAAAATAACCTTTGTGCGTAGAGTGTGGTAAACAAACTACGAAACTCATCTACTCTACATAAGCGAGATAGCAAGCCAAAAGTGGGATGATTTAGATAATGTTCGGACATTTGGCGGGCTAGAAAATTTAGTAAGTTGGATGAACTAGGAAAAGTGAATTTTTTCTGTATCGTAAACAACATGAGTTTAACGAAACTATCGGGATCAGGTATTTATAAAGAAGCTTAAAAATCCCTAGAAATTAGACAATACAACCTATTCGATAATATTACGATTATTATTTTGATATGTTTAGTGCGATTAATCAGGAAATGTTATCAAACCTTAACGACTTTTCCCCTAGCATTCGATCAAATTATGACTAAATTTTTTAATTTTCGTGTTCTGGCAAGGCTAGTTTTAGTTATTGTCCTGATCTCCAGCCTTTTTTTAGCCCCAAAACTAACGATCGCTGCTGAACGTCGTCCTGTTATCCCCGCCAATGGGCAGCCGATTCTCAGTGGCAATATGCATGGATCTGACTGGATGGCTGCTTCCAATGATTCTAAGCAAGCCTATTGCCAAGAAGCTTTTGTTGCCTTTCGTGGCTCTGCGGCTCAAAGCTATATCATTAGCCACAATATTCAAAGTCTTAGTCCAGAAGGACTATGCGATCGCATGGATCAGTACTACAGCCTCGAAGATTATGCCGATGATCGGCTCGGATCTGCGGCTGCGATCGCCCCAATTTTGTTCGCCGATACGCCCCTTGGCACTAAATACTAAAATCAATCCGTATAATTACTCATTAGATATATTTATGGTACACAAAAATACACATGACATAAGATAGAATTTGAGTCATAAAATATTTTTGTTATTTTGTGGTGTGATCGCGACGTTTTCAAACGTTTTAAAGGAAGTATGAGCAAACAAACTGAAGCCCCAACGAAAAAGATTTCTACATTGAATGTATCCGCTAAAAAGTTATACTCCGAAGAAGTTCAAGCCGAACTTGCGGAATTGCAATCAGATATCGATGTTCTTTTCCAGCAATTACAAAGCTTGAGTAGTCAACGCCTGACCACAGTAGGGAGTGCTCAGTAGTGGTTGCCATACAAAACTCCTCACACACTCTTACCCCTGAGACGACCCTCCGCGACATCATTAAAACTATCCCTTCTGAATACTTTGAGAAAAAACCTCTCAGAGCTTGGTTGAGCGTTTTATTTTCATTAACAACCGCCGCGCTTGGTTATGCCAGCATTGCCTTCTCGCCTTGGTACTTGCTGCCTTTCGCTTGGATTTTTACAGGTACTGCCCTGACAGGTTGGTTCGTAATTGGGCATGACTGTGGACATCGTTCTTTCTCCAACAAAATTTGGGTTAACGATCTTGTCGGACATATCGCTTTCTTGCCATTGATTTTTCCTTTTCATGGTTGGCGCTTTAAGCATGATTACCATCATTTGCATACCAATAAGATGGGTGAAGACAATGCTTGGTATCCATTTACCGTCGAAGAATATGAGGAAGGAAAAGGGCTTATTTCCAATGTTTATCGATTGATTCGCACCCGTTTTTGGTGGATTGGCTCGATCGTTCATTGGGGAAACTTACACTTTAACGCTAGCCTCTATCCTGAGCGCCAGCAGTCTCAAGTCAAGTTTTCTTATCGATTGGTGATTGCATTCGCCGCGATCGCATTTCCAACTTTGATTATCACAACAGGCTTCTTTGGCTTTGTCAGCTTTTTTGTAATGCCTTGGTTGGTATATCATTTTTGGATGAGCACCTTCACTATTGTTCACCACACGATGCCAGATATCCAATTCAAAGATAAGGATAAATGGCACGCAGCGACCGACCAGCTAACAGGAACCGTCCATTGCGACTATCCAGTTTGGGTGGAGTGGCTATGTCACGATATCAATGTCCATGTTCCTCATCACGTTTCGACTGGGATTCCCTCGTATAATTTGCGCTTAGCACATAAGTCTCTCGATGAAAATTGGGGTCAATATATGTATAAGACTAAGTTTTCTTGGGCTTTGATGAAGGATATTGGCGATCGCTGTCATATCTACGATGTAGATAAATGCTATAAAAGTTTCGATGAAGTTGATGCTAAATCAGTTTAGCTAAAGCTCTAGCCAAGGGCAAAAAAAACAAAAAGAGAGTTGTGGCGCGAAACGCCTCAACTCTCTTTTTGTTTTTATGTCTTAACTAGAGTGACTAAAGCTATAGCAATGATTGAATTATTTAGGACAAATCAAAACCCAAAAGAGTAATGGCGGCGCAAAGCGCCGCCATTACTCTTTTGGGTTTTAAATCATCAAAATGCAGTTGCCATTTTGATGATTTGGCTCAAATGTGAATCCCCAAATTTTAGATAGCAAAATGCTCTAGATGTATCGCTTTGCGCTATAACCTGTGATTAATACTTTCACTCTGGAGATGCAAAATATGCGTACCATACGAAAATTGCCGATCCTATCGCTTGCTCTAGTTTTGGTTGGTTACATTGTCTATGGATGGTTGCTTTCGATTCACAAGGCGGATTGGCGAATATGGATTCCCGCTGGGGCGATCGCCTTTGGCGTGGACTGGTTATTCTCCGTAGGATGGGCGATCGCGGCGATAATATTTGTGTTTTACCAAAAGTCGCAGTTTGTCTTATCACTGGGGATTAGTGTAGTTTGGGTGCTAATGATGTATGTTGCAAGAAATGAACTTCGCGCTTTCATGAACAATCGTGGCTGGAATTTCTTTGTTCTTGCTTTAATCGCTGGGGCTGGACTGGGGCTAGGCTGGTTTACCGATACATTGCCCACAATTCGTACTTTCGGCGAATCATTAGTTAAGTAAGATCCAAAATGAGGCGCGAAGCGCCTCATTTTGGATCTCAAAGCGATGTGCCGAGGTACTTGTTAAATCTACTTGTTACTAGCGCTACTTTTCCAAAATCCTAGAAGTTGCTTAATGATGGCAGACATAAGTAGAGCTATCGTTAATTTTTCATGCGTTTGGAACAGTTACAAGCATTTTTGGCAGTTGCAGAAACAGGAAACTTTCAGCAAGCAGCTCAGAGATGCGGAGTTAGCCAGTCAACCATTAGCCGACAGGTGCAGTCTTTAGAAGCAGCTGTTGGCATCTCGCTGTTTCATCGTCAGGGGAACGCTAAGCTAACTTTAGGCGGCGATCGCCTGCTACCACATGCTAAGAAAATTTGTCAAATTTGGTCATCTGCCGAACAAGAGCTACTCGATTTGCAAGCAGGGAAACAAACAGAGTTATGTGTGGCGGGGATTCCTTCAGCCTGTGCTTATCAGTTACCGCCAATATTGCAAAAGTTTTCTAAGGCTTATCCCAATGTCCAGCTCCGAGTGACAACCTTGGGAAGCGATCGCGCTCTTAAAGTTCTTAAAGATGGCTTGATTGATATCGCGATCGTCATGAATAATCCATTTTTAACCGCAAGTTCCGAAATGGTAGTTGAGCAACTCTATGAAGAAAAAATCCAGCTTTTGCTGACTGTTAATCATCCACTTTGTCGAAAAGAATCCCTAACATGGAAAGACTTACATAATGTTCCCCAAGCCGTATTTAAAGATGGCTATGGATTACAGCGTCTTGTCCAAGACCAGTTCAATCGCCAAGGGCTTCGTTTAAATGCATCTCTTGAGCTTAATTCCCTTGAAGCTTTTCGCGGTGTAGTTAAGCAAGGTAGTTTGATCGCCTTACTTCCAGAAACCTTTTTAGTGGAATTAGCTCACGATCCAGACCTAGTTGTGCGATCGATAAATGAACCCTGCCTAACTCGCGAAATTGTCCTAGTCACCACTAGCGATCGCATTCAAATTCCACCGATTCAATATTTTTGTAAGCTGGCTACTCAGATGATTCAGCAGGAAATTCCTGTCGTTTTAAAAAGCGCACTATAAGCCTAGAAAGTAGAGAGTATCTGCTTTCTAGGCTATAATTCAACATCTAACCGACTTTTGCATTAAATTCACCCGTAGAGTAATGAGTAAAGAATTTCGCGAATTTTTGCGTAAAGTTGGGAGCGGTACACATACCAGCAAAAGCTTGACGCGCCAAGAGGCTGAAGCTGCCACGATCATGATGTTGCAAGGAGTTGCGACTCCTGCTCAGATTGGCGCATTTATGATCGCTCATCGGATTAAACGTCCGACCAGCGAAGAATTAGCAGGGATGCTCGATGCGTATAAGCTTCTGGGCGCAAAGGTTTCACCGATGGCATCTGACAAACAGGTTTTAGTACTTGGATCGCCCTACGATGGCAGATCGAAGACTGCGCCAGTTAGTCCTGTGATGGCGATTGTCTTGGCGGCGGCTGATGTTCCTGTATTGATGCATGGCGGCGATCGGATGCCCACCAAAGAAGGCTTACCTTTTATGGAAATTTGGCGAGCTTTGGGCTTAAATTGGCAAGATCTCACCATTGAGCAAGTCCAACACAACCTAGAAACTCAAAATTTGGGGTTTGTCTACCTACCCAAACATTTTCCCCTTGCCCAAGGGTTAGTCGCATATCGTGAGCAAATCGGTAAACGTCCGCCCTTTGCCACCCTTGAGCTAATGTGGTCGCCCTATCAAGGTAAACAATTTATCGTGTCAGGTTTTGTGCATCCGCCTACCGAAACCAATATCCGTGAAGCCTTTGCCCAGCACGGTATTGCCGAATTTGCTACGGTTAAGGGTTGGGAGGGTAGTGTTGACTTGCCGCGATCGCGTACAGGGATTATCGGCATTAATCACGGCGATCAATTTGAGCGCATAACTCTATCAGCAAGGAATTATGAATTTAGCTCCGAAGATCCTGCGATCGCAGATGCATCAGAAATGGCTGCCAAAATCATTTCTGCGCTCAAAGCGGAACCTTCCGAATATCTCAACTCAGTATTATGGAACTGTGGATTCTATCTCTGGCTCTACGGAATGCATGACGAAATTGCCGATGCGATCGTCCATGCTCAAGAACTTATCAACAGTGGTAAAGCGTTACGGAAGTTAGAAGATTTACGAGCTTAACCTCTCAAAATCAAAATAGTCATTGCGATCGCAGATTATCAGAACTATGTTTATTGTAGCAATCTAATGAAGTGCGATCGCCTTGTCATCTCATGGTTAAGCTCATAGGCGATCTTAATAGCACTTATGACTATTCTTTACCTAGGTTGAATAGCTGACGAAGAAATGCACCTAACCCAGCGAGGACAATCACCGATGCTAAGGCGTAGCTGATTGGGGTTAGTAGGCTAACCATTGGTGTTGATTGATGTGAGAGGTTTGTGGGTTGGCTAGTGACTTGTTGCGTTTCCATGTGTTTGTTTGGTATTTGGTACATATTTAGATTGACATTAACCATCAGAAAGCAAGTCACAGTATGATGTTCTGTTAATGTAAGCGTTATGTAATAGTTACAAATACATGGCTAAACCAACACTTTGCGCTTCGGAAATTGGTAAGAGTAAGGCAAAGAATGCTTTTAATTTATCGGCGTTGCACAAATGAAAGATGAATCAAGAAAATGAAGGAATCGATTTGTACTTAAGATAGTGAATTAACAGACGAATTGAATACCTCAACATTTCTTCCGATTTTGAATAGCATAAAGTTTTTCTGTGCAATCTGGCTAAATAATGTCTCAGTCTAGTATTTTCACCCTCAACTCTAGTCATATAGGTTTTGCTGATAATTTGATCCTCCGAGTTGATAAACATTTTGTAGACACAGTAGCCATCAGTAACCCAGAAATAGCATTGCCACACCTTAATCAATGTTCACAAGTTTTCAAAGGTTTGGCTACTCCTATCTCCTAATACCCAAGCCAATATGCCTTGACTAAAATGATTCACCGCAGTCCATAGCCAAATCAAGTTTTTTTTGACCCAACAAAAGTCTGGAGTTCATCTAATTCACCAACTTCAGGAATAGTTTCAATGGGGGGATGTTCTGGTAATTGCTTTGCTGCCTCCTTAACCCAGTTGATGACTGAGTTGTGACTAACATCGGTACATCTCTCAATTTGTCTAAATCCCATGCCGTTGCAGTACATTTTTAGGCATATTCTTTTGACATCTTGCGAATATCCAATCACTGAGTAGTTATCAATGAACTGACGACCGCAATCAGCACAAATATGATTTTGTTTGTCTCCTCGTTTCCCATTTTTACGAATATGTGTTGAACCACACTTTGGACATTTCATTGTTTTTCATTGCTTAAACTCGTTATCTTTATATTTACTCATTCATCCTTCATTTGTGCAATGCCGCTTTTTTTATGTACTGGCAGAATTTGAAAACGGTTGCCTTGCCAATCAAGTTCGATGGGATTTCCTGTGGTGGCGATTTCTTCTAGGAGGTTTATGAAGTTGGTGGTGAGTTTGTCTACTGGTATGGTTTTCATATATTCAATTACGAATTAGGAATTACGAATTACGAGTGGGAGGTAGGTCCTAGGGATTTGGGGTATGGCTTAGGAGTTATAATATTTTACCAATTTACGATTTTGCAATTCGTAATTGATAATTCGTAATTCGTAATTAATTAAAAATGTTAGACACTGAAACTAAGCGCCGTATTGATACTGCTCGTGATATTTTGGTGGGGAAGGTTCCTGATCCGAAGTCGCAGGTGGAACAGATTACGATCGCACTCATCTATAAGTTTATGGATGATATGGATGCGGAGGTGGAGGAGTTGGGGGGCGATCGCACTTTTTTTGCGGATTCATTTGCGAAGTTTGGTTGGGGGCGGTTGATGAGTCCGTCGGTCGGTGGGCATGAGTTGCTGAGCCTTTACAGTGAGGGGATTAGCACGATGCCGCAGAATGCGGGGATTCCTGCGTTGTTTCGAGATATTTTTAAGAATGCGTATCTGCCTTATCGCGATCCTGAGACGCTGAAGAGTTTTTTGAAGGTGATTGATGGGTTTACCTACGATCATTCGGAACGGTTGGGGGATGCGTTTGAGTATTTGCTGTCGGTGTTGGGTTCGCAGGGGGATGCGGGGCAGTTCCGCACGCCGCGCCATATTATCGATTTTATGGTGGAGATTTTGCGTCCGCAAAAGGGTGAGGTGATTCTCGATCCTGCCTGTGGTACGGCGGGTTTTTTGATTTCGGCGTATAAGCATATTTTGCGGACTAATCAGGATGCTCAGGGGAATAGTACGCTTACGCCCGATGAGAAGGGGCTGATGGCGACTAATTTTAAGGGGTATGATATTTCGCCCGATATGGTGCGGTTGTCGTTGGTAAATCTCTATTTGCATGGGTTTAAGAGTCCGCAAATTGTGGAATACGATACTTTGACTTCTGAGGATAGATGGAATGAGTTTGCTGATGTAATCCTTGCGAATCCGCCGTTTATGTCGCCGAAGGGTGGGATTAAGCCCCATAAGCGGTTTTCGATTAAGGCAAAGCGGAGTGAGGTTCTGTTTGTGGACTATATGGCGGAACATCTTTCGCCAAGGGGTAGGGCGGGGATTATTGTGCCTGAGGGGATTATTTTCCAGAGTCAGACTGCTTATAAGGATTTGCGTAAGATGTTGGTTGAGAATTCTCTGGTGGCGGTGATTTCGCTTCCTGCTGGGGTTTTTAATCCTTATTCTGGAGTGAAGACTTCGATTTTAATTCTGGATAAGTCTTTGGCGAAGAAGACGGATAAGATTGCGTTTTTTAAGGTAGAAAATGATGGTTTTGGTCTAGGCGCTCAAAGGCGAGAGGTTTCTGGGGGGCAGCTTTCACAGGTTCAAGTCGAGTTAGTGGAATATTTGCAAGCTGTTCGCAAGCAAGTTTCGACTGACGATCTTGAGTTTTCGCTTGGGTTGATTGTGCCGAAAGAGAAAATTGCGGCTAATGGTGATTATAATTTGAGTGGGGAAAGGTATCGAGAGACAAGCTTTGTTAGTAGTCATTTTCCAATGGTTGAGCTAGGTGATGTTTCCGAAGTAACATCTAGCAAAAGAATACTTGCAGAAGAATATGTTCCATCTGGTATTCCATTTTATCGAACTAAAGAGATAGTTGAGTTAAGCAAAGGTCACGAAATTACACTCGAACTGTTTATTTCTGAAGAAAGATTTCAGTCGATTAAATCTCGCTTTGGATCACCCGCAAAAGGTGACTTGTTGATCTCAGCAGTTGGTACAATTGGGATCTCTTGGATTGTTTCGGATGATCGGGAGTTTTATTTTAAAGATGGAAATCTTATTTGGGTAAGAAATTTAGAAAATATTGATCCTCAATTTCTTAAATATTGTCTTGACTCTATTTTTACTAATGGAATTGAGCATATTGTATTTGGCGCTGCATACAAAGCATTAACAATTGAGAAATTAAAGCAATTTAAAATTCCTTTACCCCCGATCGCAATACAAAAAGAAATAGTCACCGAAATCGAGGGCTACCAAAAAGTCATCAACGGCGCTCGTGCAGTCATTGATAATTATCGACCTCATATAGCGATCGATCCTGATTGGGAAATGATGGAAATTGGCGAAATCTGCAACAAGATTCAATATGGTTTATCTGAGCCACTTAATACAGTAGGTCTAGGTTTTAAGACATTTCGCATGAATGAACTTGTTGAAGGAAGATGTATTGATCGAGGTGACATGAAATGTTCTGAAATATCTGATGCTGAGTTTGAAAAATATAGGCTTAATATTGGTGACATTCTTTTTAACCGCACAAACAGTTTTGAACACGTTGGGCGCACTGGCGTTTTTGACTTGCAAGGTGATTATTGTTTTGCCTCATATCTAATTCGCTTGATAATCGATCAGGAAAAAGCTGATCCATTTTTTGTTAATGCCTTTATGAACTCTAAGAGTTTTCAGCAAGGTATAAAACAGTTTGCAAGTCGTGCGATTGGACAATCAAATATTAATGCAAAGTCCCTTGCAAGTTATTCAATCCCAGTTCCACCGATTGAAATCCAAAAAGCGATAGTAGCTGAAATCCAAGCCGAGCAAGCCCTTGTTAATGCGAACCGAGAACTAATCGAGAGATTTGAGAAAAAGATACAAACTGTTTTGAATAGAATTTGGGGCAATTAGGGATTATCAACACAAAAAATGTAAAAAATGTAGGGGTTGAGCATTTGCGCCAATATTTTTATTCTCCGATACAATCTCCAAACGCAAATGCTGAACCCTCTTCGCTTTTATTGATAAATTGTCCCTGCGTTGTGAGGTTTTGGGCAAAGCATTCCCGAATTAAAACAGTTTAGAAATTGATAGATTGTGGCGGGAATGCTATGCCCCTACACATTGATTTGATGATTCGTAATTGATAAATTTGCTATAATATACTTAAACATTCAGCCCAAAAGCCATGTCACCTAATAATCAGAGCCAACTGATAGAAGTAATCAATCAGCTTGATGATCAGCAAATACCCCTTGTATTGCAATTTATATCATCTCTTCAGAAAAATATTCCTACTGCCCCAGCCTCAACTAAAACAGTATTAGAGCGTATGGGTGGTTATCCTAAACACTTTTTAGAAGGATCAGGAGATTTATCAGAGAGAAGCGTCCGCAAAAAAATAATTGCCGAAAAGATTAGAGCAAAACATCAAGCAAGACATGAATAAATATCGCCTAATCTTAATTGACACTGGAATAATCGTTGCTTTTTACGATCGCAAAGACAAACACCACCAACAAGCGATTAAATTTTTCAGTACCTGCACCAGCCAACCCATTACCACAGTCGCCTGTGTTACAGAGGTTTTATGGCTACTCGCACCAAATATCAAAGTTCAAAACGAGTTTCTATCTGTTTTATTCAAGCAAGCCATTCTATGTGAACACTTGCAGCCATCAGACTATCAAAGAATCCAAGAACTTAACACCACCTATCAAGATCTACCCGCAGACTTTACCGATTTGTCACTAATTGCGATCTCTGAAAGACTAAACATTGCAGCGATCGTCACATTAGACAGTGACTTTGATGTTTATCGCCGTTATCGTAAACAACCATTTGAAAGAATATTTTTACCATAGTCTAGAATAAAAACAAGATAAGAGAATTAAAACTATGCCGATCGCGCAAATTGAAACCCTTATTCGTTATGTCACTGATGCAGAAGGCAAACCAACCGATGTGCTTGTCCCTCTAGAACTTTGGCAACAGCTAATCCATTCCTTAAATACCGATAGCACTAGCGGACTAGCTTTGATTGACGAACAAGAACCCAAAGAACAAATATTAGCCGACTTACAAGAATCCGTCAGACTCGCCGCCGCAGGACAAACATTCCCAGTATCACAACTATGGGAAGATGCAACAGCATAAACCTATGATCGAAGTTCGCTTTACTTTACCCTTCATCCGCCGACTAAAATCACTAACCAAACGTTATCGAAAAATCCAATCTGACATACAGCCAATAATCGAACAGCTACAAAATGGGAACCTTATCGGCGACCAAATCTCTGGTCTAGACTTCCCCATTTTTAAAGTTCGAGCCAAAAACAGTGATATTCCCACTGGCAAAAGCGGCGGTTATCGCGTTATCTATCAAGTGGTTTCACCTGAATTAATCTTACTTCTACTCATCTATGCAAAATCAGATCAAACAGACGTGAGCCTAGACGAAATTAAAGACGCTATTGGTAAGGCTTAGTTGATAATTACGAATTACGAATTGAGATTTTTAATTCGTAATTGATAATTCTCCCCTCATTCGTAATTGATATTTTTACTAACAATCACGATAAAATACAGAAAATATTCTTGCAATACTCGGTGCGATTTTAAATGACTTATTCCCTGCGAATTGTGGATATGGCTGAGAGCGATCGCCCTCGTGAAAGGTTACTCAGTCAGGGAGTTCGCAGTTTATCCAATGCAGAATTAATCGCAATCTTGTTAGGCACAGGGCAAGGAGCAGGCAAACTCTCCGCCGTCGGATTAGGACAGCTAATCTTGCAAACCATAGGCAAAGACCGCACTAGTGACCCAGTGGCAGCTTTGCAAAACGTATCGCCACAGGAACTCATGCAAATAGAAGGAGTGGGGCCAGCTAAAGCAACCGCAATCTTAGCTGCGATCGAGCTAGGCAAGAGAGCACTCTATGCCAAGCCTCCAGACTTAACCGAAGTAACCGACCCATCAGTGGCGGCAGCCGCCCTCAGTCAAGACCTAATGTGGCAACCCCAAGAACGCCTCGCAGTGGTGATGCTCGACAACAAAAATCGGATTATCGCCCAGCGCATTATTACCATCGGCACAGCGACAGAAACCCTCGCTCATCCCCGTGATATTTTCCGAGAGGTTCTCAAAAGCGGTGCAGTGCGTCTAATTGTGGCGCACAATCATCCATCTGGAAATACATCTCCAAGTCCCGAAGACATCACGCTTACACGCCAATTACTTGAAGCAGCAAGAATGCTGAGCATTCCTCTTTTAGATCATTTGATTTTAGGAAATGGAACCTTTTCCAGTATTCGCGAAACTTCAACATTATGGAAAGAAGTTCCCCAATCAGAATAAAAAAAGGAGCGCAAAGCGCTCCTTTTTTTATAGCGAAGGACTACACTAGCGAGGAGTTCCTTGACGCATTGTGCCGCGATTTGATTGGCGTTGTTGTTTCATTTGCTCAAGTTGTTGTTGCTGAGCAGGAGTCAAGACATTCTTCATTTGCGCCTTGGTATCTTCTGCGATCGCCTTCATCTGTTGCTTTTGAGCATCAGTCAGATTCAGAGACTTGCGTACCCCCTTGCGATCGCCAGATTGACGTGCTTGTTCCATGATTGCGCGTTGCTCAGCAGTCAATACGCTTTGGTGACGAGCTTTTGCACTTTCGTGAATTGCCTTCATTTGTGTCTTTTGAGCTTCAGTCAAGTTCAACTGTTTGAGAGCATCTTGACGCTTCTGCATGTTTTCAGCGCGATTTGGATTGTTATTCTGTGCAGAGACAAGATTTGGAATTGTAACTGCTCCAACGGCTACGGTTACACAAGCGATCGCTAACAATTTTTTGATATTACGAAACATTTGATTTTCCCCTTTGTGAGAAGGCTTAATTATCTGTACGAGGGTTTTGACAAGCGCCACGATCAAAAGGTTCAAAACCCCAAATAATTTTTTTTAATTAGCCTCAGTAGGGTGGGCAATGCCCACCTTACTTGCTAGATTTGGGCGCAGCCCAAATCTAATTTTTTAGCTGGCACAGCTTCTCAAAATCACACCGATAATGATGCCGATCCCGACAAAACGGACGATTTGCCAGAAAGGTTCACGAAAACTACTCCAAGAAAGTAGACGACTTTCAAGATCGGCTTCGATTTGTTCAAGTTGCTCGCCTACTTCTTCTAATTGTTTGAGTAATTCTTCTTTATGGAGGCTTGATCGCTCATTGCGAGAATTAGGCTTACGGCGAATTTTTTGATTTTTGTTCTTGTCAGAGCGATCGCTAGAAACATCTTGAAGTTGCTCTCTAATTTGTTCTTTTTGCGTTTGCAGTTCATTCTGCTTGAGCGAATCACGCTGAACTTGAAGGAAACGCTGTTCGATTTCTTCTAATAGCCCTTTAGTTTCTTGGAGTTGAGCTTCTATATCGCTCCAATCAGAAATTTCTGTCACAGCATCAATCTAAATAAGTGGAATTTGATGACGAGTAGCTAAGCAATTAAATATAAAACCAAAAAACTGTACCGCCCGCCACGCAGGCGGTACAGTTTTTGGATTTGGTTTTTTAATTATGCCAAGGTACTTATAAATGAATTTTACCGTGATTGTAGCGATCGCCCATATGTCTATAAAAAATACGTTGAGAAGCAACGTATTTTTTATAGACATATGGGTTTGGTGCGATTAGCCGCGACCCAACCTGCGATCGGGGCAGAAATTTGGAGCCAGCCTTGATTCTCGCTCTGCACAGTAATTTGTGTGCCATTGTCCAGCTTACCAACGATCGCAAAATCTACCCCCGCACCCTGACGGACATTAATCGGCGGATTGGGATCAGAAATTAAGCGTTTGGTATAGTCACAAGAATTAGGCTTTTGAGAAATACGAGTTTGAAAATCCCGAATGTATTCTAGATTTCGCTGTTCTGTCGGGGTTAGCAGCCCCTCAGGAAACTTGTCAGGCTCATAGATTGCTTTATACCAAGGTTGCATATTGAAATATGACTGCAATTCAGGATCTTTAAAACGGCGACCATAACGGGCAAACACTTCATTACGCATGACATCTAGCTCAATAGCACTTTTGTTAGCTACATCGCTATCAGAGATCGCACGTTCTGATAAGAATAAATATTTGGCACTGGATGGTCGGAACCACATGACAATACCCATAACCGCGATCGCCGATACGATCCCCACCGCGATCATCACCAAACGATTTTTATGACTAAATTGCAGATGATCCATTGCCGAGATTTTTGAGGAAACCGTTGTGGCAACATCATCATTTGGATTAAAAGCTGAGACTAACCCTTGAAAATTAGTCTGCACCGTCGTAGATAAAAGTGAGGGCGCGATCGGCGATGCTAACTTTCGTAAATCTGTCAGTACGGCTTCGGCAGACTGATAGCGATCGCGAAAGTCATATTTGACTAACTTATCGATGATCATCGCCAATTCATCGCTGACATTAGCGCGATATTTTAAAGCTGCATGATCAGGAGATTTGCGCCAAGCTAATTCGCCTGTTTCGAGATTTTCAGATAATAAGTTTGGGGCAACTCCAGTCAACCCTTGCACTGCGATCGCCCCAACAGCATAAAGATCGCTACAGGGTCTAGGCTTGCCGATCGCTTGCTCATTGGGCATATAACCATCTGTACCGATGGCAACCGTAGATCCAATATTGGAAGCAACCGCCGTTCCCACTTGCTTCACAGCCCCAAAATCGATCAGTACTAATTTGCCATCAGTGCGCCGACGCATCAGGTTAGCGGGTTTAATATCCCGATGGATAGCGCCCTGTTGATGTACAAAAACGAGGGTTTCTAGTACATCGATCAAAAATGCGATCGCTTGAGCTTCATTCATCCGCCCTACTGGATAGCCATCAGCAGATCGCTCAATAGAGATGACTTCTTTAGTAAGCTCATAGCCATCGATCAGCTCTTGCACCAAATAAAACTGATGATCTTCTTCAAAATGAGCTAACAAACGAGGAATGCGATCGTGACTACCAAGTTTATGTAAAACCCTTGCCTCAGTCTCAAATAAACGACTAGCAATTTCCAATACAAAAGTATCGCTAGAAGTAGGCTGGAGTCTCTTGACCACACATTTATGGTGGTCTGGCAACTGCAAGTCTTCAGCTACAAAAGTCTGTCCAAAGCCCCCGCTTCCGAGGTTTTGGATGACTCTATATCTCCCACTAATCACTTTGCCAATCATGTGCAGGTAGACCAATTAAAGTAGAGGAGCGCAACGCACTCATCTACTTTATAACGCATAGCGCGATCGCGATATGCGTAATGCATCAGTTGCTCTCTGCGCCTCGATCGCTACCTGCGATAAGCAAGCATAAATTAACACGACATAATTCGCCCTTATCGCCAATTCAAGTTGACGACATTGATATGAAAGTGTCAATGCGCCGATATAGTCGCTGCTTGAGCGTAATGTATTTAAGGCTTGTAATAGTTTTGCACGATCATCAACAGCCAGCGCCCTATCGATGGCTTGGACTAGCTGAGGTGTCTCTTCTAAATACGAGTCAATCACATTTAACAAAAATTCAGTTGCTTTAAGATCGTTACCCGCAATCTCCAAAATCGTTTCCATGAACTGCGGTTCGATTGCAGGCTCTTCATCTTCTTCATTATTGTTATGCGCAAAATCTATAGTTGTATCGAAACCAGTCTGAGACTCATCCATCGACTCAACTTCAGACTCATTGCTTTCTGGATCTATGGCTTCTTGTCGATCAAGTTCTGGAGCAACTATTTCTGTCTCCATTGATTGTGTCTCGGACAGATAAGCAACCTCGCTAGAGTCTGGCTCCAACTCTTCAAATGCACAAGACTCTGATTCTTCTATCTCGGCTAATTCTGGAGCGATCATCTCTTGCTCAGGTTCTTGTGATTCTATATCTTCATCCTCAGATGATTCTAATTCGCTTTTTTTAGATGCAGAACTTTCAGCCTCAGACGATTCTAATATCATTGTCTCTGGAAGAATCACCTCCGTCTCAGCTACAGAAGTCTCTACTGGTTTATCTTGGTCTGATTCGTCTGGTGTAGATGCAATGTCTGAAATCACTTTAAGATTATCAGGCATAATCACATAGGATATGTCATCTCGCGTGAAATTTATCGCTGGCTCAGCTGATCTAACTTCCTCATCTGACTCCACATCTTCATCTAAGATTGGAGATATAGAATCTGGAACTAAAAAGAGTGGAGGCAATCCATTCTGAGAGATGGAGTCATCTTTAAAGTTAGTAATTTCGTCGGTATTACTAACTATTGTTTCTAATTCACTCTCTTCTGTATCTGTATCTTTCTCGTTCTGACTGACCTCTAAATCATCAGGCTCTAAATCTCTGTTTAAAACATTATTTTCCTGCTCTTCAACTACATTTTGATTGATTGCCGTGATGATTTGCTCATCAATAGTAGACTCAGTGAGCTTCTCAGTATTTTGTGTGATCTCAGATTCAACAGATGACTTAGCCGCTTTCTCGGCGAGTTCTGCAACTGTTTTTTGTAAATTATCTAATTCACTCTGTAAAGTTTGCAAATCATCAGTTAAATCTTGAGATTGTTGGCGTAAATTAGTTAAGGAAATGGCAATGCCGATCTGTGCTGCAATCAACGATAGAGAGGTGCGATCGCTCTCTGCCCAACTGTGATATACACTCCCATGAAAAGCAACTAGAGTTCCCCAAACATCTTGTCCTGCATAGATCTTATTTGCGGCATAGGATGAAATGCCAATCTGTTCGAGTAGCGTCATGATATGGGATGACAGGCTAGAAGTCCGAATACTGTCAATGGTCTGAGCAGAATATTCTGGATCGGTAGACTCGATCATGTGCCGAGCCAGTGAAAGCTGTCTTTCGGGCATATCAGCAAGAGATGTCACCCCTGAGGCGATCGCATCGGTAGCAAACTCACCCCGTCCATCAGGATGGCAGCGAAAAATTGCGACGCGATCCACTTGTAGTAATTTCTGGGCTACTTGCACAGCTATTTGTAAAACTAGCTCTAAAGATGGCGATCTCTGAATTGCCTCAGCAAGCTGGGCAAGTGCTTTTTCCCTAGCAATAATATTGCTAAAAATATCCGTCTGTGTGTCTGATGACTGTGCTGTTATCAGCTTTTCATATCGCTCTTCCCAACTAATTTGGTGGACGCGCTCCTGCTGCACCAAAATAGCTTTGAGGTGTTCATAGGCAGCGCGATCGCGGCATAGGTAGCGGACTTGATCTAAGAGGGTAGAATCCATGGGTAAGAACGACTATCCCCGAATATTTTCTAGCTTTGCTTAGATAGGGGTTTACTCTATCTAGACCATGGATTTTAGCGGACTTGTTTTGGCGATCGCATGAGACACAAAGCGTAACTTTAGGCGCAACTTTTGTTTTTACCATGAGAGTTCGCGATGCGAACCCTCATGGTAAAAACAAGTTAAGATCGTTATTGAACTATAAATAATTTGGAAAAGCCTTGTTTTGTAGTTGTCGCCAAGCGTTTGGACATAAAACCCAAAAGACGAGTGGCGGCGCTTCACGCCGCCACTCGTCTTTTTCGGGTTTTGTTTTGCCCTAACTCAGATGGTGAAAGCTATAAGTAGCTAGGCACAATTAAATATAAAACCCCAAAATCTGTACCGCCCGCGCAGCGGGCGGTACAGATTTTGGGTCTGTTTTTTTAATTATGCCGAGGTAATTACAAGCCCTTTCCAAATTATTTATAGATAAACCAAAGTAAATTAAAAAATATGGCACGCTATACCCTTGCCCAGAGTCCTGAAGTTGTCTTGACCGTTGCCGGCAAAGATTCGCCAAAAGCACGAGAAAAGGCGATGGCAGAGCTAATGGAACTAATGGACTCAGGCAAACTCGATACCGATCTTGCCGATGGCTTTAGTCCCGATCAATTTATAGAAGTGAGAGAACTTTCCATGTCTGAAGATCGTGAAGATCCAATTACCCAAGCCGTGCAAGTCTTAAACAACCTC
This sequence comes from Pseudanabaena sp. lw0831, assembly GCF_016584665.1. Classification (GTDB taxonomy): domain Bacteria; phylum Cyanobacteriota; class Cyanobacteriia; order Pseudanabaenales; family Pseudanabaenaceae; genus Pseudanabaena. The sequence goes on from NZ_BBJB01000066.1 coordinate 38,468, forward strand.
GCAACGTTAAAAATCAAAGTCCAAGAGTTACGCTCTGACGCGATGCAGGTGCGATCGCAAATCGATATTTTGTTTACCGACGAGATTGTATCGGAGGAGCAAATTAACAGTATTAAGGAAGGTTTTAAAACTCTCAAAAGTTTTGCCCAACTTAATATGAAATTTCTCGATGCGCGATCGCAAGCTGAAAATGCGCGTCAAGTCCTTGATGAAGCTCTCAAATCTCCCAATTCAGAAGTTAAAACTCCTGTGGAAAGTGTAACTAGTAATGAGGTCGAGACTGTTGAAGTTACTAATGTTGTTTCAGAACCAGTTGAAGTTGTAACTAGTACTGATGGGGAAGAGCCTGTAATCACTATTGAGGATGCTATCGTGGAAGTCCCTGTGAGTAAGTCTACCAAAAAGAAATAACGCAAAAAGGCAACGCTTAGCGTTGCCTTTTTGCGTTTTCGGTGAAGTTAAAATTAAATCTATAACCACTACTTCTGAAAATTATGGTTGCTTTACCCGATCGCTTGTTAATGACCTACGAAGAATATCTCGCTTGGGAATCGACCCAAGAAATGCGCCATGAGTTTTGTAATGGTGAAGTTATAGCGATGGCTGGCGGCACTCGTGACCACAATCGAGTTTCCCTTAACTTTTCTAAAATTTTAGACAACACTCTCGCCGATCGCCCCTGTGAAGTCTACATCGCTGATGTCAAAGTCCAGACTCAGCCAAAACGCAAATACTTTTATCCTGATGTCGTAGTTACTTGTGATGAACGCGATCGCAATGATGCTCTAGTGGTTGCGTATCCTTGTTTGCTGATCGAAGTTCTTTCCCCATCGACCGAAGCCTATGAATCTCTTTCAGAGACGCTACGCGAACGCGGATTCAAGTTTTCGCAATACCGCAAGTTTGAGACTTTGAAAGAATATGTATTAGTCCAAGTTGATCAGCCAATTGTGGAAGTATTTCAACGAAATGATCAGGGGCAATGGGTATTTTTTGAATATGGTTTTAGCGATCGCCTATTCCTCAAATCCGTAAATGTCGAAATAACTATTAGCGATCTGTATCGACAAATTCAATTTGAGCAAAAAAACGAATAAAGGTGGCGCTATGCGCCACCTTTATTTTTATGTAACTCGGGTGAGGATAATCACTCCAGCCGTAACACCAATTAAATTAGGCAACCATGCGGCAGCGAATGGGGAAAGAAATTCAACTTGTCCGAGAGCGCCACAAATAAATAACAGCAAATAATAACCAAAAATAATTAACACACTCAATCCAAAACCGATCGCTGCACCAGTACGCTGAGGACGCATTCCTAAAGATGCTCCAACGAGCGCAAAGACTACACAAATAAATGGGAGGGCATATTTTTGTTCAAGCCTTACTTCTAGCTTGCGGATTTCTTTGGTATTGCCAGACTGCTTGAGCAAGTCAATATTGCGACGAATATCGCCGATATTCATTTCTTCAGCACTGCGTTGCTCTTGAGCGACATCAAGGGGAGCGCGAGGCAATTGCAGATTTTGATCGTCAAAGCGGAGAATGCTCCGGTAATTGCCATCTGGCCCCACCAGATAGGTCGTACCTTGGCTAAACCTCCAGACATTTTGCTCAGGAATCCAGACAGCAGACTCGGCAGCAAGAATTTGCTGAAGCTGTCCTTGAGAAAAGTCCAAAACCGTTAAGCCACGCATCTGTTTGCCATCAAAGCTCCGCGCATAGAAACTCCGAACTAAGCCTTGTTTGGTGGTGCCATCTTCTTGGGGTACTTCACCGTATTGCTGATAAAAAATATCTTGGCTTTTAAACTGCACATTTTCTTGATTTAGCGCCGCTCGCAATGTACTGCGCGATTGCCAGTTTGCCGCAGGAACGATCGCTTCATTAAATACATAGGTCATGCCCGTGACAAATAGACTCAACACTAGCGCAGGTGCAACTAAACGGTAAGCACTTACCCCACAACTCCGTAAAGCCGTTGTTTCTCCATCGCCAGACATGCGGCTGTAGGATAGCAATGTCGCTAGCAACATTGACATCGGGAATGAATACACCATGAAGCCTGGAATCTGGTAGCCAAAAATCTGAAACGCTGTTAAAACGCTTAATCCCGCATCAGTAATCAGGCGAATCAATTCAAATAGGGAGCCAATCGCTAAAATTACAGAGGAAAATGCACCTACCCCAAACAAAAATGGGGTCAACATTTGCGTGAATAAATAGCGATCCATGATCGACAATCTTGGTAGCCATCCTAGCGACACGTTTGTAACTTTTTTCCTTGGGTGAGTCGTTTGTAAGGTTGCCATTTCCTTTATCGAGATTACAGGTTTTTGGAGTATTCATCAAAACCAATTTTTTAGGATCTGCTTTGCCTAAGGTAGGGCAAATCCTAAAATTAGTTTTGGCGGGTCAAAAATGAAACTTTTCGCCGAGATAATATTTACGGACATCAGGATCGTCAGCTAATTCTCTGCTAGAACCATCAGCAAAAACTTCACCTTCACGCATGATATAAGCGCGATCGGTGATGTTTAAGGTTTCGCGGACATTATGGTCGGTGATTAACACACCCATATTGCGATCGCGTAAGTTTTTGATGATGGTCTGAATTTCGCCAACAGCGATCGGATCGATACCCGCAAATGGTTCATCTAGCAAGATAAACTTGGGGCCTTCTAGCCCAACCGCCAGTGCTCTGGCGATTTCAGTACGGCGACGCTCTCCCCCCGACACTTGGATTCCCATCGTATCAGCAATCTTAGTCAGGCGAAACTCCTCTAACAAAGTGCGGAGTCGATGAATCTGTAATTGCTTTGGGACATTGGTTTGTTGCATCACCAATAACAGATTATCGCGCACCGATAACTGTCGAAAAATGGTGGCTTCTTGGGCAAGATATGCCATACCCATACGCGCTCGTTTATGAATTGGCAAGCTGGTAATGTCTTGTTTATCGAGCCAGACGCTACCGCTATCAGGCTGAATCAGTCCTGTTGCCATATAAAACGAAGTGGTCTTGCCAGCGCCATTCGGTCCCAGCAGTCCAACAATTTCCCCCTGCTTAACCGTGAGGCTCACTTGTTGAACGACTTGCCTGCCACTGTAGTTTTTACTAACGTTGTCGAGGGAGATTTGCATTACTCAATTTGGTTTGGAAATTTGGAAATGTAACACTGAACTTAGTCATGGCAAAGCATTTTTTGTAGCTTTATACATCAACATTACTTACCATCAGGAAGAATTTCTTGTGGTTTTGGTTGTAACTTTTCAGGAGGAATGATTGATGTAGGGGGACTAACCTGCTGCTTTTTAAAGGCAGGCTTGATTTGGGTTACAGGCGTTGCCGAAGTTGCAGGATTACTGACAGCATCGCGATCTGGGACTACATAAATTGTTTCGACCTGTTGGTTATTAGGCGGGGCTGCAATAAATTTCCCTTCAGTGACGAGATAGGTGATGGTTTGAGCTTTGATGCTATTGACACCTTCTTGAATGACAACCACATTGCCAGTTAAAACTACACGCTGCTCCTTAGAAAAATACTGTGCTTGCTCAGCTACCGCATCAATCTGTCGGGCGGGATAACTCATTTTTACGTTGCCAGTTGCCGTAACTACACCTGTGATCGAATTTGCTTCTTGGACATCGGCACGGATCGTTAGAGCTGTGTTCGATTGAGCTTGGATGGATGGTAGTGAGCTAGAGGCGATCGCCAAAATCGGAATTGCAATTAAAAACAGTCTGATAATTGGTGATTGGTAATTGGTAATTGTTGAAGGGTGATGATTTTTTCCTTTTTCCTTTTTCCCTTGTCCTTGCAACAGCGATCGGTAAATCATGCTTAATGGCTTCATCGGTTTTGTACCTTTTGTTCATACAAATTTACAATGGCTGCGACCACTTCTTCTATAGTTAGACCATCTGTATCAACTAAAGTTGCATCTTCAGCCTGAATCAGAGGCGCATGGTCGCGGGTGGAGTCTTTGCGATCGCGTTCTTGGATTTCTTGCTCGAGGGTGGCGAGATCGGGGGCAACTTGACCTTGGGCGATCAGATCGGCTTGACGGCGTTTGGCCCGCTCTTCCGCCGAGGCAGTCAAAAAGATTTTTACCTCTGCATCAGGAAAGACATGGGTTCCAATGTCTCGTCCTTCCATGACGACACCGCCTGTTTGCCCAATCAGTTGTTGTTGCTTGACCAAAATTTCCCGCACAGCAGCTTGAGCAGCAATCGATGACACATTTGCCGTTACTTCAGGTGTACGAATCTCAGTGGTGATATCTTCGCCATTGAGCAAGACTTGCATCGGCTTACCTGAGATCGGATTAGCAAACAGTTGGATTTTTGATTCGGCAGCGATCGCTTGCACTTTGTCTTGATCTCTTAAATCAATGCCTTCTCGTAACACCGCAAGCGTAACACTACGATACATTGCGCCAGTATCTAAGAACAATAAGCCTAATTTGTTAGCAACCTGTTTGGTAACCGTAGATTTGCCCGCACCTGCGGGACCATCGATCGCAATGATCGGATTTCTGGGAGTGATAGTGTGACTTAGCAAAATATTATCGATCAAGCGTATATTTCCAATTCGAGCCGCGATCGCCAGCATCAACTCAGCTTCAGACGTAATTTGATTGCATGGTTGCAGGGTCTTGGCATCGACTAACTCAATATACTCTAGATTAATTTCAGGTAGCTTCGCTAAATAATTTCGAGCAGCTTCGATAATTTGCGCTGGGTTCCAAAGCTCGTAACAAAGAAAAAATTGCTGTTGGGACTGCAGTAAGCTTTGATAAATATGTTGGGCAAAAATGCGATCTTTGCTTGACAAGTAGCGATTACGAGAACTGTAGGCTAAGCCACTAGGTTCACGCACCGTCTGACAACCAATAATTTCTACAGGCAAGTTTAAATCAATCACCAATTGCCGAATAATCGCTAGTTGTTGACCATCTTTACTGCCGAAGTAGGCACGATTAGGTTGCACAGCATTTAAGAGCTTGGTCACGATTGTGACTACCCCCTGAAAATGACCAACACGCGATCGCCCACACAAGATATTTGTCATTTCTGGTGGTGGGATCACTTGCGTTAACTTGTCTATATTATTTACGCCCATCTCCAAAGCATCTGGCGCAAAAACCGCATCAACACCTGCGTTCTCGCAAATATGAAGATCATTCTCGAATGTACGTGGATATTGATCAAAATCTTCACCTGCACCAAATTGCAAAGGATTGACGAAAATACTTACAACCACACAAGCATTTTCAGTCCTTGCCCGATCAATCAAGCTCAAATGCCCAATGTGCAAAGCCCCCATTGTTGGCACAAGCCCGACAGACACTTGACCTAAGGGCTGTTTTTCTTTTTGGGTGTTTAAGTAATTACGCAGAGAAGCGATCGTAGTAAATAGCTGTGTCAAGCAATCAACCTCAACGAAATCACTATAAAAAGCAGCAATTTTAATTATGAAACCAATTTCGAGTTTTTGAGCGATACATGACGATAAAAAAAATTAGTTTTTAAGAAAGTCAGCCTAGGCTGACTTTCTTAAAAACTAATTTTGAGCATAAAAAAATGTGTAGAGCGCAAGGCACTCTACATATTTTTTTATTTGGAAAGTACTTCGATTCTAACTGGAGCAACTCCAGAAGAAATTAAACCAATTACATTAGCTGCCGCTGTAGAAATATCGATTACTCGACCATGGGCATAGGGTCCACGATCATTGATGCGTACTACCACTGACTGATTGTTATCCATATTTACAACCCGCACTAAAGTACCAAATGGCAAACTTGGATGGGCAGCAGTTAACTCGCTAGCATTAAAGATTTCACCACTAGCACTGTAATTCCCATCAAAGCCTGGCCCATACCATGAAGCCATCCCAGACATTACGCCCACAATGCGACTATTTAAAGCTGGACGAGAGGACGAGCTAGCAGTAAATTTGGTCTTTGGTGCATTGACAACTTCCAAGACAGGATCAGCACCACCTAGCAGACGGCGCAGGAGGTTTGCTGACTCCAAAACGTCTTGGGTTTGATTTTGCAAAGATTCTGGGAAAACTGCTTGCTGATCAAATTTCAACATGGCGCGATCGCCTAATTTGATCACATAGTTACCATTTTTCCAAGCAGGAATAATTTTGTTTGCATCGATGCCATCACGATTAAGTTGATTAATCAAGGCAGCAGCGGCGGTGGCACGTTCGATGGGATTTGATGACGTTAGCAGGTTCTCTGAGCTATCATCTGCTGATTTTGCTGGGTTATCTGCTGCTGAGTTGCTAGGCTCTAAGTTAGTAGTGTTTGATGGTAACTTTACTGATTCGGAGTTCTTTTTAGTTTCGCCTTTAGGTTCACTTTTAGTTTTCGATGAGTCGGAGGCAGTATTTTCTGAGACTGGTTTTGCAGATTCTTCGGACTCAATATAAGTAACTACGGGAATGCCACGGACATAGACTGTAGCGGCATTTTTGCCATTTAGTTTGTGTGTGTAAATACGAGCGATTGCATCGTCTTTAGTTCTAGTCAGGGACTGCGATCTTGTTTCACCAACTTTTAAAGAATTAGATAGAGAAGTAGATGCATTAGCAGCTTTAACTTCTAGTTGAGATCCTGATTGAGCCTGTGCGCTATGGCTAGCAAGACTTGAGACGATAGCAAGAGCTACCACTGAGGTAGAGAGAGTGTAGCTCCAGTTCCAATTAAGCATAGGTAAAACAGAAAATGAAGATAAACGACTGAATATATCGATAGAAGCTTTACGCAGAGGGACTTAAATACACAAAATCACTAACAAGCGATCTTGATAACTAGGAACAAAAAATTAATAATTTCGTTCATGTTGTTCAGATTAACATGGTTATTCAAAATGACGATAACTTAGCCGTCAAATCCTTATTGAGAAAGGATTTGAACTCTTCATTTTTGCTAAAAATCAAAATTTTGCTTCTTTCTCATTAGCATTCTTTATAAAAATGGAACTTTGTGCTAATAATCACAAAAAGAACTCCATAAAAGTATGTCTAAAGACATAGGTATTTTTGCCATCAAACAAGATTTGTATGCATAAGGCTTCAATATACAAGAAAATTTCAGTTTCGATCGCAATCCAACTTGAGTTTTGTTCGTGCGTAAACCTTATGAAGACATGATCTCAGAAACAAAGCGCCAAAAACAGTAATAGATCAATCTTAGGATAGATACAAAAACTAAATCTATAAAAACTATTTGGAAGCATTTTGAGAAATATGTTCGATTTGAATTGATTTTAGACTTTTGTGTTTAAAAATGTCGTAACTGCCTCAGGATCACTAAGAAGTTAAGCAAAACTTTTGAAGGTAAAGCATAAGAATTTCTAATCAATCAACAGAAACTTTTTCAAAAATCTTGAAAAATTTAGGCAATAAATCAAAAAGAGAGTCGAAACTTAGTTTCGACTCTCTTTTTGATTTATTGCACGATCGCATCATTTAGCTTTCCGCTCCGAAATCCTTCTAAATCCAAGGTGATTAGACTAAATCCATATCCCCGAAAGGATTTAGTCAGATCGGAGATCGCCATAAAGTGCATAAATTCGAGCAGGCGATCGCTAGGCACTTCGATTTTGGCAGTATCACCCATCGATCGCACACGGATATCTCCTTTCCATCCGCGATCACGCAAATATTGTTCTGCATTACCAACACGACGTAATTTCTCAATGGTTATTTCCTCACCATAGGGAAACCGTGAGCTTAAACATGGCTGTGAAGGCTTGTCCCACCAAGGCATTTCTAGATATTGCGATAACATGCGTACTTCGATTTTGCTTATACCCACTTCGGCTAGAGGCGATCGCACGCCGCGTTCCTTAGCCGCCTGTATCCCCGGACGATAATCTTGCAAATCATCAGCATTTAAGCCATCCACGACATAGCCATAGCCCATCGTTTTCGCAAGTGGTTTAAGAGTGTCATGCAGTTCGCTTTTGCAGAAATAGCAACGATTAATCGGATTGGATGTGTAGTTGGGGTTATTCATCTCCTCGGTTTGGACGATTTGATGCTTAATACCCATAAATTCGGCTTGAACTTGAGCGGCCGCAAGATCGGCGGGTAATAATGACGGTGATTTAGCAGTAATCGCTAAAGCGCGATCGCCTAAAACATCAAAGGCAACTTTGGCAACAAGGGTGCTATCAATGCCACCAGAATAGGCAACAATTACTTGCGATGATTCGTTAAAAATTTGACGTAAGCGATCGAGCTTGTCGGACAAAGTAGCATTTAACATAAATATGTATTGTTCCCCTCTCCCATTGGGAGAGGGGCTAGGGGTGAGGGCTTGACTTTATTTTTGCAACTGAGCTAGACGCGCTTGAAGAATCTCTTGTTGTTTCAAGGATTCTTCAAGTTCTGTACGGGCGGTTGCCACCACTTCAGGCGGGGCTTTTTTGACATAGCCTTCATTGTTTAGACGACCTTGACTAGACGCGATCGCCCCTTCCAATTTCTTGAGACTGCGCTCTAGCTTGGCAACCAATTGAGCAATATCGACAACCCCGACTAACGATACGATCGCTTGTACTGTCCCAACGACACCCGCGATCGCCTCTTCAGTGACTGATTCATCGACTGAAGCCAAAATTGCCAAGTCTTCCACCCTTGCCAAATCGAGAATATAGCTTTGTCCAGCTTCGAGTAAAGTGCGTTCGCGATCGCTGTCGGATTGCAAAATCACTTTGACTTTCAGACTGGGCTTAATCTCAGCTTCAGCGCGAAGATTGCGAATCGTGCGGATTGTGCCAATGATTAATTTGAACTGTTCTTCTAGCTCCTCATTAATATGAGTTGTGTCAATTTCGGGATAGGGTTGAATAGCGAGAACTGGGCGATCGCTAGATGGTTCGCTTGTGCCATAGGTGATCAATTGCCAGATCTCCTCAGTAACATGGGGCATAAATGGATGCAATAAACGCAAAATCCCATCAAGGACAAAGGCAAGGGTTTGCTGCACAGTGGCGCGAGAAATTGGGTTAGCATCTTCTTGCAAACGAGACTTGACTAGCTCTATATACCAATCACAGAAATCACCCCAGAAGAACTCGTACAGGCTCTTGGTTGCTTCGCCCATGCTATAGGCATCAAGTTGTTCCCGCACTTGTAAAACTGTTTGATAGTAACGCGACAAAATCCAGCGATCGGCAAGTTCCAGATTTTCGATTTGAATCGTGGCGGAGCCACGATTCAAATCGAGATTCATCATCACAAATCGCGAAGCATTCCAAAGCTTATTAGCAAAGTTTCTTGCTGTCTCTACGGTTGTTGATTCATCAGTTTTGCGATTGTAATCAAGGCGAATGTCTTGCCCTGCGCCAGTTACTTCTTTAACTAGGGAATAACGCAAAGCATCAGTTCCATATTTATTAATTAGAACTAACGGATCGATGCCATTATTTTTGGATTTGGACATCTTCTGGTTATTTTCATCGCGCACCAGTCCATGAATATAGACCGTATGAAAAGGCATCTTGCCCGTGAAATAACCCGCCATCATCGTCATCCGTGCGACCCAGAAGAAGATAATGTCAAAGCCAGTAACTAGCACACTAGTTGGATAGAAAGTCTCAAAGTCTTGTGTTTGCTCAGGCCAGCCCAAAGTCGAGAATGGCCATAAACCTGCCGAGAACCATGTATCTAGTACATCTGGATCGCGCTCTAAAATTACATCTTCACCAAACTTTGCTTTAGCTTGCTCGTACGCCTTCGCTTCGGTATGGGCGACAAAAATTGTGCCGTCGGGGGCATACCATGCAGGAATCTGATGTCCCCACCATAGTTGGCGAGAAATACACCAATCCTTAAGACGGATCAGCCAATCGCGGTAAACTTTACCCCAGCGATCGGGTACGAAGGTGGGCGAATTTTGTTTGTCAAATTGTTCCAATGCAAAATCTGATAGTGGCTTGATGTTCACAAACCACTGAATTGAAAGCAATGGCTCGACGGGGACTTTGCCGCGTTCTGAATAGGGAACAGTGTGGGCATAGTCTTCAATTTTTTCTAATAAGCTCAGTTCATCGAGCTTAGCCACTACATTTTTTCGCGCCACAAAGCGGTCTTGTCCTTGGAATTCACCACCATTCTCATTGATCGAGCCATTTTTATTGAGAATATTGATTAGTGGAAGCTGATGACGCTTGCCCATCTCAAAGTCATTCGGGTCATGAGCAGGCGTAATTTTGACGCAACCACTGCCAAATTTTGGGTCAACATATTGATCGGCAATAATCGGAATTTCACGATTCATAATTGGCAACATAATTGTCTTGCCAATTAGATGCTTGTAGCGATCGTCGTCAGGATTGACAGCAACGGCAGTATCCCCCAACATTGTTTCGGGACGGGTGGTAGCAACTACTAGATGACCAGAGCCATCAGCTAAAGGATATCGAAAATGCCAGAGATGACCATTTACTTCTTTGCTATCAACTTCAAGATCGGATACGGCTGATTGGGATTCTGGACACCAGTTGACTAAATATTCTCCACGATAAATTAAGCCTGCTTCGTAGAGTTTGACAAAGGCTTCAGTTACCGAGTTAGACAACCCTTGATCCATTGTGAAACGTTCGCGTGTCCAGTCGGCGGACACGCCTAAGCGCCGCAATTGCGAAACAATCGTCCCACCCGATTCGGCTTTCCATTTCCATGCGCGATCGAGAAATTTTTCACGCCCGACTTCTTGATTGGTTTTGCCTTCGGCTTTAATTTGTTTATCGAGAATAGCCTGTACGGCGATGCTGGCGTGATCTGTACCTGGCAGCCAGAGGGTATTAAAGCCACGCATACGGTGATAGCGGATCAAGATATCGATTAATACTTCTTGAAAGGCATGACCCATATGCAAGCTGCCCGTGACATTAGGCGGCGGAATCATGATGCAGTAGGGTTCTTTATCACTTTCGCTGGCTGCTACAAATACGCCACTTTCCTCCCAATATTTTTGCCACTTGGCTTCAGATTCGAGAGGATTATATTGTTTGGGAAGTTCGGTCGTACTCATAGCGGGTTACTGAAAATTTAGACAAAAATCAATGGACAACTTAAATTAAAGCAACTTAATTAAAGTTTATATACAGCTTATATCTTATAGTGTTTCCCAGACTAGAATTCTCCAAATCTTGTCGTAATCCACCATCAGTTCTCATTTGTGAGATTAAATGGTTTGAGATATGTCACAGGCTACTTTCAATAAAATTGCTTTCAAGGCTTTCAATGACTACAGCTCTGAAAATCCAAAAGTCGATTTTGAGGCAAGTCCGCCGACAGCGAACTTGCCTCAAAATCGACTTTTATAATGAGAATTGCAATAATTAACATTTTGGCTTGAGGTGAAAGCTTAAAGTAGGCTAAGATTTTGCCCAGACCTTAAATATCAAAAAAATTTGCTAGTAGCTTAACAATTGCGATATTTTTATTGCCCGCAACAGAAGCTAACTAAGTCATATCATTTGCTAGGAGTAACCGCCTTGGAAGTCGCGCAACTGTTGGAACTATACAGACAGGGACAACGGAACTTTTCCAATATAGATCTTAGTAACGCTCAATTACGCAGTGTTGTCTTGATTGGTATTGATTTGCGCGGATCTACTTTGAACAAAGCCGATTTGAGTAGCGCTAATTTAATTGAGGCAAACTTGACAGGGGCTAACTTGATTGAAACAAATCTTAGAGGGGCTTTGTTAAGGGGCGCAAACTTTTCTGATGCAGACCTAAGTTGGGCAAATTTAACTTGGTCAAATTCCTCTAATAGTAAATTTATTAGAGCAAATCTTAGTGTCACTAATTTCAGTGGCGGCAATTTAATTGAAGCCGACTTTACAGGCGCAATTATGAAGGGTTCTAATATGCGTGGCACAAATTTGCGGGGCGCAATCTTCAAAAATTTACGAACCTGTGCTGATACAGAGTTCACAGGCGTTCGGAACTTGGACGATCGCACTCGGCTATACCTTTGCACGATCGCCAGTGGCACGCATCCGTTTACCAAAAATGACAGTCGCCAAACTTTAGGCTGTCCAATCTAATTGCATAAGGATCGGCGGCGCTTCGCGCCGACTGTTCCTACCTTTTTTTTGATGTGGTGGTTAGGGTTCCTCGGTAAGTTGGAGTAAATAAGGAAAAGAAGTATTTTCTTCATAGGAGCCAACCCATACTTCGTAGGTTCCTTCTAGCCAGTCGCCACCAATCTCTGGGTTACGATCGCTAACATCGTCACTACACCAACTGCCACCCGGTCCGCGCACGAGCAAAATAGTATCGCCAGAACTCTTGACTTGCATTTGCAGAAATCGAAATGGTTTTGTGAGAGTAATTTTGTGATCGGGTTCTGCATCAACAAACCCAATACAGTCGCCTGTTTCCGTAACTTTGCGTCCTGACTTTTTTTGGGTTTCGACTCCGCCACCACTAATGCCCCGCAGTTGAATCGCTTTCGGTGTAAATCTTGGCGCGATCGCAATGTCTTCAAACATTTTCACGAAACTAGCTTTTTTACCTGAATTAATTTCTGGTTTCTCTGGTCGCGAAATCTCGACTGAGGTTGGTGTGCTTGGCGTTGTGCTTGGCTTGGTCTGCGATCTCACGGGTGTAGCCACAGCTAATATTGCGGTGGTCATAGCTGTAAAGGTAATTAGCGATCGCGCTGCAAATTTTCTCATGACACAAATGTATTGGTTCTAAGACGTAGATTTTAGCATTCTGTACCAAAGGATCAAAGGATCAAGGGCGGAGCTTTGTGCCACATTTGATCCTTTGGTTTTCGATATAATCACAATGAATGAGAAATGAACGAGCTTAGATAAAAACATGGCAGCGATAGGCATCATGACCGCACAGGTGCGTCCCGAACGTGAGATCGGACAAATCCATGTTTATGACGGAACAGGCAAAGGCAAATCACAGGCAGCATTGGGCGTAGTACTGAGATCGCTTGGCTTAGGAATGTCTGACACCTCACCCTTCGGCACAAGAATTTTGTTATTGCGGTTTCTTAAAGGAGCTGAACGCGAATATGCCGAAGATGCCGCGATTTCAGCTTTGCAACAGGGATTTCCCCACTTGATCGATCATGTGCGGACTGGTCGCGCCGAATTTTTTGATGCCGAACATGTCACGCCTTTCGATCGCCAAGAAGCCGAACGTGGTTGGGCGATCGCTAAAGGCGCAATGGCTTCGGGACTTTATTCGGTAGTGGTTTTAGATGAGATTAATCCCGTACTGGATTTAGGATTAATTCCTGTCGATCGCATTGTCAAAGATTTAAAAAATAAGCCACCGCATCTCGAAGTAATCTGCACAGGACGTGGCGCACCGCAATCGCTGATCGATATTGCTGACCTGCACTCAGAAATGCGATTACACGATGATGCCCATGCTGAGAAATATGGTGTGACGGGGATCGAAATTTATACAGGCGCAGGTAAGGGTAAAAGCACTTCGGCATTAGGGCGATCTCTGAAGGCGATCGGTACAGGGATCAGCCGCGATTTATCCCACCGAGTTTTAATTATGCAATGGCTCAAAGGCGGTGCTGGTTATACCGAAGATGCGGCGATCGCCGCCCTCAAACGCGGCTATCCCCATGTGATCGATCATCAGCGTTGTGGACGAGATGCGATCGTTTGGCGCGGTCAACAACAGGAAATGGACTGCATCGAAGCGCAACGCGGTTGGGAAATTGCTCAGGCTGCGATCGCATCTGGACTTTATAAGACGATCATTCTTGATGAGTTAAATCCCACTGTTGATCTGGATTTATTACCCGTTGAGCCAATCTGCCAAGCATTGCTCAAAAAATCTCGCGACACCGAAATAATTATCACAGGTCGATGTTTCAATCAGCCTGCCTATTTCGACCTTGCCTCTGTACATTCGGAAATGGTTTGCCACAAGCACTATGCCGAGAAAGGTGTAGATCTTAAACGTGGCGTAGATTTTTAAATCAAAACCCAAAGGAGAATGGTGGCGCAAAGCGCCACCATTCTCCTTTGGGTTTTATGTAGCATTTTCGATTACTTCCACTTCCGAATCAGATTCTTCTTCTACAGTTTCTGATGGATTGAGATAGTAACGATCGTAGTATCCATAGTGATACTCGCTATCAGAGGAGCCAATCATATTAATCAACAACCCAGAAACATTAGCCCTAGCTGTCGATAAAATCTCTAAAGCGCGGGAAATCCCACTTCTTGTCGAGCGATTAATCGCTGCCACCAAAATGAATGTATCTACCTTAGAGGTCAAACACTGAGCGTCAGTAATACCGATTACAGGCGGAGTATCAAGCAATACATAGTCATACTCTTGCCGCCATTCCTGTAAGAGGGTTGCCATTTTATTAGACTCTAGCAATAGCATTGGATTGGGAGGGAGAGAGCCTGAAGTTAAAATATGCAAACGATCATCATCATCTCCTGCCTGAATCAGATCTTGCCAAGGACTAGGTGTAGCTAAAGCTGTAGACAAACCAACTTTATTGCTCAGTCCAGCCAACTTATGAACGGTTGGCTTTCTCATATCTGCATCTACTAAAAGAACTCTGTATCCTAGGGCCGATAGAATGATGGCAAGATTATAAGTCAATGTACTCTTGCCTTCAGAAGGGACAGACGAGGTGAAAGCAATTACTTTCATCATGTTGTCCGTACCCAAATATCGCAAATTTAATGCTAGAGAGCCTAACGCCTCTTTAAAAGCATAGTAGCTACTAGTGGGTAATAGCCCGTGACTATTGATTGCAGACAAAGAGGCTGTTTCTGTCATCGGAATTGAAGCAAGTAAAGGAATATCAATTATTTCTCTTACTTCTCCGACCTCACGAATACGCTGATCTAGGCGATTGAGTAGCAGGGCAAATAAGACACCTAGTACTAAGCCAGAAATTGCTCCAGTAATCAAACTTCTCTCGATATCTGGAGAAGATGGTCTGATGGGAATAAGAGGTGGCTCCAAAACCTTCCACGATGAAATCTCTTGAGCCTCAGAAATCCTTAATTCCTCTAGTTTTTCGCTGAGCTTATTGTAGGTAGAGCTATCAAGAGCAAGTTGTCTTTGAATTTCCACATACCTTTGTTGAATCTGGGGGATCTTAGAAAAAGCCGTAGATACTTCTGTTTGGGCATTGCGGATGCTTTCTAGCTGAGCTTGACTCACCGCAAGGGTAGTTTGAGCATCAAATAACTGTGAGGCTAGGTTTTGTTGAATTGCGCTATTGGGTTCATTAGTAATATTTGCTGTATTGCCTCTCACCCCGACTACTGACTGAGCGCGAGTCTCCAGTAGCCGATAGAGTTCATCACGACGATCTTTAAGGGCGATAACACTAGGGTGATCGCCTCGAAATCGAGTTCGCTCTAAAAAGTAGTTAGTTTCAACTTCTTGGAATTGCTTAACCAAGGATTGGTAAGGAGCATCTTGTTGCAAAATCGCACCACCGATCGCAGCTTCTGGAGATTTACCAACTTGGCGACTAAGAGCTTCATATTGCTGTTGGACTTGGGCAATTTTGATTTGTAAGTCTTGAGCTTGATTTTCTAGAGCCTCGCGCATTTTATAAACAGAGGCAGCATAAGTGTCAGGATCAACAATGTTGTAAGTCTTACGAAATTGGGTAACAGCTAGAGCTGACTTATCAAGTTGTTGTTTGACTTGGGGCAGTTTGTCTTGAATAAATTTAATCGCAGTACTGGATTTAGTACGGCGATCTTTTAAGCTATATTCGACATAGGTTTGAGCTAATGCACTTAAAACTCCCTGTGCTCGTTTGGGATTGCTATCTGTATAAGTAAGACGCAAAACCATCGTGTCTTTTTCGGGACGGATGTCTAATCCGCTCATGATTGTCAATGCATCTAGATCTTTGTACGCAGATGACGGGGATTGCTGCATCTTGGAGACAGCAATTTCAATCAAAGGGCGGCTCCTCAGAATTGCGATTTCTGTACCAAGATTAACTGTAGAGCTAGTGGGCAAGCCGGGGAGTTGGATGTCTGATACTGCGATCGTTGAGTTGACTAAGAGTGAAGCACTTGAGCGGTATTGCGGAGTTCTGGTAAATGTGTAGTAGGTATTTCCAGCAAATACGGTGACCGAAACAGCGACGATGACGATCCAGCGTTTGCGGAGTACTCTGAGGAATTTGGCAAGTTTAAATGAATCATCAACATACTTGCCTACATAGGTAGCTTTAGGATATTCAGTCATCGTTGTTTTTACCTAAGTAGCTTTAATCGTTACGCCCTTAATCGTTAATGTTTATATCAAAATCAAGATAATATATCAAATTAAAAAATTTGAGTAAGTACATCGGCATAATTGGCATAATTAAAAACCCAACCCCAAACCCAAACCTGTTTCGCCCGCGCAGTGGGCGAAACAGGTTTTAGGGTTTTATATTTAATTATGTCTACCTATAATAAGTGATTATTAGACTGTATCAAAAGCCAATAACATCTCAGATCGAATGCCTGCAACTATTCCGACAATATATTCCACCCTGTTCTTAACAATCCTGTTGTTTTATGGGTTAATTTCTTTTTTGCGTGGTTCAATCCGCGATCGCACAACTGACGCACTATTTGCTGTAGACAACCTGACGGACGATCACCTATTGAAGCAAGTTCGCGATCATTTTCAACAAAGAGCTTACAAAGTCGTTGAGATTGATCCAGAACGTGATGTGGCAAATCTCTCAGGGCAAGTCAAACCAAGTCTTTTTTTGGCAATATTTCTGACAATACTAGCGGCGATCGGCTTAATTTGTCTGGGTGTGGTGTTAGGCATTTTAATCCCCGATTTAGAAAATCTTTGGTTATGGTTGACAATCTTGTCGCCGATCGCTGGTGTGTTTTATTGGCGAGGTACTCCTCGTGAGCGTAAAGTTAGTTTGCAACTTCTGCCTGAGACAAGACTTAAGGTTCGCGCTCACAAAGACGAAATCGAAGAATTGCAGCGATCTCTAAAACTAGAAAAAATAGAAGTGAATTAGATTTTGCCAACGACAAAATCTAATTCATAGCGCTTTGCACTTTATTTTTTATAATAGGTTTAGAGAATTTTGCAAAATTTTATTGGTATTTAATGACTACTGTTTTACCAAGTCTGCGCGAAGAGATAATCACAGCGGATTTATTGAAAAATACTACCTCAAGCTTAGATAGTTTGTCCCCTAATCAACAGCTTTTGCCTTTAACTGCGATCGTTAATTCTAACGATCATCTCGAAATTGGTGGTTGTGATGTGGTGGATTTAGTTCGACAATATGGTTCGCCACTTTATATTTTGGATGAAGTCAGTCTCAGAACTGCTTGCCAGCAATATCGTGATGCCTTTACTAAGCATTATCAAGGACAATCACAGGTTTTATATGCCTCTAAAGCTTGGAGCTGCCTAGCTGTATGTGCGATCGTTGGCTCTGAAGGGCTGGGCATCGATGTCGTCTCGGCAGGTGAAATCTTGACTGCACTTCGGGCAGGTGTTTCGCCAAGTTTGATTTATTTTCATGGCAATAACAAATCTGCCGATGAACTGAGCTATGCCCTAGAGTCTGGCTGCACGATCGTGGTTGATAACTGGCATGAGCTACAAACTCTGGATCTCCTTGGCAAAGAACAATCCCTTGCTGTTAGTTTTATTGCACCGCGCATCATGTTGCGTCTGACCCCTGGGATCGAATGCCATACCCATGAATATATTCAGACTGGACATATTGATAGTAAATTTGGCTTTGATCCCAATGAAATCGAAGCGGTATTTGCTTTTGTGGCAAAGTCTAGCCTTAACTGCATTGGTATCCATGCCCATATCGGTTCACAAATTTTTGAACTACAACCCCACCAAGATATTGGCGGTGTGATGGTGCAATGGTTTAAACTTGCGATTGAAAAATATGGTTTGAAGTTTTCAGAGCTAAATATTGGCGGTGGTCTTGGGATTCGCTATGTGGAATCAGATGATCCACCTAGCATCGAAGACTGGGTAAAAACTGTTAGTTCTGGTGTAACTGATGCATTTATTGCTTCAGGTTTAGCATTGCCCAAATTACTTTGTGAACCAGGGCGATCTCTAGTTGGCGCGACCTGTGTGACAGCCTATACAATTGGTGGTAGCAAAACTGTTCCTGATATTCGCACCTACATCACCGTTGACGGTGGCATGTCGGACAATCCGCGTCCGATCACCTATCAATCGAAATATCGGGCTGTGGTGGCAAATCACATGGGTGAGTCCTTGTCGCAAACTGTGACGATCGCAGGTAAGCATTGCGAATCAGGTGATATTTTAATAAAGGATATTCAACTACCTGCGACTAATGCTGGCGATATTCTCGTTGTATTTGGAACGGGCGCATACAATTACAGCATGGCATCGAATTACAATCGTTTGCCAAAGCCTGCGGCAGTCATTGTAGGAACTGGCGAATCCAGTTTAATCATTAAACGAGAAACTCGTGAGGATTTATTGCGTCAAGATTGTCTGCCAGAGAGATTATACCAATCTACAAAAGTGTGACGACACTTTTGTGGATTGAAAACCAAACCCAGTAGGGGTTTTAAAAACATAAAACGGCGTAGCCGTTTTATGTTTTGGTATTACGGAAGTAGTTGGAGTTGAGTTGTGAATGAGAGGACGATGAATGCAGTGGTTTAATATCAACTCAATTGCATTCATGATGAGGGCGATCGATATCCTTGCGGTATTAGGATTGATCTATCTCATGCTGTCTCTCAGCAACGATCGCCGCACGTTATTGATGGTGCGGGGGATCATCTTTTTACTAATTGCTAGCGTGTTGAGCGATCGCCTTGGTATGCGATTGCTCAATTTTGTTCTCGACAAATTATTAATTGGCGCAGCCGTGGCGATGGCAGTGATTTTGCAGCCAGAGCTACGGCGATTTCTGGAACGGCTGGGACGAGGAGATCTGCTTTCGTTAATTCAACCGACAACAAATCGGCGGGCAACCGTTGAGGCTGACTCAGTAATTGAAGAAATTAATGATGCTGTGATTGAACTATCGCAAAACCGTACAGGTGCATTAATGATTATTGAGACGGGTGAACCTATTGACGATCGCGATTTTTCGGTGCCAGGGGTGAAACTTAACGCCTTATTATCAAAAGAGCTATTGCATACAATATTTCAAACTTCGACGCTTTTGCATGATGGAGCCATCCTGATTCGAGAAGATCGGATTCTGGCGGCTGGTGTGATTTTGCCAATTTCTGAACGAGCCGCCTCGCGGGAAATTGGGACTAGACACCGTGCGGCGATGGGCATTACCGATCGCGTTAGAAATTGCTTTTGTATCGTCGTTTCGGAAGAAACAGGATCGATCGCGATCGCTGAAAATGGCATCTTAGATCGTCCGATTTCCAGTAGTCGTCTGCGAGAAATATTAGAAACTAAACTAGGTAATTATCGTCCAACTTCTTTAGGAAGAACAGTACCACGCTTTAATTGGCTCTGGTCAAACTCAATTCTCAAAAATATGGTAAGTCGAAAATCGTCAGAAAAGAAATGACTGCTAAGCTATTACAAACTTTGCCACCAGACCTCGATCACCAACGCTTACCCCAACACGTAGCCGTAATTATGGACGGTAACGGACGTTGGGCAAAGCAAAAGGGTATGCCAAGAATTGCGGGACATCGACAGGGTGTGGATGCTCTGAAGGATTTATTACGCTGCTGCAAAGATTGGGGAATTGCTGCACTAACGGTCTATGCTTTTTCTACGGAAAATTGGAGCCGCCCCGCGCAAGAAGTGGATTTCTTGATGGTTTTATTTGAGCGGATGTTGCGTCGTGAATTGGAAGAAATGTGCCGCGAAGGAGTCCGCATTTCATTTGTAGGCGATCTCGATTCTTTGTCGAAGTCTTTACGCAATGAGATTGAGCGATCGCAAACAGCGACAGCAAATAATCAGGCGATTCACTTTACGGTGGCTATCAACTATGGCAGTCGGCGCGAAATTGTGAAGGTATGTCGCCAAATTGCGGAAGCAACGTTGGCTGGTGAAGTTAATCCTGAAAATATTGATGAAAATCTCTTTGAGCAACATCTCTATACAGCAGGAAACCATAATCCCGATCTGCTAATTCGCACTAGCGGCGAAATGCGCTTGAGTAATTTTCTGCTCTGGCAAATGGCTTATACAGAGATGTACTTTACGAATACGCTTTGGCCAGACTTCAATCGCAACGAATTTCATCGAGCACTGGTTGACTATCAAGAACGCGATCGTCGTTTCGGTAAAGTTTAGCGTTTTTAATTTTGAAATATGCAAAATCAAAAACACTATAGTGTTAGTAGATGCGTCATTTCGCGCTACATATTCTGAATGAGAGCAAGAAAATGCTGGATATAAAGTTAAATGATGTTTATTCATCAACTAAACAAGCTAAGGATCAATATGAGCAAGATTTCTACGCATGGACTCAGAACCAAGCGGAGCTACTTAGACGCGGTAAGTTACAAGGCTTAGATTTAGAAAACCTCGCGGAGGAAATAGCATCCTTGGGTAAACAACAAAAACAAGAGTTGCGAAACCGTTTTGGCGTTTTAATCGGGCATTTGCTGAAGTGGGAATATCAACCACATCTGCGGGGTAAAAGTTGGAGGATAACCATTGATTTGCAACGTGATGAAATCCTCGAACTTGTTCAGGAAAATCCTAGCCTCAAGCCATATCTAGAAGAAGCGATCGCTAAATCTTATAAGCAAGCGATCGCTCTAGTCGTCAAAGAGACCCCATTTGATAAAAATGACTTGCCGTCAGCATGTCTTTATACGTTTGACCAAATTTTTGATCAAGATTTTTATCCCAATTAGCCAAAAAAGAGAGCGTAAAGCGCCCTCTTTTTTAGTAATGATTACCAATTTTGCGGTGGTGGGCGGCGGTGAGGGATTCAGGCTTAGAAACTCGACCCTCTTCAGCGATCGCATAGATAATCCAGTGATCGCTACATTCCATCCGACTCATGACTTCACACTCGATAAAGGCAAGGGCATCAGTGAGAATTGGTGCGCCAAAGGAGGATAACTGGGTTTTTACACCTTCAAAGCGATCAGCCCCTGGAGCAAATCGCTTGAGGAAATGCTGCATCAATTTGGAATAATTGCCATCTTCAAGAACATTTAAAACAAAGCGATCGCCAACTTGCATAAATGACTCAATCGCCCGATCCTTTGCCACGGCGACCGTGAAACCAAGAGGCTTGAAACTGGCTTGAGCCACCCAAGATGCTAGCATCGCACTGCGAGCGCCACCCTTTGCGGCTGAGATAATATACAAACCACCTGCTAAACGTCCTAAAGCTTTATCAAGATCGGCATCGATCGCTTTTAGTTGTTTGATGTTTTGCTTACGAGTTAGCATTTGCCCCAAGTCAGTACCTGCTTCATCACAGGTTTGGTAGGTTGCCTCGTTCGGATTTTCGCGAACCCGAATCGCTGGAAACGCGGAGACAACGCCCAAATCTTTAAATCTGTTATTTAACAAATCGATAGAGGAATCTTGATCTCCATGCGGTTCATACAGACCAATTACTTGCTTCTCACTAGCTGCGGCAAGAATTGCGCCGATCGCAGTTTCTACATGACTATTGGATGCTGGTGGTGTGCAAACGACTAAACCAGCTGCATGACCTACGAGTTCTCGCAATTCCTGTAAATCGATCGCTTTTAAATCTGCCATTTCCACAGCCACACCAGTTTTGGCAATACCACGGGCGATCGCTTGCGATAGGCGATCGCAATAGCCATAGTCCGACACATAGCAAACCACGACATTAGTTTCGCCTTTTGTTTGTGCTTGACTCCATTGGCGATAGTTTTCCGTCAGTTCTTTGATGTTATAGCGCAGCAAAGGCCCATGTCCATTGGCGACGATTTCCGCCTGTGGCAAATCATCCATCCGCTTCATCGCCGAAATTACCGATCGCGCATTGGGAGCCATCAAGCATTCGTAATAAAAGCGATAGTCGGGCGTAATTCTTTTTAAATCCTCATCGTAAACGGCATCACTGCAATAGTGCATTCCAAAAATATCGCAAGTATACAAAACTGATGTGCCAAGGTCATAGGTCATCATTGTGTCAGGCCAATGCAGATTCGGCGCATTCACAAACTGTAAAATGTGACCATTACCCAGATCAACTTGATCGCCATTTTTGACAACTTGCTGCTTAAAAGGTCGATTGATTAGCTCACCCAGAAATTGCAATGCTACCTTTGTTGCCACTACAGTGACATTGGGGGCTAACTCCAATATTTCCTTTACCAAGCCGCTATGGTCTGGCTCTGTATGGCTAATTACCAGATAATCAATCTGTGCAGGATCGATTAGCCCTTGCAGTGTTTTGAGATATAGTTCACGAAACTTGGCATGAGATGTATCGACGAGCGCGAGTTTTTCACCACGAATGATAAAAGAGTTATAGGTTGTGCCGTTTTGTAAGCCAAACTCGATATCAAAGCGATCGCGATCCCAATCAAGCGATCGTATTGTGGTCGTGTCAGCCGCAATTTCGGCAACTTGGATAGTGAGTCGGCGTTCAATCGACTTCTCTGCAACATTTACAATAGAAGGACTCTTAACAGCAGCTACCACGATCTTGTCTCCCTATCTGATTTTCAACTATCACCAGTCTAATGCTTACTTTTCGACAAGTCCAATTGAATGTACTAATTGATACTATAAGTAACTTACCAAAAACCAAAAATTAGGCAGTTGCACGAAGTATCGCCACTTAATTTCTGGGCTATAACCCAAATCCCCTACTATGTCAGATCTTTACGTTTCATGGGAAGAATATCACGCCAGCATCGAGAAGTTGGCAGCCCAAATTTATCAATCCCAATGGGAGTTCGACCAAATTCTCTGTCTTGCTAGGGGTGGCTTACGCATTGGTGATGTGCTTTCTCGGATTTATGACAAACCCCTTGCCATTCTCTCGACTTCTTCCTATGGTGGCAAAGATTTTCAGGAGAGGGGCAACTTGACGATCGCAAATAACATCACCATGACTACGGCGACATTGGGTAAAAGGATTTTGCTAGTGGATGATTTAGTCGATTCGGGTGTGACTCTTGTGCGGATCTTGGAATGGTTACAGCAACATGAAGAATTTGCAATTACAGAAGTGCGATCTGCGGTTTTATGGTTTAAAGAATGCTCGATCGCTAAGCCCGATTATTATGTAGATTTTTTGTCTGACAATCCTTGGATTCATCAACCTTTTGAGAAATATGAAAAGCTAAATCCTAGCGAAATATAGCGATTGAATCTTATTTGGCGATCGGAAACAGGTTATAAAATAGACTAATCACGCGCAGGTTTCTGTGAGGGCAAATCCATGACTCTGCAACCTTTGACTTCTGAGGCGATCGCTCCTGAACTTGAACCAGAGAGCGACTATCCCGATAGTGACGGCAATCCTATGTCTGACAATACTGAGCAGTATCGCTGGATTGTGATGATCAAGGAAAATCTAGAGATAATGTATGCCGACGATCCGAATGTATTTGTGGCGGGAGATTTGGCTTGGTATCCTGTGCGCTACACCCAGAAACGTACTGCGCCTGATGTGATGGTGGTATTTGGTAGGCCAAAGGGCAGACGTGGTTCTTACAAACAATGGTTAGAGGAAAATATTGCTCCGCAGGTTGCTTTTGAAATTTTATCTCCTAGCAATAAAGATCGTCGAGGGCTTGATTCTTTAGAGGAAAAGTTTGAGTTTTATGAACGGTATGGCATTCAGGAATATTATGCTTACGATCCTGATGATTTGATTTTAGAAGGTTGGCAGCGTCAAGGCGATCGCCTGAGACAGATCCCATCAATGATGAATTGGGTAAGTCCGCTTTTAGGGATTCGCTTTGATTGGGCGGCAGGTGAGGAATTGGTATTGTCGCGTCCTGATGGTCAGCGTTTTTTGTCGCCAGTGCAGTTAGCGAGAAGATTGCAGCAGTCTGAGAGCCAGTTGCAGCTAGAAAGTCAACGCGCTGAGCAAGAGTTTATACGTGCTGAGCAGGAAAGCTTAAGGGCTGGACAGGAAAGTTTAAGGGCTGACCAAGAGAAACTTCGTGCCGATCGCCTTGCCGATCGCTTGCGTGCTATGGGTATCGATCCCGATGGTGAATGAGGAACTGTAGGGGCTTTGCATTTGCGCCACAATATTCGAACTCCTCACAAAAAATCTCGATTTGCAAATGCTTTACCCTCTTCGCTCCCATAGATAAATTGTGGCTGCGTTGTGGGGGGTGGGCGCAGCATCACTGTTCGGAGCTTGTGGTGATATGCGTGGATGGTGGCGGTAATGCTTCGCCTCTAAGAGATTTTGATATTTTTAGTGAATATTTGGTTATATTTTTTTTGTTACGAATACCTATTGTTGGGAATATCGCTTTATGCTGGCTAATAAGCGACTGCAGGTTTTGATGTAAATGTGAGGATGTGGGCGATGAATAAGATTGTTGGCGTTGCGATGTTGACATTTTTGTCTTGTGGGCAAGTGCAGATAATGATGAGTGAAAGCGTCCAATCGCAAACAACACAAGATCGTAGGTCAGAAGCAGATCAATTGATTAATCTGGGAAATCAGCAGTTTAACAAGAGTCAGTATCAAGAAGCCTTACAGTCATATCAATTGGCATTAGATATTTACCGAGCGATAGAGGATCGGAAAGGTGAGGGAAACTCGCTTAACAATCTGGGCAATACATACGACAGCCTCGGACAATATCAAAAAGCGATTGATTTTTTTCAACAATCCTTAATAACCGCAAAGCAAATTGGCGATCTTTATTCGGAAGGACGAGTACTTGGCAACTTAGGGCTTGTTTACGATAGCCTAGGACAGTATCAAAAAGCAATTGATTATCATCAACAATCCTTAGAAATCTCCAAAAAATTGGGTAATCGTATGGGAGAAAATGCTTCGCTCAACAATCTGGGGCTTGCATACGACAGTCTTGGACAGTATCAAAAATCTATCGATTATTATCAGCAATCTTTAGCAATCTCTAAACAAGTTGGAGATTTAAATGGACAAGGAATTTCACTCACAAACTTGGGAACTGCATACAGAAATCTAAGACAGTACCAAAGAGCCATTGATTTTCATCAGCAATCCTTAGCAATCCTTAAGAATAGCGGCGATCGCAATGGTGAGGCAATTTCGCTCAATAATTTGGGACTAGCCTACCAAGATTTAGGACAGTATCAAAAAGCGATTGATTTGTTCCAGCAGTCTTTAACAATCAAAAAGCAAATTGGCGATCGCACTAATGAGGGCAATACTCTCAACAACTTAGGAGATTTATTTTCCCAACTCAATCAACCTGAACTAGCGATTCTCTTCTACAAACAATCGATCAATGTTAGAGAATCTATCCGCAAAGACATCCGTGGACTCAACCAAGCAGAACAAAAATCCTATCTTGCCACTGTCGAAAAAACATACCGCAATCTCGCAGCTCTCCTTCTCAAACAAGACCGCATCCTCGAAGCCCAACAAGTCCTCGACCTCCTCAAAGTCCAAGAACTCAGTGAATACCTGAAAACCGTACGCGGTAACGCTCAAACCCAACAGGGAGTAGATCTCCATCGCCCTGAACAAAATATTATTGCCCTCGCCAATGAACTCAATCAATTGCAACAAAAAGATCGTGAAGGCAAACTAAACCAATCAGAACAACAACGCCTCGCCCAACTTGTGCAAACCGAACGAGATCAAAACAAGCAATTTAATTCCTTCCTCAATAGCCCCGAAATCAAAAAACTAATTGCCGAGCTGCGTCGCGTTGAAGAACAACAAAATCTCAACCTCGCCAGTTATCGCAAACTCCAAAAAGATGTTCTTACTCAAGTTCCCAATTCCGTCCTGCTCTATCCGCTGATCCTTGACGATCGCCTCGAACTAATCATCATCAATGCCAAGACCCCACCCCTACGCCGCACCGTCAACATCAAACGCGAACAACTCAATCAAGAAATAGTTGACTTCCTTAGCGACCTGCGCGATTCTAGCTCCGAAGACGTTAAAGAACCTGCCCAAAATCTCTACAAATTGCTAATTCAACCCTTTGAAGCAGAACTGAAAGAGCTAAGAATTGACACGATTATTTATGCCCCCGATGGACAACTGCGTTATATTCCCCTCTCGTCTCTCTACGATGGCAAACAATGGCTAGCCGAGAAGTATCGTGTCAACAATATCACTGCCGAATCCCTCACATCCTTTGCGCCTAAACCACTTGCGAAACCACGCATCTTTGCAGGTGCATTTGGCGGCAAAGCAGGTGACAAAACCCGTGCAGGATTTGATGGCTTACCTGCCACCCTCACTGAAGTCCAAAAAATTGCTAGTCTTTTCCCCAATACCACTACCTTCACCGAATCAGAATTTAGCAAACAAATCACTGCAACCAAAGCCAATTCCCATACGATTCTGCATCTTGCTACTCATGGAGAGCTATCAGTGGGAACTCCTGAAGACTCTTTCATTCTCTTTGGCAATGGTGAAAAAGCGACGATTAGAGAGATTCAAGACTGGTCACTGAGTAATGTGGATTTAGTCATCCTCAGTGCTTGTCAGTCAGGACTTGGCAGCAAATTAGGCACTGGTGTCGAGATCTTAGGATTGGGCTATCAAATGCAAGCCGCAGGAGCAAGAGTCGCGATCGCCTCGCTTTGGGCAGTCAATGATGAAGGTACTCAAGCCCTAATGGAAGCTTTCTATGGCGAACTGAAAAAAGGCGATGTTACATCCACTGAGGCTTTACATAGATCACAAGTTGCTCTGATTAAATCAAAGAAATATAATCATCCTAATTATTGGTCGGCATTTTTTGCGATCGGTAATGGGTTGTAAAAACCTTCTGCAAAGCTATTTACTGGTTATTTTTTAAAGCCAATTACCTAATAAAACGAAAGGAGACCAGTAATAAGGGTGTTGATATTTAGTTTGCACAAGTAATGCGATTTGAGATTGTCGAAGCGCTTCCGCCTTTTCAGTTTTGCCACTGGCTAACGCCTGATAAAACTCAGTCATAAATAGAGCTGTAGCTGCATCGTCAACTGACCAAAGCGAGGCTATTGTACTTCTTGCCCCTGCGCGAACTGACATGCCAGCCAAACCCAATGTTGCGCGGTTATCGCCAACAGCAGTTTGACAAGCACTAAGAATAAGTAACTCCAGCACTTTATCTTGACCTCGGCTTTGAATTAATTGAGTAAGACTCTCTAAATTTAACCTTCCATCCCAAGTTATCAAAAATGTATCAGAAACTCTAGAACTAAACTGCCCGTGGGTGGCTAAATGAATAACTGGGAAAGGGCTATTTAACAAGGTTTTTCGTAAATTATTTTCAGTAAAGTCTTGATTGAGCAGTTCCCTACTGCTGCGAACTTGGGCTTGAATATTCTTTATTTCTTGGAGCACGTTAGGCAGGGCTGTAAATCCATGTCGCTCCTCTGAGAGTCCTCCTGCCAGAACTGCAATTTTTTCACGTACCAAAGGCTTGGGATCTAGCAGTTGTAATCCGGGGGTAAGAGCAACGCTGTAGGTTTGGATCAGAAAGTTTTCCCCATCATGGAGACTTGACATGGGAATATTGCGGAGAGAGCCATCGAGAACGAATACCAGAGTTTTAATATTGCCCTTACGCAAATCTGCGATCGCAGGTCGAACTAACCAATCATAAACAGTTTGAGATTTGGATAAATAATCTTGGGTTCTGGGTTCGCGTAAATCTATCCGTAGTTCATCGACAATTTGCTCAAGTTCCTTTTGGTTGATACTAGTAGAATAACGGCGCAAAGGCTGATCAGTAACACTGAGAATAACTTCTAATCGATCTTCGAGAATAATCGGATAAATTACAGCTGCTCGGCGATCGACATCAGCGATTTCTACTGGATTAGCACTGAGGCAGTCAGAGCGCAAAAAATTAGTTAGTTCGGCTAATTGCAAAGATTCAATCACATTTTGGGCTTTTTTAAGATTTTTTTGACTAGAAATAGCACCATCTTCTAATAAAAGTAAACTGATCAATTGCCGATAAATAGGTTCAACACTTTCGCGAAATGAGAATTGCAATCCCGCATTAACTGATACCAGATCATTACGAATTTGTCGAAGATTTTCCACTGCCTCACTATAAAATGCGATCGCACCAGATATATCTCCTTGTGCGTAGCGTAGCCTTCCCAACTGCCATCGCCAGCGATAGACGATATCAAGAGCATTGATCGATTGAGCAATAAACAGAGCTTGGTTAGTTAGATCTTCTGCTTCTTTAAATTGCTGAGACTGCTCATATAATGCACCTAGACTTCCTAATGCATGGGCTTTAGCTCTGCGATCGCCCAATGACTCTGCTTGACGAATAGTTTCAGCTAAGATGTTTGCGGATTTAAGAAGTAAATCCTGCTTACTAGTGGTATTTTGTTTTGCAAGGATAGCTAGATGCTGAGCGAAATTTAGCTTGGCATATATAGCGCTTCGGCTGGGAAGTAAGCGATCGCTCTGTACTTCAAGGGTGGAGATTAATGTTTGCGCTTCTGAGAATTTTTTCTCTTCAATCAAAAGACTAAATTGATTGAGTTCTGCTTGGATTTTTCTAAGGGGCGAGGTCGCGTTACCTGCCGCAGCATTGTAAAACTTGAATGCTGCATTAGAGTCATATTCTGCACGAGCAAGATTTCCTAAACTTAACTGCGTGGCACCAATTTCTGATTTGAGATTCAGCTTGGAGGCGATTTCTAGGCTTTGCCCTAATAATTTTTTAGTTTTTGGGAAGTCTTCCATCAATAGCAATCGATCGCCTAAACTACGCAATCCACTGGCTTTCAATTCAGAGTCTGGTTGAGTTTGTAAGGACAGATCGATAATGCTCAGGACTTCCACCATGCGATGATAAAACCCTAAGGCTTTTAATGCTTGAACTTGATTAAGAAGACTAGACATTTTGCCTGTGTGGTCTTCAATTTGACTAAAAGTGTTCGTAGCGGTTTGCCATGAGCTTAGAGCTGATTCCATTTGCCCTAAAGCAAACTGCAAGCTACCTTGTGTATTAATGGCTTGAGCAAATATTTTAAGTTTGCCTTTGATATTTGGTTGACTTGCTAAAATCTGTAAACTACTAGCGATCGCACTTTTTGCTTTGTCCCATTCTCCCAATTGTTGATAACCTAGAGAAATATTACTTAATAGCATGGCTTGCCTTAATTGATTATCTTCTGAATCCTTAAGTGCTCTTTGCCAAACTATGATCGCATCACTAAATTTCCCCTCTGTATAGAATTCTTTGCCCTGTTGAACTAGATCGGAAACATAAGCTTGATTTATCTCGATATTTTGCAAAGTAACTAACTGCATTCCAGTACTTTGCGTGATTTGAGCGGCGATCGGTTCAATCTCGAAATATTTGTAAGAAGCGGCACTAACAGACCGATTTTCGATTATGGGTAAGATCGTTAAAATGAACCCTAAAAGGGAGAATCGGTAAGCGAGGGTTGTTAATGTCTGCACGATGTTAAAGAATTAATATTTGTTGATCTGAGCATAGTATTTGGCTTGTTAGCAATAAGAGCGATGCCACCATCAGTTGCAATCACCCAGTTATTTGCTTCGACAATTTCGAGTTTGGCTTCTGGCTGAGGATTGAACGACTGGGAGCTAGATATTACAGGTTCGCTTTCTCCCAAAATGTCATGAGTTAGGCTATCCGTAATTACTTCATTAGGACTTGATGGTAGTCCTCCTTTACCTGCGATTGTGAACTTACTTTGATTAACATCGGCTTGGCAACGTTGCACAATTAACCTACTTGAATCGTCAATTTTTATAGGAACTCTGCTTAGGGATCTACTGGGATCTGCTTCAAAGATATTTAATTGAACCACGCCATTAAAATCAGCTCCTAGATCTGAACTGGCTGTGATATCGTTTTTGGGTGTTAGTCCGCGACGAAAGGCTGTCCCAAAGATGCCAGCCGCACTAATAGTTATTCGACCACCAGATGCTTGCTGGGCATTGGCGGTAATATCGCTATTCTCAAAAGCTACCAGAGTATCAGTCACAATCTTGATATTACCGCCAGTAGCTAAACCAAAAGCATTTGCCTGAATTCGACTATTGTTAAATAGTTGGAGGTTTGAAGTATTTAGAAAAATATTCCCTTCCACACCAGCTCTAGTTGAGGCATCCACGCCGCTACTGCGATCGAGGCGCATAAAATTTGCTGAAATTTGAATGTTGCCAGCCCCTTTGACTCCTGCTATATCAGAGACTGAGATAATAGCACCGCGATCGACGACTAAGCGATCGCTAATAACTGTTATGTTCCCGCCATTCCCTTGAGCTGTGTCTTCAACTCTAGCAGCTAAAGACGAAGGGCGATCATTAATGGAGCGACCAATAATCTCCACACTATCTAAAGCTGTCACCCAAATAGAACCAGCATCGCCTTTACCAAAGGTACTAGATGAAATTCCAGCCCCATCTTGCAGAGAAAGCTTTGACGTATTGATGAAAATATCTCCAGCTTTTCCTTCTCCACTCCGACCGACCGAAATCACGAAACCACTGGGATCTCTGCCATTTGGAACAGCACCAATCGCCTCTATGCTCTCGGAAGCTTTTATTGTAATTGAGCCGCCGATACCTTTCCCTTGGACATCAGCCGAAATCTGGGATCTTTGGAGAGATAGTTTTGCTGTCTCGACGATTAGGTTGCCACCTTTTCCATTGGCACTGCCTCTGAGAGTTGCAGTTATAAAACTATTGATTGCTTCTACATTCTCAGAAGTTTTGATTGATAAGTCCCCTCCAATTCCGTTGCCTAGATTGTTCGTCGAAATCACAGCTCCATCTTTCATGAAAAATTTTGCTGCTTCAACAATCATATTGCCGCCATTTCCTGTGGCATTAGGTCTGATCTCTGACACTAAACCGCTTGCGAAACGTAGATCTGGAGAAGTACCTGTTAATTCTACTTTGTCAGAAGCTTTGACCAATAATGTGCCGCCATTTTGATTTCCGATTGTGCTGGATTGAATTTGCGATCCACCAATGAGAGAAATATTTTTTCCTCTGACCTG
Organism: Pseudanabaena sp. lw0831; assembly: GCF_016584665.1. Taxonomy (GTDB): domain Bacteria; phylum Cyanobacteriota; class Cyanobacteriia; order Pseudanabaenales; family Pseudanabaenaceae; genus Pseudanabaena. Next base: position 69,639 of record NZ_BBJB01000066.1, read on the forward strand.
AATATTGCCACTGCCTAATCCACTCGCATCTACAGAAGCTTTGCCTGAGAGGCGAATATCTTGAAATATTGTCGCAGCACCATAAGACAACTTTAGCCCTTGATTGGTAGAATTCAGTTGTACTTGTCCAAAGCTTCCTAAACTGCCAAGTTCGATGTTGCCACCTGCCGTTTTCAAAGTACCGCCTGCGATCGCAATATCGCCTCCGACCAAAGCAAGAGTCTGGGAAGAATCCACCCGCAACCCCAAGGAGGTGTCAATTAAATTAGAAGTGGTTCTAATGCCACCGCCGTTTCCTAGTACAGAGATTGGTTGGGGATTGCTCCCCATCTGTAAACCTAATGGCGCACTTATGGTTAATAATGCAGAAGCCTGAGGATTAACAGCACTAAATTGAGAACCATCAGCAAAGTTAATACTATTAGCAGTACTTGCAACGAAAGAACCACGGATATCCAATCTAGCATCCGCACCAAAGACAATGCCATTGGGATTAATCAAATAAAGATTAGCCAATCCATTTGTTTTGAGAATCCCATTGATTTGAGAACTGGAACTTCCAGTAACTCGCGTGAGAATATTTTGAATATCTATAGCATTGTTAAAAAAAGCTGTGTTAGCTGTTGCGACTGAAAAATCTAAAAAGCTATGAAAAAGATTATTCCCAGCCCTAGTACCACCTGTAATATTAATGATATTTGCATTAATTGTGACAACAGAATTTTGAGGCAAACTAGCGTCAGGCAATATTTGCGCCTGAGCGAAATAATTAATACTTGAATATTCACTCACCCACCAACACAGAGAAGCTAGAAAACATAAAGGAATGGAGGTTGATTGTTTCATGGCTTTAGAAAATCCTAAGGGATGAAAATCAAATAACTTATGCAATTCAAAACCCAATATTATTATGGCGGGCTTCGCCCGTCGTAATAATATTGGGTTTTATTTAATTTGCGATCCTAAAGATATTTAAAGTTCGCTTTGAGATTAATTCTCAGCTTGACAACAGGTCGTAAAGCTTTGCTTGATCATCTCTGGAGCGATGTTTGCCGACTTAAGGAAAACTGCCCATTCAGTGAATACTTTGCGATCGCTGGGCTGAGAATTCGCCAATGCTGCCAAAGTCTCGATACTATCGTACCAAATTCCCTCAGCAGCATAAATAGCTAACTGGTCCAAAGGCTTGGCTTCTCTAAGCTTCTGTGACAAATTGGGCTTGAGTTGAACGCGACGGACAAATCCATTAGCGGTCTCATTCTTCAATGACAATCTCCATTCATAGGTACTATCATTTTGGAGCGTGGGAGATGATTTAGGGAGGGTAATTCCGACAATTCCACCAGAAGTTTTTACTGGAAAAGAGAATCTGTGAATCTTTTTGATTTGAGAGGGAAGATGTTGGTACAGCGTAAAAATGGCAGTGCCAGAAGTTCTTGGCAAGCTGATATAAAAGGTAGGACGTTCAGAAACTGTTAAAGGATAATAATCTAGCTTGCTAATCGCCGATACTGGTAGTAATGGAATTAAGCAAGAATTAACCTCGTAGCATTCAACGGGGCGAGTCCCGCCTGCGGTAGTCGGATCTTTGGGAACCCCTGAGCCTTTAGGCGGAATAAATTCAGCTTTTACTTTTTGAGAAGTAAAAGCTTCAGATTGAGCCGCTAATTTGTCATTTGTTAGACTGCTTGATCCTAAATTTAATAAGATGACCAAGGCAGTAGTTTTTATGCAAATATTTAAAGCCTGTGTAAACATAGCTAAAATTCTCTTAGGATGATCCAAATGTACCATTTTAAAGTATGAAACAGGGGTCTAGGCTAGGTATATATTTACTAACTACTACCCTAGTGGGACTGATAGGACTAGGTAGTCATTTTGGTTTGTTTGCAATTTTTGAGTTAAGAGCTTATGACGCATTAAAGCAAATTAGCCCAAAAGAAGAACGCGATCGCCGAATTGTGATTGTTGAGATCGATGAAGAAGGCATTAAAAAAATGGGTAAATGGCCAATGTCCGATCGCGATATGGCTTTACTAATCCGCAATCTCAAGACTCAGCAGCCAGCAGTCATCGGTATTGACATCTACCGCAATCTTCCGATCGAGCCAGGACAAGAAGAACTCGCAGAAATCTTTGCAAATACATCTAATTTAATTGGGATTGCTAAAATTTCTAGAGAGTCAGTGCCACCGCCACCGATCTTAGAATCGAAAGGTCAAATAGGAGCCAGTGACTTGGTTCTAGATATTGACGGCAAAATTCGGCGCAATTTAATTTTTATTAGCGATCGCCAATCATTTGGAACAAAACTGGCTACTACTTATCTCGCGCAAAAAGGGATAAGTTTTAATCCAGACGATACAGATCGCAATAAATTTCGCTTAGGTAAAGCGAAATTTTTGCCGCTTACAGGTAATGAAGGCGAATATAACTCTGACAACACTGATGGTTACCAAACGCTGTTTAACTATCGCGGCGAAGCTAAAGACTTTGAAACCATTTCCGTAACCAATGTCCTCGAAAATCTTATCCCTACCGACTTACTTCGCGATCGCATTGTGTTAGTTGGGACAACTGCTCCGAGCTTAAACGATATGCACCAAAGTCCCTACAATCCTAGTTTAATGGCAGGAGTAATCGTCCATGCTAACAGCACCAGTCAAATTATCAGTGCGGCTCTAGATGGTCGAGTGCTTTTACAAGCAACTAGCAAGCCTTTAAATTATTTATGGATTTTACTATGGGCGATTGTCGGCGCAACCTGTGGCGCGAAATTTATTCGTAATTGGCAATCGTCAATTCTGGCTGTATTTTTAGGCTTGATCATAATTACAATTATGGACTACTACGCATTCCAGTATGGATGGTGGATTCCGATCATCACGCCGATGGTGTCACTGCTCAGTGTCGCTATCGCAATTACGATTTGGGAGCTAGGACGATATCTGAGGCTCTCCTATAAACGCCTAGAAGAGTATGCTCGTGATCTCGAACAAAAAGTCAGCGATCGCACGATCGAACTTCAACGGGCTAATTTAGAGCTATCGCGCCTAGCGCATGTAGATGGCCTAACTCAGATTGCAAATCGTCGTAGCTTTGATGACTTCCTATCTAAAGAATGGCAACGACATCTGCGAGAACAACAACCTTTATCTTTAATTCTGATCGATATCGACTATTTCAAGCGCTACAACGATCACTACGGACATCAGGGTGGAGATGAATGCTTGATTCAAGTTGCACAGACGATCAATCTAGTTCCACAACGCCCATCAGACTTAGTTGCTCGCTACGGTGGGGAGGAATTTGTTGTGGTTTTGCCCAACACTAATACAGAAGGAGCATTAATCTTTGCAGATTCGATTCAAAATGCAATTGCAAGTCTTGCCATTCCTCACGAAAAGTCAGATGTAAATGAATATGTCACCTTGAGCTTGGGAGTCGCCTGTCTAATTCCTACACCTGACTCTATTGCTGAAGAATTAATTGCCTCTGCCGATCAGTCATTGTATGAAGCCAAGGCGCAAGGTCGCAATCGCGCAATCTCCATGTCAAAACCCAAGGATTGAATGGCGGCGCTTCGCTATTCAATCCTTGGGTTTATGGCCTAATACAAATCACCAAGATAAAAATGCAGCTTCTTCACCTTGCTTGCGCTTAACTTTAGCATCGCGTTCCACCCAAGAAATTATTTGTGCTACAGTCAAATCTTCAATATGAGCGCTGTAATCTTTCGCGATCGCGACTAATGCTGACATAGCCGAAATCACCATGCGCGTGAGGAATTTCTCATGGCTAGAAAGATTCGCAGGTGTAACTTCATCCTGACGAGTGTCTTCAAAATCTAAATCAGGATGAGGTGAAGTCCATTTCAAAAATGCGGCATCTTCACCTTGCTCTTTACGCATCTGGGAATCATGCTCAATCCATTGCACGATTTGACTAGTCCCGATCTCTTCAGCGTGAATATTCAATTCTTGAGCAATTTTGGTAATGATCCGCATCGATGAAATGGTGATGCGGGTCATAAATTTTTCCATCGTTGAAAGCATTGCCCCATCGATCGCATGGGCTTCGGCAAGCGTTAAAAACTGAATTGGGTCTTGGGGAATTGTCATAAAACGATTACTCTCTGCGATTTAAAAAAGAACCAGTTTTTTTGTGGCGCGGCTTCGCCGCGCCACAAAAAACTGATTCTTTCTAGGCAATGACTAGCAAGGTAATTCCAATCATTGTCAAGACTAGCAAGGTAATCCCAATCATTGCCGAGCGTCCATTCATCTCAAAACGCGCTTCACCTTGCTCATCGCCTTTTTTCTCAACTTGCTTCTCAGATTTCTTCTCGACTTTGTCATCAAAATACATCTTGGGTTCGATCGCCCAATTATTTAAGATGCCGCGCTCATCCTTTGTAAAAGCAGTTCGCACTTTCGTTTCTTCGGTCATTAGATTTCATCCTTTTATATTTTTTTGTTATATCGGTGGCAGTCTATAAGCGACTGCGCGTAGCTGATCATCTATCATCGCTTAGCAATGCTACATGAATCTTAATGTTTGTTTGATCTTATCGTCTAATGTCAAAATTCAACAAACATCGAATGAGAGATCTCGCGATCGCTAGTAAAGTAGAGATCGCGCCAAGCGCAGAATTTACTTCATGTTTTTTATGCCCCACTTTTCCCATCTATTTGAGCATTGGCAATCTACCCTCAATTGGTCACCCAACCCAGACCAAATCGATCAATTTGAAAAGCTATACGAGCTTGTCTTGGAAGGCAATAGCAAACAAAATCTGACTCGGATTACAGTTGCCGATGATTTTTGGGAAAAGCATTTATGGGATTCGTTACGTGGCGTATTAGCTTTTTGGGATCGTGAAGATATTAAGGTAGTTGATATTGGCACAGGCGCAGGTTTTCCCGGTTTACCGATCGCGATCGCCAAGCCGTCATGGCAAGTCACCTTGCTGGATAGCAAACAAAAAAAGGTTGCTTTTGTCGAAGAAACAATTCAAACTTTGCAATTATCGAATGCGATCGCCCTAGCAGGGCGGAGCGAAGACATTAATAAGCTCTCTGATTACAAAAAAAAGTATGACTTAGCCCTTGTGCGAGCCGTAGGTAAACCAGATATTTGTGCTGATTACGCATTACCATTTCTCAAAAAAAGCGGCATAGCAGTACTCTATCGTGGTCAATGGCTACCCGAAGAAAGCGAACAGCTAGATATATTTTGTGAGCAGCAAGGGTTACAAGTCGTTAAGCAAGATCGCTTTCAAACTCCGCTTACAGCAGGCATTCGCCACAGCGTTTATCTTTCACCCCGTTCAACCTCCAACTCCAACTCATAAGGAGAAGCAAAGTTAGAAGAATCATATAGAAATCGGATTACTTCTTCTTCAAGACGGTGAATGTGATGGGCTTCTACAGCGTTAGTAAAGCGCAGAGCCGATAGATAACCGTCTAAAAAAAGCCTCATTTCGTCCGTAGCACGATAACCACGTTCTGACATTTCGACGAGGGAGTCGGTAATCTTTTGATAATGACGAATGGCGATCGCGTCTTGAAGCATAGGTCAAGCTGGGAATAACTACCGTCTTAAGTGGGTTTTGCTTAAGTAATAAAATGGTTCCCCTTTAGTTCTAACGAGCGATCGCTAGTTAAGAAAATTCAACTTTTATCTACTTTCAGCAACATAATTCTACCACTTGGAGATCCGAAAAAGCAGAAGGGGTGCATAGCACCCCTTCTGCTTATTGTTCATAGATTGGCAAAGCATCTTGCCAACTAGGATAAATTCCTGCTTGCCATCGATCGCAAGCGATCGCTAACAAACTTTCGCTCAAAGATAAGTTTGGAGTAGACTGCTGTGCTCTAGAGACAATTGTCTGGCAGTCAATCCCATATACAGGGATATTTAACTGCTCGCCGATCGTTCTTGCTACAACAATGCCGATCCTTGTGCCAGTGAAACTACCAATACCTGTGGCGATCGCTAAAAAAGCAAAATCATTCCATGAATGATCACCCACAAACAAACCTAAGCAGTCATGTAACTGTACAGATAGCTTTCTGCCTAGTTCCCATGACTGCTGCTTGTGGATAATATAAATTTGAGGATTGCGATCGGAGTTTGGGTTAATTTCCGCGATCGCAAGCTCTAATTTGGTAGTCGTTGTATGTAAAGCAAGGGCAAAACTTGTGGTCATGATCTGTAGAATGCTGGTATATAATCACCAGAATTCAAATTAGAATTTATTGCCACCAGAGCCAGTATCAGCAGCGCCAGTATCGGCTGCACCAGTATCCGCAGCACCATTGGATTCAGAATCTTCAGGATCGTTATAGCTGCCCATTGGTCTTCTACGTCCAAAGCGACCCATAGGGGTACGCTTACGAAACTTACGCGCATACGCTTGGTTGCGAAGTGCTTTTTCTTTTTTCTGATTGCGGCGCTTAGCCATTTTAACCTACTGTACCCCTTAGAGATTGAGTCTATTTAAGCTAACACAAAACGAGAACTAGACAAAGCCCAATTATTTTTTAGCAGCAATTCTCATTATAAAAATTGGTTTTGATGCAAGTCCGCCGTCGGCGGACTTGCATCAAAACCAATTTGGGGATTTTCAGCGCCGTAGGCGCTGAAAATCCCCAAATTGGTTTCACTACGACAAAAGTTGCTTCTCGATATTCTATCCGCAATACTTTGAAGATTTATAGGTTAGAATATATACATCTTTAAATATAAAAGATCTACTGAATACACATTTGACCTTGTAACTCAATCTCGTAAAGTTAGGAGGTGTAAGTGAATAAGGTCGTTCATATGACGTTTCAACCAAGCTATTTCAAAGCTGATTTATTTAAAGTTTTATCCAATCCTGTTCGGATTCAAATATTAAATGCTTTGCGGATCGGAGAGCAAAGCGTTAATTCGATCGCTCAGTGGATTGAGGCGGAACCTTCAGCGGTTTCGCAACAGTTAGCGGTGATGCGGCGATACAACTTAGTGCGATCGCGGAAACAAGGGAACTTTGCTTACTATTCTGTCGGCGATCCCACGATTTTTAAGGTATTGGATTCGGCGCTAGAACTTTTTAACAATCACGTAATTGAAATGCGGGAATCACTACAAAAATTGGAGTAATTAGAATCTCATGGCACAAGCAGGAAGCTTAGCTAGAAACAATCCAATCCCAAAAAATCAAATTCCAAAAAATTCTCCCTTCAAGGGACTGTTTAGTAATTTTCGTGGCGATTTGACGGGAGGTCTTACCGCCGCAGTCGTCGCTTTACCCTTGGCGCTTGCCTTTGCCGTCGCCAGTGGTGTGGAGCCAAAGGCAGGACTTTATACAGCGATCGTCGCTGGAGTGGTTGCCGCCGTATTTGGTGGCTCACCTGTACAGATTACGGGACCAACGGGGGCAATGGCGGTCGTCTTAGTCGGAATCGTTGCCAAGTATGGGCTTGAAAAAGTTTGGATTGCAGGTGTGATGGCAGGCATCATCCAAATTGCGCTTGGTGTTGCAAAACTAGGACGGTTAGTGAAGTTTATTCCCTATCCTGTCACAGCAGGTTTTACAAATGGGATTGCCGTAATTATTTTCTGTGGGCAGTTAAATAATTTCTTTGGGTTACATCTCCCAAATCAAGAGCATTTCTTGCAAGCGCTTTGGCAAACGGTCACGAATTTAGAAGGCTATAACTGGTTAGCGATCGCCTTAGCGCTCTTAACCATTGGCACAAAATTATTATGGAATCGGATCAATCAATCGATTCCAGGATCTTTAGTCGGTTTAGTCGTCGCTACCATAGCTGCCGTAATCGTCAAATCGCAATGGAATCTCGAAGTACCCACGATTGGGCTGATTCCTCAATCTTTACCGATGCCTCAATCGATTCCCCATTGGAATGATTTTCGATTGATTCGTGAGTTAATTAATCCCGCGATCGCACTGGCAGCATTGGGCAGTATTGAATCTCTACTCGCAGCCGTCGTTGCCGATGGTATGAGTGTTAGCGATCGCCACAACAGCGATCGGGAATTAATCGGGCAAGGACTAGCAAATATGATCGTGCCATTTTTCGGCGGTATTCCTGCGACTGGGGCGATCGCAAGGACTGCGGTGAATGTGCGTGCTGGTGGCAAAACTCGCTTATCGGGAGTGATTCACGGTGTGGCACTTGCCCTGATCGTATTAGCATTTGCGCCTCTTGCCTCGCAAGTTCCCCTTGCCGCCCTCGCTGGGATTCTAATGATTACCAGTATTCGCATGATGGAGTGGGAAGCGATCGGCTTGCTGATCCATACCACCTATGCTGATTTTGGGGTAATGATGCTGACATGGCTAGTTACCGTCTGTTTTGATCTAGTTTTAGCGGTGGAAGTTGGTCTGATTGCCGCAGGTATTCTCTTTATTAAGCGGATGAGTGAACTCAGTCTAGTGAAAATGCCTGAAGATAACGTCTTTCTTGCTGGTGTTCCTCTCGACTTTGGTAAACAAATCGCCATTTATCGGATTGATGGTCCGATGTTCTTTGGCGCTGCGGAGAGCTTTGTTACGTTCTTGCGTGATGCGCCTGAAGTTAAATTCTTGATTTTGAGAATGCGCTATGTACCGAGTATGGATACAACAGGCTTAGTTGCACTAGAAGAGATTTATCACGATCTGCAACGCCATAATTGTCAATTAATTTTGAGTGGTTTGCGTCCTGAAGTCGAGCAGTTATTAGAGCGCAGTGGATTACTCAAGGAAATTGGACATGAAAATTGTTTTGAGTCAACTAATGATGCTCTGCGAAAGATTATGCCAAATAACAACAAGACTCAAGAGGCTGCTGCGTTAAGTGAAAAAATACTGGTTACCAAACCATAAACGAAAGGCGGTGCTAAGCATCGCCTTTCGTCAGTCGATCCACTCGTTGTCTAGTTTTTGATCGCGCAACAAGATTCGATCGAAGCCTTCGCTTAGGGTGGGTGGGTTATAGGCTAGGGTGCGATACATTTCTACTACGACATCTTCAGGGACAACGCGATCGCGCATATCATTTCGTGACAAACAAATCCAGAGCGGCACATCTAGCCAAATTCCTGTAATTGGCTTAAATCCATGTTCTTTGGCAAGGTCAATAATATTTTTACGATATTCGCGTTTATAGTTTGTGGCATCATATATTACAGATTGTTGCGATTTCGCTGCATTGGCAAATGACCGTTGTACCTGCGCCCAGATTTCTGCCCAGTCTCCCTGCATTTCGGCTGATCCATAGAGTGATTCTCGAATGCGATCGGGGCTGATTAGTTGGGTTTGCCCATGGGTGAGGCTGCTACTATTCTGACGAGAAGTCTGATTAGTAGCACGCAACATCTTCTTAGCGAGGCTAGATTTACCGCTCGCGGGTACACCAATTAGGATAATTACACTTGCCATGCGATCGCTATAAAAAGCTAAGTAAGTTTTTTAACTATGCAGCAATTTTAGGATTTTCAGCACCGCAGGTGCTGAAAATCCTAAAATTACTGCTGATGCTAACAATCATCAAATAACTCTAAAAACGAAAATATGTCCACACTCTACGATTTCAAGATTACTAACATCGATGGTCAACCAGTCGATCTCGCTCAGTACAAAGGTAAGGTTGCCTTGGTTGTCAATGTCGCCTCCAAATGTGGCTACACCAAACAGTACAAGGGACTAGAATCTCTTTATCGTGAATACAAAGACAAAGGCTTTGAGATTCTCGGTTTTCCTAGTAATGACTTCGGCGCACAGGAACCAGGAACTGAGGCAGAAATCAAGAGCTTTTGTTCTCTCACCTACGATGTCACCTTTGATATGTTTAGTAAGGTGAAGGTAAGTGGTAGTGGTATAGCCGATACTTACAAGTATCTCACTGAGACCACAGGTAGCCAAGTGCAGTGGAACTTCAATAAGTTTCTAGTCGATAAAGAAGGTAAGGTCGTGAAATATTTTCCTTCCAGCGTTGCGCCTGAAGATGCTGGACTGCGTAAAGATATCGAAGCACTTTTGGGCTAATTTTTATATAAATGGTGGCGCGAAGCGCCACCATTTTTTGGGTGAAGTGTTTAAGCTCACACATCAATGACATATACTTCGATAATCTAGTATTTACAGACCTTTGCGCTTAACTAAAACCCAAGATATTTTTTAAAAGTGTTGCTTTGCAACACTTTTAAAAAATATCTTGTGGTTCTTGTGATAGCAAATTGCTGAAAGTGATTTTACGCAAGCCGATATCTTTGCTCCTATGACCAGAATAAAAAAAGATTTAGCCAAAAAAGATTCAGAAGTTGACATCATCGAAATTGACATGATCGAAACGACTATTGAGTCGATAGGAAACTCAGAATCTATATCAGAGACAATTGACGAACAAGATGAAAAGTCAGTTGATCTCGCCATGTATTTCTTTAATCGTGAACTAAGCTGGATTGCTTTTAATAAGAGAGTTTTAAGCGAAGGGATTGACTCGCGCACATCATTGCTAGAAAGAGCTAAATTTTTTGCGATTTTCAGTACTAACCTTGATGAATTTTTTATGGTTAGAGTCGCTCGGGTAAAGAAGAAGTTTGCCGAGCAAATGGATATTATTTCCGATGATGGGCTTAATCCAGAAAAGCAGTTGCAAGTAATTCGTGAGGCTCTTGTGCCATTGGTCACGATGCAGCATGAATTTTTTGAGAATATCCTGCGTCCAGAATTACACAATCATGGAGTGAAGATCTTAGACTACAAGGATATCGATAAGAAACATCAGCGATATCTCAAAACCTATTTCCAAGACAAATTATTTGCTGTTCTCACTCCACTAGCAGTCGATCCTGCGCATCCATTCCCATACATTTCTAATCTCAGCCTCAATTTGGTCGTGATCGTGCGCGATCGCGAAACTAAGGAAAAAAACTTTGCGCGGGTCAAAGTACCAAATGTGTTGCCACGCTTTGTCAAAATTCCTGAGACCGACGATCATACCTTTGTACCTTTGGAACAAGTAATTGCTCATAATCTTGATGCATTATTTCCTGGGATGGAGATTGTCAGTTATTATCCATTTCGGATTACCCGTGATGCGCAGCTTGACATCGAAGAAGAAGAAGCAGATGACCTGATTTCGGCTCTGCAAGAAGAGTTGCGCAAGCAGAAATTTGGCTCAGTCGTGCGTATGGAAATCGCCAGTGATATCCCGCCAGAAATCCGTAAAGAGTTAATCGAGCAATTGGGGATTACCGAAGCAGATGTGTATGATATTCCCGGATTAATTGGCTTAGGAGGTCTGATGGCGATCTCTTTTTTGCCAATGCCTGAGCATCAGGATAAGCCTTGGAAATCTGTAACTCATCCACGATTGAAGCAAGGGGATGAAGATGGCAAGAACATTTTTGATGTCATCAGCGAAGGTGATTTTTTAGTTCATCATCCTTATCAGTCTTTCACAACAACAGTGCAGCGATTTATTGAAGATGCCGCAAATGACGATGATGTACTAGCGATTAAACAAACTCTATATCGCACATCTGGAGATTCGCCAATTGTCCATGCATTGATTCGGGCGGCGGAGAATGGCAAGCAGGTAGCGGTATTAGTAGAGCTAAAAGCGAGATTTGATGAGGCGAATAACATTCTCTGGGCGAAGAAGCTAGAAAATGCGGGAGTACATGTCGTATATGGCTTTAAGAATCTCAAAACCCACACCAAAACTGCTCTGGTGGTAAGGCAAGAAGGCGATCGCTTAGTGCGTTATGTCCATATTGGTACTGGCAATTACAACCCCAAAACGGCGAGATTTTACAGCGATCTTGGTATTTTTAGCTGTAATGATAATTTGGGTGCAGATTTGACTGATCTGTTTAACTACCTGACTGGTTATTCCCGTCAGCGTGACTATCGCAAGCTTCTAGTTGCGCCTGTAAATATGCGCGAGAAGTTCTTGAGCCTGATCCATCGCGAAATCGAACATCAAAAGCAAGGCTATCCTTCCTACATCATTGCCAAAATGAACTCATTGGTTGATCCTGAGATTATCTCGGCTCTATATGAGGCTTCGCAAGTCGGTGTAAATATCGATCTGATCATTCGTGGTATTTGCTGTATTCGTCCGAAGGTGAAGGGATTAAGCGATCGCATAAGGGTAATCAGTGTAATCGGTCGTTTTCTAGAACATTCACGCATCTTCTACTTTAGTAATGGCGGTGAAGAGCAGGTATATATCGGTAGTGCCGACTGGATGCCCAGAAACCTTGATGCAAGGGTTGAGGTGATTACCCCTGTTGAGGAAGGATCTCTGATCAAAGAACTTAAGCAGATTCTGGAAATTATCCTAGCTGATAATCGTCAAGCTTGGGATCTTAAAGCAGATGGAACCTATATTCAGAGGGTTCCTAAGGATGGAGAGCCTGAAATGAGTTCGCAAAAGCATTTCATGTCGCAAGGTAGACCTGAATTTGCCTAGAAATAAGCATTAGCCTTGTACTCAAGTGCGAAGTTCAAAGCTCAAACCCATTGAAACGGTTTAATTAAGAGTATTCTGTTGTCCACTTCAGTGGACTTGAGCTTTTAGCCCAGAACTTGAGTTCTTGGTTTCTTTGCTTTCATTCACTGGGAGGCAATTGATTTAACCATGCCCGAAACTCTCGACATAGCACACTCATCGGCAGATTGTCACTGCGTTCTAAAAATGACGAAATTCCTTCAGAAACTGGAATTGATGGAAAAATCAAACTAATTGCAGAACTTCCATACTTCCCATTCTGCAATAGATTAATTTCTAACCTGCCATTCCTAATTCTCCAAATTTCGGCAACTCCCAAAGCCTCATACGCGCTCATTTGAGTCTGTGAAGTTAGATCTACCTCGATCGCCAGATCAGGCACGGGATCGACATCTAGATCAATCCGCTTCAGCCCAATTGCTGCCCGATAGTTCTGAATATAAAAACAATCATCTGGTTCGATCCCTGCTTGCATCCTACGATTTTTGAAAGTAGTGGAACCTAAAGATTCCCAATCTAAGTCAAGTTCATTTAATAAAATCTTTAGTAAATCACTCACAATGACCTTATTGCGTTCATGTTCTGGTAATGGCATCCTAAACTCTAAAACTCCTTTGGAATAGGCAATATGCGAATGACGATGCTCTCCAAGATCTGCCAAAATATCCTCAAATTCCTGCCAGCTAATCTTATCAAGGATAACTCTTTGTCCTTCTTGTAATTGGATTTGGGCGATCGCTATTTTTACAGGCATACCTATCATCTCCAAATGATTGAGCAACGTTTTTACGAAATTCGCGCAAGGTCTTAATTGGTGAACTCGTTAGCATATTTTTGTTCAAAGGCGGTCATTGCGTCTAACTGCGAATCCATCAACAAACATTCTTCTAAATGGGCTATATCCAGATGTGGCAACCAGACGCTTGTTTTAACTTCCACATACTCGCCATGCTCTAAGTGATAAATACTAATTCTGCCATCATACCAAAACCAAACTTCAGAAATGTTTCTTAATTGATACTTTCTTAGCTTTTTAATGCCGCCGCTAGTAACCACGACTTCTATACACAAGTCCGTCTGTTTGGGATCATTACCAAAAGCAAAGGATAAGTCAGCCTGAAACTCAAGCTTTGGCTCAACAGTTTGTGTATAAGCACCTGTTGCCGTGAAACGAATACGATTGATGACGAAGTAAGAAATAAGTAAAGCCCCAAGCAAACTGGATATCATTTCATGCAGTAAACCAATACCCATAATTTCTAGTTCTCCCTCACAATAGATCATCCGCACACCACCAATTTCATCAAAGGCGGATTGCAAAGTTTTAAACTGCTCCCAAGTTACAGATCTTTTCACAAGATATTGGTTTTCTGCCTTAGCTAAAGTTTGGTTCATCGCTTTGCCTTTGCTATTGAGTACTTTCAGTATAATATCAAAACCCAAGAAGAGAATAGCGGCGCGAAGCGCCGCTATTCTCTTCTTGGGTTTTATGTACTAATACACTTGGCGACAGCTAGAAATTAAACAAGTTCCTTCGGTTTTACACCTAGTTTTTGGAACATCTCCGCATCATCTTGCCAGTCTGGATTTGCAGTGGTGAGTAGTTTCTCACTAGAGAAGATAGAATTTGCGCCTGCGAGAAAGCAGAGAGCTTGATCGGAAACGCTGAGCCGATCTCGTCCTGCGGAAAGTCTCACAACTGCCTTAGGCATCAGGATTCTCGCGGTTGCGACCATCCGCACTAAAACTAAAGGATCGATCGCTTCAAGATCGCCAAATGGAGTTCCTGTAACGGGAGATAATGCATTAATTGGCACTGATTCAGGTTGTGGCGTGAGGTTTGCTAATGTGTGCAAAAGATCAATGCGATCGCTGTCAGTCTCACCCATGCCGACGATGCCGCCACAACAAACTTGAATACCCGCTTCGGAGACATGCTGAATCGTCTCGAGGCGATCGCGATAGGTTCGCGTTGTGATAATTTCGGGATAGAAACTTTCGGAAGTATCGAGATTATGGTTATAGGCTGTTAAGCCCGCTTTCGCTAAGCGCTGAGCTTGATCTGGGCGCAACATCCCCATCGTTACACAGGCTTCCATTTCCATCCCTGCTACGGCTTCAACCATTTGCAAAACCCGCTCAAACTCTTCACCATCAGGCGCATTGCGCCATGCTGCTCCCATACAAAAACGAGTTGCACCATGCTTTTTGGCTTCTTGTGCTTGACTGATTACCTCATCTAGTGGCAACAGCGGATAAGTCTCTACCCCTGTCGGATAGCGCGAGCTTTGAGGGCAATATTTACAATCTTCAGGACAACGACCTGATTTGATGTTTGATAGAGTGCACATCTGCACAGCATCAGTTTGATGATATTGTCGATGTACTGATTGCGCCTCAAAAACTAGTGACAGCAAGGGCTTATGATAAATTTCGGTAACAGATTCAAGGGAGATCAAAAGAGTATTTATGCTTACGACATAATGATAGCGATCGCCATTGTACTGTGAAGGAATACCGCTTGAGAGCGCGATCGCAATACTTCTTTATGTTAGAGTGTGCCCCTGCGGGTGCACTCTCAAGTATTTAAACAATTAAAACGGGTTTACAAGCCTCTATTGTCTGTTCATAATAATTTTGCAATTGTCGCGTGGCAGCATCCCAACCCCACTTTTCAGCCTCTAGACGTGCTTCGATGCACATATATTGATTACGATTTTGCAAAAGATTTTGAGTTGCCAAAGTTAAGCCATTGCTATCATTAGGCTCAAACAAATAGCCGTTAATGCCATTGGTGACAATATCAGGAATCCCGCCTGAATTTGCGGCAACAACTGGACAACCAGCCGCCATTGCTTCGAGCAAAACTAAGCCCAGAGTCTCAGTACGCGATGGGAATAAAAAAGCATCACTTGACGCAAAAGCGGCGGCAAGATCGTCACCACGTAAATAGCCCACAAAATTAGTGTTGGTATCTGCAAAAATCTTCTCAAGTTCCTGACGATAGGGTCCATTCCCAACTAGTGCAAGACGGCTATTTGGGATTGCTTGCAGCACTGGCAAGATATTCTGAATTTCTTTTTCCGCAGAGAGTCTGCCCACATATAGAAATAAGATAGCTTCGGGATGACCTTGGGTGAGATGCGATCGCATTTCGGCACTTTTAAATCTTGGATGAAACTGCACGGTATCGACACCACGTTGCCAAAGATCTAGCCGCTCAACACCATGCGATCGCAGTTCATCGATCATTACTGTCGAAGTACAAAGGTTTAGAGCTGCTTGATTGTGAGTGTTTTTGACCAATTCCCACATCAAGCCTTCAAGGAATCCCAATCCGTAATGCTGCAAATATTGGGGTAAATGCGTGTGATAGGAAGCCATAAGCGGATAATTCATCGATTTGGCATAATATAAACCTGCCATGCCCAAAATTGCAGGATTTACAATATGAATAATATCGGGTTTGAACTCCTCTAGCGCATAGCCAATCGAAGGACGTGGGAGAGCTACTTTTAGTTCTGGATATAGCGGGAAGTCAAAGGCTGATACGCCATAAATCTGTGCGCCACAGTATTCTTTAAGTCCACCATCGGGCGAAAACACCAATACTTGGTTACCGAGCTTGACCAGATATTCGACGGTATATTTGAGGCGAGTAACGATGCCATCAATTTTTGGCAAAAATGTCTCGGTAAATATGGCGATACGCATAGTGATGACTGTACGGAATCGTTGGCTATGGGCTGACAGCATCATACTATGGTAGGTAATCTCCTATACAAATAAAAAGTCAAATCCTCATAGCTGGGTTAATTGTGTAAAGGAAAGTTTACTTAATGCTGACCTGTGCGAT
Organism: Pseudanabaena sp. lw0831; assembly: GCF_016584665.1. GTDB lineage: Bacteria > Cyanobacteriota > Cyanobacteriia > Pseudanabaenales > Pseudanabaenaceae > Pseudanabaena. The sequence continues at coordinate 86,007 of NZ_BBJB01000066.1, forward strand.
CGCTATCATCAGCCACAGGCGATCGCCGAGTTCGTTTAGTTATTGATTTGTATAGATTAGCCAAGGCTGACATTTTCATAAATTTCTTCAAAGGAAATGTCAAATTTTACTGTTTGTAAAGATAATGCTAAATTATCATTTCGATATTCAGATAATATCCATTTGCCCTGATTAATTTTATTGAATTGCATTATATAATATTGATATTGGCTAATTAAAATATATTCTTTGAACTCAGGAATTGAGCGATAATAATAAAACTTTTCGCCTTGATCGTAATTTTGTGTTGATTTTGATAGAACTTCGACAATCAAATAGGGATTTGTTATGATTGTTTGGTTATTTCCGTAATAATTAGGTTCACCTTCAATCAGCATCACATCAGGATAAGTTGCCTCTGAGTAAGAAGGAATCCAGAGCTTAACATCAACCGATAAATATGTTGTATTTTTGTTTTTTGAGTGCAAATTTTAAGTTTGTGGCAAAATTTAAGGCGATTTTGTTATGGTCTGTTGTTCCACCCGTCATGCCAATAATTTCTCCATTTTTATATTCATTTTTTTCAGTAGCAATTTCTTCCATTGCTAAATATTCGTCAAATGTGTAAGTTTGATTGATTAAAGTAACTGTCATATTTTTTCTCCAGTTAAAAATTTATTGATATTGATTTTGTCTAGTGATCGCTTCAAATTGTTAATTACCCGCTTGGAAAATCTGATTAGCCGTCAAATTCAATTCTGGAAAAGTTGGCGATATAACTCGCTCATCTTCTCTAAAAGCAGTTACTTGATACTCCCCATCAACTAACTCATGCACTAAAATTGTTGGCTGCTTAGGATTACCAATAAACCTTCTACCACCAATTCCTAAATAATCCACAATCCAATACTCAGGAATCCCCATCTCCTCATAATCTTTAACCTTAGTGAAATAATCAACCCGCCAATTAGTACTCACCACCTCGATCGCAATGACAACAGATGCTCCCTGAGTGACTGTAGATTGACTCTCCCACAATTGCTCATTTACTAAATTAGAAGTCTTTAAAATTAAGACATCAGGCAAATAAGCCGATTCAGCATCAGGTACTTTCACGAAAGCTTGACTAGGCAAAAAGTAAGGAAGATTTGCTTGTCTAACCAGAAAAGCAAGTTCTATGGTTAAAAAACCCTTCACTTGCTCATGCTTTCCAACAGGTTGTGGCATCTCAACAATTACTCCATCATGAAGTTCATAAAGTCTATTCTCTGGCTTCCATGCGGCAAATTCTGCAAAAGTTACCAATTCAGTCTTAGCTAAAGCTTGAACCATTTTTGTTTACCTATCTTGCGAACTAAGTTCTCATATTATAGTCAGAGCCTTGAAACTCATTCAATCACTCCATTACAAAGTCATAATTTCAGTCGAGTCATTTCCTACAAACTCTGATTTTATATTTCGCAATTACTTAAGATTAGTGATTGATTTTATATTAACGTAGCATTTTTGAGTGATATTCGCAGTCGAGGTCTGACAAAAATCTCACAAAAAGTTGTCCGACCTAACAAGTTTAACAAGCCTCGCAAAATAGCAAGGCTTGTTAAATTTATAGGTTTGTGTAAAGCGAGATCGCTAAAATTAGAAATTAGATACGGCGCTGCCTAGGCTATGTTTGGAGATTTTGAGATATTCCGTGTTAACCCCCGATTCGCGGGTTAACGAGACCTTGCCAGTACGAGCAATTTCGCGAATGCCAAACTTGTTTAACATCTTCAAAATAGCCACCATCTTCCCAGGATCGCCGACCACTTCGATTGTCAAGAAATCATCAGCCACGTCAACAATACGGGCGCGGAAAATCTGAGATATTTCAATAATTTCCGATCGCACATTTGGAGCGGCATTTACCTTAACGAGCATCAGCTCGCGCTCAACACAAGGAATATCGGTAAAGTCAAGAATTGTGATCACATTGATCAGTTTATGCAACTGCTTCGTGATTTGCTCAATCGTGTGATCGTCGCCAGAGACCACCATCGTAATGCGCGTAAATCCATCTTGCTCGGCAGTCCCGACCGCAAGGCTCTCGATATTAAAACCTCGGCGGGCGAACAAGCTAGCAATGCGGGTCAGCACGCCTGCCTCATCTTGGACGACAACGGAGAGAGTATGTTTCATGGTGACAAATTCGGCAAATAAACAGCACAGTAGACTATATTAATGACTTTGGTTACCTTATTGCGATTATCAAGATACATATTGATAACGATTTAGGTGCTTTGCTCTCAAAACTAAGGGGGCTGCTTCATGCCCCTCTTAGGTAATATATTCAAACTTCAAAAATATGACTGCTCAGTTTCATCATGTTCCCGTACTTGCCGAGCCAGCGATCGCAGGTTTAGAGATTATTTCAGATGGTATATACCTCGATTGCACAGTTGGCGGTGGTGGACATAGCTCGTTAATTTTGCAAGGGGCGGAAAATGTGCGTTTAGTAGCGATCGATCTCGATGAAATGGCGATCGCGGCGGCAACCGAAAAACTTGCAGATTATATAAATCAAGTAACCTTTTGGCGTGGCAACTTTTGTGAATATAAACCTTCGGCAGATTTAAAATTTGATGGCATCCTTGCCGATTTGGGTGTAAGTTCAACGCAGTTTGATGTTGCTGAGCGAGGGTTTAGCTTTCGAGAGTCGGGCGATCTTGACATGCGGATGGATAATCGCCAGACTCTGACTGCTGCGGAAATTATCAATCACTACAAAGAAGTTGAACTTGCGGATATATTTTTTAAACTGGGAGAAGAGAGACTTTCGCGACGAATTGCCCGTCAAATTGTGGAGAAGCGTCCATTTAAAACTACGTTGGAACTTGCCAATGCCATTTCTGCTTGCGTCCCCGCCAGCTATCGACATGGCAGAATCCATCCTGCCACGCGCACATTTCAGGCCCTAAGAATTGCTGTAAATCGTGAATTGGAGAGCCTCGAAAAATGGCTAGCTGTATCTCCAGATTGGCTAAAAACAGGTGGTAAAATTGCCGTAATTACTTTCCACAGTCTGGAAGATCGCATTGTCAAGCATACATTTCGTGAAGACGATCGCTTACAGGTTCTCACCAAAAAAGTAATCATCGCTACGGATGAAGAAACTCGCGCAAATCCTAGAGCGAGATCGGCGAAGTTACGCATTGCCCAGAGGATTTAATCAATTTATACTTGTAGCACTTGAGTGCTAGGCGTTCTTATATGTACACCATAGCCCCGCAAGGTGATGAAACAATGAACAAAATGACAATCCTTTGCGTGGATGATGAACGCAACGTTTTACTCACCCTCAGAAATCAATTAATGAGGTATTTCCCTAACTATGCGATCGAAATCGCAGAAAGTGGCGAAGAAGCATTGACTTTGGTTGAAGATCTACTGTCCAATGGGATAGAAATCCCCCTAGTGATTGCCGATCAGATCATGCCAAATATGCAGGGAGATCAAGTCTTGATTGAACTTCATACTCGACATCCTGAGATCTTAAAAGTCATGCTGACTGGTCAAGCAAGCGCAGAGGCTATAGCCAATGTGGTCAATCGAGGTAATCTCTATCGCTTTATATCAAAACCTTGGAATGAAGTCGATCTCAAATTGACAGTAACAGAAGCTGTGCGGAGCTACGAACAAGAAAAGAAAATTGCCCAGCAGCAGGTATCTCTACATCAAGCTAACGATCAACTAGAGTTATTAAATGCCGACTTAGAAAACCTCGTGCTGCAACGAAACAGTCAGGTCTATTCACTACTGAATAACATTCCCCACATTGCTTGGCTAAAGGATCGAGATGGGCGATTTCTGGCAGTTAATGAGTCATTTGCCCAAGCCTGTGGTTATGATTCTTCACAATTAGTTGGACTGACCGATCTAGATGTTTGGGATCAAGAATTAGCTGAAACCTATCGCAGTGACGATTTTGAGGTAATGAGATCTGGTAAACAAAAACGGGTTGAGGAAAAACTAATTACATCTGATGGAAGCCCTCAATGGATTGAGACATTTAAAGCCCCAGTTTTTGGCGATCGCAACGAACCCATCGGAACAGCCGGAATTGCAATGGATATTAGCGATCGCAAACAGTCAGAACTGACCCTACAGAGTTTGATGGAAGGCACAGCTTCAGTAACTGGCGCAGACTTCTTTTTCTGTTTAGCAGAGAAAATTGCCATTGCTCTAGATGTATCTCATATCTGTATCAGCAAAAAGGTCGGGGAAAGGCTAGAAACATTAGCCGTCTATTATGACCAACAATTTCAGCCAAATGTAATCTATGAAATTGCGAATACCCCATGTGCTGAAGTAATCAAGCAGGGTATTTATTACTGTCTCAAAGGTGTTCAAGGCTGTTTCCCTCTAGATGAATTTCTTGTCCAAATCGAGTCTGAGAGTTATATGGGTCTTGCCATCAAAAATGAATTCAACGAAACGATTGGTGTTATTAATATTCTCAGTCGTAAGTCCATCGCCAACCCAAAACGCGCTGAGATATTACTAAAGATCTTTGCAGCAAGGGCTGGTGCTGAATTAGAAAGATTACAGACCCTAGAAAGCCTACAACAATTGAATTCAAGCCTAGAAATGCGGGTACAAGAGCGAACTCAAGCCCTGCAAGAATCTCGTAACATGTTACAATTGGTACTTGATACCATTCCCCAACGGGTTTTCTGGAAAGATCTACAGTCGCGTTTTTTAGGCTGTAACCCAGCGTTTGCCAATGACTATCAACTCACTGACGATCAAATTATCGGCAAAACTGATTTTGAGCTACCTTGGAGTGAGTGGGCTTCTCTCTATCGTGCTGATGACGCTATAGTCATGGAGACTAAAATCCCAAAATTGGACTATGAACAACCCACCAGCGATCTAAATGGGGAACAGACATGGATTCGTAGTAGCAAAATCCCTTTAACAAATACCCAAGGAGAGGTGATCGGGGTTCTCGGTTGTTACGACGATATTAGCGATCGCAAACGCTCAGAACAACAACTCCAGTCAGAGAGACTGCGTTTACAACTGGCTCTCGAAGTAATGGAGATGGGAACTTGGGAGTCTAACTTGGATACTGGGATCTGGTCAGCAAAGACAGAATCCATTTTTGGCTATGAGACTGGGACATTCTCTGGCGATCGCGAAGCCTTTTTAAAACTAGTTTATCTCGAAGATCAAGAACGAGTGTTTCAATCTCTCTACCATAGCTTTACTACACAGTCCCCATACAACATTGAATATCGTATTAACCGTAATAATGATGGAGAGATACGTTGGGTAGCAGTAAATGGAAAAGTTGTTGAAAACGAAGATGGGAATGGATTAAGAATTGTGGGTGTAGCTCGTGATATTACCGATCGTAAACAAGCTGAAATTGTCTTGAGACAATATAAACGGATGGTGGAGATCGCTCCAGTCGGCATGGCACTAGTTGACCAAGATTATACCTATCGCTTGGTAAATCAAACCTATTTACAGCACAATGAGCGGCAATTGGAGGAGATTGTTGGACAATCTATTCAAGATATCATGGGGAATGATACATTCCAAAACCTTGTCAGGCCAAGGTTTGATCGATGTCTTGCTGGTGAAACGATTGATTATGGGGATTGGTTCTATTTTAAGAAGGCAGGTAATCGATTTGTCAGTGCAACCTATTCTCCTTATTTTGAAGTCGATGGCACGATCACTGGTGTGGTGATCAGTAATCGAGATGTGACGGAGCGTCGAGAAGCAGAGATTTCACTGCAAGATAGTGAAGAACGGTTGCGTCTTGCCTTGACCGCAGCCAATCAAGGACTCTATGATCTTAATCCCCAATCGGGGGCAACCGTTGTCAGTCCAGAATATGCCACTATGTTAGGTTACAGCCCTGAGGAGTTACAAGAGAGTCGATCTAAGTGGATCGAACGACTCCATCCAGACGATCTGGCGACAGTTACAAAAACCTATCGAGATTATGTTAATAGGAAGCTTCATCATTACAAGGTAGAGTTTCGTCATCGCACTAAAAATGGCGACTGGAAATGGATTCTCTCCCTTGGGAAAATTGTGGAATGGGACGATAGTGGTCAGCCATTGCGAATGTTGGGAACGCATACTGATATAAGCGATCGCAAACGAGCCGAGCTAGAGCTTGATCAGCTTTTACAAGAACTATCTCAATTGAATAGCAAGCTAGAGAAAGCGAATCATCAACTCGAAGACTACTCTCAAACTCTTGAGCAGCGTGTCCAAGAACGCACTAATGAACTCAATAGTGCTCAAGAGCGGATTATTGCCCAAGAAAAGCTTGCCTCGTTAGGTACGCTTACCGCAGGAATCGCTCACGAGATGCGTAACCCTCTCAACTTTGTCAAAAACTATGCAGAAGGTTCCATAGATCTATCTCGAGAACTACTTGAGATTTTGCGACCGATTTTTTCTTCTCAAGAACCGCAAACAGCCTCCTCGATCGAAACTCTAATCATCGACTTACAGGAGAATGCCTCGACAATCCATCGACATAGCCTCCGAGCCGCAGAGATTATTGACAGTATGATGCAACATTCCCGTTGCGAACCTGCTTCAATGCAGCCCACAAGACTTAACAACTTGCTTGATGAAGCTGTGAAACTAGCCTGTCATAGCAAACGGGTACAAGATATTAACTTCAATGTCTCTATTCACACCAACTATGATCCAGAAGTGGATCTGGTTAACGTAATTTCTAATACCCTCATGCGAGCTTTCATTAATTTAATCGATAACGCCTATGATGCGATGCGCTCCAAGGAGATGCAGTTAAATGTAGATGATACACAGCCCAGCACATACATACCTAGCCTCACAGTTTCTACTCAACTGGTGGGAGAGAAAGTAGAAATCTGTATTCGTGATAATGGTTGTGGTCTTGCCCCTCAGATCCAATCTAAAATCCTTGATCCATTCTTTACAACTAAGCCTCCTGGGGCAGGAACTGGGCTGGGGCTTTCACTTACCCATGACATTATCGTTAAGCAACATCAAGGAACGTTGGTGATTAACAGCGAACTAAACGAGTTTACTGAGATTTTGATCGCAATTCCGCTTCACTTACCAAACATTCAAAGCTTTGCTCTGAAGTAAAACCCATATTTTTGTAAAAGCCATGCGAAGCATGGCTTTTACAAAAATATGGGTTTGCATTGGTCACAAACTGCTAACGGCGGCGATCGCTTCACGAATTACTTCGGAACCTGCGCCAGCAATACAAGATTTATCTGTAAGAATTCGCTTCCAGATCCGACTGCCAGCCTGACCGTGAAACAATTGCAGCATATGACGAGTAATTTTATGTAACCTCAATCCTTTAGCTGTCCATTGATCAATATATTCAATCATCGCTTCGGCAACCTCAACACGGCTACGAATAGGAGTTTCTTCACCAAAAAACTCGAGATCGCATATGGAAAACAAATAGGGATTGTCATAAGCCGCACGACCAATCATCACTGCATCGACATACTGCAACTGTTCATGGGCTTGCTCTAGGGTTGTAAATCCACCATTAATCTCAATAAATAAATAAGGGAATTCTTTCTTTAGTAGATGCACATCGGCATAGCGCAAAGGTGGAACTTCGCGATTGTCTTTGGGGCTTAGCCCCTGTAGCCATGCTTTCCTTGCATGAACTGAGAAGCGCTGACAACCTGCTTCTGACAGAATCCGTACAAAGTTTTGCATATCTTCGTAACGATCTAAATCATCGACTCCGATACGATGCTTGACTGATACAGGAATTTTGGCGGCGGCGATCATTGCTTCAATACATTTCGCCACGCGATCGGGGGTTTTCATCAAACAAGCACCAAAATGCCCACTCTGAACGCGATCGCTAGGACAGCCCACATTCAAATTAATTTCGTCATAACCCATCGATTCAGCAAGCCTCGCACATTCGGCGAGGTCTTGAGGATTGTCGCCGCCCACTTGTAAAGCGAGGGGATTTTCCATCGGAGAGAAGCCTAACAGGTAGTCTTTATCACCATGCTTAATCGCTGCACTGGTCACCATTTCTGTATATAGCAAAGTCCGCCTCGTGATTTGGCGCATGAAATAGCGATAATGGCGATCGGTGCGATCCATCATCGGCGCGATGCTAAGGGGATAGGTTTGGAGGCGATCGCTAGGTTCCTGTGTAGGAAGCAGTATTTCCGATAAACGAGTCATGGCAAAATCAGAGCTATATAGAGGCAGTGCTTCGCGCTGCCTCTATATAGTAAGCTTGTGACTGCGCTTTTTGTTTAGAGGTCTTGAAGATTCGTGAGTTCGCCAGTTCTGCCCGAAAGTCCATCTAGTTCCAATTCTGTTACGATTCTGGGCGTTCTCGCTTCGGGAAGTGGTAGCAATTTCGAGGCGATCGCCTTTGCGATCGAGAATGGAGAACTGCAAGCCAAAATCGCCTTAGTCATCTATAACGAACCTGATGCATTTGCAAAGCAACGTGCTGAAAAATTTGGCATCCCTGCAATTTTAGTCAATCATCGTGATTACAAGTCTCGCCAATCCCTTGATCGCGCCATCATCGATATTCTCAAGCAATATCATGTCGATTTGGTGATCATGGCAGGCTGGATGCGAATTGTCACCCAAGTTTTAATCGATGCTTTCCCAGAACGCATTCTGAATATTCATCCCAGCTTGCTACCAAGCTTCAAAGGTATTCATGCGATCGAGCAAGCCTTTAACTATGGGGTCAAGGTTACGGGCTGCACTGTACATTTACTCAGCCTCGAAGTCGATAGCGGTAAAATTCTCAAGCAAGCTGCTGTTCCCGTGCTTCCTGACGATACTCTAGAAGATCTCCAAAAGCGTATCCAAGTTCAAGAGCATATTATTTATCCTGAGGCGATCGCAGAATATAGTGATCGCCTCACTAAATAAACCCAAAAAGGAGAGGCGGCGCATCGCGCCGTCTCTCCTTTTTGGGTTTTATTTAGTTGTCACAAATCAAGATTTCGTGTCAGAATTCTGGGATATTTTGTGCTTGAAGGATCGAGAAATTATGCGTTTAGGACAATTGCTAGCGTTAGCAGGGTATCAAAATTCTCAGCCTGAACTAGATGGGCTAGAAATAAAGCGTGTAATTACAGATTCACGGGCTTGTCAAGCTGGGGACTTATTTATCGGGATGACGGGGACACAGGTGGATGGGGGCAAATTTGCACCACAGGCGATCGCACAGGGAGCGATCGCAGCCATCGTCTCCCGTGCAGCTTTTGGTGATTTATCTGAGCAAGATCAGGTAAAGGCGATCGCCGTTGACGATGTGGTTGTCGCTTGCAGCCAAATCGCAACAGCGTTTTATGACTATCCTGCTCAAAAACTGAAATTGGTAGGCGTGACAGGTACAAATGGCAAAACTACCACCACGCACTTGATCGAGTTTTTACTGCAAACCCAATATGCATCGGCTTTATTTGGGACACTTTATACCCGTTGGGCTGGCTATTCTAAGACGGCAAGCCATACCACGCCCTTTGCCGTGGACTTACAGGCGCAACTTGCCGATGCGATCGCCGCAGGTTGTGATGTGGGATTGATGGAGATTAGCTCCCATGCTTTAGACCAAAGGCGTGTATTGGGTTGCCCCTTCGAGGTGGCGGTATTTACCAATTTGACCCAAGATCACTTGGATTATCACAAAGACATCGAGACTTATTTTCAGGCAAAGGCTTTGCTATTTAGCGATATTTATTTGCAAGGTAGAGCGATTATCAATTTTGATGATGCCTTTGGACAGCGTTTGGAGCAAATGATCCGCGACAAACCAATCTGGACTTATAGCATTAGTAATTCCCAAGCCGATTTTTATACTGAAAACTTGACCTATTTGCCTAATGGCGCAACGGGAACATTACATACACCACAGGGAGCGATCGCTTTTACCTCACCGCTAGTAGGTCGGTTTAATGTCGAGAATATCTTGGCAGCGATCGCTACGGCTTTGCATATGGGGATGAGTCTTGCCGAAGTGGTCAGCCGCTTGCCAGAATTTAAAAACGTGCCTGGGCGCGTCGAACGTGTGCAAGTCAGCGACGATCAAGATGTGACGGTCGTGGTGGACTATGCTCACACCCCTGACAGTCTCGAAAACCTATTGAAAGCGATGCGTCCCTTTACCCAGCGTGAATTAATCTGTGTGTTTGGTTGTGGCGGCGATCGCGATCGCACTAAGCGTCCGTTAATGGGTGGGATTGCCGCCAGACTCGCTGATCGCGTTTATGTAACTTCTGACAATCCCCGTACTGAAGATCCCCAGCGAATTTTGGATGATGTCTTAGTTGGAGTCAAAGCTGATATCGGTGATAAGCCAATGACTATCGAAGGCGATCGACATAAATGCATCCAAACAGCCATTGCGAAAGCTCAATCAGGCGATACAATTCTGATCGCTGGAAAAGGTCATGAAGACTATCAAATCATTGGGCGAGAAAAAATCCATTTTGATGATCGCGAAGAGGCTCAATCAGCTTTAATCCTTCGCCACAACTTGGCTTAATAAAAACAAGAATCTATATGGCGAGCCTTGTTCGCAGCATAGATTCTTGTTTTTATTAGTTGTTGGTCACATGTGTAGGAAAGGTTAATTAAATGTAGGATGCGTTAGTGAAACGTAACGCATCAATTAGTTGTCAATGATGGGTTACGCTATCGCTAACCCATCCTACGTTTAATTCCAACAACTTACTTACTAGGCAAAAACACGTAAGGAGTATCGGTTATGATGCAAAAGGAAGTATATTCAGAACCAAGTCGCGCTTATCAATTTCAAGTTCATTCACATTAGTGTTCTCTGATACTTTAAATCCAGAGTGTTTCGGCATCAAAATTTTTAGGAAGAAGTAGCTCCATGGGTTCGCAAAATGCCCCCAAACCTAAGTTGCTAGTTATCGATGATGAACCCGATAACTTGGATTTACTATTTCGGACTTTTTATAGAGATTATCAAGTTTTGCGCGCCAATAGTGGCTTGGAAGCCCTAGAATTACTCGATCGCGAAGGGGAAGTCGCAGTAATTATCTCCGACCAAAGAATGCCGATCATGAGTGGAACCGAATTTTTGAGTCAAATGGCGGTTAAATATCCCGACACAATGAGGATTATTTTGACTGGCTATACCGATGTTGAGGATTTAGTTGAGGCGATTAACACTTGTAAGGTATTTAAATATGTCACTAAGCCTTGGGACGAAGTAGAACTCAGAAATGTAGTAAGCCAAGCCATTGATACTCACAATGTCCTGCGAAATCGAACTGCTGAGCTACGCCGCACCCTGCGCCAACAATCGCTCCTAAATGCGATCGCTTCATCAGTGGATAGTGCCGCACCATATCGAGAAATTATTGCCTCGATCGCAGAATCTATCGCCCGTAATTTTGATGTTTCAGGCAGCATCTTAAGGCTATCAGAAGCGAGAATACTTTCAGAAGACTATTTTGCCTATTGCAGTCAACCGATCACTATTTTGCCACAGCTATCGAAGATTCTCACCTTGCGATCGCAGGTTGTCGCAATTAGTAACATTGAAGACGATCAGCGTGTTTCTGAATCTGATAAGTCTATCTATGCTGATGCGAATATCAAATCAGTTCTATTTGTTCCCCTTGAAGTTCAGCAAGAATGCTTGGCTATGCTAGCCCTATATCATTGCGAAAGTCCACATTTATGGAGTAGCGATGAATTAGACTTAATTGAGTTAGCAGCCGATCAGGCTGCGATCGTCAGTTCTCGCGCCAGAGCCTACGATCGCATTCAGGAACTTGCGAAAAGAGAATCTTTACTAAATACGATAACGAGTACAATCCGCTCCAGCCTTGATCCTCAGAAGATTTTCGCCTCAATTACTCAGCAATTAGGTCAAGCCTTAAATTCTGAAAGCTGTGCTTTGTCTTTATGGACAGAAGAAGATCATTACTTGCGCTGTGTCGGCTTACATTTGCTCGATCCGAATGAAGTAATTCATGATCGGTCAAATCCGAACGAACCTGCATTACCACAATCGATTGCGAATATTTCGGTTAACCCAGTCTTTCAAGCTTTAATTGAATCCAAGCAACCCGTGGCAATCTCGGATTTACGTGAAAATCCAGAATGGAATATTGCCGATTTGCCATTACGTTCAATTGCCCGATCGCTGCTCATGGTTCCACTACTATCTGACGGCAAGATTATTGGCAGTATTTCCATGCGTCAAAACAGTCTGCCACGACAATGGCAACCTGAAGAAGTATCTCTGGTACAAGCCGTGGCAGCTCAAGCCGCCATCGCCGTACAGCAAGCTAATCTCTTTCAAAAAACTCGCCAACAAGCACAGCAACTTCTTGAACTTGATCGCCAAAAAACCGAATTCTTTCAAAATCTGTCCCATGAATTCCGCACCCCTCTCACCCTCACCATTGGCCCCTTAGAAGCCGCGATCGAGAAATCCCAATCGCTTCCACTTGAACAATCGGTGATTGCTTTACGCAATTGCCGTCGGTTGCTGCGTCTAGTCAATCAACTACTGGACATCCAACGTCTTGACGCTGGGAAAATGCAAGCTTGTTTCCATCCTTGCAATCTTGTCGAATTTACGAGCCAGACCATTGATGCTTTTCGTCCTTATTGCGATCGCAAAAATATTCATCTGTTTAGTGAGTTTAGCGAATGTCCAGAAATCTATCTAGACTTAGAGAAGTTTGACAAGGTGCTCTACAATCTGCTGTCTAATGCAATGAAATTCACGCCTAGCAACGGTAGCGTTACTATTAATATTTCTGCCGATCCGGATGGCAAACATTGTATTCTCAGCGTGCATGATACTGGAATAGGCATTCGTCAAGATCAAATTCCATTTCTATTTGATCGTTTTCGTCAAGCTGAAGGTTCTGTCAATCGTAGTTATGAAGGCAGTGGCTTAGGTTTATCGCTGGTCAAAGAATTGGTAAATCTGCACGGTGGAAACATTTCCGTTACCTCAGATTATGGCTATGGGACAACCTTTATGATCGCCATTCCCACAGGTAAAAAACATTTACCCGCCAATCAAGTTACCAACTTACCTGCGGATCTCCAAATATCGAGAGCATCAGTAGAACTTGCAGATCTAGAAACTGACTTGGGTTTAGAAGAAGATATTTTCATTACTGATAGTGAACATGAAGAATCTCCACTTACACCTACAGGTAAAATCTTAATCGTTGACGACAATCGCGATCTGCGGGGATATTTACGAAGGGTTCTCAATCAGGCTGGCTATAGTGTGATCTCGGCTCATAATGGCGCTCATGGCTATACTCAAGCTCAGGAATATCGCCCTGATCTAATCGTTACCGATTTGATGATGCCTCAAGTTTCAGGTTTAGACTTAATTGCCATGATTCGCCAAGATCCTCAATTATCGGGTATTCCGATGATTTTGCTGACTGCCAAAGCTAACGAAGAGACACGCATTGAAGGTACAGAGATGGGGGCTGATGCATACTTAGCCAAGCCTTTTAACGATCGCGAATTGTTAGCGGAAGTTCGCAATTTATTAGCCCTCAAGACCAATGAGCGGCGCGTTGCTCAACTCAATCTCTATTTAACCGAATCAGTTCTCAAGCGCTTTCTTCCCCCTAGCTTAGTTGCAAAAGCTGCTACAGGTGAACTCAGTCTCGATTTGCGTCCTGAGCCAAGGATGATCACAGTTCTATTTACGGATATTGTCGGCTTTACTTCCCTTGCCAATACCTTGCGATCGCGTCGTGTTGCCGAACTTCTCAATCAATATCTCGGTGCAATGACGGAAGCGATTTTTGCTAATGGTGGCACGGTCGATAAATTTATGGGCGATGGCATCATGGCTCTGTTTGGTGCGCCCGAAGATTGCAGTCCCAATGAACAAGTACGCCGCGCTGTTCAGACTGCGAAACATATGCAGCGATCGCTAGCTGTACTAAATGAGGAATGGGCTGCTCATGGCATTCCCAAGGTTAGATTTCGCTGTGGTATTCATCAAGGTACAGCCGTAGTTGGCATGTTTGGCAGTGCCGAGAGATCGGACTACACGGCGATCGGACCGACAGTAAATATTGCTGCACGTATCCAATCGGCGGCGGAACCTGATTGCATTCTCGTATCGGCGGCAGTTGCTGATTATCTTAATGATGAGGAACTTCGCAAGCGCGAACCTCTCAAGCTTAAAGGTGTTGATGAAACTGTGCTCACATTTTTTGTAGATAGTTAAGAAATTAGTAAGGTGGGCATTGCCCACCCTACGCTACTTTTTATGCTTCATTCCTGATTGGAGCAATATAGAAGCTGCTGCTGAGCGCGATCGCAAGCCACCAAAGTAATTGCACTTGAGGTCGATACCAAACCGTATCGACTAAGCCATGAACCATCATGCCCACGATTGTCGCGATCGCAGCGATAATCCATAAGCCACTAGCATCGCGATCTCTTCTTAAACGATTCAGTGCTATCCATGCTTGGCGAAAGATGGAGAGAATTAGCCAGCCATAGCAAATTACACCGATAATTCCTGTCTCAACGGTGATCTCTAATGGCACTGAATAAGTCCCCAGAGCGCTATAGCCCGATCTCTGATAGAGCGGATAAACTAGGTTAAAAGCTTTATTTCCAGGTCCAATCCCTAAAATCGGCTTGGCTTTGATCATATTTAATACAGCCTGCCAGACATTGACCCGAAAGGCGTTGCTGCTATCTTCAGTGCCAAAAATACTGCCAACCCGCTTACGCAATGTCGGGACGAGAATTGTTCCTAGGGCGATCGCACCCGCAGTTCCGCCAAAAGTAGCTGGCAAAGTCCAAGTCGGTAAACGCTTGCCCCACCAATACACTAATAGAAGCACTAGGGCAAAGCTTTCAGCCGCCAATCCCATTAGTCCGCCACGGCTTTGGGTCTGAGTAATGCAAAATGCGCCTAATATGGCAGCGATCGCGCCCAATATTTTCATTCCCCAACTGCGCCAATGAATCGCGGCGATCGCACCTAGGGGTAACGCTGGCACTAGATATCCAGCTAGCAGATTCGGATTGCCAAGAAAACTATAAACGCGCGTAGTTCCCGCCGTCTCGGAAGTAACATCAGTCCATGTAGCTAGTTCGGGTGCGCCGAGATACCATTGCTGCACTGCGTAGGCACAAACCACTAATGCGGTTACCAAATATGTACCTACTAAAACCGATCGCCAACCCAAGCGCATCATCCGACTCATTGATACGAAGGCAAGCATATAAATTGTCAGCTTGACCATGCCATCAAGTGCAGCTACTCGTACAGGTGAAATTAAAGTGGCAATAAGTGCGATCGCCCAATAACTGATCAGAGGCAAATGAATCGGTGTCCAAATTGGTACTGATTGATCCGCCTCATCCCGCCGATCGCTAAGCCACATCATCAACCATGCGATCGCTACAGCCGCCCCAATTACCCCAGTTTGAGCATTCTCTAGAAACGGTAAAGTGGCAATGAGGATAATTAACAAACCGCCCAAAAATTTCGCGCCGACCAAGCGACTACCTTCGCGCCAAGCCTGTAACGGGCTTATTAACTGCAAAAATTTACTGTAGACATGGATAAATGGTAGTTGGAGCTTGAGATTCATACAGGGAAAATTAACTGGTTATGGACAGCGCAAAAATATTAGGTCTAAGAGACCTTACACCTTGTATCTTAGAAGAAAAGCATCAGTAGTAATTATTTTTTAAAGCAATGACGGATAGACTTGACTCCGCAGAAGCCTACAACGATCGCGGTATGGAACGTGCCGAAAATGAAGATTTTGCAGGTGCAATCGCTGACTACACCGCCGCGATCGCCCTCGATCCCAACTATGCTGAGGCATACTACAATCGCGCCTACGATCGCTCTGAAATTGAGGACTATGCTGGTGCGATCGAGGATTATAACAAGGTGATCGAAATCGCTCCCGATGCTGCCCCTGCCTATTTTAATCGTGGCTTAGCCAAGGCAAAACTTGGTGATGCTGAAGGGGCAAATGCTGACTGTGAATATGCCAAAACTCTAGGATTATAGACAAAAATGTTTAGTATAGTTTTTAGGCTATACTTAGGCTATACTTCTTAAGCTTTGGACAGCAAAATTATGTTCGTTAGAGTACAGAAATGGGGAAACAGTCAAGGAATCAGATTGAGTAAAGAGATATTAAATCAAGCAAATATCTTGATTGGAGATGAGTTGGAGGTTATCAGTATAGAAGATCGATTGGTTATTAAGCCAGTTCGTAAAATTCGAGGGAAGTACAAAATCGAGGATTTAGTTGCCAAGTTGCCTCCTAACTATCAAGTCGAAGAGTTGGATTGGGGTAGCCCTGTAGGTATGGAAGTTTGGTAAATGTCTAACTACATTCCTAAAAAAGGTGATTTGATCATCATTACTTTTGATCCACAGTCAGGGCATGAACAGAAAGGTCGAAGACCTGCTTTAGTTGTGAGTAATAGCGTTTTTAATCAACATACTGGATTCGCAATTGTCTGCCCAGTTACAAATACATATCGTGATTCCCCATTTCATGTGTCGATCGACAATAGTAAAACGTTAACTGGTTATGTGATGGTAGAGCAAGTCAAGTCTATTGATTACCAATCGAGAAAAATAAAATGGATAGAGGCTGCTTCCAATGATTTACTTGCTGAAGTTTTGAGCATTTTAGATGCTTGTATTTATTGAGTTAGAATTAGGCTAAGTACCTCGGCATAATTAAAAACCAGAGCCAGAATCTGTACCGCCCGCTGCGCGGGCGGTACAGATTCTGGGGTTTTATATTTGATTATACCGAGGTACTTAGTATCATTACATCATTTCCCTAGCGCCACTAAATCCCTATGCCCCGTGACCTGCGATCGTTTCTCAATCTGCTCGAAGAACGCAAACAACTCCATCGCGTTAAAGCCCTTGTCGATTCTGAATTAGAAATTGCGGAGATTAGCAATCGTCTTTTACAGTCGGCTGGGCCAGCGCTACTATTTGAGAATGTCAAGGGTTATAAAACACCAGTTGCTGTAAATCTATTGGGGACAGTTGAGCGGGTCTGCTGGGCGATGGGCATGAAGGAGCAATCGGAATTAGAAGTACTCGGCGTAAAATTAGGAAAGCTGCAAAGCCCGAAACCACCAAAAAAAATCTCTCAAGCGATCGAGTTCGGCAAGATTCTCTTTGATGTAGTTAAGTCTCGTCCTCAAAAAGTTCTCTTTGGAAATGCGCCTTGTCAAGAAATCATCCTGCAAGGCGATGATGTCGATCTTGATCAGATTCCCATTCTCAAGCCCTATCCTAAAGATGGGGGGCGGGCAGTGACTCTTGCCTTAGTTATCACTAGAGATGTCGAGAATGGTATTCCTAATGTGGGCGTATACCGCTTGCAGCAGCAGTCTAAAAACACGATGACGGTGCAATGGCTGTCAGTACGTGGCGGCGCAAGACATTTACGCAAAGCAACTGAGGCGGGAAAGAAACTGGAAATTGCGATCGCGATCGGTGTTGATCCAGTTCTGATCATGGCGGCAGCAACTCCAATTCCTATAGATCTATCAGAATGGATTTTTGCAGGACTCTATGGCAATGAAGGCGTACAGCTTACTAAATGTAAAACCCTTAACTTAGAAGTTCCCGCCTGTGCGGAATATGTTTTAGAAGGCACGATTACGCCCCATGAAGTGGGAACTGATGGGCCATTTGGCGATCATATGGGCTATTACGGCGGTATTAACGATCAAGCGCCATTGATTAGATTTCATTGCATGACTCACCGCAAAGATCCGATTTATCTGACTACCTTTAGTGGCTTGCCTCCCAAGGAAGAAGCGATGATAGCGATCGCTCTAAATCGCATTTATACCCCCATCCTTCGCCAACAGGTTTCCGAAATTACCGATTTCTTTTTACCAATGGAAGCGCTGTCATATAAAGCCGCAATTATTTCGATCAAAAAAGCTTATCCTGGGCAAGCTAGACGCGCTGCCCTCGCATTCTGGAGCGCCTTGCCACAGTTTACCTATACCAAATTTGTGATCGTCGTTGACCACACAATTAACATTCGCGATCCGCGTATGGTAGTTTGGGCGCTCAGTTCCAAGGTTGACCCCACTCGCGATGTATTTATCTTGCCCGATAATCCCTTTGATTCCCTTGATTTTGCCTGTGAGAAGGAAGGTCTAGGCGGACGTATGGGAATTGATGCGACGACTAAGATCTATCCTGAAACCGATCGCGATTGGGGAGATCCATTAGAGAGCGATCCTGATGTGGCGGATATGGTAACGCGCCGTTGGGCTGAATATGGTTTAGCCGACTTGAAGCTGGATGGAGCCGATCCTAATTTGTTTGGCTATGACATGCACTAACAATCGTGATAGATGCGGCGCTTTGCGACCCATCTATTTTTTTAATTTTTTTGAGGAACGCTTTACTTTTGATGCATTAGGAATCTGGGACTGTTTTGTCTGGAGGAGTTGTAGTTTTTTAACTTGTTTTAAGGTTAACCCTGTAAACTGGGCAACTAAATCAATGGAAACGTTGGAACGCACCATGTTTATGGCGATTTGGTTTCTTTCCTTAGTCTTACCTTCAGCTATGCCTTCAGCTATGCCTTCAGCCTTGCCTTCAGCTATGCCTTCAGCTATGCCTTCAGCCTTGCCTTCAGCCTTGCCTTCAGCCTTGCCTTCAGCCTTGCCTTCCAGCAGAATTTCTTGATAAATCACTGATTCCTTCATGATTTCGCTCCTTAAAAGTCTTTGGATGATTTCTTTGTCTAGGGCTATGCCAGATATTATAGCTGTCGATGCGGCTACGTTACTTTGGACTTGTTTATCGGTAATATTTTCAATTTGCCTTGCAACTTTTCTTAATGTTTCTTCAGGGTTGTCGGTTTGGGACAGTGTGGCAAATGGTAAAAGCCCTGAATATTTTTGAAATATTTCGGTTGGCTGCTCCCAGAGACGGATTACGTTGAATTGATGATTTAGTTCTCTTAAATTAAAGGTATTTTCATATACCAAGGGTGATTGGCTGGGGGTGAGATAAATAACTACTTGATGAATCTCCTTTTCAGGAAATCTCCGATATAGCCTCAGCCGATAATCAGCCATGCGAAAAGGAATATTTTTATTTGGGTCGGTTTGAAATTCAATATGCAGGATCAGTTCTGTTGATTCTAGAAATATAATTGAGTCAGCGCGGATCGGCTCGACTGAAAGTTCCGACGGTTCGAGTTTGGTTAGAGGGATAGATTTTCCTAATATCCAACTCGCAAAGTCTTTGGAGAAGCTCTCTGCCAGAAATTTACAGATGTTATCGATCATTGAGAAATTTTATCATTGATTACATTCTTCGTTTTCAGCTACACGCATAGCACCTAATATTGTCGAGATAATCACACATTTTTTGCGATCGCCAGATCTACTCACAAAAGTGATCCGACCCATTTCACCTAGACCGTTGGGATTACCCTTAGATTTAAACTGAACACGATATACGTTTGGATCTGGAACTGCCGTCAGTTGTGTAAATGTTGTCCTTGGTTGCATTTCTGTATTCTCAACAATTCGTACGCCTCCATCGAAATTTTGCCAAGGCAGGTTGTCCCAATATTCTTTCGTCATTGATGATGGAGGAGCTTGGTGCACTGCGTATTGGGCAAAGTTAGGCATATTTCTAAAAGTTACTTGCCACATGGTTTGGGTGCGTTTAGCATTACTTTGAGCTAGGCGCAGAGTGCTAAATGCTTGACTTTGGGCAGTGTTGAGTCTTTGGTTATTGGCAAATCCTAACCAAGATGGTGCGGATATAGCTGCCAAAATGCCAATCATCGCCATCACAACTAAGACTTCGATCAGTGTAAACCCGATGATTGTAGAACGGCGATCGCGCTTTCTTGATCGATATCCTCTGACAATTAGTGTCATTTTTCTGTGACTTTTAACTATAATTATCTGGCAATTATAGTATTTATTTAATGATTATGGATAATTTTAGAGGCTAATAAACCCAATAAAAGAGCTTCAGCGCAAAGCGCCGCAGCTCTTTTATTGGGTTTTATGTCTTAAGTAAAACTTGCATTGCTATATCTAAAATTGGATCAAATTGGGTTTATACAGCTTCCATCAGAACCTGAGACAATAGCTCCAAGTAGAGTTCTGATGGCAATCCACCTAATTCTAGGACTGTTGTCTACAGATAGGTTTATACAAATAGGATAAACCAACTGATTGCCAGGGTCATACACAAGCCCTCTCGAATCAAACTGTATTGTATAGGGGCTAGCTAAGATGGTTGGAGCCACAGCAGGAGTGATCGAGCCACCTGATGTTACACTCGAAATCCTAACACCTGGCTCTAGAGATTGTAGACCAGCACCAGTTCTGACATTATCTATCTGATAGGCATTTGTAGTTTGCCCAGTCGTAAAAGTAATTTGAGTTCTATTTGCATTACTAGAACTACGGATTTTTGCATCTGATTGGGCAACTTTAATTGCTTGGAAGATTTTGGTTTGAGAAGCATTAATGCGTTGGTTATTGACAAAACCTAACCAAGATGGCGCAGCGATCGCACTGAGGATGCCAACCATGATCATCACAACCAGAACCTCTAAAAGTGTAAACCCTAGAGATTTGGAATAGCGATCGCGGCGTTTTTTGGGAGTTGTAAATGCTAGAACTTTGCGCTGATTTGTGACAATCAAGCTTCGGAAGAAGCTTGACAAATTTCTAGGAAGGTTACTAAAAAAATTGGAAGTAAACATTTTTTTGGATTTCACCTTGTTACTACTTACCTAAACCGATCTGACTACGCCCAAAGCTCCGCACATCAGCGGTTGGGAAAAACGTAATATTATTTGCTGTTGGCGCTCTCCTAGTTCTATCAGTCGCAGGAGTTGTCAACCGCGCGATCGCATTACCGCGCATGAAGATTCTGGCTGTAACTGTATTTGGAGAAACACAAGCATAAAAACTACTCAGCCTTGAAGGATTACTGCCACCGATAGCAGAATCAGCAAAATTGGCAGGAATTCTCTGCGTGAAGTTATTTGCAGGATCTGTCGTACCAACTCCCACCGAAGGATCGTCACAATCCAGATTTTTATTTGGAGTAGTAGCATCATTCCTGCCAATAGGAATCTTAAAGGCAGCGGTAGCTGAAGCAGGAATTCCAGTACCAGCCGCAACTACATCACCACCTTGGTTGGTGTTATAGGCAGTATCGTCGATAAAGTCTACAAGGGTGACAAAAGGACTAAGGGTAAAATTAAAATCGTCAAACTTTTTCCAAGATGTTAGTCCACCTGCGGTTGAGAAGTCGGGTCGATTAAATCCTACGGATGGAGAAATGAAATATTGATTACGATCTTCTAGAGGAACAGGAACTGTGATCAACGGGGAAATGTTGATGGGCAATCTCGTAGTTACTTGTGTTGCTGCTGGGCAGCCGACAGACCCGATCGCGCCGCCATTACTACAATAACCCACATACCCATCTTTGATCTCCCATCTCAAAATCCGAGCAGTCTGTGACCAGCCACTTGTATTGTTGCTAGCAATAGTTGGGTCATCGTTTTTTAGGTAATAGGCGACCAGAGCATAGGTGTATGTGTCTCTCCCGTAGGCTCTACTATTAGCACCACTACTACTTGTCCTACAGTCTGTTAATTCTGTTAGTGATGCTGGTGGTGTTGCTGCTGCATTATTTACATAGGGCATACAACCAATAAATTCATCAGGCGGCACTAGATAGGTTGCCGCTGGATTGCTATAGCTTGATCTTGCGTCGGGATCAAAAGTAAATCTTTTCCAAAAAACTAAGATCGGGGTACAGGTATTAGAGGTTTGATTACATTCAGTACTGGGACCTGTTGTTTGCATATGTGGTAGTTGACTATTGATCGAAGCCAGCCCTTCTGCACCATAGATATAAATTGCTTCTTGCAGATCGTCTGCTATGTAGCTAATGGCTGCTTGAAGTTCTTCTTGAGCATTGGTCTTAACTGTCTCTTTCCGATCGCTATCTAGCACACCCACCAAAAATCCCAGCATGATCGCAACCATCAACGAGGCAATCAGAGCCGCCACTAACAACTCAATCAAGGTAAACCCAGAGGCAAAACCTTGACGATGCCGAGATTTTGGCGATCGCAATAGCCATTTGTGTTGCCGAAATGCCATTATTTTATGGAGAAGTTTTTTCATAGGACAGATTGCCTTACTTGATTAGCCTTACTTGATTACTGTTACGAGCCAATGCCCTTTTTGATGTCATCAATATTTTTGGGATTGACAGTAGGCAGAAAAATCTGCGATCGCATTGTCACAATCGGACATCTACTCGTACCTGTACTAGAAAATGGGGTTTTACTTTGAGCACATTCAGGTTCTGTCCCAACTCTAGGTAACGCAGCTCCTGCTGATAGTGCATCGGCACGGTAGACTCTAATCGCTAGCCAGAAACCTTGATTTTTGAGGTCAGTAGATGCAGTTGCTACTGCGCTAAATGGACCACTTCGCATGGGCTGAATAAAGAAGTCTTGCGGATCGTCGACACTAAATCCATTGCCATTAGCATCAACACAGACACCAGGGACTTTTCCTGCTGGAACATTATTTGCAAGGCTGTTATTACAGATTGTCGCGGGTGGAAAGCTAGTTGTAGTTGGTGGCTGAACCGTTTTAGTTGGATCAAGTGGAGCAGCTGGATCTTCAAATGAATATTGATCTTGAGAATTTGGCTGACTTATAACAAGATTGTTTGGGAAGTTGGTAACGTCAATGACTCCGCCTCTTACAGCATCGATATATGACCTTCCTGCCTGAGTCGCCTGATCGATCCTTCTGGCGTTGACTCTTGCTGAGGTGGAAAGCGCGACCATCGGTGCGATCGATACAATTAATATCCCGACTACTACCGCCGCCACCAGAGATTCTAGTATGGTGAAACCAGCCGCTTCTGACTCAAGCGATCGCCTGGTCTTGAGAAGATGGGACAGATAACCCGCCAAAGAAGGAGCCATATATGGCTTACTAGTCTTAGCACCGTCAGCTTTGCAATTTCGATTTAACATAACCCACCATCATCAAAGAACAAGGACAAAGCATTTAAATTTTAATCGCACTTAATTGCCAAAAATCGCCAAAATCAGAATCTTAACTATCAATCCTCTTTAATCCTTTCCTCATCAAAGAGGATTAAAGAGGATTGAGTTATTCATATGTAATGGTTGGATTATCACCTGCTGTGGTAGTTCCGTACCTTGGAAAATCGCAAGCGGAACGGCGATCGCTACCGCGCAAAGCGCGTTTGACATAGTTGGTTGGTGTAGTACCTTCTCTTTGCGCCCTACCCACATTCACAGCGGCAGTACCAGCAACAGTGAGCGCTGTTGGATTAGCTGGCTCCAAAGCACAGAGCAGAGCCTCAACCCAAGCATCATCACCACTGATCTCTCTAAAGAACTCATTAGAACCAGCAATTGGTACGGCAAAGCGCTCAGCAAAGCGATCGGGTTGCTGTGTCAGCAGACCCACATCATAGCCCCAGAGACGAATCGGAGGAGAATAGTAAGGGAGTTGTTGACCTGTAGCTGACTGATAGAATAACTTATAGCCACTCAGCCCTGAGGAAGTCGGTAGCGCAGGATTCATAAAGATGGTCTTCATATCACTGTAAGCCCCGACCGAAGGATTGTTGACCAAAGGGCCTGTAATTGCAAAGGGCGCAGTTGCAAAACGACTCCTTGTATTTTGGATAAATCCACCTGCGATCTTGACTGGTACATTTTGCCAATTTTCAAGGAATCGGACAAAGTTGGCTAAGCCGCCACCTGTCTCACCTGTTGGGAAAGCGGGTGTCGGCAAGACAGTACCTGCGCTCACTCCTACTATAGAATTAATAGTGCTAGATACTGTATAGCTTATACCGTTTCTAGAAGGTGTACTACCTGCGACGAAGTACACATTAACTTCAGTTTGGGTCGGACGAATCGTCCATTGACCAGTTGATGCACCAGGCGTACCGTTAATACCACCAGAAGCTGGCTGAGAAATGGAAGGATTATTGTTTGCGGTGGCATCGGGGACATGAAGTTGTAACACAGGTAATAGTGCGGGCTGATCGACCTCCGTCATTGCGGTAAACAATGTCGCATCGTTGATTGCTGGATCTGTAGCACGGAATCCTAAGAAGCGTACACCTCGGAAGGATGTAAACTCGTCCATTACCGCTAGTTCTGATGTATTGGCTATAGTAGAAGCAGCATTTGGCATCGTACCGATGAAGTTACCAGTCACTACACTTGGTCTACTTGCAGTACCAGAAAACGCTAAGTTAGCAGGCCCAACCGTTAAAGTACCACCTCCTGTGGCAGCAGTTATTGTGGTTACAGAACCACCCAAAGTATCGCTCACCGTAAAAGTAGTCGCTGAAGGAGTGGACAGCACATAATAAACCCTGCCGTTAGTCAAACCTGTAGGAAGAGAATTAGTTGAACTATTGAAATAAACAGGTTTGCCGATTGGGAAGTTATGTGATGTCGTCGTCGTAATTGTATTTGATGCTGAAGCTACAAATGTAGGATTTGCATCAACCTTGGAGAAGACCCAGAAAATGTTGTTTGGATCGACTCCATCCAGCTTGATGCGGAAGCTATTAAACACAACGTCTTCAGCAGAGTCAGCCATCATAACGAAGACAGGGCTAGGACCGCGACGGATACTTGTAGGTGTACAAGTACTGCCAGCCCCTGTAACAGGATCAACACAGTTGGCTCTAAAGGTAAGCGTACCTGTCAGAGTTCTTGTACCTCCGACTACCGTACCTAAGCTCACGGATGGATCGGCTGCACCCAAATTCTTCAAGTTGTAAACATGAACCTTGTTATTGGCAAAGGTGTTAATGGCTCCAAGGGAAAGATTAATATTAGAGCTAATGTCGATAGTTCCAGAGCCATTGCTAGTAAGGTCGATCGCAGGACCTCCTAATGAGGTTGACAGCTTGAACTTAGAGACCGTTGTTGATGTCGATACATCTTTGTCGCGAACGTAGTATGTCGTGATTGGGGCTAGTGGTGGTGTTGCTGCTGGCAGTGAACCTGGACCAAAAACAATAGGCTGGTTATTGGTAAAAGTATTACCTGGCAATATAAGTTCATTCGTTGCAATATCTACCGTTGTGGCACTTGCAGTAAACGAAAGTTTTCCAAAGTCAGGCGCAGGAGTATTTGTACCATTGTTACCGTTTGTAGAGGCATTAGGTGATAAGCCAATAAAACCAGCATTACCAGGTACAAGTAGAGCGCTGCGTAGACCAGTACCAGCGGCTAGACTTGGGAAAGTGCCTGTAGGAGCAGTACCCATGAAGTTAGAGATCGCAGCACCAGGGGTATTAGTTCCCGTGGGACAACTACCAGTCGTGATGTCTCTCTGTGTCTGAGTTGTACCATTCGCAAGATTCAGAATCTTATCTATGGACTGATAAGCACGGGAATTGCCAGTACCACCACATACCGCAAAGGTAGTAGCAGGTTGAACTGAACTGGTAGTACTCTGCGAACTGATGTTGTCACTGGGGAAGTGTGGGTTATAAGGCAGATTAAGATTGAGTAGATTAGCTGTAGATGCACTAGTATTGAAAGCCGCAGTCTCCGTAGAGCATCGCTCATCGACAATCCCAGTACTTGAGTTAATACAAACAGTATCAGGAAGTAAAAGCCTTCCTGTGCTGTTTAAGTTGGCTCTTCCCGCACCACCGATCGCAGGGAAACTCAAGTTATTGATAAAGAGGTTACTAGCTGAATAGCTAATATTGTTTCCTTCTCCAATCCAGTTACCAGCGCTGCCTGCTGCCTTGTACCAAAGCGTTCCATTTGCTGTGGGAGGCAAGCTGTTTGACATCTGCTGACCATTGTTGCTACCAGTGGTGAGGTTACCAGGCAACATTGGAATTTCACCTAGAGCTTCAGGGCGCTGAGGAATGTCAGGGAAAATCCCACTCTCTAGAGATAGCGTCGCTTGACCAGTGCCTAGAGCCGTTAGATCAATTACTGCACCGTTTAATGTTGTCGAAAGCTTAAATGTATCTCCGACCACATCACGAACATAGTAAGTCGAACCTACCGCCAATGCTGGTGTTGCTACTGGCACTGTGCCACCAGTAACCGACAAAGTGAGAGCATCGCCATTGGAAAAGCGCGATCCTAATATACTGAATGTATCATTTAAAAGATTAATAGTATCGATTCTATTATCGCGAACTATTATTGATTGACCTGTACCTTGAGCCGTCAAATCGATCGCAGCACCACCTAAGGTCGTCGCGAGCCTGAATGTTTCGGTTGAGGGATCTACATCACGAACATAGTAAGTCTGACCTGCAACTAATGCTGGCGCTGCTGTTGGCAATGTCCCGCCGATACTGGGCGACACAATCACAGCGTCACCATTCGCAAAGTTATTTCCCTTGACCGTAAATGTATTGTTTGTAATATCTACAGCACTTTCAATTTCAAATGAATTACTCCATACAAATTGACCTATGGTACTACCAGTGCTGCCATTCCAAGATGGTGGTGTAAATGGACGAGGACGAGTGTCAGTTGTACCTGAATGGTAGAAAGGATAAGACGCAGCTGGAGGTACGATCGTAGAGAAAGGCATACCCATGCTACGGGCGCTACTTGGAAGCTTTGGCAAGTATTCCTGCAAATAAACGCGAGGGTACATTGTCAACGGAGGAGTTGGAGGAGGTGTTGGAGGTGTTGGAGTTGGAGGAGGTGTTGGAGGTGTTGGTGTTGGAGGTGTTGGAGGTGTTGGAGGTGTTGGAGGTGTTGGTGTTGGAGGTGTTGGACAAGCTCCAGGAGTAGTTATTCTATCGTCATTGTTGTTTCGAGTAATTCCAGAACCACAAGCTGCGGTTGTGGTAGCGATTTGAAGACGTCCTCTGACATCTGTAATAGCTCCATAAGTCGTTAAAGGTCCTTGAAGGTTATTAAGTTTTACCCGAAACTCTTCTTGGTTTTCATCAGTGCTATCACGAACAACCAAAACTGTGAGTGTCTTAGTGTTAGGATCGGTGGCTGTGTTTGTTGGACCTGTCCAAGAGACGACAGTACAGTACTCTGTAGCAGGGCATGATTCATTCTCAGGAGGAATAGTTCCAGTTGCTACGCCAGCCGTGCTACTAGCTGCAACTGGAAGTCGAGGGAATATGTTAGTAGTAGCTGTCGCAATAGGTGCAGCGACGTTGACAAGACCTGCCGATGTCGTCATCAATAGGTTAAGACCAACTGTACCATTGTAAAAAGAATTGATGTAATCGGTTTTAGTGTTAGCTATCGGATCTGCGAACAAAGAGAATGGTGAACCTACCGCACCTGGTGTAGCACCACCGCTATTGTAGGCAGTTACTCTGACCTTTACAGTTTCTCCAGCCGACAGAAGACCACGGTTTTGGATCGTTACAGGAAAGTTATAGCGGCGATAAACTGCATTGTTTGTGCTCCTTCTTTGATCATTGGTGATCGCAGCACCTAAAAGATTGTCATTTTGGAAGTCTCCAGGTGTTGGGCTGGTTATATTACCTGTGCCTGCTGCCCAAGTCGGTGTTGCAATAAGTGGTGTCCAATCAGGAGCAGGTAAATTTGTACCACTAGCACCTATAGCAATTAGCTGTGACTCCAGCCTTCCATCAGTAGCTGTTAATACAGGAGTGTTCTGATCTCTTCTTCGTCCCTCAGGCTGATCTACATTGCCGCCTAGACTGACTGTAATGCCCGAATCAGGACAACCGACAGTTCCATAGCTATTTTTATTACCCAAGGTAAAGGGCGCTCCCAAGCCTCCCATAATCATGGGATACGTATAACCAGTTGCGAGATCGCCATTTTGCACACCAATTGCCATCGGCCAAGTCTGATTGCTTCCAGGGCAGGAGCCAGCAAAAATCAGTTGGTTATTGCCATCTTTATAAATATCGTCAAAGCGCAAGAACGAAAGACGACGAGGATAGCGCCAATCATTTGGATCGATGTAGCGTGGTGCTCCAGTCGATGGAGTGGGAGTATTTGTAGGTGCTGGGGTAGTTATATTTCCAGCCGCATCAAAGGTAGGTAATGTGGTTGTCCCTGCACCCTCCTTAAACCAATCAGTAGAAGTACATTCACTAACTGGCAGCTTACGGCAAATCTCCATGCCGTACTCATTAAAGGCAATCCGACGTTGTACAGGCGTAACCCCGTTGGCATTGTAACTAGCGAGGTTGCCGTTAACCGCAGGAGTCGCATCAGGGTCACCCATCCAAGTAGTGGTATTTGCCCCCGCACCACCATCCGAGTTTCTGGTTCTCAGCCATGGCGAACTCGTCACAAAATTGTTATTAAAGAATCCATTGCGACGTAGATCGAGTACATAGCTACTGTCTTTCAGCTCTTCAGAACTGGTATTGAGTTGTGACTGCCAGTTGATGCTAGTAGATGTATAGGCATTGTTGCGAAGGTCAAAGTCACCATCAGTACGATAGCCATCACGGAAGTTTGCAGACAAGACAGTTACCGCATCAGCTAATACTGTTGCTGGTCTCCACTCATCACCAAGTGTACAGTTGGCATTAGAAGTAGGACGGCAGGCAAAGTTAGCATCGAGGCGATCAGCCGCTCCATTGTCGGCATGGCGCTGATAGAAGTTATTCCAGATCAGCGTTGGCGTGGCGATATTTTCATTGAGAAGTTGCGTAAATTCTTCACGGGTGTGTCTATTAAAGCTCGGTACAATCGTCGTACTAGCAGGGTTAACAGGATCGCGTTGAGCCTTAATATATACTGGTAAATTGGATACGAGGGTTAAGCCCTTTTCGCCTTTAGTTGCTTCTGTCCAAGGGAAAGTCGCATAGGTGGCATTAGAAACAAGTGCAGTACCATCCACATTCGCAAGGTTGGCATTATTGAGGCTACTGCGCCAGAGGCGATAGCCATTGATCAGACGAATACTGCTAGGCTTGCGCGTAGGATCGAGCAGGAAGTCAGTCGAGCTAAGGTTTTTACGTCTTCCCAGAGATGTCGGGGTGGGGTTTCCAGAACCATCTTTATCGTAATAGCTCAGATCTTCGAGCGCATCTTCACGGGAGGCATAGACGATGCCGCTATAGGGCAGCATATAGTCTGTGGCT
Source organism: Pseudanabaena sp. lw0831 (assembly GCF_016584665.1). Classification (GTDB taxonomy): domain Bacteria; phylum Cyanobacteriota; class Cyanobacteriia; order Pseudanabaenales; family Pseudanabaenaceae; genus Pseudanabaena. Next base: position 115,198 of record NZ_BBJB01000066.1, read on the forward strand.
ACACCCGAATTATTACCACCAGAGATCGTTGCACCTCTTAGCCGATCCATATCAATATCGGTGGTTCGGATTTCGAGGGGTTGACGTTGCTCGATTTCTAGATCGTAAATATCACCACGATTGGGAACACGTATAGCAAGTCCATCACCCGACGAGGGGTTATTGCCACTAGCAGATTCTGTCAATGACTCGTTGCGATTAAGAGCGTTGACCTCACGGCCATCAAGGAAAGAACTTTCACGGAAAGTACCATGAGGTAGCTGTACACTACTTACAGCAGGATTACCTGCGAGTGCTGCTGGGGTAATCGTCGCCAAAGCAGCGCTCGTATTCGCAAGGGTCAGCGTGTTATCAAGGATCTGCAAGGCACAGAGATTGGAGTCAAGGGTAGACTGTTGCGGTAAGGTTAAACCTGCGGCTGCACCAGTTGTTACAGCTTTATCAACAATAATTTTCTTCAGAACTTCGCGTAATGGCTCATTCGCAAAGCGTCCATTAGGGAAGATCAGGTTAGCCTGATAGGCAAGTCTCTCTCCATAAGGACTAGCGGTATTGCTGGGTTGTCTAGCAGGATCTTTAAACTTGAAGATTCCACCCGCAGGGTTACTAACTGTCGCAGTACTGTCATAGAACAAGCCACTTGCGGCGTTAAATGCAATACCACTAAAGGTGACAGTGGTAGATGCAGAGGTTAGACCAACGTTATAGACTAAACCGTTATTAGAGCGTCCATTCGGATCAGGATTCCAAGGTGCAGGCGTAACTCCAATTGGTGCGTTTCTTGCAGTAATGGGAGTCGATGGATCGTAGTAGCTGCTAACACAGGCGATCGGTGCTTGGTAATTAGTTGGCGAACTGATCGCATTAAACGCATCATATTTATAGTGATAAACTGCTGTTGCCCGCATTTGCAGATCGCCTTTGCGAGTGTCACCAGCGCCACCTGTCATTGGCATCGAGTCTGGCCAAACGACATAATTTCTGGGTTGTTGTTCGCGATCGCTATTTGTGTCAACTGTGGCGTTAAATGTCGCCGCAAACTTCAGTTCATCGACCTTGTTATTTGGATCGCTAGCATCCGTATAATCATTAATCGGATTGTTTACCTGACCATTCCAAAGCGGAGCGCTAGATTCATCCCACAAATTTGGCGAAGCTGTTGTATCATCTGGCAATCCAGTACGGAACCTTGGCAAGAAGGTGTCTTCAGGACGACGGCTATAAATACCTGCATTGGTGACTACTCGCAGTCCACCAGTACGGGGTGAAGTCTCAGGGGTTAGTGTGGTTGGATTAAGTGGATCGGTGACCGCAGGATCGAGAGCTGCTGAGATTTCCCAGAAACCACCGCGATCAGATACCCCAAGGTTGCTAAGCGGAATCGAACGAGTCTCACGATAGCGTGCTACTGAGCCAGCCGTAGTCTCATTATTGACATTCCAAAATACAGAGGAATTGGTGGTGAGCGGGTTGAGCACTTTTTCGCCAACAAATTCTAGTGCTCCGCTGGTGGTATTCTTCTTGAGCCATTTAGCAGGTAAACTATTACCCACCAAAATGCGATCTCCGATCATTAATTCATTATTATTTGCAGTAACTACAGCATCGGGATCACTCGCAGAAAGGTTAAGTCTGTTGGCTGTCTGGAGCAATGTGATCCCAGTCGGGTCGGAAATTGCCACTGCTCCCCCAACACTAGTATCAAATCCAGCCCCTGTGGATAGATCGAAAGTCCCAATTCCTCTACCAAAATTGGGGTTAGCATAAAGCGGCAACATCCATTTAATTGGCGGTGCTAGCTCTGGTGGCTGGGTTACATCGCTGTTAGGAATTGGAGTGAGGGTAGGAGGAAGCGAAGGATCTATTTGACCAAATGCAACTTCACGGAAGGAAACTTTGCGAGTGCGTTCGCTAAAATAAGCCGTATAAGCAGAACGTCTAGCTGCATTTACCTCCGTTTGTGAAGATAGAGCTTCATCTTGAATGCGCCTGACGAGATCTGATTGGACAGATGCGGGATCTTTGACACCTGCATAAATTAGGTTACTCGTACTGAAGTTGACAGGTAATGGGAAATTAACTGTAGCCTGACCACGTAGTGCGATCGCAGCATCCACCAGAGCGCCAATACGGGTGTTGTAAGCAAAGTCATTCAGGGCTAGGTCAGAGCTGAGGTTACCTGCGACAGTGCTGTTGACACTTTGATTAGTCTCATCAAGCTCGATGATCCCAGTTCGACCAGCCACAGATGCTACAGGTGGTACACCAGCCCCACGGAATAGATGTACATTGACCTTGCCCGAAGCGCTATTAGATAGGTTGGCAGGATTGTTGCTAACCGCATCCCCTTCAACTACGTTACCTGCGACAATGATTTCGCTATTCTTTTTCTCGTAATAGCAAGAGCCGAAAAGGTCTGGATTAGGTGTAACTCCATTGGTAGCCGAACCACCAGAGCTACTGACTTGATAGAGCGTAATCGGACTGTTTGCCGCTGCGCCAACCATCAGGTTGCCCGCACTATACATTCTTCCATTTAGACGGAAGGTAGCAATGTTAACGAGTTCTGTATCTCCTTCAAAGAAAACTGCGTTATTGTTTTGGGGCGATCGGGCGCGGTCTTGTTGAAGTTCGACAGCGCTGATGGCATTTAAGCCATTATAAACTTCGTAGTCCGCCGCCGCAGTAACTGGAAAGACTGGAAAACTTTGCGTATCTTTAATAGGAACAGTAACTGCATAAACAAAGAATGATTTACGGAGTTTGTTATCACTGGAGTTTGTCCAGCCACCATCCCCAGCAATATTCGTAACGCCACCAGTAGAAACACAAGCTCCTGAGAGTGTAGTCTCATCCATCGGCAAGGCTCTTGACTCGATTGGGACTACAGGACGGGAGGTGACAGATGGTGGTCGAGCGCGAAAGAGAATACTGTATAGCCCGTAAGAATCGAACTTCCCATTGTTATCGGTGTCTATAGGGAACTTCCATGCGGTAGAGACATATTCTCTGTTCTCGATTTGCCCATTGGTGTAATTGATGCCTGCGGAAGGCGTAAAGTTATAAACTAGTTGTAAGCGAGTTTCGTCAGGCAAAGTATATTTGCCACTGTCGCTAGTGATAACGCTGTCTAAGGTTAGTTCGGGAGGTGTGGTACGTGGTAATTTACCGTCATTCAAAAGCGCGTCAATTTTGGCACGGGCGCGATCGATGATTGGAGTAGCTGCACTTCTAAAAACTTGCTCTGTCCTTGTATTAGCAGCAGTTTGCGCCCGTTCAGAAGATCTAGACACGGTAGTTACCACTAACAAGGTAACCACCAAAGTCACTAAGGTCACAGTTGGCAATACAAATCCAGCCGCGCCGCCCTTTCGTTGCCCCTTGGTTGCGCCAAGTAATTGCCGCACAAAGCGACGGCTAATACGAATTGGGCTACCGATTTTATTTAGCCATTTTCTTAACTTGGCGATAAACTCGGCAAAAAAGCGATTAATTTTACGGCTTTGCTTAGAATCAGACATAACTATTTACCAACCTGACTGCAATATATTACCCAAGCAAATTGCAAAAGTTACAAAAAATTTGATCTGATATGGCGATCGCCGTTTTATAGCTGTTGCCATGCAGCGGTTTACGCTCAAAGTCGAACCAATAAATTTTTTAAAAGTGTTGCTTCGCAACATTTTTAAAAAATTTATTGTGGTTCTAACAAAAAAAAGATAGGTAGGGTGGACAATGCTCACTTTACCAATTGCTATGAGTTTGGACAAATTCAACCCCAAGAAGTGAATGGCGGCGCAAAGCGCCGCCATTCACTTCTTGGGGTTACGTCATCCGCAGCTATAATTTGGGAATATTAATGTAATAAGGTGTAATAAGGCGTAATTATGCAGATATGAATTTGCGATCGCATATTTATATCTGCATAACTTGTCGAATAAAATGCTAGAAATATGACAACTCTAACAAGAGAGTCTCAAAAGAGGGTCTTATGCAGCAAAAATCTACTACCCAATCTAATATCCAAACAGCCCAAACTAGATTCTCTACTTTCGATCCACGTTATTTTTCTCAGATTATAGCTACTTCTGAGCCGATTACCGATGAGTGGCGGCGTTGGATTGCGGATAGTAAGTTTGCAGGTGTTGATGATTCCATAATTGTGCAACAGCTAATTATGCATGGAATTAGTCCTAGTTCAGCAAAGTTAGAAGTAGGCTCCATCAGTCGAAACCCTTATTTTCAATCGGGACATAAATTTGTCCAATTACTTCAAAAATCAGAATCCCACGCCAATATTCTCTCTGAGTTAGCATCACTGGCTCCTCATTCGCAAACCATTGACAGCAAACCTAATATTTCACGGGCTGATTTCTTAGAAAATTACTACGCTAAAAATATCCCTCTAATTCTCACTGATATTACGAAAAATTGGTCAGCACTTTCGCTTTGGAATCCTGAATATTTAAAGGAAAATTATGGTCAGGTCGAGGTAGAAGTGCAAAGCGATCGCAATAGCGATCGTTTATATGAGCTTAATATTGATAAACATCGCCAAAAGATGCAAATGGCTGATTATGCTGACAATGTAGTAAATGGGGGTGCAACGAACAACTATTATATGGTGGCAAACAATGGCAATATCGAAAAAACTGCTTTGCGCGGTTTGCTAGATGATATTGAGATATTTCCCGAATATCTCGATCCTCAAAATATTAACGGCACTACTTTCTTTTGGTTTGGTCCTGCTGGAACGATTACTCCTTTACATCATGATCCAGTTAATCTGATATTTGTCCAAGTCTATGGTCGCAAAGTATGGAAGATTATTCCGCCATATTACACCCATAGGCTTTATAACTATCGAGGGGTTTTTAGTGCAGTAGATGTCGAAAAACCAGACTATGAGAAGTATCCATCATTTCATCAAATCCCCATTATCGAAGTGACTTTAAATCCAGGGGACGCTATCTTTATGCCTGTTGGATGGTGGCACGCTGTCAAATCTCTGGATATCAGCATTTCCATGTCTTTTACTAATTTTGTGTTTCCCAATAAATACGAATGGAAGTTTCCATCAATTACAAATCATAAAAATTAAACAAAAAAATCGCCTGCTACGCAGGCGATTTTTTTGTTTAATTTTTATATAAATTTAATTTTCTTTGCTGCATGAAAACACATTTTTAGCAATATAAGCCCTCCTTGAATATGACTAATATTAGATTTGCCATAGGTGCGAGGGAAATAGCGAACGGGAATATCTGTAATCTTTAAGCCTAACTTAGCAGCCCCAAAGAGTAGATCAAAGTCTCCAAAAGGATCAATGTCTCCAAAGAAATCTCGATTTGCTGCCAACTTTTGGTAGTTTTGGCGCGATATTGCTTTTGTAGCGCATAGTGAGTCTTTTAGTCGAATATCTCTGACGAGCAAAATGACTCAGCATCTAAGACTATAAAATCTAATTGAGGATAGAGTGTTTGAGCTTGCTTTACTGCATGTAGATTTTGTTCAATTCTTGATCCATAGCTTGGCTGCAAAGAGTTAAGTAAATATCCAAGATTAGATCCAACCTCTAAAACTTTTGTTTCTTTCTGAATAAAAGTTTTATAAAACTTTTCGATGTCTTGATAATAATAAATATTAAGATCGCGCCATTTCTGTAGATTATTGCGAGAAGAACCATTCATGAATCAACAGCCTCCCACAATCACAAAGATTTCTGACACTGATATTTCCAAAATATTTATATTCAAAGATATTGGGATCATCTTAATTGCAGTCATAGCACAATGTTGGTGGACGAGTTTTTTTGTTTCTACAAAAGTAGGACTATTGAATTTTTTACCAGCTTTAGTTTTTATGGGATTGTGGTATTGGTTTACCAAGTTATCACTTGGTATTCAATATTCTAAATGGTATTTTCTATTAGGTTTCTTAATAACCTTAAGATTGCCTATTACGATCGCACCTCAATTAGAGTTTCTGAGTTGGATTCTCTATCTCAGTATAATTGGCTTAATCGGATATAAATTTTTTGAATATTTTCATCAGCGTAAGCAATTAATTGTTTTAAGTTTAACAATTATAATTATTCTTTTTAATTCTTGTACGCATTTATTCCTAGATTCGCCCTTCACATATTCCTTTCGGCTTCTAAGCCAACTGCCTTCTAACTATATAGCAGGAAAAGACAATAATCTGACTTGGGAATGTTCTTACGAAGATTCTAGTTTACCTGTGCATTGCGATATGCGTCATTTTATTCCATCCGAAAAAATATTTACAGAGCCTACTTATGATGCCAGCTTTTCTGTATTTTTAAATCGTTTCTTTTATGGCTATATCAATTCATTGGTGGGGATACAAGGGCATCGTTGGTTTATGAGTATTAGTCTAAATATTTTCCTTTGGATAAGTTCATGTATAGCGATATATCGAATTGGAGAAATTGCTAATCTAGACGAAAGGATGCGGAATATCGCTATTCTATGCTGTGCATCAAGTTGGGGTTTTGTACATTTTGTTGCCCAGCCTTCTCCGCATATGACAGCTTTTGCTTTTGCATCGATTATCCTATGGGCAACCCTCGAATTAACCCACGATGAATTTCTTAATCATCCATTGCTAATACTACTAATTGTATCTGGTTCATTAGTTTATGATATTTACCCCTTAATTCTAATCAGTTCGATTTTATTGTTTATCTATAAACGTCCAATTCTTGGTGTTTTAGTCCCGTTGTTATCGATCGCATTAAACGTATTTTGGAAATATATTTCGCTTCAACAAATCCTAGGCACATTAGGGAATATTCAAAGTCTTAGCAGTCCATCTAGCAATCTTACTTATAGTTTCCAAAATTGGACTAAAGCAATTTTAAGTTTAGATTTTGGTCGAATCTGGCAGTTTTTATCCAATGGATTTATGTCTTATTTATATGGTGGCATGATATTTGGAGCGATCGCTTCTACAGGTTTGTTGATTTATCTTATTATCCAGAAAAAAGATGATACAAATCCTGACGATCATCAACTGCTATTTACACTTTTATTTACAATTACGGCTTGCTTTTGTACTGTGATGTTAATTGCTATGTTTTTTGTTGCAGCTCAGTCAGAAATCTGGAGTCCGACCAAGTTTTTGCCTCGATTTGCTTTTTATATTTATCCAGCTAATACTCTAGCGATCGCATTTTTAGCTAGTAAGTTTATAAATCGTTGGAGCTATTTGGCTCCAATCCTAACGTTTATAGTTGCGAACTCAACCATCATCAAGCTTGCTTCGATGTCTGCATTTTTTGAATATGGTTTAGTTGGGCTGTATTGGCAGTAGTTCTAAACAAAAAATGAGAGGTGGCTCTTTGTACCGCCTCTCATCTTTTGTTTAGAACAGTTGGACTGGTTTGGTTGTGGCATAGCTGATGGCTCTGATCGCAAAGCCGATCGCTAGACTAATAATGGTCACTCCACCAAATAATTGCCAAAGCATTTTTTGAGGGATATCGATATAGGCGAATTGCCGACCAATGAGGGTAATCGCGGCGGCAATCGCACCGATTACTATGCTGGTTAACCAGCTTGATGGAGTCTGTAAAATTAGCAGCGCCATCTGCACCATAAATCCAATCGTGATCAGTGTGGCGACAATTTCAAGGATAGATAGCTTTTTTTCTGGCGCAGGATCGTAACGGACATCTTGAAAACCGAGCAAATACATTCCTAGGCAAACACCCGCAGTAATCAAACTGTAGGTAAGATCAGAGGTCTGCCAATAGACTGTAATCACTGCTGCGATCGCAGCCAACAGTCCCCCGACACTCTGAGGGATGGCAAATATGCCAACTACCGCAAGCATAAACAAAAAAACCAAGCCTAGGTAGTCGCCAAAATAAAATAAAGTGCTTAACTGAGAGCCTATCCACCCATAGGCGATCGCGATCGCGGTTAGAGAAATTAGCAAGCGATACCCAATTTCAAGTCTTCCGATTTTGAGCGCCATAAGATGCCACCAGTTTTTTTGTCGCTGCGAACGTAAAAATTGCGAAGTTAACGCGATATCAAAAAGTATAGCAATCGTTAGCCCGTCTTACAGCGCTTTGCGCTCAAACCCGAACCAATAATTTTTTAAAAGTGGTGCTTCGCACCACTTTTAAAAAATTATTGGTTCGTTTGAGGCGGGCAAAGTCCGCCTCAACAATTTGGGGTTTTGTAAAGCTAAAGCGTTAGATATTCTTGAAGTTGCGATCGCAAAGATTTATAACTTAAATCTTCAGTGTCTAAGATTGTTTCAATTGTTAAACCTAGCGATCTCTGATTGGGAACTGATACTTTGGATGATTGTCCTGACGATTGCCACAGCACCCAACGACTACCAAAGGGTAAATAGGCGATGCTATCGTTGCGATGGGATAGCCACACCACGGGTAGATCTGGCAAATCTTTGAGAATATCTGCGGGTTTTTCGGAAATATTCACGGCAGCTAAGGTTTCTAATACTGCGCGATCGCTCTGGACAATACCTGTGTCATGTGTCCAAAGTCTGACGCTCAACTTTGACTTTTGAGCATAGAAATAGAGCGAAGCTGCTGTCACTACTGCTTCTTCAAAGGCTTCAGGCTCCCATCCAACAGAATTGTCAAGGGCGATCGCGACTTCTTGTCCCCCAATCGTCACTTCCAATTCCCGCACCCGCAATTCACCAAACTTGGCACTTGTCCGCCAATGGATTAATCTGGTCGGATCGCCCCAGCGATAGGGGCGCAAGGTTTTAGTTAAACCTTCCGTTGCATTGCTGTAGTTATGCTCATCGCTATATTGACGCGGACTTGTCTCACTTCCTAATTGATCGACCAATGGACAGAGATCGAGGGGTAGCACTGTTGGATAAACGATCGCTTTCTGTCCCGATGGACAAGCACGACGACTGCGGAATAATCCTAAGGGGCTGGAAGTAGCAATTTCTGTAGATCGAAACAAAAATACACCGCGCTTTGCGGTTTTCGCTTCATACGTCCAGTGATATTCTTGCAGCGGCGCAATCAACTCGATCACCATGTCTTGCTGCAAAATATTCGAGAGATTTTCTGGCAAAATATCCCGAACTTCCAGCAATCTCTTTTCAGTTCGCCCCGTATTTTGAATCGTCAAATCTACCCATAGATCATCACCGACACTAACTGGATCAATTTGCGATCGCACCACCACCATTTCTGCGAGTAAGCGTTTTGGCATCACCGCCCCCACAATCAATAGTGCTAAACTCACACCACTAATTACATATAGCCAACCTGCAAGGGTATTTGTCGCGGCCATAAAAAAGAACAGCGTTAATGCGGTATACATTCCCCCAATAAATTCTGGTGTCGCAAATCGCGATTCTAACCATTTAAAAAAACGTTTAATCTTAGAAATCTTTTTGGGTTTAGGACTACGTTGTTTGCGATCGCTAGAGATACTTGACATATCGTTTTTTGACATATTTTAATGCATTAAGTAGTTGGGGAATAAAAAAGCAAACCCAAAAAGACAAATCGCCCGCGTAGCGGACAATTTGTCTTTTTGGGTTTGGTGAGTAAGTGAGCTAATAAATTGCTTCCTTTGGTTTTACCAAATTAATCGCTCTCAAGCCCGAAATCACGCCAGTACCAATAACAGCACCAGATAGCCCCCGCATGGCATTCTCGACAGGAATAATCGGAATTAACATATTCCAAATTGGTTCTGGCCAGTTGAATAAATAATAAGTAAATGGAACTTGGCTAAGGTGAGCCAGTCCGCAAATTGTCCAAGTGCCACAAAAAATCCCGATCGCTACTTTTACAAGGTTATTGCTACTAATCAAACGTGCAAATAATGTGCGAGTTGGCAACACAAATAGTAATAAGGCTGACCAGTCGATAAAGGCTCCTGCCACAAAAGTATTTACAGGAATCCCATTACGTATAACCGCTAAGTAAGCATAAGCCGCAAGCTCGATCGCAAACAAAATCGTTAATCCCAAATACCAATATTGGCGCTTTTGTCCAATTACCATCGAGCCTGCCGCAAAGCTAGCAATTACTGCTCCCCAAATTGCGATCGCGGGAACTCCTGCTGTATAGGGTGCAAGAAATACGCCGATTAATGTGCCGATGCCGCTAGCTAATGCACCTGCTAAGGGACCAAGCAACCAACCTAGCAGAGGATAAATACTTTGACTAAGGGGAATGCCTTTGCCTGAGCCAAGCACAATCGAAAAAGGAATAAATGCTAAAACGGTAGCAACGGCGGCGAGGACAATAATATAAGCGATCGGTGCGCCGTCGATTGCTGCACCGCCCATAGTTTTCACTTCTCGTTCTACGCCTTCGGGGATTTGATTTTCGGTCATAGCGATTTCACTGCATATCAATTACGAATTACGAATTGTGAATTACGAATTATTTTTTTATAATTCGTAATTCGTAATTATCAAGTCATTTTTGAGACTTGGCAAATAGGCGATCGCTAAAAACTCAAAAAAAAACTTGTAAATTATTGACTTTAATTCTCAAATAAGCGTAAGCTATTTTTAAAAGTTATTGCAAGTATTAGTCATTAGTATATTGACTGTTTTCAAAAAATCAATGAAAAAAATTTCGTGTTTACCTATTAATCTTGCTGTATTTGCAGGATTAATATCTTTGGTAGGATTAACCGCCTGTACAGGAAATACTCCACAGACTCCATCCCAGACTAATGCAGCTCAGACATCTACTCCAGCGAAGGAGTCAGCCCCAGAAACAAAGCCTACTCCTACTGAAGTAGCACAGGCACCGCTCAAGGAGATCACGATCGCTTTTGCAACTCGCCGTGATACTAAAGATTTGCAAAATAAAGTCGATCAAGTTACAGCGATTTTATCAAAAGAAGTCGGTATGCCTGTGAAGGGGATCACCGCTGACGAAACAGCCTCTGTGGAAGCTTTAAAAGCCAATCGCGCCAATGTCGCTTTTGTAAGTGGTCGCGCTGCTCTTAAGGCGGAGCAACTATCAGGGGCAAAAATGTACTTAGCCGAAGTTCGCGCTGACTATTCGGGGGGCAAAACCTACAACTCGATCTTTGTCGTTTCTGAAGATAGCCCTTTAAAAACCTTGGCCGATCCAACCCTAACTTTAGAACAGTTGCGGGGTAAGCGCATGGCGTTTACCTCTCGTTCATCTGGTTCTGGATTTATTTTTCCTGTCAGTGAATTGGTGGGACTCAAGTTCGTGGATGGACCCGATCGCTTAGAACAGTTTTTTGGGAAGGTTACCTATGGAGATGGCTACAGTAGTGCATTACAAGCATTATTGCGTGGTCAAGCCGATGTGGCTGTAGTTTCCGAATATGCGCTGCTCCCACCTTGGATTACAGCGGAAGAAGGGAAAACATTACGGGTATTGCACGCAGTTCCTAACGTACCAGCCCATGGGATTGCCATTGATGACAGTGTGCCTGCCGATCTGCGAGAAAAGTTGATTAAAGCCTTTTTGAAGCTGAATGAGTCTGAAAATAAAGAACTATTTCGCAGTCTTTACAACTCCACTGAGCTAGTCAAGGTTGAGCATGAGCAACATTTGGCGACGATGCGTACTGCTATTCAACGGGCCGGACTGAAACCATAGTCTATTTATTGCACTTAGCGCTGAGCTAAAAATCAAGAATTTTGGTAAAAAGCTTGCTTTGCAAGCTTTTTACCAAAATTCTTTTATACCGTTTTACATCAAAAGACTGTATCTTCAAAAAATTAGAAACTTAAAATTATGGAACTTGGATCAGAAAACAACTCACCTGCGATCGCTTGTCACAATGTCAGCACTGCTTATCAAGCTACTTTAAAGCGTCCGATTTTGAATGGAATTGATTTAAAAATCAATCATGGGGAATTTGTAGCTCTACTTGGTTTGAACGGTGCAGGAAAATCAACTCTTTTGAGATCGCTGGTGGGATTAGTTCCTGTGAGTCAAGGCGAAATCCAGATCTGTGGCACGGCAGTCCAACCAAAGCAAGTCGATGAAGTTCGCAAAAATGTCGGTTTCCTTTTTCAAGGCGGCGGCTTAGTCGATCAACTTTCCTGTTTAGATAATGTTCTTTGTGGATGTCTTGGGGAACTAAATACATGGCAAAGTTTATGGGGATTTCCAAAGCGCGATCGCCGTGTGGCTATGCAGTTATTACAAAAAATGGGACTGCAAGAACAAATCTACCAAAAAGCTCGCCAACTAAGCGGCGGACAACGTCAACGTGTGGCGATCGCCCGTACCTTGATTCAGTCGCCTCATATTTTGCTAGCCGATGAGCCAACTACAGGCTTGGATGTATCGGGAGTTGAACAAGTGATGAGCAGCTTACAAGAGATGAATCGCAAAGGTCTGACAGTTGTAGTTGTACTGCACGATCTCGCGCTTGCAGCCAAGTATGCCCAGAGAGCGATCGTTCTTCAAGAAGGGCAGGTCTGGTATGATGGGGACTGTCAAAATATGGACAGACAATTTGCAAAGTTGCAAAATCTATCCCTAGTTCAGTCCGCTAACGCTGCATAATGAAATTTCTTGATCGAATTCGCCCTTACACTTCTAGCCGCTACAACATCTGGGGCTTCAGATTTTTAGTAATTATCGGTCTAGGATGGGCTTATATTTGGTCATTACAAGGCTTAAAAGTTGATCCCAAGTTAATCCAAACCAGTCTGCCTTACATGGCGGATTTTTTGTCGCGTCTTTGGCCGCCCGATTTGAGCATATTAGATGTGGCGATTAAGGCGTTAATTGAGACTGTGCAAATGTCACTCTGGGGAACGACGATTGGGGCAATTCTCTCAATTCCGATCGCTCTATTATCAGCCCAAAATCTTTCACCATTGTGGTTACGTTGGATGGCAAATCTTTTCCAAAATGCTGTCCGTTCAGTTCCATCGATTATTTTAGGATTGTTTTTTGTGGCGGCGACAGGCTTAGGTGCTCCAGCGGGAACTTTGGCTCTAGGCATTTACACGATTGGTTACCTAGCGAAGTTCTATCAAGAAGCGATCGAGTCCGTAGATAAGCGATCTCTTGAATCTCTGCAAGTAAGTCGCGCCTCGTGGTGGCAAATTGCTCAATATGGCATCATGCCGCAGGTTTTACCACTGTGTCTCGGCTATACACTGTATATGTTTGAATACAATATCCGCGCCGCCTCAGTTTTAGGAGTAGTCGGTGCGGGTGGAATTGGTTTCGAGTTGGTTAGCTACATTCGTGGTTTTGAATATAACAAAGCGATGACAATGATGCTAGTTCTATTAGTAGTTGTGACCAGTATTGATGCGCTAAGCAGTCAATTGCGCAATAAGTTTAAATCAGACTAAAATCTAATTTTCTGGAAAGGCAAAGTTAGATTGAACATTCCATTTCTGTTCGTCATGCGCCAATAGCGTCAGATTAATCGCCTCAAATTCAAAATTAATTTGGTGATCGCGAAATTCTGCCCAAGCCAGCTCAAAGTTCTCAGGAGTCAAGTCTCGAAGAACAACGGTCATATGTGGCACAAAAGGTCTGGAAGCATAGGGATCGAAAATGTCCAGATTATTCGCCAATGTTGCCGCGATATCTAAATATAGATTTAGCAAAACTGGGTTAGGAACAATATCAAGGTAAATTACACGAGGTGGAAAAGTCGCAAATCCAGATAGGTTGATCGTAAAAGGCGATCGCGTTTTGGCAAATTTCTCTAATTCGATTTGTAATGGCTCAAGGCGATCGCTGGATAGTTCAAAGGGAGGAATGAGGGTGATATGCGGCGGAGCTTTGAGTGTGGCTTTAGAACTATAGCGAGCTTCAAAATTAGATTGAATTTGTCTAACTTCATTTTGAATAGAATCTGGCGGTAACAGCGCGATAAAAAATCTTTGGTTCATTGACATAATTACCAAATTTCCGCAAGGCTCAAAACAAACTCAGGTAATACATCTTCACCAGAGAGAGAACTCGGATTTGACAAAACTTCTTTAGCCTTCCCAATCCGATAAACTTCCACTTCTCGATCATTGCGATTAATCAGCCAACCTAGCCTTGCACCATTTTCTTGATATTCTTGCATCTTGGCTTGTGTAACCTTCAAGTTATCACTAGGAGACATTAACTCAATCACAAAGTCTGGACAAATGGGCGCAAACTTTGCCTGTTGCTCTTCAGTTAAAGCATCCCAACGTTCTTTTAAGATCCATGATGCATCAGGAGAGCGATCGCTACCATTGGGAAGCTTAAAGCCTGTAGATGAGCCGAAAGTAAAGCCTAATTTGGTTTTTCGATTCCAAATCCCTAGATCGATTGTGATACTAGCACTACGCATTCCTGTGCCGCCACCTTCTGGAGCCGTGATTGTAATATCTCCTTGAGCGTTGCGCTCGAATCTGAGGTCGCTATTTTTGTGGCAAAGTTGAAAGAACTGCTCGTCGGTGAGATCGATTACAGAATCTAGGCTGACAGTTAAAGCGTTCATAAAATTTTCTCTTTTCAGCTTTTATTTTACGCGATCGCAAGCATGACATTAACCAAATAATGATGTGCTCTGAATAGTTGAACCTGCCTCTGAAGGCTAGCGACTCTTAAAACCTGCACCACAGATGAAAGCCTTACCGTCAAAAACAGGTTTAGGAGGTCTTCCAGATGAAGCGTCTTCCGCGAGACATGTCACCCTAACTGTGTTTTTTTGCTTAGGGTCATAGATGACTGCACTAACAACACCAGGAATTTTTGCAGTAGTTAGTCCTAATCGAAAAAAATCATTTGGGACAACTTGCGGAGTTGCATACATGAATGCTCGATCTTGCTCAACTTCAAAGGAGTATTCGTAACGGGTTGTTTTAGTAGGTATTGCTCCTGATATTTGCAACTCCTCATAGGATTTGCCAAATTTTTTATGTTCTTCAAAATATGCTTGTTGCGCTCTGGTAAAAAGACCTGTGATATAAGGCGCTGGATTTGCACAAGCACAACTAATCGGTACATGGACAAAACACAAACCAACTCCGATGGGAATTACGCCTACTAAAGTCCATAAAAAATGTCTGCGCCGTGAGGGCTTAGAAATTGCTTCTGTATGTTCGTTTGTGTTGTCCACAGCTAAAAAAATTCGCAACGGAATAATGTCATTTCTTGTTTTAAGTTTAACCCATCCTAACCTTAACAAAGCCCAAAAAGCTTGAGGCAGTGCAAAGCGCCGCCTCACGCTTTTTGGGCTTTATGTCCTAAGTAAAACTTGCATTGCTAATCATGATGAAAAATCTATCCAATTGGTTAAGGTAATTTTTTATGGACTTGTGACCGCGATCGCAATTTTTTACCTTTAAGATCACAAGAGCGTAGATTTGCGATCGCAATCTAAACATTGATAGAACGCGATACTAGTATCTGTTGAGTTAAGGTCAAAACAATGCTTCTCAGTTCACTAAACCAAGTTCGCTTAATTGGCATCAAAACCAGTTTTGGAACAGAAAAAGCGATTACGGTTCTAGGCAAAACCTTTGTGGATCATAAAGTTTGTAACTCTCTTAACGAAGCGATCGCAGAGTGTAGAAGCGATTTAGACTTAGGTATAGCTATATTAATTACATGCAATGCTGATAAGTTTAGTGTTTGGGTTTCAATTCCCGAAGAAGTAATTTTGCAACCTGTCTAATTTGCTCTAACTTGCTTTTACTACAAGCAGCTTATCCCAATGGATCGTATGTCAAGGCGATCGCCTATCACCACATTTTTTCTAATCTTGCCTAATCCCTTCACGGGCAAAATGAACAGCTTCAATCATATTGAGCTTATTCAACCCATCAATTACATGGATTAATCATTCGGCATAGCAACCACTTAATTAATTCTTGAAAATGTGACTACACTCTCGACAAATTGCTACACCTTAACTGGCAATACACATTGATTTGCTTGAGTCTGAGTCTAATTATGCTTTAGACGAAATAGCAGAAATTGTGTGAATTGGTTGTCGCTGAAGTTATCATCGCTAACCAAAATGATACTTTGTGAACCATCGGCTAAACGGGGGCCGATCGCCATTCCTTCTAAATTATCTAATTTAATCCCAAGAGTTGCTAAATCTAATACCAGCTTTTTACGGATCGATCGCACATTAGGACTAACTCGAAAACTTTTGATTGAGGAAGTATCATTAGCATCACCTGTAAAAATTTGCCAGATTTTGGCACTCAATCCTGATGAGCCATTGGAGCGTTCAAGGGTGAGAAAGTGACCGCCGCGATCGATCGCAACGATTTCATTGACACCAATCTGAGTGACAGGAGAAGTCATCGCTTCGACAGGATAACGATGCTCAGCGACGATTAGAGGTGCGATATTACCAACGAGATAATGCAAAAATCGACTTTCCGATGGCTGTTGCTCGTCGGTTTGAGTATCCTGAGCTAGTGCATTTTCCGTAATTGCAAAGACTCGATAAGGATCGCCGATGGAGTCACGAATTACTGTGAGCGCTTCAAAACCAAGATTATCTCTTACGCCCTGCGGTTCTGCCTTAGGAAAGTCACTTTTATTAGGATTTGGATCTTTTTTTGGCTCGAATAAATAGCGCTGAGGAATCGGTAAACTCCTGAGCCATTTACCTGTCAATAGGTCGAACTCATCGATAAAGGGAGCAATGCCTTTGCTAGTTACGCCTTCACTGGCAATTAGCACAGTGCGATCGCCTGTTAGCGCAATTCCTTCGGGATCAACTTCCCCCTTGGGATAAGTATTGCCAGTTTTATCTTTGAGGAAGTCAACACCAATTACTTCTACATTCTCAAGTTTGAGCTGTTCTTTTTGAGGACTGAACTTCAGTTTGAGAGCATAAAATCTAGCAGGTGCAAATTCGCTGCGATCGTCAGAAATTGCATAGAAAATATCACCAATGCGATCGTAAGCTAGTCCAGACAAACCTCCAACGATCTCATTCTCAAACTTCTGTTTTGGTAATTTATACTCATTGACAAAATCTAGCGATACATTCAGAAATGTGCGATCGCTTGCCCTTGCTGGCAAATGATCAATTCCAAAGGTTGCCAAAAATACTAAGCAAAACCCAATTAATAACTTCCAAAATTTTTTCTGGAAGAGCCTTGTTTTATTCATAAAATCCACAAATTAATTACAATCCCAAACCCATAAAGTTGCGCCCCGCGGGGGCGTAACTTTATGGGTTTGATTCACAACTGGGGCGTGCTACAAGATTTTCATATGGCTCGATCGCAAAAGGACGATCAGGTTCAGTGAGTAAATGGCGTTCGCACAAATCAAAAAGATCTTGCTTTGACTGGACTAATCGCATTCCTGCCAAAAACTGACCCTCTCGATCAATGCTAGTGCCGATAAAGTTTAAGAACTTTTTCAGACAATTAACATGGGATTTCTCTCTAAGATCATCTCGGTAAGTAATTGCAAATAGATGCTGAATATATCTATACACATCAGCAAGGGTAGTGACTTGGACTGGCTTACCAGCAAAGCGATCGCGAATTTGTTGAAAAATCCAAGGATTGCGAATCGCCGATCGCCCAATCATTACTCCCGCCGCACCTGTCTCTTGCAAAACCTGTTCAGCCTTGAGATAAGAAGTAATATTGCCATTCGCTAGTACAGGACAATTTACCGTCTGCACCGCTTGTTGGATTAAGTCATAATGCACTTCTCCGCGATATAACTCTTTGACTGTGCGACCATGCAAGCTCAGCATATCAATTTGATATTGATTAATTAATTGCAAGAGCTTTTCAAAATTCTCAATTGAGTCAAAACCTACACGCATTTTTACAGTGAAGAGTCCAGAAATTTGCGATCGCAGAGCCTCAAAAATTCGCTCAATGGTTTCAGGTTCACGCAATAATCCTCCACCAACATTTTTGCGATACACTCGCGGGGCGGGGCAGCCAAGATTAAGATCAATTCCTGCGATCGGATAGTTGGTTAATTGTTTGGCAATCCGCAGCATGTCAGGAATACTTTCACCAATTAGTTGAGCAAATACAGGTCGCCCCGTTGTATTCAGAGTTATTGATCTAAGAATTTTCTTATCGATATTAGAGTTAGCATAGACTCGGAAGTATTCTGTCACATAATAATCAGGACAGCCATATTCGCTTAACATTTGCATGAAGGCAAGATCGGTTACATCCTGCATTGGGGCGAGTGCAGTCAGAGGTTGCCCTTTGATAATTTGGGATGGTAGAGCTTCTGGCAAAATATCTGACTATAATTTTTTAGGCGGTGTTCAGTGCCGTTTAAAAAAATTATAGCAATCATCATGAGCGATCGCCCTACTCCCTACAACAGTAAAAATCAAAATATAGAGACAAGGGGCTTAAGCCCCTTGTCTGGTTTAAGTTATGAACAGGGATCGCTCTTTAGTGAAGGTATTCAGCGAAATTCACGACTCTATGACAGTAGCGCAAATTATGAAATGGGAAGTCAGTCTTTACAGATATGGAAACAGGCGATCGCTAAGTACCAGAGTTCCATCACCACAATGATTCCCGCCGTTCAAACTGCTCTATTTGACATGCCGTCTAGTCACTGCGATCCCCATGCGATTAATCCCTTTGCCTTACCGATCCAACCTGCGGAGTTCTATCGCTTGCCCAGTGGTGGCAGTGACGATGCTTGCATATACTTTGTGATCGATCTCACTACTGAGGTACAATCACCAGTGCTACTGTATATTGGTGAGACATGCAGATCTCATAAGCGATGGAAAGGAATTCATGATTGCAAACGGTATCTCCTTAATTACCGCGATTTGCATAGCACCCACAACCTACCGACACAAGTTGTCATGACCTTCTGGTGGGATGCTCCTTCTTCATCACGTCCACGTCAACAACTTGAACGAAACTTAATCGAAAAATGGCGATCGCCTTTCAATAAAGAAAATTGGAACTTTTGGGGGACTCCTTTTGTAAATTAATTCGTCTATAACAACACATACTCAAGCTCTCGCATACTCAAGCAACATTATCAAGCAAAAAATTATTATGTCTTCTCACAATTTGAATCCAAATCCTGATTCCGGCGAATTATGGTTTGCCAAGTTTTTTATCGGTAGCATGGTTTCGATCGCTTTCCTGACAGTGCTTCTATCTTTTCTGCCTTCACCATCAGGCTTACGCAATTCACCACAAATTAAATCCTCATTAGTGACACCACTGGTCATTACTGATGTTGTGTAACTTTAAAGATGTTACCTTCAATTTTTAACCTTCAAAAAAACTGCTTCAGTTTGTTCGGCAAGTTTGTCCCATGCAAAGCTTTCTCTTAGATCCGACTGAGCATTATCAACTAAGGTTTTTGCGTACTCAGGGTTTTGTAAGATTTCGATGATCCCTTCAGCTAACGAATCAGCATCATTAACGCGAGTTACTAGCCCTGTGACCTTATGGCGCACTACTTCTGGCAATCCTCCCGTATCGGAAACTACAAGCGGAATTTTTGCGGCAAAACTCTCAAGGGCGACGATCCCAAATGGCTCGTATAAGCTGGGAAATACTGCACAATTAGCGATCTTCTGAAATTTCCAAAAATCAGCGTCTGCCATAAAGCCTGTAAATAAAACCTTATGATAAATACCTAGATCCCAAGCTTGACGTTGGAGCAAGATAGAATAAGCGTCGCCAGTACCGATAATCACCAGACGTACTCGATCGTTCATCGCCGCGATCACCTTGGGCATGGCATTCAGCAAAATATAAATGCCTTTTTCGTAAGTAATCCGTCCGACAAAGTAGATAATCGCTTCTTCAGGTTTCGCGTATTGTGCTTTTAGGGCTTCAAGATCGTATTGATGCTCTGCAGTAATATTTTGCCAACGCTCAACGCTCAGCCCGTTATAGACCACATCGGTTTTCTCGGCAGGACAATCTAGCGCCCGTTGCAATTCGCCTCGCATATATCGAGAGCAAACAATCACTCGCTGAGATGCTTGAGTTAAGAGGATTTCTTTATGATGGATATATCTTTGCGTGTCGTTGTGAATCCCATTACATCGTCCATATTCTGTGGCATGGATCGTGGTAACTAGTGGAATCTGAAATTCGTTAGTAATCGCGATCGCGGATTCTTCAACTAACCAATCATGGGCATGGATCAAGTCTATAGAATTAATTGCCAAGAACTCTCTCGCAAAGTTCAGCATATTTGCATTCATTTTCGCAATCCATTGGAAAAAGTCATTATTGACTCCAACGGAAATTCGGTACACATGAATTCCATCGACGACTTCTGCTGATGCCCCACACTCGACGGCAACGGTGATTAGATGAACCTCATGTCCGCGCTTAACAATTTCAGGATATAGCTCTGCTACGTGACGAGAAATTCCTCCAATGATGCGTGGTGGAAACTCCCAAGCTAGAGCGAGAATACGCATGATATTTAAGTAATATTTGTATTAATAAAAACAATGATCAAGGCAGGAGCAAGAACTAAGTGATAAAGCTTACCTAACTATAGCAACTATGTAAGTAGCTAGGCACAATTAAATATAAAACCCCAAAATCTGTACCGCCCGCTAGGCGGGCGGTACAGATTTTGGCTCTGATTTTTTGATTATGCCGAGGTACTTAATCTATAGAAATGTAGAACTTTGCTGTTAAACAAACCACAATATTTTTGTTAAAAGTGTTGCTTTGCAACACTTTTAACAAAAATATTGATTTTCTTCTCAGCGGAAAGCACTGCAATACTAAGAAATGACTCAAGATATGTTAATCTCACTGCATAATTTGTGATACTTTTCATGGCAACCGTGTGAATTGTGACAGGAGGCAGTTATGACAGAAAACAAAACTAAAGAAGTAATTGAGGGCGTTTCTAAGCAAGTTGGGCAAACTTGGACAAAAGTACAGCCGCAGTTGCAAGCGCTATTACTTAAACTTATTAAAAATTTGCTGCCTGCACTTCGTAACCTGCAAACAAAGCTCACCAAGTCCGATTTGGTGACAAAAGAAGGTGAAGAGACAACTGCTACAACGAGCACAGAGAGTCTTTCTAGCAACCCTACCTTAAATAAAGCTTTAAATATAGGAAAGGTATTTTCAGCTAAGGCGATCGCATCTTTAATTGTCGCCTTAACAAAACTGCAACAAAGCCTTGAAGGTCAAGAAAGCACATTGGATGCGACGGGTGAGGCGGCAGGATTGATTAATGCATCCATCGAAGCTGACTCTCCTCTGGTGGCCCAAGTTAAGCAAGAATTTGGTGTTGCTTGGAAATTTGTCAAAGAGCAAGTTACACCGAAAATTTTGTCATTTTTACAAATGTCTGTAGACAAGCTCGATCCGATCGCGACAAATGTTTGGCAAAAGGCTTCGGCTAAGGCAGCGGCAACGCCTTCTTTGGTAAATTCTTGGGAAAAGCTCCAAGAAAATGATGCTTGGAAAAAGACCGTGACCGCGACTGCTCCAATTTGGCGATCGATCAGTGGCATTGCGGTGCAGGTTCCACTTTCTGATGAAGTTAAGCGGATTCTTGATAAACGGGCTGGTACTGTTGCTTTGGTCACTTTGTTTTCTCTTTTGATCATTCTGAAGCCATCCCATGCCCACAGTCAAAATGTTAAAAAAGTTGCGGCAACACCAGCACCGATTAGCAAACCTGTGAGCATTAATGCTAAGAAGCAACCACCTGCTGTTAATAAAGATTTGGTGAAGCCAGAGCGTGGTGACGCGCCTCTAAATGCTGAACAAATTGCGATCGCTAAGATTCAAACCCAAGTTTCGGAAGTAGCGAACCAATATGGCGAATCTTTGCTTGGTTCAGTACAGACCAACTTTAAGCGTGGACGCTTGATTGTGGCTCTTAATGATGGCTGGTATAAGTTGGAGCCAAGCCAACAGACTCAATTGGTGACAGATTTACAAACGAGATCGCAGTCACTCAATTTCAAGAAATTATTTGTCGCAGATGCCCAAAATCATTTGATTGCGCGTACCCCTGTAACTGGTAACGAAGTAGTGATTTTGAGACAGTAGTTTGTAACCAAACCAAACCCCAAAAAATTATTGAGAGTATTGCTTTGCAATACTCTCAATAATTTTTTGGGGTTTTTATCTCAGCGCAAAGCGCTGTAATTTTTATGGCAGAAGTAAAAGATCAAAGACATCCTCAGTACACCAAAGATCGCCAAATTGTGAATGACTTACTGGCGCAGTCTGCGCCTAGCAATCGCGATCATGCTGATCTAGCGCGTTTAATCGTGCGTTATAAAGGATTCGTTGGAGCGAGAGATATTCAGGCTGATTTGCTCAAGGTGCTCGATAATTGGCAGCTAACTGAAGAAGCACTATTTACCAAAACTAGAGCGATCCATGCGATCGGCAAAGTTTATATGGCGCAGGATGAAGGGCAGGACGATTGGTCATAAGTAGATGTACATAATCAATTACAAACCCAAACCTGTAAAGTTGCGCCCCTGCGGGGCGCAACTTTAAGGGTTTGGGTAATTAAAAAATCAGATGGGGCGATTTCGCCCCATCTGATTTTTTATAACCATTACAGCGATCCTATAGGCAATAGAAAAAAGTCTATAATTTCTATTAAGTACCTTGGCATAATTAAAAACCAAACCCAAAATCTGTATCTCCTGCGCAGCGGGCGGTGCAGATTTTGGGGTTTTATATTTAATTGTGCCTAGCTATTTAAGAGAACATCTTAGTTCGCGTAATCATGTAATGTCCAATTCTCCAAATAGTCAGATCACACCAAATAGTTCACAGAGATTATCTTTTCAAGTAAAGGTTTTGATTGTAAGCAGTGGTGAAAAAGATCGCTCTATTTATCGTCATTACATTCAAACTGATTCCACCACTAACTATCAGATTTTAGAGACTGATAATGTCAATGATGCATTATGCCTCTGGCGATCGCATAGTCCAGACATTGTATTACTTGATGCTAATTTGCTTGATGGCAATGGACTCGACCTGTTAGAGATTATCAGTTCAGGAATCGTTGACCCCAAATGGCCAGTAATTATGCTCACTGGATATGAAGATGGCATCGTCGCCGCAAATGCCATTAAGCTTGGAGCTGCTGACTATTTAATCAAAGATGAGATAAGTGCCGTTGTCCTACGCCGAACTATTCACAGACTGTTAGATCGGTTTGCCATATTTCATAAATTACAGCGATCGCATCAACAAGAAACTCTAATTGCAGAAATTTCACTACGGGTCAGAAAATCATTAGAACTTGATAAAATTTATGAAGCGATCGTTCAAGAAGTTCAAAGCTTTCTCAAAGCTGATCGCACCGTAATTTATAAATTCAATCCCAATATGAGTGGCACGATCGTCGCCGAAGCTGTCGATCCTCCTTGGGAGCCAAGTATTCATCAAAATATAATTGACACTTGTTTTCGTGACAACTTAGGTGGCGCATATCGACAGGGTAAAATTTTTGCGGCAAATGATATCCATGTGGCAAATTTAAGTTCTTGTCACGTTCAACTATTAGAAAGATTTCAAGTGAAAGCGAATCTAGTAGTGCCCATTCTCTTACCTACATCTACTCAATATTCGGATGTGGATGCTGGAGATTCTTCATCTCTTCTATGGGGGTTACTAATTGTTCATCAATGCTCAACTACGCGCATTTGGGAAGATGTGGATTTACGATTACTTAAGCAGTTGTCAGTGCAACTTGCGATCGCTATTCAACAAGCAGAACTCTATCAAAATCTGCGAAATCTCAACTCTTCTTTAGAAGAAAAAGTGCAGCACCGTACCAATGAATTACGTCAGAATGAAGAACTACTGCGAATATCTTTTGACAATGCACCTGTGGGTATGGCAACGCTCAATTTAGAGGGAAAGTTCTTAATTGTTAATAAAGATATTTGTAAGACCTATGGTTATTCTCCTGAAGAATTACTTCAAATCTCAGCTATTGATATCACTCATCCTGATTCTATCGAATCAACTTTAGCACACCGAAACAAGCTATTAGTAGGGGAAACTGAATGTACAATTCTAGAAACCCAATACATCCACAAAAACGGTAAAATAGTTGATGCGATCAGTCGTGTTAGCTTAATCCGAGATATTGACAACTGTCCAGTTCAGTTTGTAGTGAGTGTTGCGGATATCACTGAGAAAAAACAAAATGAGGCAAAACTGGCTGCTGCAATGGTAGCTGAAGCTGCTAACAAAGCTAAGAGTGAGTTTTTGGCAACCATGAGCCACGAGATTCGCACACCGATGAATGCTGTAATTGGGATGGCTGGACTATTGAGCAGTACACCGCTATCCTCTCAACAACAATTATTTGTTACTGGGATTCGTCAAGGAGGGGAAGTACTTCTATCAGTGATTAACAAGATTCTTGATTTCTCTCAAATTGAATCTGGTGCGATCGAGTTAGAAGAGCATCCCTTTGATTTGCGGAATTGTATTGAAGAAATCCTTGATTTGATGGCATTTCAAACTGCCGAAAAATCTCTAGACCTGACGGCTTTAATCGATTTGGATGTGCCGAGTCGGATCATTAGCGACTCCACTTGTCTACGGCAGGTTTTGGTGAATCTGATTAGTAATGCGATCAAATTTACAGAAAGTGGCGAAATTGTGATTACATTGAGTTCGACTTTGATCGAATCAGACACAAATACATATCAATTAGATTTTGCTGTGCGCGATACAGGTGTTGGTATTGCTCCAGAAGCAATCAATCGACTGTTTAAACCTTTTAGTCAAGCAGATAGCTCAATTACAAGGCAATATGGCGGTACTGGCTTAGGCTTAGCAATTAGCAAGCAGCTTTGTAAGCTTATGGGTGGGGGGATACAAGTTGAGAGCGAATTGGGACAAGGAACGACTTTTAGCTTTTTTATTCGCGCTCAAGCGATCGCTACAGAGCCTTTAGCGATCGACCCCGATCTCGACCAAAAGCATTTGCTTGTCGTTAGCACCAAGCTAACAATTCAACAAGTCATTCAGTTGTATACTCAGCCTTTGGGTATGCTTGTCCAATCGGCAATATCTGAAGGGGAAGCTCTTCAATACATAGGAGCATCAAACTTTGATGCTGTCTTAATTGATCGTCATCTCGAATCGATAGATGGATTGGAGCTAGCCAGAAACATCCAAGATGTTTTCCCTTCTCTACCAGTTATTCTCCTCACCTCTGTGACAGCTACCGATATTTCTAGTTCTATCCACTTTGCTGGATATTTGACTAAGCCAATTACAGCAACAAAGCTTTATCATGTATTTCTGAGTGTATTTTCGACTGGATCGCCGCAGTCAAAAAATTTAATTAATATCGTCCAACTAAATAGCGATTTTGCTAGTAGCTATCCTTTCCAAATTTTAATTGTTGAGGATAATACTGTAAATCAGCAAATTCTTTTATTAATGTTAGAACGTTTGGGATATAGGGGAGATGCTGTGGTAAATGGTTTGGAAGGGGTTAATGCGTTGAAGAGACAAGCCTACGATTTAGTTTTTATGGATATCCAGATGCCGATCATGGATGGATTGACGGCTTGTCAGCATATTCGTCAGATGCCAGACCGCAATCCTTGGATTATCGGACTTTCGGCAAATGCCTTTAAGGAATCTCGTGAAACTGCTCTATCTGTGGGAATGAATGATTACCTTGCCAAGCCGCTCCAAATTGAAGATTTAGTTTCGACGCTACAACGAGTTTCTGAGCATTTGCAATTAAGTAAAATCCAGACTGAGCAAACTAAGCCTGAATTGCGATCTCGAAATCTAAAGTCATTAACAAAGCAATTACTTGATCCGTCAAAAGTTAAATTTAGTGATATTGATCGATCGATTACACCATCTAGCATTTATATGCAATTAGACTCTTCTA
This sequence comes from Pseudanabaena sp. lw0831, assembly GCF_016584665.1. Taxonomy (GTDB): domain Bacteria; phylum Cyanobacteriota; class Cyanobacteriia; order Pseudanabaenales; family Pseudanabaenaceae; genus Pseudanabaena. The sequence goes on from NZ_BBJB01000066.1 coordinate 141,053, forward strand.
TCTCTGGACTTGCTGTAATCAATTTGTCAACGCTGAATATGTTAGAGAAATGTCTAGGTAAGCTGGATCTCGCGCAGATTATTGATTCTTACTTAAAAGATTCGGAGCAAGCGATCGCAAGGATGCGACAAGCCATTGAACAATTAGATTTTGCCAAAATTAGTTTTGAAAATCATGCCTTTAAAGGCGGAAGCGGTACTTTAGGAGCCGATAGACTTGTGACAATTTGCAAAGCGTTAAACGTTCTTTGCAAGTCAAATAGTCATGCTAGTGATATCGAAAACGTAGATATAGCGATGCATCAATTGGAGCTTGAGTTTGTCAAAGTGTCTGAATTCTTACAACAAACAATTTCTGCTTATAGTATTGGAAGCAGGGATTTGGGCTTGGAGACCAAGCCCCTACCCACACAAAAAATGTAGGGGTTTGGTCTCCAAACCCTCTTTCAATATGACATTGAAATGTCAGGATAATTTTTGTTCCACGTAACATCAGAAAGTAACTATAATAAATTTTTAAAGGCGTTGCAAAGCAACTTTTAAAAAAATTTATTGGTTTGGGTTTGAGCGCAAAGAGCTATAGTTATTGACAGAATCGTAATATTTGCAAGATTATCTAGAGCCTCAGCTTATGTCAGACGCAACCAAAAAATATCGATTAATTACCCGTAGTGACTTTGACGGAGTTGTCAGCGCAGTATTGCTCAAAGAACTAGATATGATCGATGAGATCCTATTCGTTCATCCTAAAGATGTGCAAGATGGTAAGGTCGAGGTCTGCGATCGCGATATTTTGACTAACTTGCCATATATAGAGGGTGCACATTTAGTCTTCGATCATCATATGAGTGAGACGATGCGCATTTATGATACTCCAGAAAATCATATTATCGAGGGTGAAGCGCCATCGGCAGCAAGAGTCGTCTACAACTACTATGGAGGCAAATTAAAGTTTCCGCAGATTTCGCAAGCGATGATGCTAGCGGTAGATAAATGCGATTCGGCACAGTTTGACATTGATGATATTCTCCATCCTCAAGAATGGGTATTATTGAGCTTTTTGATGGACTCGCGCACAGGATTAGGAAGATTTCGTGAGTTTACGATTTCTAACTATGCTTTGATGATGGAATTGGTGGAAGCTTTTAGGAGCATGACTATTGAAGAGATCATGGAACTTCCAAATGTTAAGGAGCGAGTAGAACTATTTTTTGTGCAGCAGGAGATATTTAAGAGACAGATTCAGAACTGTGCAGAAGTCCACGATAAGCTGGTTATAGTTAACTTGCAGAATGAAGAAACGATCTATGCTGGCAACCGCTTTATGATATACGCCCTATATCCTGAGTGTAATATTTCTATTCATCATATGTGGGGAAGACAGAAGCAGAATTCTGTTTTTGCTGTTGGCAAGTCAGTTCTTAATCGTACCTGTCCGATCAATATTGGTGAGTTGATGCTGAGGTATGAAGGTGGCGGTCATGCTAATGCGGGTACTTGTCAAATTGATAACGAGCAAGCTGAAGAAGTTAAACAGGAACTGATTGATATTATTACAAGGAATAATGTGGTTCAACCTGCAATGTTCCTCGAATAGGATATACAGCTCTTTGCGCTCAAACCCGAACCAAGAAATTTTTTAAAAGTGTTGCGAAGCAACACTTTTAAAAAATTTCTTGTGGTTACTTTTATTGGAAATTGCTGTAAGCACAAAATAGAGAGACGGCGTTTTGCGCTGCCTCTCTATTTTGTGAAATGTTGTAATTTAGATCGCAGTATAGCGAGAGCATTAGCACGATGGCTAATTTTAGCTTTGACCTCTGGTGGGATTTCACCAAAGGTTTGCTGAAACTCTGGGATGAGGAAAATCGGATCGTATCCAAATCCACCCTTACCGCGTGGGGCATCAGCGATCGCACCTTTGCACAGCCCAACTGCATCAGCCGCGATCGCACCATCTGGTGAAGCGATCGCGATCGCGCAAACAAACTGAGCCTCACGATTAGCCCGATCCTTAAGTTCAGATAAAACTCGATTAATGCGATCTCTATCTGTATCGGCATATCTTGCTGAAAGCACTCCCGGAGCGCCATTAAGCGCCATTACTTCAAGTCCAGAGTCATCTGCGATCGCCCATTCTCCCGTAGCGATCGCAACTTGAGAAGCTTTGAGATGAGCATTCTCAATAAAAGTTGCACCAGTTTCTTCAACATCAATGCTATCTGGTTTGAGAATTAGGGTTACGCCTAGGTCTGCTAAATAATCACGAAACTCTTTTATCTTGCCAGCATTACCACTGGCAATTACTAATTTTTGCAGTTGCGTTGGAATATCAGACATTTGTTAAACCAGCTATTAAAATCATAAAAATTACCATAAACCAAAATAAAGATGGCGCGTTGCGCCATCTTTATTTTGGTTTATGGATTTAACCCAAGGAAGAAATCAGACTGGAAGCGATCGCTAGTTTCGGAATAGACAAAAACAGCACCACCAAGTCTATCAATTGTCTTTTGGAGCATTTCAGGTACTTCTGGTTTAGATATTGGCTTCGGTTCATCGGCAGGAAAAGCGAAACTCTGCGAGAATATATAGAACTTAGCCACTTGTTTGGCGATCGCATTGACATTGAGATAAAAATAGCCAAAGTTTGGTTGTGGCATATCCGCGATCGCATCGCGAAACATCTCTGATTCAGCGAGAGCAGGTTTGGGAATTGGGATAAATGCTGATGCTGTATTCGCTCCCAATGTCAGCATTAAAGTCTGGCGATCGCGCCAACCATAGGCAAAAATGCTCTGAGTTTTACCACTTACCCGCGTATCGGGAAACTCAAAGCTGGTCAGAACAGTCGTACCAACTTGGCGCTTTTTCACTTGGATGAAATCTTTACCTAATTTGGAGAGTTGTTGAGTTAATTTAGCAAGAGTTGCATTCGCTGCTTCTGGTTGTGATGTACGAATTAACGCTCCTACAGTAAAATCAACGCCGATCTCTTGAAAAGGTGAGCGATCGCTAGGGAATACCACAACTGCATATTCTCCATCGATCCAAGAGATGATATCTTGCTCAATGTCGAGATCAAATCCAGAACCAGCAATCAAAGGAGTGAGCATTCGCAAACCTTCGACAAGAATCTTGTAGGT